>CAZRVT010000015.1:0-49976 GCA_964603505.1 uncultured Holophagales bacterium | reverse complement strand
CCTCGTAAAAGTACACGCCTCTACTCCTCGTAAAAGTGTACGCCTATTGACATTCAGCAGTTGAACGGAGTCCTTTCCTCATTCTTTGAAACTTCCGGGGACGGATACACCGTGAAGATCACCGGCCCCGAGGGGGCCACCTACACCGCCTACCTCTCCACCGTGGACAACCGGACCGGAGACGCGGTGTATCAATCGTTTTCATCCCAATAGATAATTGAAGCGGTGGGGCCGTGTGCGCGGCCCGATTCGGCCCTCCCCACGTCCCGTAGCGGCGGCGGGTCCGGGGCTCGCCCGGATCCGCAGGGCGGTCCGGCTCGGCGGCGTGCGGCCTCCCGTGTGCGCCCCGGCCCAGGCGTCGGGGATGGCGAAGAGGTAGTCGTTCGTCCGGTACGAGAAGCCGGCGTAGTTCTCCGCCTGGGTCCCCACCCGCCACGGCCCCCGCGTTCCGGGACCGGCCAGGGCGAGGCCGCACCAGGCGTGGGTGGGCAGGATGTTCACCCCCGGATCGAACTGGAAGTGCTGGCCCCACGCGAGATACAGGCGCCCCGCCGGCCGGCCGGGGCCGGCCGGCAGGTATTCCACGCCCACCCTCGGCTGTTCGTTGTGGGCGGAGAACAGGCACCCGCTGACGTCGGCGAAGGGCTGGATCACCGTCGCGACGGGCAATGCCCCGATGTCCCGGGAGAGGGACGGCGCCGGGATGGAGAACTCGCACACCCAGTTCTCGGTGTCGAGGCCGGTGGCAAACAGTGAACCCGGAAAGCCGTCCCCCCCACCGGAGGGGTCCCCGCCGGGATAGTAGGTCATCGCCTGGCCCGCCCAATCCCAGACCGCAGGGGGGGCCGTCGACACCTCGGGGAGCCGGAACGCCCCCAGGTAGGCGAAATCCGAGGGCTGGAGCCGCTGGGCGGACAGCCCGGTGGACAACAGGAGCGCGGCGAAGCCGATCAGCCCCGCCCGCCGAAAACCGGTGCCGGGATGTTCCATCGCCTCCATCCTTCCTGCCGGGAAGCCCCCGGCGGTTCGGGGCGCGCCCCCGCTCAGCGCGCCGGGGCCAGCATGCCGTCCCTCGCCAGCCGCTTCACCACCTCGTCGGCCTGCGTCCGCGCCAGCCGGCCGAAGGGGGTCCCCTGAGTCCCCTGGGTCCGGGTCCGGACCGACCACGCCGGCTCGCGGGTGGCGGGGTCGACGAGCGCGACCGTCATATCGAGCCAGGGCATGGAGAGGTCCTCCTCGTGGAGCCCTTCCCCCGGCTTGTCGTAGGTCCACTTGGGGATCTTGGCGTCGCAGGAGTTCGGGTGGGTCTCGACGTCCTTCCCGGCATGGTAGTCCCCCACCGCCCCCGGCATCGTCCCCGCGGCGGCGAGCCGCAGGACCAGGACCCCGTCCACGCCGTTTTTGGCCATCAGGTCGAAGAAGGCCTCCTCCCCGAGCCCCGCGGGGAGCACCTCGGAGGCGCGGAGAACCTCCACGGGCCGGCCCTGGAGGGCGAGCCGGTACGCCTCTTCCATCTTGCCCTCCCGCGCCGGATCCCCGAGGAGGGGGGCCAGGAGCACCCGTCGGCACGGCTTGGCGTCCGCCGGGGGGGCGACCAGGGGTTCGATGCGGGTGGAGGAGCAGGCCGCGGCCAGGAGCCCCGCCAGGGGCAGGATGGAGCGCCATCGACGAAGGGACACCGGTGAACCTCCCATACTTTATTGTAAGCCGGAGGGCGGCGGTCCGCCAGCGGGGAGGGCGCCCATCCACTCCAGGGCCGCGCGCCAGGCCTCCCCGGTGATCTCGTGCCCTCCATCGAACCAGAGGAGCGTCGCGTCGCAGCCCCTTCCCTTCAGGGCCGACCACATCCGCTCCCCCTCGGCGGGGGGAACGACGGCGTCCCGCGTCCCGTGGGCGACGAGGACCCGGAGCCCCCCCGCCCGCTCCGCGGCGGCTCTGTCCAGCCGCTCCGCCGGGAACCGGCCGCCGAAGCAGAGGACGCCGGCGGCGAGCGCCGGGTTCCGGACCGCGACCGACAGGGCGAGGCCGGCCCCCTGCGAGAACCCCATCAGGAACACCTTCCCGGCGCCGTGCCGCCGGGCCGCTTCTCGGGCCGCGGCCGCCACGCGCCCCTCCGCGGCGGTCCATCCCCGCCCTTCCTCCTCGGGGGTGACGCCGGGGCCGGCGGGCGTCCACGAGAACGCCGCCCGCCTCCCGCCCGCCACAAGATACGGGGCCTGGGGGGCGGCCATGACGAACCGCGCGCCCGGGACGGCGTCCCACAGGGCCGTCATGCTCTCCGGCCGGCTGGCGTAGCCGTGGAGGGCGATCACCACCGGGAGGGCGCCCTCCCCGGGGGCGCCGGGGGCCTTGACCAGGAAGGGGAACCTCGCCGCGGCTTCCACCCAGACCACCTCGCCGCGGCCGAGATCCAAGGCACGCCCGCGGGCCTCCGCGGCATCCAGGGCCAGGGCGAAGGGGGCCTTGTCCCTGACGCGGTCGAAGGCGGGGTCCCGGCGGGCCCGGCCCGCGTCCTCGAGTCCCGCCTCCACCGCCTTGACCAGGAATTTCGCCGCCTTTGGCGCGTCGCCCATTCGGCCGTAGCAGCCCGCCAGAGCGTAGAGGGCGTCGGGGTCCCGGATGTCGCGCTGGAGGAGGGCAAGGTAGGCCGCCGCCGCGGAGCGGGGATCCCCCGCCGCCAGGGCCACCTCGGCCTTCCTGCGCAGAGCGGCCAGGTCCGTGTCGAGGAACTCCCCCGCGCGGGGGGATAGGGGGTCCAGCGATGGATCTCCCGCCGGCCGTGGGACCTGCGCTTGGGCGGACCCGCCCGCCGTGGCAAGGGGGAGGAGTAGGGCCAGGAGGGTCCGCGCGGCCTTCAAGGACGGCCATCCGGTCGGCATGGTCCCGTTCATGCCCATCCGATTCATCCCTTCAATTCCTCCGCCCCTCCGCCTTCAGCCCTCTGCCTCGGATCAGAGCTTGTAGTTCGGCAGGATGGCCGTGGCCTTTTTGAGCGCGGCGATGGCCTTGTCGAAGTCGCGCAGCCCTTCGTATGCCGTTTTCATCGCATACCACGCCTCGCCATACTCCGGGTTCAGCTTGACCGCGGTCTTGAGGTGCTTGAGGGCGGCCTTGTAATTCTCCTGCTGGTTGTAGAGGGTCCCCATGCAGAAGTGGGCCTCGGCGTAGGCCTCGTCCAGGGCGATGGCCTTCTCCAGATACTCCTTGGCCCGGGCCTCGTCCTTGTCCAAGTGGGCAACTCCGAAGGCGAAGTAGGCCTCGGCAAACTTCTCGTCCAGCTTGAGGGCGCGTTCGAAGGCCAGACGGGCGTCGTTCATCCTCCCGATGCGGGCCAGGGGGATGATCATCTTGGCGAAGACCTCGGGCCGGTCGGGGAAGATCTCCTGCGCCTTCTGGGAAAGGGTGACGGCCTTGTCGTATTGCCGGGCCATCCCCATCGCGTAGGCGGCGAGGGTGTAGTGCTCCAGCTCCTTCGGGTGGGAGGCGATGAGGCGCTCCAGCGTCTCGACGGCGTCGGCGTAGTTGCGCCGCTTGAGGGAGGACTTGGCGAAGTTGAGGAGGACGTACGGGGGGACCTTGGGGTCGCGGATGCAGTGGGCGTAGGCCTCCTCGGCCTTCTCGGGGCGGTTGAGCTCCATGCAGCAGTCCCCCAGCATGCGCCACACGTGGTCGCCCACCGCCTTCCCGGCGGCGATCTCGAGGTGCTTGCAGGCCTCCTTCGGGCTGCCCAGGAGGCGGTGCCAGAGGCCGAAATAGAGGTGGCTCTCCCCGATGTCGAACCGGAGGTGCTGCATCCACGCCTCGAGCCGCTCCACCAGGGCGGCCAGCCGTTCGCGCTTCTTATCGGGCAGGGGTTCGCGGCACTCCTCGTACTCCACGGGGAGCTTGAGGGCCGCCCAGACCTCCTTCAGCTCGTCGAAGGCCAGGCGGAGCTGGCGCTCGGCCCACTTGCGCAGAGCCTCCTGCTCGGCCTCGGCGCGCTTGAGCTCCCGCTCCAGCCGCGCGATGCGCTGGTCCCGCTCCCCCGCCCGGGCTTCCGCCTCGGCCCGCAGGGCCGCTTCCCGTTCCTCCCCCTCCTTCAGCCGGGCGGCGTGCAGCTCGTTCTGCTCTTTCAGCCGGGCCTGCAGGGATCGGATCTCTTCTTCGAGTTCCTGGATCTTCTTTTTCCCAAGGATAAGCATTGCGCCCTCTTCGTTGAAATCTTATTATACGCTCCCAAACGCCGGGTTTCAATACCTTCCCGGCACCCTCGGGGCTCGGTGCTGAACCCCATTAAATTATGGTATGATACCGCGTTAAATCGGCAGTATCCATTACCCCCGAGGAGGCAGTCATGAAGCGTGTTCCGGTCCTGATCCTGGCCCTTCCCCTGCTCGTCCCCGCCCTGGCCGCGGCCCAGGCGCCTTCGGCCAAGTTCGGCGTCATCGACGTGGAGCGGGTGGTCTCCGAGTCCGCCGCCGGCAAGGAGGCCTTCCTGAAGCTCAAGAAGCTCCAGGAGAAGAAGGTCGAGGAGGCCAAGCAGTACGAGAAGTCCCTCCTGGACCTGCAGAAGCAGATGGAGGACCAGAAGTTCGTCCTCTCCGAGCAGAAGATGAAGGACCTCCAGAAGCTGGCCGAGGACCGGCAGATCGCCTACAAGCGCTTCAAGGACGACACCGAGCGCGAGCTGAAGGACGCCCGTGACGAGGAGCTGAAGAAGCTGGAGGACAAGATCTTTCCCATCATCAACCAGATGGGCAAGGAAATGGGCTTCGCCCTCATCTTCAACAAGTTCAACAGCGGCCTGGTCTACGCCGACGAATCGGTGGACGTCACCGACGAGATCCTGAAGCGGTTCAACTCGCAGGTCAACCTGCCGGCGCCCAAAACCGACAAGAAGTAGGCGCCATGCCCACCCTGGCGGAGCTGGCCCGGCTGACCGGCGGCCGGGTCGAGGGCGACGGGGAGTGGCGGGTGGAGCGGCTGAGGCCCGTGGACGAGGCGGGCGAGGGGGACCTCGCCTTCCTCACCTCCGCCAAGTACGCGGCCCGGGCCGGGGCCTGCCCCGCGCGGGCCTTCCTCGCCGACGAGAAGACCGCCCTCCCGGGCCGCCACTGCCTCCGGCACCCCGACCCCTACTTCGCCCTCTCCATCCTCATCCGGCGCTTCCACCCCGAGCCGGACGACCCGCCGGAGGCCGGACCGGTCGCGGCCTCGGCCGTAGTCCCCCCCTCCGCCCGCGTCCATCCCGGCGCCGTCGTCGGGCCGCGGACGGTCCTCGGGGAGCGGGTGACGGTCCACTCCGGCGCCGTCATCATGCGCGACGCGGCGGTCGGCGACGACACGGTGGTCTTCCCCAACGCCGTCCTCTACCCCCGCGTGAGGGTCGGGCGGCGGTGCGTCATCCACGGCGGCGCGGTGCTGGGGGCCGACGGGTTCGGCTTCGCCTTCCACGAGGGGCGGTACCACAAGATCCCCCAGGTGGGGGGCGTTGTGCTGGGGGACGACGTCGAGATCGGCGCCAACGCCTGCGTCGACGCCGGCACCCTTTCCCCCACCACCATCGGGGACGGCACCAAGATCGACGACCTGGTGATGATCGCCCACAACGTCCGGGTGGGCCGCCACTCGGTCCTTGTGGGGCAGGTCGGCATCGCCGGCTCCACGGTCATCGGCGAGCGGGCCGTCTTCGCGGGGCAGTCGGGGGCGGTCGGGCACATCACCATCGGCGACCGGGTCACCGTCACCGCCAAGACCGGCGTGGCCAAGGACACCCCCGACGGCGCCATGGTGTCGGGCTTTCCGGGCCGCGACCACCGCGTCTGGCTCAAGGAGCAGGCGGCCCTGGCCCGCCTGCCGGAGTTCATCCACAAGCTGCGTAAAGGAGAACCGGAATGATGGACATCCAAGCCATCCTGCAGAACCTCCCCCACCGCTACCCCTTCCTCCTGGTGGACCGCATCCTGGAGGCGGGGCCCGAGCGGGTGGTGGGCCTCAAGAACGTCACCATCAACGAGCCCTTCTTCCAGGGGCACTTCCCCGGCAAGCCCATCATGCCGGGGGTCCTCATCCTGGAGGCGATGGCCCAGGTGGGCGGCTGCCTCCTCCTGGGCGAGGCGGACGACCGCGAGTCGAAGCTGGTCTACTTCATGGGGATCGACCGGGCCCGCTTCCGCAAGCCGATCGTCCCCGGCGACCAGATCCTCTTCGAGATCAAGATCCTCCACAAGCGCTCCACCACCTGCAAGCTGTGGGGCGAGGCCAAGGTGGACGGCGCCGTCTGCGCCGAGGCCGAGCTCACCTCCGTGATGGTGAACCGATGAGCGCCCGCATCCACCCCACCGCCATCGTCGATCCCTCGGCCGTCCTGCACGATGAGGTCACGATCGGCCCCTACTGCATCATCGGCCCCGCGGTGACCATCAAGCGCGGCACCACTCTGGTCGCCCACGTCCAGGTGGAACGCCTCACGGAGATCGGCGAGGACAACACCATCTACGGCCCCTCCAACATCGGGTTCCCGCCCCAGGACCTCAAATACAAGGGCGAATCCACCCGGCTGACCCTCGGGGACCGCAATCTCATCCGCGAATACGCCACCTTCCATCGGGGCACTCCGGGCGGCGGCGGCCACACGACGATCGGCAATGACAACATGTTCATGGCGTATGCCCACGTGGCCCACGACTGCCATGTCGGAAACCACTGCATCTTCGCCAACGCCGGGACACTGGCGGGCCACGTGGAGGTGGACGACTGGGCCAACATCGGCGCCTTCTCCGCCGTCCACCAGTTCTGCCGCGTGGGGCGCTACGCCTTCATGGGCGGGTTCACGGCGGCCACCCAGGACGTCCTCCCCTATGTCCGGACCACGGGGGCGCGGCCGGCCCGCGCCTACGGGATCAACACCATCGGCCTCAAGCGGAAGAACTTCCCCGAGGCCACCATCGAGAACCTGCGGAAGCTCTTCCGCATCCTCTTCCAGACCCCTCTCCTGCGGGACGCGGCCATCCGAAAGGCGGAGGAGGAGGTGGTCATGGACGAGCACACCCGCTACTTCATCGAGTTCGTCCGGACCGCCAAGCGCGGCGTGGTGGCCCGATGACGCGGGTCGGCGTGGTCGGCACGGGGGTCTTCGGCTACCACCACACCCGCGTCCTCGCGGGGTTCGAGGGGGCCGCCTTCGCGGGGATCTTCGACCAAAACGCCGAGCGCGCCCGGGAGGTCGCCGGGCAATTCGGCGTCCCGGCGCACCCCTCGCTGGACGCCCTGCTGGAGGCGTGCGACGCCGTCATCGTGGCCGTCCCCACCATCCACCACCGCGCGGTGGTCGAGCGGGCGGCGGCCGCCGGGAAGCACGTGCTCGTGGAGAAACCCATCGCTTTTTCCATGGACGAGGCCCGCCGGATGACGGAGGCGTGCCGGGCGAAGGGGCTGGTGCTGGCCGTGGGACACATCGAGCGGCACAACCCCGCCGTGGAGGCGGTCCTCCCCCTCGTCCAGGAGCCGCGCTACATCACCGTCGAGCGCCTGGCCGTCTTCACTCCGCGCTCCCTCGACGTGGACGTCATCCTCGACCTCATGATCCACGACATCCAGATCGTCCAGGACCTGGCGCGGTCCGAGGTGCGCGAGGTGCGCGCCTCCGGCGTCCCGGTCCTCTCCCCCAAGGTGGACATCGCCAACGCCCGCCTGGAGTTCGCCAACGGCGTGGTGGCCAACCTCACCGCCTCCCGCATCAGTTTGGAGCGGGTCCGCAAACTGCGCATCTTCGAACCGCGCGCCTACTTCTCCGTGGACTACGCCGACAAGTCGGTCAAGGCCTTCGCCCTCGAGACCGGAGGGGGGGCCCCCAAGGTGGCGGAGCGGAAGGTGGAGGTGCGCCAGCAGGAGCCCCTGCGGGCCGAGCTGGCCGACTTCGTCGGCGCGATCGAGGGAAGGGTGCCTCCCCGCGTGGACGGCGACAAGGGGGCCCGCGCCCTCGAAGTGGCCTGCCGGATCCAGGACGCCCTGCGGTGATCGGCATTATCGGCGGCAGCGGCCTCTACCGGATGGAGGCCCTCCGGGTCCTGCGCGAGGAGCGGATGAAGACGCCGTTCGGCGAGCCCTCCGACGCCTTCATCCTCGGCGATCTGGAGGGGCGGGAGGTGGCGTTTCTCTCGCGGCACGGCCGGGGGCACACCATCCTCCCCACCGAGATCAATTTCCGCGCCAACCTGTGGGGGCTCAAGGCCCTGGGGTGCGACCGGGTCGTCTCGGTCTCCGCCGTGGGGAGCATGAAGGACCACCTCAAGCCGACGCATGTGGTGGTGCCCGACCAGTTCATCGACCGCACGCGCCACCGGGCCGACACCTTCTTCGGCCACGGCATCGTCGGCCATGTCTCCCTCGCCAATCCCGTCTGCCCCGAGCTCCAAACCGTCGCGTTCAAAGCCGCGCAAGCGGCCGGGGCGCAGGCCCACCTCAACGGCACCTACCTCTGCATGGAGGGGCCGCAATTCTCCACCCGGGCGGAGTCGTTCCTCTACCGCTCGTGGGGGGTGGACGTCATCGGGATGACCAACCTGCAGGAGGCCCGCCTGGCGCGCGAGGCCGAACTGTGCTATGCCACCCTGGCCATGGTCACCGACTACGACTGCTGGCACGCCGAGGAGGAGAACGTCACTACCGCCACCATCCTGGAGGTCCTCGCCGCCAACGTCCGCCTCTCCCAGGCGATCCTGCGGGAGATCGTCAAAGCCCTGCCGGGGACCCGCACCTGCCCCTGCGCCACCGCCCTCGACGCCGCCGTCGTCACCCGGCTCGACCAGGTGCCGGCGGCCACGCTCGCGAAGCTGGAACCCGTCCTGAGGGGATACCGCCAACGCCGGGGGCTATGACGGCCGTCCTCCTGGACTCCGTCTCCAAGACCTTCCCCCGCCGGGGTGGTTGGAACCTCCTCCATCCCCCCTCCCCCGAGGTCCGCGCCCTCCAGGGCGTCTCCCTGCGGGTGGAGCCGGGCGAGATCGTCGGCCTGAAGGGGCGCAACGGCGCCGGGAAGACCACTCTGCTGAAAATCGTCGCCGGGGCCCTGTACGCCGACGGCGGGACGGTGGAGGTGCTGGGGCACCGCCTGCCGAAGCACGAGGAGAAGATCAAGGGGAAGGTCGTCTATGTGGGGCCGGAGGAGCGGTCGTTCTATTTCCGGTTGACGGTCGCGCAGAACCTCAAATTCTTCCTCAGCCTGCTGCCTTCCCCTCCCGACCTCTCCCGGACGGAGCGATGGCTGGAGGTGTTCGGCGTGATCCCGTTCCTCCACCGGCGGTTCGACTCCCTCTCCACCGGCGAGCGGCAGAAGGTCGCCCTCGTCCGGGCCTTCGCCATGGACGCCTCCCTCTATCTCCTCGACGAGCCGTTCCGGTCGCTCGACGATCGGGGAGTGTCACGCCTTTCCGAAACGCTACGAACATTCAAGGGGAAAAAGACGGTCCTCATCGCCTCGCCCCAGGAGCATGCACTCCTGACGGACTGCACCCGCGTGGAGGCGCTGGCATGAAGACCTTCCGGAACGCCTTCCGCCGTATTTTCCTCTTCCTGGAACGGGACCTCCGCCTGGCCTTCTCGTACCGGATGAACATGGTCTTGCAGGCCGCGGGCTGGCTCCTCACCCTGTTCCTGTGGTACTACATCGCCGCCCTTCTGGACAAGGGCGCGAGCGGTTTCGTCTCGACGGGGGGATATTTCCCTTATGTCACCCTGGGACTGGCCCTCCAGGGGATGCTCAGCACCATTCTCTACAGCGCCTCGAACCGGATCCGGGAACAGCAGATGAACGGAACCCTGGAATACACGCTCAATCTTTTGCGGTGGCCCTGCGAGATGCCGGTGCTTTCCATGGGGTCCGATTTTCTCGCGGGCATTCTGCGGCTTTACCTGCTGCTGCTCTCCGCCGAATGGCTCTTTGATTTCCCTCTCGGCGATCTCGGCGCGGTCCATTTCCTCTTCCCGATCATGATCTGCGGCGTCGCGTTTGGGGCCATCGGCAACCTGGCCGCCGCCTCCGTCCTCCTCTTCAAGCGCGGGGAGCCGATCACGTATTTCGTCGGCACGGCCTCCGCCCTCTTCGGCACTGTGTTCTTCCCCAGGGAGGTCCTCCCCTCCGCCCTCCAGCGGGTCTCCGACCTCATCCCCACCACCCATGCCCTGGCCGTCCTGCGGGGCTCCATCCTCGAAGGGAAGGGAGTGGCCGACCTCCGCGGCCATTATCTCTACCTGCTGGCCTTCTCCGCCGTCCTCGTGCCCCTCAGCCTGTGGCTCTTCAACGCCGCCGTCCGCCGGGCCAAGCGGGACGGGTCGCTGGGACAGTATTGAAATGCAATTCCGGGTTCCTCGTTCCTGGTTCCTGGTTCGCATCGCCTCCGCCCCCTGCCCTTGGGTTCAAACTCGGAACTCGGAACTCGGAACTCAAAACTGTTGTTGCACGGAAATCGGCCGGCCATGAAGAAGATCCTGTGGGTCGGCGTATGCACGTTCGCGATCCTCGCCCTCTGGCAGGCCGTCCACCGCTTCCATTCCGAGAAGCTGCGCGCCGCGGCCCCGGGCGGTCAGGCGATCTGGCGCGGGGGGAAGTTGCCTGCGGCGGCGCCCGGGACCGTCGTCTTCACGCGCGCCTATCCGCGCGCGGGGCGGCAGGAACTGCGCCTTCGGGCCTGGTCGCTTTCCGGCGGTACGATCACCCTCGACGGCGAGAAGCTGGGAGACCTGCCGGCCGACGAGGTCCGCTTTTTCCGCGTCCCCGCCCATCGCCTGAAGGACCCGATGGCATTCACGATCGAGGCCCCCTCGAAGGAGGGCTGGGGCGCGGTCTGGATGGCGGAGATGTCGGGCATCGGCACGGACGGCACCTGGGCCTGTACCGCCGAAGGCGGCACACCCTCCCCGGTCCGGGTTTGGGGCGCCCCGCCCCTGTCGTCGTTCCCCGCGCTGGGGCGATAGCCCGCCCCGCCGCCGGATCCTCCCGGTTCCCGACCCCTCAGCGGAAAATCAGCGGGATCAGCGTCAGCGAGAGCGCGGTGACGATCACGGCGGTGGCGAGGTTCAGGAGGATCCCCGTCCGGGCCATGCGGGCCACGGTGAGGTGGCCCGAGGAGAAGACGATGGCGTTCGGCGGGGTGGCCGCCGGCAGCATGAAGGCGCACGAGGCCCCGATGGTGGCGGGGAGGAGGTAGGCGACGGGGTGGGTCCCGGCCGGCACAATAGCCGCGAAGACCGGGAGCATGGTGGCCGCAATGGCGGTATTGGAACACACCTCGGTGAGGAAGGTCATGATGAGGGTGATGCAGAGGACGCTCGCGAACGGCGGAAGGGCGGCGATGAACCCCAGGTGTTCCCCCACCCAGGCGGCCAGCCCGCTCTTCGTGAAGGTTTCCGCCAGCGCGAACCCGCCCCCGAAGAGGAGCAGGACGCCCCAGGGGATGCGCCGCTCCACCTCCTTCCAGGTCAGCAGGGGCGCCCCCCCCACCCGGACGACGAACAGGAGGACGGCCATGAGGACGGCCACCACGGAGTCGTGGATGAACTTCGGGTCGGGGAACAGCCGGCTCCAGCCGGGCACCGTGAGAGGCCCCAGGGCGATGGGCTCGCGGAAGATCCACAGGGCCGCAGCCGAGCCGAACAGGGCGATGACCGCCTTTTCCTGGCTCGACAAGGGCCCCAGCGCTGCGTACTCCCGGCGCAGCATCGCCCCCACGTCCAGGCGGACCCGATGACGGAAGAAGGAGACCTCGCCCCCCCAGGCCATCAGGACGGCCCAAACGAGCGGGGTGAAGAGCAGGATGATGGGGACCCCGAGGAGGAGCCACTGGAAAAAGGTGATGGGGGCCTCCCCCGGGAAGGCCTTGGGCATGAACCCCGCCAGGATGAGGTTGGGGGGGCTCCCGATGAGGGTCCCCATCCCCCCGACGGAGGCGCCATAAGCCACCGCCAGCAGGAGCATGGTCGCGAAGGACAGCCCCTCGCGGGGCCCCAGCTTCTCCTCCGCCACGGCAATGACGCTCAGGGCGATCGGGAGCATCATCAGGGCGCTGGCCGTGTTGGAGACCCCCATGGAGATGAAGGCCGTCGCCGCCAGGAACCCCAGGAGGGTCATGGACAGGTTCCCCCGCATGAACAGGAGGATGCGGAAAGCGATGCGCTTGTGGAGGTTCCACCGCTCCAGGGCGGTGGCCAGCATGAACCCGCCAAGGAAGAGGTAGACCATGTGGTCCCCGTAGTTGCGCGCCGTGTCGGCGACGGGGGCCACCTGCAGGCCGGGGAAGAGGACGAGCGGGACGAGCGCGGTGACGGCCAGCGGGACGGCCTCGGTCATCCACCACACCGCCATCAGCGCCACGGCGGCGAGGGTGGCGCGCGCGGGATACGGCATGGAGGGGAGGATGGGCGCGAGGAGCACGAACGCGGCGATCGCGACCCCGAGCAGGAGGAACACCGTCCGTTTGTCCATGGGCGAAGTGTAGCACGGGAGGCCCACCCCCGCCTCGAGCGAACGGTCCATGCAGGTCCCCTCCGCCATGCGCTCAAGCGAAAGGAACCGGCGCCGCGGCCCTCCTTCGGCCGGCGTGGACCCGATTCCGTGCTTAGGCGGCCGGTCCCCTTCGTCGAGACCGTCCCGACCGGCGGCTGGGGACGATCAACGGCGCGACGAGCTTTTCATAGAGGGCGAAGAGGTGCTCCACGCGGTCGCGGTCGAAGTGGAAGGGCTCTTTGCGGTAACAGCGGTCCACGGCTTTGTCCAGGGCGGCGTGGGCTTTGGCGAGCTTGGGGGGCATGGCGAGGGGATCGTAAAGGTCGGCCAAGGTGGCGCCGGGGAATTCCTTGCGGACATCCAGCACCTTCTGCGCCGCCGCCTCCACCGCCGCTTTCTGCTTTTCCGTGGCGTCCTGCGGCCAGGGGAAGTTGTTGTAGACCAGTTTATTCGAGTAGCGGTAATCCGATTTCAGCCGCCCGCACACCTGCCGCACCCATGCCATGTGCATCGCGGAGGAGAGGACAGCGAAATGCCAAAGAGTGGCATGAGGCATGAGTTTGACAAGATTGCTGCAAAGGATATCGGGCTTCATGAAACCGATGGGAATATAGGGACGCCTTTCCGAACTCACCTCGGGAATGACAAGGAACGGCTTATTCGGCATATTCTCCACATGGAAGCGGGTCGGGATTGCTGCGATCTTGCGAGTTGATTCACTTTTGCTTGAGAGACGGAATTTGCGCACGGCTTCAACACGCTTCATGGTCTCTGGCATTTTGCGCAGTTCAGCCGGACTGCACTCGCCCAGCCAAAGACACCACCGTTCAATGCCGTTGATGAACTCCTCGGAACCAATCCAACGCCTGAAATAGGGCTTGGAGGCAGGCTCTATCTTGATGAATTCCTTTTTCTGCTCTGGTGTGAACAAGTAATTTCCACCGTCTATGGGTTTATTTCCGATGCCAATTTCAGGGACATCGCTGAGCGGCTTGGAGCGATTGGTGATGGCCATGTCCGGCCCCTCCACCAGATACGGGCTGATGTTCCCGACCTTGGTGACCGTGGCCTGGTCGGTTCCGGCTTCATAATCGTAAATGCGCTTGCCTGGAGCGTCGAAGGCGGCGAACCCGATGATGACGACATGGACATGGGCCTTGCCCCGGGCCTCGCTGGCCCAGGGAAAGGTGCGGTGGCCGAAATGGATCTTGAGGCCGAACTTCCGAAAGAGGGCGTTCCAGAGCGTCCCCACCTGCTCGCCCTGGCTGATGGAATTGGTGGAGACGAACCCCACGACGATGCGCGTGCCTTGGATGAATTCAGCCGCCTTGAAATACCAACCGGTCACATAATCCAGGAGACCGCTGTTCTCCGCGTCCCCCGCGACGGCTTGAAGATCGGCCCGCTGCTCGGGTCCCTGGAACTTGGCCCCCACAAACGGCGGATTGCCCAAAATGAACGAGCACTCCTCCGGCTTAATGACCTCGCGCCAGTCCATCCGCAGGGCGTTGGCGCAGACGATCCTGGGGGCGCCGGTGAGGGGCAGGCGGACGGCGTACTGCCCGAAGGCCTCGCTCAGAAGCATGTTCATCTGGTGGTCCATGAGCCACAGGGCGGTCTCGGCGATCCGGACGGGGAACTCGGCCAGCTCGATGCCGTGCATCTGGTCCACGCTGAGCTTGGAGAGGCGCAGGGCGTCGAGGTTCTGCTGGCCGGCGTGGAGGAGTTTCAGGACCTCCAATTCCAGCTTCCTCAACTCGCGATAGGTGATGACGAGGAAGTTGCCGCACCCGCAGGCAGGGTCGAGGAACTTGGGCGAGGCGAGCTTGGCCTGGAATTCCTCCAGCCGGGCCCGTTTCCGCGTGGAACGGTCGGCCTTGATCGTCTCGAATTCGGCTCGTAGATCGTCGAGGAAGAGCGAGCGGATCAATTTGAGGATGTCGCGCTCGCTGGTGTAGTGGCCGCCGATCTGCCGCCGCTCCTTGGGGTCCATGACGCTCTGGAAGAGCGACCCGAAGACGGCCGGGGAGATGCGGCTCCAGTCGAAGTGGGTGCAGGTGAGGAGGGCGTTGCGCATGGCGCGGTTGAAGTCGGCCATCGGCAGGGGCTCGCGGAAGAGCTCGCCGTTGACATAGGGGAAGGCGTTGAGGTCTTCGTCAAGGTGCGGACTGCGGCGCTCCGGCGGCGTGTCGAGGGTCTGGAAGAGGCGGGCGAGCTGGGCGCCCAGGTCGGTGCCGTCCTCGCGGGTGTGGTTCGCGATCCAGCCGGTGAAGGCGTTGGGCTCGAAGATGCCGGTGTCCTCGGCGAAGAGGCAGAAGAGGACGCGCACGAGGAGGCGCTCCAGGGCGTGGCCGGCGTAGCCGCCGTCCTTGAGGGCGTCGTGGAGGCGCCCCATGATCTCGGCGGCGCGGAGGTTGGCGGGGTCCTCGGGGTCCACGCGGACCGCCCTTTCCCCCTTGATGAAGGCGAAGGCGCGGACATGCTTGTGGAGCGCGGCGAGGGTGAACTCCTGGGTGGTCCCTTCCTCCAGGTCATGGAGGGCGAAGCGGGCGAAGTCGGAGACCAGGATGTAGCGCGGGGCCTCGGCATCGCGGCCGTCGGTGATGAGGTCCTGGATGTAGTTGACGGCTTGGGTGTGGGCCTTGCTAAGATCCTTGCCGGCCGATTTATGTTCAACCAGGAGCTTGCCGCGCCAGAAGAGGTCAATGTAGCCGTATTGCCCCTTGATGTTCTTGACCGGCTCCTCGAAGGTGGCCACCGTGCGGCGGGACTTCCCGAAGACCTCGAAGAAGGCGTCCCAAAACGATTTGGCCTCGGCCTCCTCGCGGGTCTCCCCGGCCCAGTCGCGGGCAAACTTGATGGCGCGGTCGCGGACCTCGTTCCAGGAGAGGGTGGCGGGCATGACGGATTCATTTTATCCTAAATCTGCGATCCTGCGCATGGTCGAGAACGATTGCGGAACGTCCGTTCTTTCCGGATTGGGCCACCTTGCCTTACTGGGATGAAATACTTCGCCCGATCTGCAGAAGGGCTAAGCTCCCTTAGCGCGACGGAAACAGGCTCTCCCGCTCCCGCGCTGCATGGGCGGGTGCCGCGTCCCGTGCCGAAGGGCGAAGCGGCGGGTTCCGGGGCAGGGGAAGGTCCGATAATGCGCCATTATCGGACAGGGGCCGTTGCGGGCGGCGTGCCGGAAGGGGAAATTGGGGCCACGCCGGCGCGCCGCCTGCGGCCCCGGCTTCCCTGGTCCCCCGCGCAGGGGGAGCCCCGGACCCGCCGCCGCTGCGGGACGTGGGGAGGGCCGGATCGGGCCGCGCACGCGGCCCCACCGCGTTTCAGGGGCGGTTGGTGGGTCGTTGGGCGGGAGGGTCCCTGACTTTCGTCAGGGCAGGCCCTGGGTGGTCGGCGCCGTGCCCCTCGTTGGTAGGGTAGGGAGCTGGCGCATAGCAGAGTCTGTGCCGGATTCGGTTCCGCAAGGAACCACCCAGAGTCCTTTAAGCCCCTGGGCAGGGGCGCACATCCTCCCTATGTTTCCAGCTCCCCCCCGTCAAACCGTACGTTCGGTTTTCCCGAATACGGCTTTCCCATCATCGTCCTCCTGCGGCTTTCGCACGTTGCGTCCACGGTGCCGTCGTCGGTATCTTGAATAAGCCTAAGGTGTTGTAAAGGTAGGCGTACGGGTAAACCCTGTTCCCGCGGGATCGAAGGGCACGTTTGCGCCTCAAATAGGTGCGCACCCTGGTTTCCACATACCCTTTCAGCTTCGACAGGGGTCTGCTGCTGTTCCCAAAGTAAAAGTAGTTGACCCATCCCCTGAGCACGGGATTGAGTTTCTCAACCATCTGCTTGTCCGTCAGGAGTCTGAATCGCTTGCCGGTCAACTCTTTCACCTGGGCTCTGAAGCGCTTCATGGCCTTCGAGGAGGGCTTGACCGTCGCAAACCAGCGCCCCGTCTTCGGGTGCCGGACGAACCGTAGGGTGAAGCCGAGGAAGTCCAAGCCTTCCTCCCGCACGTTGAGCACTGTGGTCTTCTCCGGGTTGAGTTTCAGGCCCAGGTCCTGCAAGGCGTGTTCCACGCCCTTTTGACGTCTCCGGGTCTGTCCCTTGCAGAGGATGACCATGTCGTCGGCGTATCGGACGAGTCGGGCCGCATAGCGCTCCTCCACCTTTTTGTCCTTCCACAAGGTATCCAGGACATTGAGGTAGATGTTCGCCAGCAAGGGAGAGATCACCCCGCCTTGGGGGGTCCCTTTGCGGCTCTTCTCCGTCCGTCGCCTACCGTCCTTCTCCACGACGATGGGGGCTTTCAGCCACAACTTGATGAGGCGAAGGATGTGCTTGTCCACGATCCGTTTGGCGACCAGGGCCATCAGCGTCTTATGGGGAATCGTGTCGAAAAACTTCTCGATGTCCGCATCAATGGCCTGGGTCTTTCCCTTGTACAGGTGCTCGCGCACGTCGGTCACGGCCTGGTGGGCGTCCCGCTTCGGACGATAACCGTAGGAATTCTCCTGGAAATCCGCTTCAAAGATCGGTTCGACGACGATCTTCACCGCCATCTGCGCCACCCGATCCCTGACCGCCGGTATTCCCAGGGGCCGCTCCCCTCCATCCGCCTTGGGGATCATGACGCGGCGGACGGGCATGGGCTTGTACCGCTTTCCCTTTAACTCTTGCTCCAGTGTCTCAAGATACCTCTCGACACCTCCTTCCATCTTCTCGATGTGGTCAAACGTTATCCCATCCACCCCGGCCGCCCCCCCGTTTGCCCTTTCCAGGCGATAGGCATGGCGCAGGATGTCCCGCCGATACACCTTGTCATAGAGAAGATAAAATCGGAACGTCTTCTCGTGCTTGGCCTTCAGGCATAGCTTCCTCTGAAGGTCGCGGATCTTTTCGGGAGTTTTCAGCATACGCAATCTCCTGATCCTTTCCTTCTTCGGGAACATGATGATGGCAGTGCCCCTTTCCTCTCCCAAGGTTATGTTGTCCTTGGGATACAAGCGGTACTATGGGCACCTCCGACTCCCTTTCAGACCCCATGGAATTTCGGCAAGCCTTATATCCATGCGTTGCCTCCTGCAAGGCATCTGAAAGGGTCTCCCGTGCTACGGTGTAAGACTTCCCCTGCGTGTCGCCCCTGCTACCCCGGGAGTCCGCCCACTTCCAGGACAGTTTTGACGAAGTGGGCGTGCCAGCCTTCCCCCCGCGCATGACGGGGTCGGCGACTCCGGCACACTGACGAGGCTACCTATAGGTTCGCTTACGCTGCGACCCGCAGGTTTGCTCGGCTCCCTGAAAGGAGCCTTTGTCAGAGAACTTGGCGCTTCGGGTTACCCCTGGCGCCTCTCTCGTGCTACGTGGGCGAACGGTCAATTCCCACGGTCGGACTTGAACCGACAAGCCCTACACCAAACACGGCATACCACGGCGTGTGACGGCCGCGCGGCTGAAGCGGGCCGTCGGATGGCACATGCGCGAGACCGCGAAGCCGCGCGGCCGGCACAGCGGTCGGGGTTAGATCAGTCGGGGCTGGTTGACCCTCGGGCCGCCCCGATCTTCACCGGGGCGGCTCCCAGGCCAGCCCCCACCGCTACAGCCGGCAGCCTTTGGCCTGATCGTCAATGACCGTAGATTTCTCCCATAGTCTTGTAACCCTTTTTTAAATTCTCCAAAACACGCTTAGCTTCATGGGCGCTGGTTGCGGGATATTTTTGAAAGAGGCTTTCCAGCGTGGCCTGGGCCTTGTCGGGTTTGCCCTGCTCGATCTGGCACCTGGCGATCTCGAACATGGCGTCGTCTACCATCCAGTCGTTGGGGTAGAGAGCGATGAATTTCCCCATCTGCTCCTCGGCGGCTTGATAGTTTTTTTGATCCCTAAGGATCATTCCCATCGTGTAGTTCATGGAGCGGGCGTAGGCGCTTTTCGGAAACCGCTCAAGAAAGTTGTTTGCCTGGGCTAAATAAAATTCTTTTGTGTCTTCGCAAGGGATATCTTTAACCTTGCCACAGATGTGCGTGCAATAATATAGTGGGGTCTGCAAAACATTGAGAAGATTTGGCACTTGTAAATACTTCATTGCTTCTTTTTCTGCATCCTTTGGTTCCACTATTTCAATTGGGATGGGTTCTGCCTTAATAAAATGGCATTTACTGATTTCAGTGCTCGGCGTCTTGGGATCGCATTCCCTCCAATAATATGAAGCGAGTATATAATACGATTTAGCTTCAGACGTGAGAGAGCCAATGACAAAATCGCCGATGAGAGATTCTCCAGGCTCAAGATATACCGGATCTCCAAAATCAATGCAATCCGTTGAGCATTTGACAATTGAATGACAATGGCGCGTCTGACCTTTAAGTTCTGCTTCTTCACAAATACCGATGCTGACGCTGTGCGTGCCGTCTTCGAGCGATTTTGCGTGTATGGGAATCCGTTGTGAATGCTCGTTTTTCAATATGCATCGCGCTACAATGGCTTCACCTGGCAAATACTCTCTTTTTTCTAGAATCACCTTAAAGGATGGAGCGGGAGCCTTCTGAAAGATCTGCCAGTTTTCGAGTCGCGCTGTTGTGGTGGAATCGTTCTGACTTGCGAGAATAAGCGGGATCGTTGCAAGAAAAAGGAATCTCATAAGAGTGTCCTCCGAATTCTATGGGTTTGGGCACATTTCAGTGCAGTGATCAACGGGCGGATTCTTCTTCATGAACCATTTCCCAGGATATTCGTTGCACTTTCTTATCCATTTGATCTGACAATTTGTAAAATGAGGGGGCACTGATACGCCATAATCCATTACGCCCCCAGAAAGATCGTCAAGGCGAAGCCAGTGGCCACATTCATGTAAAGCGGCGTATACTGATCTCCAATTTTCATCAATGGAAACTTCCTTTGAGAAGTCCCTAATGACCTCGACATGGAGGGTGGCAACGATAAGATTGCCATCTATCAGAAACGTCCCTGGATCATAATAGCATTCGACGACGCCTCCTTGGCTATTAGGCTCCGAATCAGGATCATTATCTATGTTAGACGCTGGTTCGTATGCCCCATATAAATACGCCTCCCAATGCCCGGCGGCGCTGTTGGGGAGGTCCTTGTTGGCGATATAGTCTTGGTGGAGATAGTCATCAGTCGTTGAGAGATGATAGCGGAAGACCATCGCCGGTGTTGTCTGGGTAGCAGGGAGAATCTCAATGTAAGCGGGCTTGAACGCGGCAGCGAAAAGGTCCATGAGCGGCTCGGGGATGTCGGTGCAAATCGCGTCGTCATCGTCGGCGTCCATGGGACCGTCGCACTGGCCCATGGAGTCCAGTTCCACATAGAGTTTCTTCCAGATGGTGATGACTTGGGAAACCGCCTCTATCGTGCCGTAGACGGGGATGGCGACCTGGACTGTGACCTTGAAGTTGTCCCCGGGATAGCCCGAGAAATTCAGCATGACCCGGGAAACGCCGCTCACGATCTTCGTGTGCACCGTTGCGCTGTTGCTGTTGATCCCTTCGTCCATGGTGTAGACGTCCCAATCGTCCCATTGGTAGCTCATAGGGTAGTTCCCGAGGGTCAATACGTTGTCATTGGGTGAATTCGGTGTCGGGTCGTCATTGGCGTCAATCTGGGTGTCGTCGGAGGGATCGTCGGGGTCCTCCACCGTCCAGGTGACCTTGGGAGCGTACGGGTAGGGCGGGGAGGCGGGCATCGTGTTGGGAATGAGGGTATCGGGATTCGTCCGCACCTCCAGCAGGAGGTACTGTTGCCCGGGGGAGTCAATGTTTAGGACGGGATCATAGTCGGCGTAGACCTTGGTCGGAATGGGGTAACTTGATGTTCCATTAAATGCCTGGAGGGTGAGGGACGGTTTTGGTATCCGGTACACCCGCTCCCGTTCGGCCACGACCACATACGGCCCATCGGCGTCGGTTCCGAAATCGGCATCATACGGGCGGTTGGTCAGGAGCTTGGCGAAATCGAAGAGGACATTGTTGACGGGATCATAGACGGAGACGGCCTTAGCGGTCAGGCCCCTCCGGGCCATGACCAGCCACCCCTCCGACGTCAGGGTATTGGCCATGCCCGTAGGGCCGCTGAGAGCCGCGCTGATGATGGTGCTGGTTCCGCCCGCGGGGAGGGGGATGCTTCGCACCCGGCTGATCTCGGTAAAGTACAGTTTGGTCCCGTCCTGGCTCTGGATGGCGCTGTTGGAGGGGGTGTAGGAGAGCCCCTGGTTGTTCAGGCGTTCGAGGGTAAGGTTCGTGTTCACCCGCTTGAGGCTGCCGTTGATGTTGTCCAGCGTGTAGAGGTTTCCTGAAGAATCTATCCCCATGCCGCCGACGGAGCCGCTGGGTTCGGACCCGAAGTGGGTATCGGCTATGTACATGGATATTCCCGAGCCGGGCGTGTACTTGTTCACCGGCCCCAGGCCCCCGGCGGACGAGCCGCAATAGAGATTATTGCTCGCGTCTTTCGGGAGGCCCACCGGATCATTGCTACACCCGCCCAGATCGGTGAGCGTTCCGTCTTTGTTGATCTGATACAGCCGGTCGGCGGCTCCCATGACGGTGAACACGATGGGTGTCTTGGTGGCGTCGGCCATGACGTCGTTGATGGCGACGGAACTGATATCCGTGAAGCCGGACGCCAGGAGGAGGGTGAAGGGCTTCGCGTTGCTGGTTCTGCCGTTGACCGTGACCGTGACGGGGCCCCCCACGGCCCCCGAGGGGACGGTGACCGTTAGCTGTGTCACACTCGCCATGGTAACGGTGGCCTGCACGGAACCGAATTTTACGGTGTTGTTCCCCGCCGTGGTGGAGAACCCCGCGCCGTCTATGGTGATCGTGGCTCCAATTGCCCCCTCTGCAGGGGTCAACAAAGTGATGACCGGATTGCTCAAGATGAACGAAGAGGATCCGTTGGTATAGTAGCCCTTGGTGTCCTTGATCATGGCGGTGAGGGAGTGATAACCGTTGGATAGCGGCGTAGTGGGAGTGTACGTCCACGACCATCCCAAGCTCCCCCCCGGGCAATCCGATACGAAGTTCGGGGTGAACGATGGCGACATACCGTCAAGCTGGATGACGACACTGCCGTTGTCCAGATCCGCAAAACCGTCAGCGTCACAGAAGAGGACCGTTAAATCGGGCGTATCGTCGTAGAGAGTGGTCCCCTCGGCGGGAGTGAAGGTGATTTCGGGCGGGACGTTGCCCTGGAGCCGCGTGATGGCAAGCTGGGCGAACGCCACGTTGCCGATCGCGTCCATCGCCGAAGCGGTGACGGTGTTCCCACCCAGGAACAAGAGGACCGGGCTGGCGGAATAACTCCCAGAGCCGAAGGCGGCGGGAATCGCGTTCACCGAAACGTAAGTGGAGTTGGAATACGTGCCGTTGACCTGGATGGAGCGGGCGGCCGTGGGGCTGGCCGGGATAGTGTTGGTGATGGTGATCGTGGGCTTCGTGGCGTCGGCCACCGTGTAGAATTCGACGGCAATGCCGTTGGTCAAAGCGCCTCCGTCTGTGTAGGTGGTCCCCGAGGAACCGGCAAGGAGCATGTTGGGATTGCTACTGAAGTAGGGAACGGTGTCCTTGATGGCATCAAAGGGGGAAGTGCCACCCGACCAGTTCAGCACGACATCGTTACCGTTTTTGGTGCAGGTGAGCGTGGGCTGAGCCACAGCCAAAGAGGCCAGGGCCAGGACAAGGGACAGGAGAACACAGTGTTTTACATCCATACGGACCCTCCTTTCGAGTCTATCACAGTAGGACGCTGGGCCGGGGGGAATTCATAGGGATCCGCCCCGGAGGGTGAAGGACAACAGACGCACCTCCCCCAAAAGAGAACTGCCTCTACACAGTAAGGGCAAGAAAACGGGGTTTTACCTACCTTGACTTTGAGCATGGGCCTGAAGAAGGAGTATCCGAAAGAGGGGGGTTTGACTAATCGCCTTGGGTTTTCCGTTCCACCATCTGCTAAAAATGCGCTTGAAAAGGGCCCTTTGAATATGCCTTCGGCGTCCCTCAGGGGTTCCTGGGCCTTGGTGTGGGGTGTCGCATGGGCCCCCCCTACACCCACCATGTGCATTTGTCAAGTATGGGCGCAATAAAAAAGGCGGCGATGCTGCGAAAATTTTCGGTTAAATAAATCAGCGGCTTGGCATATAAAGCTCCAAAGCCTTGTACTACAGACTGACGAAGAGGTTTGGGGAACGAATCCGCCAATTAAGGCTGCAGAAGAAGCTCACTCAAGAGCGGGTGGCGGAAAGGGCCGGTCTGCATGTGAGCTTTGTGAGCCTGGTGGAGCTGGGGCGACACAACCCGAATCTCAAGACGATCAATAAGTTTTCCAAGGCCCTGAAGGTGACAGTGTGGGAAATCTTCCTGGGCATGGAACGCCCGAGGGACCTGGCAAAGGCCGAGTACCTGAAGCTGAAAAGGCTTATGAGAAAAGGGCCCGGCAAGTCGCCGCTGGTGGACGCCAAGGGACGGAGGATCCGGTCCATACGAAGTCGGGCGCGAAAAAAGGCACTCGCCGAGGCCTCCGGGAAGGCCAGGCGGAAGCCCTGAAGCACCCCCCGGAGCCTCCCGAGACACCCCCAACCCCCTTCCAGGTTATCACCAACCCCTAGCCTACAATTACGCCAAGGCTACATGAAATTCGCTGCCATGCAGTGGGACTTGCCGAAAATCTCGAAGGAGGCGTCCCGGAGCGATTTGGCCTCGGCGTGCTCGCGATTCTCCCCAGCCCAGTCGCGAGAGAACTTGATCGCCCGATCGCGGACTTCGTTCCAGGAAAAGGTGGTGGGCAAATGCAACCATATTACCGCCAATGACATGTTGGGCTTGACTCCGCTTCACAATGGTGTGGGTTGGGCGCACGGGTTCGGTCACGCGGACCTGGCCCGCGGCTGGGGCATCCCCACCGCCACCGACATCGCCCTGGTCTGGCTGACGGCGCGCCTCATCTTTGGGGCGGGCCACCCGGTCATCGCCTTCCTCCTCCTCGCCATCGCCGACGACGCCATCGGCCTCGTCATTATCGCCATCTTCTACCCCGATCCCTCCCACCCCGTCGCCCCGGCCTGGCTGGGGGTCACCGCCTTGGGGATGCTCCTCGCGCTCGCCCTCCGGCGGCTCGGCATCCGCAGTTACTGGCCCTACCTGCTCCTGTGCGGCACGGTCTCCTGGGCGGGTCTGTTCCTCACCCACCTGCATCCGGCGCTCGCCATGGTCTTCATCGTCCCTTTCATGCCCCCCGGCCGGACGCCGACGAAGGGCTTCTTCGAGGAGGAACCGGAGGACCGCTCCACTCTGGCGCTGTTCGAGCACTACTGGAAGGCGATCGTGGACTTCGGCCTCTTCCTTTTCGGTCTCTCCAACGCCGGGGTGCCGCTGGCCGGCGTGGGGCCGGCGACCTGGATCGTCCTCGCGGCGCTCATCGCCGGGAAGACCCTCGGCGTCACGGCCTTCGGCTGGGCGGCGGTGAGACTCGGCTTCCCCCTGCCGGAGGGGATGCGAACGGGCCACCTGGCGGCCGCCGGGCTCATCGCCGGGATCGGGTTCACCGTAGCCATCTTCGTTTCCGGGGCCGCCTTCGCCGATCCCGCCCTGCAGCGCGGCCAAGATGGGGGCCATGCTATCGCTCGCCGCCGCCCCCCTGGCATGGGGGCTGGCGCACGTGCTGCGACTGACCTCTCGCTGATTCCAACCCAGCCGAAGGCGGCCCGATTGCTCCGGCCGCAACCATTCATGCACGGCCCGGCGGCCCGCGGCGCAGCCTAAGGCATGACAGCCTTATCGTGTCATGCCGGATGCCTGTCCCGGACTTGATCCGGGATGACCCGGCATGTCTCCGGAGTGCACTTCTTAATTTGGCGGGACTGGTAATAAAAAGCGGCCCCGGAAAATCCCGGGGCCGCAAAGGGTGGGAGGTTCTATGCGTTCGTCATTTCTTTTTGGCCGTCCGGTCGTAGCCCAGGTGGGTGAAGGCCCAGGCCAGGGGGCTGGCGATGTAGATGGAGGAGTAGGTGCCGATGAGGATGCCCCAGAACATGATGAAGGCGAAGTTGTTGATGACGTCGCCGCCGAAGAAGAAGAGGCAGGCCACGACGATCCAGGTGAGCCCGGAGGTGATGATGGTCCGGGAGAGCGTTTCGTTGATGGAGCGGTCCATCAGCTCCAGCAGGGTGCCGGGCTTGCGGAGGCGCATGTTTTCGCGGATGCGGTCGAAGACGATGACGGTGTCGTTCATCGAGTAGCCCATCAGCGTCAGGAGGGCCGCGATGCCGGTGAGGTCGAGGGGGCGGTTGGTGATGCACATGAACCCCAGCATGATGAGGACGTCGTGGAAGATGGCGGCGATGGCGCCCGCCCCCCAGGAAAGGTGCTTGAACCGGAAGGCGATGTAGAGGAGCATCCCGACGAGGGAGCCGAGGACGGCCCAGATGGCCTTCTTCTGCAGGTCCTTGCCCACCTTGGGGCCGACGCTCTCGGAAGAGAGGACGCTGAAGGGGCCCACCGTGGTCTTCTGCTTGAGAGCGTCGAACAGGGCCGGCGTGAGGCCGGCGATGCCCTTGAGGTCGGCGTGGGAGATCAGGATGCCCTTGTCCTTCTTGAGGGCCGCGATGGCCTCGGCCACGGCCTGGACCGTCTCGGGGCTCTTGGACGCGCCGGCGGCCAGGAGGTCCGCCACGGCCTTGGCGCCGATGAGGTTCAGGTCGGACGAGGCCGCCCCGGCGTTGAGGGACCGGGCCAGGGTGTCGAGGACGGCCGAGACGGTGTCCCCCTCGCGCCCCTCGATGTTGTGGACGCGGATGAGGAACTCGTTGAGGGCCGGGTCGTCGAAGTGCTGAATGGTGGCTTCCTTGAATCCCGCGCCTTCCAAAACGGACCGGAGTTTGGCGATGTCCATCGGATCGCGGAACTTGACCGCGATCTGGGTGCCGCCGGCGAAGTCGATGCCGTAGTTGAACCCCCCGCGGACGACGAAGGCGGCGACGCCGGCGAGGAGGAGCAGGCCGGAGACGGCCAGCCAGTAATAGCGGTACTTCATGAAGGGGAACTGGGGGTTCTTGAAGATTCTCAGCATGGCCGGCTCCTAGATGCTCAGGGTCTCGACGCGCTCGCGGTACTTGAAGAAGAAGTCGAAGATGAACCGCGAGACGAAAATGGCCGTGAACATGGAGGCGCAGAGGCCGATGATGAGCGTCACGGCGAAGCCCTTGATGGGGCCCGTCCCGAACTGGAAGAGGAACAGGGCCGAAATGATGGTGGTGAGGTTGGAGTCCACGATGGCCGACATGGCCCGGGAGAACCCCAGCTGGATGGCGGCCTTGACCGACTTCCCCAGGAGGATCTCCTCGCGGATGCGCTCGAAGATGAGGACGTTGGCGTCCACGGCCATCCCGATGGTCAGGATGACGCCGGCGATTCCGGGGAGGGTGAGGACGGCCCGGAAGTAGGCCATGATGCCCAGCAGGATGACGACGTTGAGGCACAGGGCCGCGATGGCGTTGACGCCGGCCATCCGGTAATAGACCAGCAGGAAGAGGGCGATGAGGAGGAGCCCGAGGAGGCCGGACTTGACCCCCTTCTCGATGGAGTCCTGCCCGAGGGAGGGCCCCACGGTCCGCTCCTCCAGGTAGAGGACGGAGGCGGGGAGGGAGCCGGAGCGGAGGACGAGGGCCAGGTCCTCGGCTTCCTTGAGGTCGAAGCTCCCCTCGATGATGCCGGAGTCGGAGATCTGGGCCTTGATGTTGGGGGCCGACATCACCTGGTTGTCCAGGACGATGGCCAGGCGGCGGTTGATGTTCTCGCCGGTGACCTTGGCGAACTTCTTGGCGCCCTGGGCGTTGAGGGAAAACTCCACGGCGGGCTGGTTGTAGCGGTCCACGGAACGGCGGGCGTTCTTGAGATCGCGCCCGGAAACGGCGGCCTTCTTTTCCACCGCGTAGTAATTGCGGACCGTCCGTCCGCTCTCGTCGGTGTACTTGCCGCCGATGATCTCGACGCTGGAGGGGACCGTGCCGGCGTAGGCCTGGATCAGGTCCTCCTTCCGCTCCGCCGGCCCCTTGTCCACGAGCTTCAGCTCGAGCACGGCGGTGGCCTTGATGATCTCCTTCACCCGCTCGGGGTCGTCCACGCCGGGGAGCTGGACCACGATGCGGTTGGTGGTGCCTTCGCGGAGGATGACCGGCTCGGCCAGGCCGAGGGCGTCCACGCGGTTGCTGATGGTCTGAAGGGCCTGCTGGACCGCCTTGTCCTCGCGATCGCGGAGCAGGTTGCCGGACATCCGGAGGGAGAGGGTGGTTCCGGAGTAGTCGGCGCTCCAGCCGGGGAGGGTATCCTCGGCAATGGATCGCGCCTCCCGAATGGACTCGGCCGGAACGTTGAGGGTGAAGGCGTTGTCCTCGGGGAACTCGCCGCCGGCGGCCGCGATCCCTTCCTTCTTCAACCGCTCCACCAGAAAGTCGTGGGCGTCGTTGCGGTCGGCGCGGATGGCGTCGCCGGTCTGCACCTCCATGACGAGGTGGCTGCCGCCCCGCAGGTCCAACCCCAGGTTGATCTTCTGGTCCAGCGGGAACATGGACCAGAGGCAGGCCAGGGTGACGACGCCGATGAGGATGAGTCTCCAGAGCAGGTCTTTCTTCACGGGGTCTCCTTGGCGCCGCCTACAACTCGTCCTTGCCCTCGCCCGGCTGGGCGCCGGCGACGGCGGATTTGGCGACGCGCACTTTGACGTTCTCGGCGAGCTTGAGAATGACGGCGTCGTCCTCGACGGCCTGGATGGAGCCGTAGAGCCCGCCGTTGGTGACGACCTTGTCGCCCTTCTTCAACTCCTTGAGGAAGTGATTGTGCGCCTTCTGCTTCTTCTGCATGGGCCGGATGAGCATAAAATAAAAGATGGCGAAGATGATGACCAGCGGAAGCAGACTGATGATAGGGTTCGGGTTCGGGCTCAAAACCGTTGGCCCTCCTTGGGGGGAATTAAATGGAGGCGATATTCTCCCTGATTTTGCCTAAAAAGTCAAGGTAGTAGGCCACATTGTGGACCGTGGCCAGGACCGCGGCGGTCATTTCCTTCTGCCGGAACATGGCGTGCAGGTAGGCCAGGGAGTAATGGCGGCAGACGGGGCAGGGGCAGGCGGGGTCGGGGGGCTCGTCCATCTCTCGGAATGGGCTCCGCTTGAAGTTCAGCACCCCCCGGGAGGTGAAGAGCTGGCCGTTGCGGGCGTTGCGGGTGGGAAGGACGCAGTCGAAGAGGTCCACCCCCATGTCCACGGCGCGGGCGATATCCTCGGGATACCCCATCCCCATGAAATAGCGGGGCTTATTCTCCGGCAATCCGTCGAGGGAGGCCTCCAGCGCATCGAAGGTGCGTTCCGGGTCCTCCCCGATCCCCAGCCCGCCGACGCCGTAGCCGTCGAAGGGGAGGCCGGAGAGCCCCTGCGCGGACCGGAGCCGCAGGTCCGGGAAGGTCCCCCCCTGGCAGATGCCGAACTGGAGCATCCGCTCCCGCGCGGCCTCCCCCAAGGCCCGCTCCGCCCACCGGTGGGTCACCGCCACCGCCCGTTCGTGGGCCCGGCGGCCCGCGTCGTGGGGCAGGCAGACGTCCAGGACCATCCCGATGTCCATCCCCATCGCCTCCTCGAACCGGGCCACCTTCTCGGGGGTGAACAGCTCCTTCCGACCGGATCGGGGGTCCTGGAAGAGAACCCCCTCCTCCCGCACCTTCTGATGGGAGCCCAGGGAGAACACTTGGTATCCGCCCGAATCGGCCAGAACGGGGACCGGAATGGAGAAGAAGCGGTGAACGCCCCCGGCCCGCTCCAGCGCTTCCGGGCCGGGGTAGAAGAACAGGTGGAGGAAGTTGACGAGCATCACCTGGGCGCCGAGATCCGGCAGGAGGTGGGAGGGGACGCCGCGGAGCGTGCCATAGGTGCCCACCGGCATGAAGTTGGGGGTCTCGATGACGCCGTGGGCGGTGCGGAGGCGTCCACGCCGGGCGCGGGAGCCGGGGGCCCGCCCCAGAAGGGTGAACGGACCGCTCATCGCCCGCCGGGGGTGTACGGCTCCTCCACCGTGCCTGGAGGCACCCGGAGGATGAACCGGTCGTCCGGCAGGGCCGGGTTGGCGGCCACGGCCGAGAACCGGAGGCGGGTGGAGTCGCCGTCCGCCTCCTCGATGAGCAGCTCCGAGGGGAGGCCGGTCGTTTTGTCGACCAACACCGTCACCCGGGCGAGGCTCTTCCGGAGCATCGCGGTCATGGGCGTCAGCACCAGGGTCCAGGCGGGACGCCCTCCCCCCTCCCGCAGTTCCACCTGGAAATGGGTCTTCAGCTTCTCCAACGGCTCCGTGGCGAGCATGAAACTGAGGGCCCGGTGGCGCAGGCGGGCCACCCGGGCCGTCTTGAGCTTGTTCAGCTGCGGGTAGTGGACGCGCAGGCGGTCGCCCTCGATCAGGACGGTGTAGCGCTCCGGGGCGAGGTATTCCCACCGCACGCGGTCCGGCCGCCGGTAGGACATGACGCCGGTGGCGACCGCCTCCCCGTCGAAAAGGGTGGAGCGCTTCGTCTGTTCGAACCGCGCTTCCAAGGTGTTGACGCCCGCCTGGGCGGCCTGGATGCGGGCAAAGACATCCTCCATGGTGCCGCCGGAGGCGGAGGCGGCCAGCAGCAGGACGAGCGTCTGGAGGCGTCGCATGGGGCGCATTGTACCCCCCGTCGTCCGGCTTGACAAGCGCGCCCCCATCTGCTTTAATTGCCCTCCATTTTCAGGCACAGAGGAGACCCCATGGCCGACCTCGGCAAGAAGCATATCTGCACGAACCCCGACTGTAGCACCAAATTCTACGATTTCGGGAAGCCCGAGCCCATCTGCCCCAAGTGCAAGCGCCGCGTCAACGAGTCGGAGGAGAAGGAGGCGTGGGAGAAGAAGCGCGCGCGGCCGGTCGAGGAGGAGGAAGAGGCCGTCGAGGAGAAGCCGCCGGCCGCCGAGGACGAGGAGGCCGAGGAGAAGGTGGAGGAGGGGCTGGAGGAGGAGGATTTCGTGGAGGACCAGCGCGGCCGGATCGAAGAGTTCGACCACGAGTACGAGGAGTAGCGCCCGGGCCCTCGCCGGGCTGGGGGGCAACCTCGACGCCCCCGCCGCCCGGATCGCCGACGCCGTCCAATGGATCGCCGCCCTCCCCGGGACCGCCGTCCTGGCGCGGTCGCGCCTCTACCGTTCCGCCCCGTGGGGCGATCCGCACCAGCCCGAATTCGTCAACGCCGTCTGCCTGCTGGAGACCGTTCTGTCCCCAACGGAGTTGCTCGACGCCTTCCAGGGGATCGAGGCGCGCCTGGGCCGGGTCCCCGGCCCCCGGTGGGGCCCCCGACGCATCGACCTGGACCTCCTCGCCGTGGGGGACCTGGTGATGGAGACCCCGCGGCTGACCCTCCCGCACCCCCGTTTCCTCGAGCGCTCCTTCGTCGTCCTCCCGGCCGCCGAGGTGTGGCCGGAGTGGGTCCATCCCTCCGCGGGCCGGCCGCTTTCGGAGCTGGCGCGGACGCTGGCCTACCCCACGGACGCCGAGCCGGTCGAAGCCCCTTGAGGGAGTTCCTCGGCGCGGCATCCCATCGCAAGAGGGCCGCCGCCCTATAATCTCTATCCTTAGACCCCCTTGACAAGCAGGGGGAGTCCCTATACAATCATGAGTGCTTAAAAGTGTTTATTCGTGCTTTTAGGGGGCCTCTTCAATGGACTTCTGCGGCCATTATAAATCCACGGTCGATCCAAAGTGGCGGCTGAAGCTGCCGGCGGAGTACCGTGGACACCTCCTGGAGGCCTATGGGGATGTCTTTTTCGTCACGTCGGCCGACCTGGAGTCCCTCTTGGTCTACCCCATGCCCGTGTGGGAGGCCATGATGCGGGAGTCGCTCTCCAACCCCGCCCTCGCCGAGAAGATGTCCGACCTGAACATGTGCGGCCGCCTGGCCCGAATGGACGGCCAGGGGAAGGTGATGATTTCCGAGTACATGCGGCTGAAGAACCCCGCCCTGATGGGGCCCGTCATCGTGGCCGCCGTGGTGGACCACCTCGAGGTCTACCCCCTGTCCCTGGTGGACAAGACCCTGGAGCAGAACAAGATCGCCAACCGGGAGATGGCCCGCATCCGGGCCGGAGGCCATGTCCCCAAGCCATGAGCCCGTCCTGAGAGAGGAAGTAGTGGCGCAACTCGTCCGGAAGCCCGGGGGACGCTACATCGACGCCACGCTGGGGCTCGGGGGGCACGCCCGGGCGATCCTCGACGCCGACCCCGGCGCCTCCCTCCTCGGGCTGGACCGCCACGCCCCCTCTCTGGAGGCGGCGCGGGAGGCCCTGCGCCTCTACGGCTCCCGCGTGGCGTTCCAGCGCCGCGACTTCACCGAGGTGCGCGAGGCGGCCGCGGACGCGGGGTGGACGGGGGCCGACGGGATCCTGGCGGACCTGGGCATCTCGCGGTGGCAGTTGGAGGGGGCGGTCCCCGGCCTCTCCTTCCAGCGCGAGGAACCGCTGGACATGCGCCTCGACGGCAATGGCCCCACCGCCGCCGACCTCGTCAACGGCTGGCCCGTCCCCGAGTTGGCCCGTCTCCTGCGCAAGTACGGGGAGGAGCCCCTGGCGACCCGCATCGCCCGCCGCATCGGGGAGGTGCGGGAGCGGACGCCCCTCCGGACAACCCTGGAGCTGGCCGACCTGGTGGCCGCCGTCAAGCGCCCCCGGCGAAACGACTCCCTCCACCCAGCCACCCTCACCTTTATGGCCCTCCGGATCGCGGTCAACGGCGAGCTGGAGGGGCTGAGGCGATTCCTCCCCGCCGCGGTGGAGACCCTCGCCCCGGGAGGTCGGCTGGCGGTGATCAGTTTCCACTCCCTGGAAGACCGGATCGTGAAGCGGGCCTTCCAGAACCTCTCCGGCCGCTGCATTTGCCCCCCCGACGGCCTCCCCTGCCGCTGCGCCGCGCGCCGCGAGCTGGCCGTGGTGACGCGCAAGCCCCTCGCCGCCACCGAGGCGGAGGCCCGCCGGAACCCCCTCAGCCGGAGCGCCAAACTGCGCGTGGCGGAAAGGACGGGCTCGTGAGCGGCCGGCCCCACCGCATTCCCATCTACTGCGCCCCCCCGGACGACCGATTCATCGTCCAAAGCGTCGACACCGCTTTCCTCCGGCGCCTCCTCCTCATCGTGGCCCTGGTGGTGCCGGCGGTGCTGATGGTCATCCTCATGATCCAGGCCAACAACCAAGTGGCCGCCCTCGGACGCCAGATCCGCTATCTGGAGTTCCAGAAGAAGAAGCTCGAGGACGAGCGCATCGCCCTCCGGCTGGAGCGGGAGAAGCTCCTGAAGCCCGACCGCCTGCTCGCGCGGGCGCGGGAGCAGGGGCTCCAGCCCCTGACCCCGGGTCAGGTCCGGCGGGTCCATGTTCCCTAGGATCTTTTGGGTCGCCCTCGCGTTCGGGGCCTGGATGGCCGCCCTGGGCCTGCGTCTGGTGCACCTCCAGGTCCTCCAGCACGAGGAGTACCTGGCCCGCTCCCTGCACACCCAGCGGATCGAGGAGTACGTCCGCCGCGCGGAGATCACCGACCGCCAGGGCCGCCTCCTGGCGGGGTCCGAGGCGGGGTTTTCCCTTTCGGTCGCCCTGGACACCCGGGCCGCGTCTTTTTCGCCGGCCGACCTCCAGGCCATCGCCACCTGCCTCCGCCTCCCTCTGGACCGGGTGCGGACCGCCGCGGCGAAGCGGAGCGGCCATTCGGTGGTGACCCGCAAGGCGGAATACGAGCAGGTCCAGGCCCTGCGCGCGCTCGGCATCAAGGGGCTGCTTCTGCCCCAGCGCCACCAGCGCGTCTACCCCTTCGAGGGGCTGACGGAGCACCTGGTGGGGTTCGTCGATTATAAAGAGGACGGACAATCGGGGCTGGAGCGGGCCTACAACGACCGGCTGAAGGGGCGCCCCGGGGCCAAGATGGTCCTGCGCGACTCGCGCCGCGTCTCCTACGACCTGGACCAGGTGATCGAACCCCCGGAGCCCGGGGTGCCGCTGGAGACCACGCTGGACCTGCCCCTCCAGTACATCTGCGCCGAGTCCTTGGCGAAACTCGATGTCTCCTGCCGTCCGGAATGGGCCTCCGCCACCGTGATGGACCCCTACACGGGGGCCATCCTGGCCCACGCCATCTGGCCCCCCCTCGATGCGACGTCGCGCGGGAAGCCGCGGGACGAGCACCTGGCCAGCCACTTTTTCGAGCCCGGCTCCATCATCAAGCCCATCCTGGCCGAAGCCGTCCTCTCGAAGGGGCTGGCGCGCCCGGGCGAGGTGATCTGGTGCGGCCACGGGGCTATCACCCTCTTCGGCCGCACCATCCGCGACCACGACGTTTACGACCGCCTCACCTTCACCGAGACCCTGATGTTTTCGTCGAACGTGGGGTGCATTCAGTGGGGCCAGCGGCTTGCGCGAGAGGACTTCCTCGGCTGCCTCCAGCGCTTCGGCTTCGGCCGCCGCACCGGCATCGACCTCGCCCCCGAGTCGGCCGGCGCCCTTCAGCCCCTGCGCCGCGTCAACGGCCTGGCCCAGGCCTACATGAGCATCGGGCAGGGGATGGCGGTCACACACGCGCAGGTCCTGCGGGCCTACGCGGCGCTGGCCAACGGCGGCGACCTGGTGACGCCCCACTTCGCCAAGGACTTCCCGGTGGAGCGCACGCCGGCGGCCGACCGGCGCGTCCTGGGGACTCTGCGCGACATCCTCTTCCAGACGGTGGAGGCGGGGACCGGGAAGAAGGCCCGGGTGGAGGGGGTGGCGTGGGCGGGCAAGACCGGCACGGCCCAAAAGGCGGCCCCCGGGCGCGGCTACATCCAGGGCAGCTATGTCTCCTCATTCGTGGGCTGGTTTCCGGTCGAGCGCCCCGAGGCGCTGGTCTTCGTCGTGGTCTCGGAGCCCAAGGGGCTCTACTACGGCAGCGACGTCGCGGCCCCCGTGGCCCGCGACATCGCGTTCTACCTCACTCTGGAGGGCCCGGCCCGTGAAACTGTCTGAGCTGCTCACGGCCGTTCCGGGACTCGTCCTCCACGGCCCCGACGCCGACGTTTCGGCCCTCGCCGCGAGCGCTCAGGAGGCGGGGCCCGGATCGCTCTTCATCGCCCTTCCCGGCGTTCGCTCCCACGGCCTGGAGTGGCTGGCGCGGGCGCGGGAGCGGGGCGCGGCGGCCGTTCTCTCCGACCGGCCCGCCGAGGGGCTGCCGACGCTGGTGCATCCCGACCCGCGCGCCATCCTCTCGCGGTTCTGCCTCGCCTTCCACGGCAACCCGGAGCGGCGGCTGGTCCTCGCGGGGATCACCGGCACCAAGGGGAAGACCACCACGGCCCACCTCGTCCACCACGCCCTTTCCAAGCGGGGGGCGGCGGGGTTCCTCGGCACCACCCACTACCAGGTCGGCGTCGAGCGGCTCCCCTCCCCCTACACCACGCCGGAGGCGCCGATCCTGGCTTCCCTGCTCCGCCAGATGGCGGACGGCGGGGTGCGCGAGGCGGTCATGGAGGTCTCCTCCCACGCCCTCGCCCAGCGGCGGGTGGAGGGGTTGGCCTTCCGCGCCGCCGCCTTTCTGAATCTAGGGCGCGACCACCTGGATTTCCATTCGACGGTGGACGACTACTTCGCGGCCAAGCGCCGGATCTTCGACCGCCTGGAGCCGGGCGGCACGGCGGTACTGAACGCGGGGGACGCCCGGGTGCGGAGCATTGAGCTTCCCGGGCGCCGGGTCCTGACCTTCGGCCCCGGCCCCGGCGCCGATGTCCACCCCAAGGCCTATGCCTTCTCCGAGCGGGGGACCGAGGGGACGCTGGTGGTCGGCGGCGAGACCGTTCCCCTCCAAAGCCCCCTCTTCGGCCTCCACAACCTGGAGAATCTCCTGGCCGCGGCGGCCCTCCTCTCGGGCCTGGGCCGGCCGGCCGGCGAAATCGCGGAGGCCTTTGCTTCCTTCCCCGGGGTCCCCGGCCGCCTGGAGCGGGTGGATGCCGGGCAGAAGTTCCCGGTGTTCGTGGACTACGCCCACACCCCCGAAGGGTTCCGGCTGGTGCTCGACGCCGTCCGTGAGGTGCTGGGCAAGAAGATCATCACCGTCTTCGGGTGCGGGGGCGACCGGGACCGGGGGAAGCGGCCCCTGATGGGCGAGGCCGCCGGCCGCCTCTCGGACATCGTCATCCTCACCTCCGACAACCCCCGCTCGGAGGACCCGGCCCAGATCTGCCGCGAGATCGCCGAGGGGGTCTTTGCCGCCGGCCAACAAAAGGTGCTCATCATCCTCGACCGGACCGAGGCCATCCGCAAGGCCGTGCAGATGGCCAATCCCCATTTCGCCGTCCTCTTGCTGGGCAAGGGGCACGAGGACTACCAGCTCGTCGGCGGGGTCAAGCACCCCTTCTCCGACCGCGACGAAGCCCGGAAGGCCCTGGAGGGGCTGCCACGGTGAGGTTCACCCTGGCCGAGGCCGCCCGCTGGACCGGTGGAACGCTTCACGGGGCCTCCGTCCCCTGCGACGGGGCCGCCGTCGATTCCCGCGCGGCTCGCCCGGGCCAGCTCTTCGTCGCGCTCCGAGGACAGCGAACCGACGGCCATGCCTTCGTCCCGCAGGCCCTGGCGGCGGCGGCCGCCGCCCTGGTGGAGCGGCCGGTGGAGGGGGCGGGGGGGCCCTGCCTCGTGGTCCCCGACGCCCTGCGGGCCTTCCAGGCCCTGGGACGCCGCCTGCGCGACCGGTCCGACGCGGTCGTCGTCGCCGTCACCGGCAGCGTGGGGAAGACCAGCGTCAAGGAGCTCCTCCACCGGGCCCTCGCCGCCCTCGGCCCCGGCGCCGCCGCCTCGGAGGGGAACCTCAACAGCCGCGTGGGGGTTCCCCTCTCGGTGTGCAACCTCCCCGAGGGGACGGCGACCGCGGTGCTGGAGATGGGGATCAATCAGCCGGGCGAAATGGCGGAACTGGGTTCGGTGGCGCCCCCGGACGTGGCCCTCTTCACCGGGGTGCACCCCGTCCACACGGAGTTCTTCGGGACGCTGGCGGTCATCGCCCGGGAAAAGGCCGCCTTGGCCGCCTTCGTCCGACCGGGGGGGGCTCTGGTCTACCCCGCCATGGACCGCCACCTGGCGCCGCTGCTCAGCGCCCTGCCCATGCGGAAAGTCACCTTCGGCCCGGGCGGCGACATGGAATTGAAGATCGGGCAGGACCGCGGCTTCGCGGGCATGAGCGGCACCCTGGTCGGGCCCCGCTCCCTGCCGTTCACCCTCGACAACCCCTCCCTGCACCCCGGCACGGTGCTGGCGGCGGCCGCGGCCCTGCTGGCCCTCGGACTCCCCCCGGAGGCGGCGCTGGAGGCCGCGCGGGACTACCGCCCCGCCGGGAACCGCCTCCGCCTGCGCCGGTCGCGGAGCGGCGTCACCTTCGTGGACGACTGCTACAACGCCTCCCCCCACGCGGTCGAGGCCCTCCTCGAGCGGTTCCGCCGCACTCCTGCGGAGGGGCGGAAGGCCTTCGTCCTCGGCGACATGCTGGAGCTGGGCCCCTTCGAGGGGCCGGCCCACCGGCAGGCAGGGGAGGACGCCCTCGGCCGGGTGGACTTGCTTGTCGCCTTCGGGCCCCGCGCCGCTTTGGCGGCCCGCGCCTTTGCCGAGGCCAGCGGGACGGCGATCGAGTGCGGTTCGGTGGAGGCCGTGGCGGAGGCCCTCCGATCCTGGCTGCGGCCGGGCGACTGGGTGGCGGTGAAGGGCTCGCGGGGGATGCGCCTCGAGCGCCTCTTCCCCCTGATGGAGGTGGACGATGCTGTTTGAGCTCCTCCACGAGCACCTCCGCCTCTTCCACTACCTCACCTTCCGCTCGTTTCTGTCCCTCGTGACGGCCTTCGCCGCCTGTCTGGCGCTGGGCCCCTGGTTCATCCGCACCATCCGAGCGTTCGAGTTCCTTCAGGAGATCCGCGAGGAGGGGCCCGAGTCCCACAAGGCCAAGGCGGGGACCCCCACCATGGGCGGCATCCTCATCGCCTTCGGCACCCTGGTCCCCACCCTCCTGTGGACCGACCTCACCAACGCCTTCGTTCAGACGGCCGTCCTGGCCACCGTCCTTTTCGCCTGCATCGGCGGCCTCGACGACTCGCTCAAGATCGTCCGCCGCACCAACCAGGGGCTCACCAGCCGGCAGAAGTTCGGCCTCCAGGTGGCGGGGACCCTGGGGCTCTTTGTCTTCGTCTGGTTCCAGTTCCCCTTCATCACCGTCTTCACCCTCCCCTTCTTCAAGGGGGTGCGGTGGGAGATGGGGATCCTCTACGGGGCCGTGTTCCTCCTGGTGGTTGTCGGCTCCTCCAACGCGGTGAACCTCACCGACGGCCTGGACGGCCTGGCCATCGGCACCACCCTCGTGGCGGCCAGCACCTTCTCGGTCCTCGCCTACGTGGCGGGAAATAAGATCGCCGCGAACTACCTCCAGATCGCCTACATCCCCGGGGGCGGAGAGCTGTCGGTCTTCTTCGCGGCCCTCGTGGGGAGCTCCCTGGGCTTCCTCTGGTTCAACGCCCACCCGGCCGAGGTCTTCATGGGGGACGTGGGCTCGCTCATGATCGGCGGGGCCATCGGGACCGCCGCGTGCATCCTCAAGATGGAGATCGTCCTCTTTTTCGTGGGCGGGCTCTTCGTGGCGGAGGCCCTCTCCGTCATCCTCCAGGTGGCTTCCTACAAGTCCCGTGGGAAGCGGATCTTTCGGATGGCCCCCCTCCACCACCATTTCGAGAAAGGGGGATGGTCGGAGACCAAGGTGGTCGTCCGGTTCTGGATCGTGGCCATCCTCTGCGCTCTCGCCGGGCTGGCGACCCTAAAGCTGCGATGATCGTCGTGATGGGATACGGGCGGAGCGGCCGGGCCGCGGCCGCGCAGCTGAGCCGGATGGGGATGGCGGCGGTCGTGACCGACGCGGGCGACGGCGGGGGCGCCCCCCGCTTCCCCGGGATCCGCTACGCGTTCGGGGGCCACCCTCCCGACCTCCTGGACGGCGCCTCCCTCGTCCTCGTCTCCCCGGGCGTCCCCTGGGACCACCCCTTCCTCGAAGCGGCGCGGGCCCGGGGCATCGCGGTGTGCAGCGAAGTGGAGTGGGCGGGCCAGTTGGTCCGGGGGACGAAGATCGGCGTCACCGGCTCGAACGGCAAGTCCACCGTCACCCGGATGCTGGGCGCCATCCTGGCGGCGGCGGGCCACCCCGCCGCGGAGGCCGCCAACACCGGCGATGCCCTCTCCAACTACATCGGCGACACGGCGCACACCCACTATGTCCTGGAGCTCTCCACCTTCCAGCTGGAGGGGATGCGCCTCCCTCTGCTCGACGCGGCGGTCCTCCTCAACATCACCCCCGACCACCTGGACCGCCACCCCTCGTTCGAGACCTACGCCGCCCTCAAACGGCACCTTTTCGACCTCCTCCTCCCCGGCGCGCCCGCCGTGGCGCCGCAGGGGCTGGACGCCGGCCGCCGGACCCTCACCTTCGGCCCGGGGCCCGGCGCCGACCTCCGGATGGAGCCGGCGCGGCTCCTCTACCGGGGGACCGCGATCCTGGAACGGGGGGCCTTCCCCCTGCCGGGCGACCACAACTGGGCCAACGCGGCGGCCGCCGCGCTGACCGCCCTCGCCGTGGGGGTCCCGCCGGCGGCGGTGCGCGCCGCGCTGGAAGGGTTCCGGGGACTGGAGCACCGCATGGAGCCCGTCCCCAGCGCCGACGGCCTTCGCTACGTCAACGACAGCAAGGGCACCAACGTGGACGCCGTCCTCGCCGCCCTCACCGGCGTCCCCGCGGGCTCCACCGTCCTGATTTTGGGCGGCCGCGACAAGCACGGCAAGTTCGGAGCGTTGCGGGCCCCCGTGGATCGCGTCTGCCGGGCGGTGCTCTGCATCGGGGAGGCGGGGCCCGCCATCGCGGAGCAGCTCCGCGGGGCCGCCGTCCCCGTGCGCGTGCTCCCCGATCTGGAGGCCGCCTTTGCGGCCCTGCCGGACACGGCGCGCCCGGGCGACACGGTGCTCCTGTCGCCCGGCTGCGCCTCCTTCGACCAGTACCGCAACTTCGAGGAGCGGGGCCGCCACTTCAAGGCCCTGGCGGGACGATGCCGCGCAAACTGAAGCCCGACGCCTGGATCTTGGGGACCGCACTGGCCCTCATGGCCGTGGGCGTGCTCAATGTCACCTCCTCGGCGGGAATCATCATCCAGGGGAGCACCGTGGGGTTCATCACGCGCCAGATCGTCCTTGCGCTCCTCTGCGTCGGGATCCTCTTCGCCTTCCTGCGCTTCGACATCCGCCCCCTCCTGCGCCACCCCCGGTTCGCCTGGATCTATTGGGCCGCGGTGGCGGCCCTCGTGCTCCTCTTCGCCCTCCCCGCCTACAAGGACGTCCACCGGTTCGTCCGGCTGGGGGGGTTCCTCCTCCAGCCCTCGGAGTTCGCCAAGATCGCCGCCGTGGTGATGGTGGCCCGGCTGCTGGCCAAACACGAGTACAAAGAGGGGCTGGTCCCCGTCGGGATCCACGTGGGGATCCCCTTTTTCCTCATTCTCCTGGAGCCCGACCTGGGCATCTCCGGGCTTCTCCTTGTGACCGTGTTCGCCATGGTTTTCCTCAAGGGGATGCCGTGGAAGCACGTCGCCGCGCTCTCGGCGGCGGGGATCGTCGTGCTGGCCCTGGCCATCGCCCTCGTGGGCTACCGGCTGGAGCGCCTGCAGAAGTTCATCGCCGGGACCGAGGAGCAGACGCTCTACGCTAAGATCGCCCTCGGCTCGGGCGGCCTCCTCGGCAAGGGGATCGGCGGGAGCCACCAGAAGTACTTCTACCTCTCGAAGCCCCACACCGACTTCGCCTACGCGATCCTTGGGGAGGAGTTCGGACTCGTGGGGACTCTGGCCGTCCTGACGGCCTACGGCATCCTCTTCTGGCGCGGGATGGCCCTGGCCCGGTCGCTGGCCGGGACCGCCGAGGGCTACACGGCCTTCGGGCTGACGGTCCTGCTGGTCACGCAGGCGCTGATCCACATCTCCGTCAACGTCAACCTCGTCCCGCCGAAGGGGATCACCCTGCCGCTGATCTCCTACGGCGGCTCGTCGCTGCTGGCCACCACGCTCCTGCTGGGCGTCCTGCTGTCGCTTTCGATGAGGCGCGCATGAGCGGTCCCCTCGTGTTCGCAGGCGGCGGCACCGGCGGCCACATCTTCCCGGCCCTGGCCGTGGCGCGGGCCGTGGGCCGCCCCGTGGTCTTCATCGGCTCCTCCCGCGGGATGGAGCGCGACCTGGTGCCCCGCCACGGCTTCCCGTTCCTCGGCGTCCCCGTCCGCGGCTTCGTCGGGGTGCCGCGGTGGCGCCAGGCGGCCCGCCTGCCGCTGCTGGCCTGGTCGGCGGGGCGGGTTCTTTTCCACTTCCTGGCCCTGAGGCCGGGCGCCGTTCTGGGGTTCGGGGGCTACGCCAGCGTCCCCTCGCTCCTCTGGGCCCGCCTCCTGCGGGTGCCCTATTTCTTGCAGGAGCAGAACTCCGTCCCCGGGGTGGTGACCCGCCGCTTCGCCGCCGGCGCCCGGGCCGTTTTCACGGCCTATCCGGACCTCCCGTTGGAGGGGCGGCAGGTGCGGACGGGCAACCCCGTGCGCGAGGAAATCCGGGCCGTCCCGCCGCAGGGGACCCCGGTCCCGCCGCTGCGGGTCCTGGTCCTGGGGGGAAGCCAGGGGGCGGGGTTCCTCAACCGCCTGTTCACGGAGGCCGCCCCGGCCCTGCTCGCCCTGCCCGTGGAGATCCTCCACCAGAGCGGCCCGAGGGAGCGGGAGGCGGTGCGCGCGGCCTACGCCGCCGCCGGCCACCCCGCGCGGGTGGAGGGGTTCATCGAGCGGATGGACGAGGCCTACGCCTGGTCCCACCTGGTGGTGTGCCGCGCCGGGGCGATGACCGTCGCCGAGGTGACGGCCGCGGGGCGGCCCGCCCATTTTATCCCCTTCCCCGGGGCCACCCACGACCACCAGCTCCACAACGCCCGCGCCCTGGCTGCGCAGGGCGCCGCGTTCCTGACCGAGGAGCGGGTGATGACCCCGGAGCGGCTGGCGGCGTTCCTCCGCGCCGTCCTGGAGGACCCGGCCCAGTTGGCGGCCATGAGCCAGACCCTCAAGGCCCTGGACACCCCCGGCGGGCTCGCGACCATCTGCGCGGCCCTGCGGGAGGCCGCGGGAGGCGACCATGCACTTCCATAAGGTCAAGCGCATCCATTTCGTCGGCATCGGCGGGACCGGCATGTGCGGGATGGCGGAGATCCTCCACGCCATGGGCTTCGAGGTCTCGGGCTGCGACCGCGCCGGCTCGCCCGCCGTCGACCACCTCCTGGCCCTCGGCATCCCGGTGGCGGTGGGCCATGACCCGGCCCACGCCAAGGGGGCCCAGGTGATGGTCTACTCCTCGGCGGTCCCGCCGGACCACCCCGAGCTGGCCGCGGCGGCCGCCCAGAACATCCCGGTCATCAAGCGGGCGGAGATGCTGGCCCAGATGGTGCGCCTGGGGTTCTCCATCGCGGTGGCGGGGACCCACGGCAAGACCACCACCACCTCGCTGGTGGGGCACCTCCTCACCGCCCTCGGCCAAGACCCCACCGTCATCGTGGGGGGCCGCGTGAAGAGCTTCCCCGGCCACGCCCGCCTTGGCAGCGGCCGCCACTTCGTCGTGGAGGCCGACGAGTACGACAAATCGTTCCTCTGGCTCCTCCCCGACCTGGCCGTCCTCACCTCCGTGGACGCCGACCACCTGGACACCTACGGCGACTTCTCCAATGTCTGCTCCGCCTTCCTCCAATTCGCGCACAAGGTCCCCTTTTATGGCTCCATCGTGCTGCGCCTCGACGACCCCCACCAGCGGCAGATGATCCCCTCGCTCAACCGGCAGATCATCACTTACGGCTTCACGCCGCAGGCGGACTACTTCGTCCACACCCTCGCCCCCGGGGCCCGGGGGATGCGCTTCCAACTCACCGTTCGGGACCGGAACTACCCGGTGGCCATCCCCCTCTTCGGGGAGCACAACGTGGCCAACGCCGCCGCGGCCCTGGCGGTGGCCGCCGAGCTGGACCTGCCGCTGGAACCGGCCATCAAGGCCCTGGAGAGCTTCCCGGGGGTGGCGCGCCGTTTCGATCTGGTTGGCGAGTGGGGCGGGGCGCAGGTGGTGGACGACTATGCCCACCACCCGGCGGAGATTGAGGCCACGCTCCGGGCCGCCCGGTTCGCCTTTCCCGGCCGGCGGCTGGTGGCGGTCTTTCAGCCCCACCTCTACTCCCGCACCCGCGACTTCGTGCAGAAGTTCGCCAACGCCCTCTTCAACGCCGACGTCCTCGTGGTGACGGGGATCTATGCCGCCCGCGAGGAGCCGCTCCCCGGCGTCTCGGGGGAGAACATCGTCACCCTGGCCCGGCAGATGGGCCACAAGCAGGCCTATTACCTGGAGGGGCTCGCCGACGCGCGGGCTTTTCTCCGGGATTTCGCCGTTCCCGGCGCGGTCATCCTCGCCCTCGGGGCCGGCGATATCACCCACTTCGCCCGCTCGCTCGCGGAAGGAGGCCGATCATGATCCGCAAACGGCGCCGCACCTCCACGCTCCTGGGGGTTCTCTTCCTGACCTGCGTCCCTTTCCTGCTCCTCCAGTCGGGCCTGTTCGCCGTGCGCACCGTAGAGGTGCGCGGCCTGCCCAGGGAACAGGCGGACCAGCTCCGGCCCCTGGCCGGGGCCTTGATGGGGCGGAACCTTTTCCGGCTCGAGCTGGCCGACGCCGCCCGCGCCTTGGCCCCGGCGGGCTGGGTGCGCGAGCTGAGCATCCGGAAGGTGCTCCCCTCCCGCCTGGAGATCACCGCCGAGGCGCGCCGCCCCGTGGCCGTCTTCATCGGCCCCGGCGGCGAGGCCCTGGTGGACGCCTCGGGGGCCCTGTATTGCGGCCCGACCATCGAGGGGCCGTCCCTCGCCCTGACCGGCGAGGCGCGCCACCCGGCGGTCCGGCGGCTCGCCGCCTTCCTCGCCGCGCACGGGGGGCTGGAGCGCCGCATTGCGGGGGCCGACGTGGGCCCGGACGGCACCGTCCGGTTCCTGGACCGGGGCGGGCAGTGGCTGACCGTGGACCTCGACACCGCCGGGGAGTGTCTGGCGGAGTTCGAGGCCCTTCTGAAGGAGTGCCCGGGGTACGCCGCCGCCGGCGCGGTGGACATCCGGCGCCCCGGCCGGTTCGTCATCACGGGATAAGGAGAACGCCATGAAACCGACCATCGTCGCCATCGACCTGGGGTCCTGCTTCGTGCGGGTCGTCGTGGGGGTCATCATGGACGAAGAGAAGGGCGTGGTCAACGTCATCGGCCGCTCTTACAGCAACCTTCACCAAGGGGCCACCAAAGCCGGCAACATCGCCAACCTGGAGAAGATGCGGATGGCCCTGAAGAAGGCGGTGGAGGAGGCCGAGCTGATGGCCGACGTGGAGGTGGAGCGGGCCTTCGTGGGGATCTCCTCCCCGGGGATGGTGGGGTTCGACGCCGAGGCCGACGTCACCATCCAGGGGAAGCGGCGGCAGGTCTCCCGGGAGGACATCGACAACGCGTTCAAGGCCGTGCGGGAGATCGGCATCCCGGAGGATCACAAGGTGCTCCACATCATCCCCCAACGCTACCTCGTCGACAAACAGGGGGAGTACGAGGACCCCAGCGGCGCCACCGGGGCCCGGCTCACCATCCAGGCCCACACCCTGGTGTGCCCCTCGGCGGCCCACAGCAACCACACCGCCATCTGCAACCAGCTCGGCATCCGGGTGGCCCGCTTCATCTTCGAGCCCCTGGCGGCCGCGGAGGCGGTGCTCACCCAGGACGAGCGGGAGCGGGGGGTCCTCCTGGTGGACCTCGGGCACGAAACCACCCAGACCCTCCTGATCCGCCGGTCCAGCATCCTCCACACCTTCCTCCAGCCCTACGGCGCCCGCCATGTCACCACCGACCTGGTGGAGGTGCTCGGGGTGGGCCAGTTGGAGGCCGAGCGGATCAAGCGGGAGATCCCCCTGGAGTACAAGAACGGGGGGGACGCGCTGGAGGAGGGGGTGGAGCTGCACCAGGCCGTCACCGAGACCAAGAAACTGGTGCGGAAGAAAATGATCAGCGACGTGATGGGGGCCCGCATCGAGGAGCTCCTCACTGACATCCGGGAGGACCTGGTGCGCCACCACCTGGAGGGGGCCTTCCGGGGCGGGGTGGTCCTCACGGGGGGCGGGGCCCTCCTCAAGGGGGTGGACGCCATGGGGCAACGCCTCTTCCAGGCCCCGGTGCGGGTCGGCTACCCCGCCCTCATCGAGGGGATCGTGGAGGAGATCGCCCGACCCGACTGGACCACCGTCATCGGGCTCATCAAATTCGGCTTCAAATACTACCCGGAAGAGTGCCGCTCCAAACGCGGCTTGATTTCTAAGCTGTTTGGGAGTAAAAAATAACAAGGTCAAGGAGGACCGTATGATCTACTTTGATGACCCCCCCCCGTCGGCCGGACAGAAAGAGCTCGGGATCGGCCTCCTGGAGGACTTCGACGCCTCCGTGAAGCTCAAGGCCATCGGCGTGGGAGGGTGCGGCTCCAACAGCATCAACCGGATGATCCAGAAGGGGATCCGGGGCGTCGACTTCGTCGCCGTCAACACCGATTTCAAGGACCTGCGGAAGTCGCTCTCGCCCAAGAAGGTCCACCTCCTCGGCTCCACCATGCAGGGGATGGGGACCGGGGGGGACCTGGAACTGGCCCGCAAGGCCGCCCTCGACGCCTCCGATCAGATCATCGCCGAGCTCGAGGGGACCAAGATGGTGTTCCTCACCGCGGGGATGGGCGGCGGCACGGGCTCCGGCGCCACCGGCGTCATCGCCTCCCTCTGCCGCCAGCTGGACATCCTCACCGTGGCGGTGGTGGTCCTCCCGTTCGCCTGGGAGCGCGAAGAGCGCACCAAACGGGCCGAGGAAGGGCTCCGGTCCCTGCGCGACAGCGTGGACGCCCTCATCGCCATCCCCAACGACAAGCTGGCCGCCCTCGTGGACGACAAGACCTTCGCCCTCGAGGCCTTCGACATGGCCGACGACATCCTCATCCAGGCGGTTCAAGGGGTGAGCGAGATCCTCAACGGCACCGGCTACAAGAACATTGACTTCGCCGACATCCAGGCGGCGCTCAAGGGCAAGGGGAAGGCCATCATGGGGATGGGGACCGAGTCGGGCGAGGACGCGGCGATCAAGGCGGCCCAGAAGGCCATCTCCAGCCCCCTGCTGGAGGAGACCTCCATCGCCGGGGCCTCCAACGTCCTCCTCTCCTTCACGGTCAACCCGAAGACCTCGTTCAAGAACATCATGGCCACCGCCCAGAAGATCTCCGAGATGGTCAGCGCCGCCCATGAGGGGTCGAGGAAGGGCGAGGTGAACTTCGGCATCTACTTCGACGAGAAGCTCGACGCCGACGCCGTGCGCGTCATCGTGTTCGCCTCCGGCTTCGAACCCCCCAAGCCCGCCGCCGTGCGGACCGCGGTCCAGCCCTCGGTCGCCTACGCGCCGCGGCCGGAGCCCCAGGTGGTTTTCGAGCCCCGCCGCCCCGAGCGAGTTCTGAACGCTCCGGCTCAGAAACTCGATTTCCTCGGGTTGGGGGCCGAGAGCCGCGAGGACAAGAACAAGGCCGCCTACTACCGGCTGAAGCACGATTAAGATCGTTTGGGGACTGGCTGGTGGGGCGGAAGGGTGGGTTGCCTGTCCCCCGGCCCGACGCAGTCGGCGGCAACTGGACGTAGCCCCGAGCGCCGCGGGCCCCCCTCCTTGACCGGGAGCCCCTCCCGCGCCCGCGGCGCCCAATCCATCAGCGACATTGCGCGGGCGGCGGATGCCGCCCGCTTTTTGATGTCCGGGAGAGAGGGCGATCCGCCCACCCCATCATGTGAAAGAGAACCGGCATTGCGCCCGTTGGGTTCGATCTCCCAGCCCCTTCCAACCATCTCTTGGAGGGTCCCCTCGGATGGCTCTCTCGCGCCCGGCTGGCTTCTGCTGTTCTGATTTTCCCGGGCGGGACGCCATCATCGAAGATCAGTTCAGGTTGATCCCAACGATCAATCGGGCCCGGTTATCCTCCGCATCCCCGTTGAGGCCCCAGGCGTAGTTGAAGGCGGCCCAGAAGTCGTGGCCGCCGAAGGCCACCGTCGGGCCGGCATAGAACGCCTCTGCCTCCTCCTCGAAGATGGCGAAGGCCTCGGCCCCGGCGCGGATCCTCCGCCCCAACGGGACGCTGGCTCCCGCGTGGAGGGCCTGCTCCCAGGCATCGGAGGGGGAGAGGGCGTATTCGGCGGTGTAATTGAGCGCCCAATCGAACCCGCCGTGGGTGCGCCCGAAGATGAGCTTCATCTCCGCGGCGTCCGCGGCGTCGCGGTCCCGATTGCCCTGGTACTCGAGATACAGCACGGCGCCGAGGGGGCGGTCGAGGAGCTTCCAGCGCGTGCGGGCCTTCCACTTGGAATAGCGGAACTCGCCGCCCCGGTCCTCGAAGACCTGGTAGAGGCCGACGTCCCACCCCTTCCCAAGGCCGTACTCGATCTCGAACTGGTGCTCCCACCGGTCGAGCGAGGCGTCGTCGCGCTCGGGGACCCGCTGGGTGAGGTAATACTCCATCTCCAGCTCATCCTCGGCCTCCACGACGGGCTGGTATGTCCAGACATAGTATCGCTGGTCGGCGGCCGCGAGGGCCGGCAGGAGCAAGCACACCGGGAGGAGCAATCGCACCATCATGTCAGAACTCCTTATATTTATTAGAGCAATATAACATTATCATGCCGACATCACTAAAGTCAAATCCCCCCCAGGCGCCCCCCAGGTTGCGCGGGCGGCGGCGATGGGATTACAATAGCGGCATGAAGCGTCTTTTGATCGTCGAGGACGAGGCCATCCAGGGCAGGGCCCTGCAGGAGGAGCTCCGGGACGAGGGGTACGAGGCCGACCTGGTCGCCTCGGGTGTTGACGCGGTGAAGCGGGTGCAGGAGCACGAGTACGACTGCATCATCCTGGACATCTATTTGCCGGGGATGGACGGACTGGAGACCATGGGGCGCATCCTCAGCCGGAACCGGCAGATCCCCATCATCCTCTACTCCGCCTATTCGTCGTACCGGGACAACTTCCTCTCGTGGGCGGCCGACGCCTACCTGATCAAGTCCTCCGACACCAAGGAGCTGAAGGCCACCATCGAGCGGCTCACGGCGTCAAGAGCGACAAGTTGAGCATCCGCGGGATCACCATGATCCCGCCCCCCGTCACGGTCTGGTGGAGCCCCTCGGGCGTTGCGCCGGCGTCGAGGACCGCCCCCGGGGGGACGATGCAGAACTTGTCCATGATCACCTTGCGCAGGCGCGCCCCCGCCCCGATGACGCACCCCTCGAACAGCACGCAGTTTTCCACCACCGCCCCGTCCTCCACGGTCACCCCGTGGCCCAGGACGCTGCGGCGCACGGTCCCCCCCCCCACGCGGCACCCGGGCGCCAGGAGGCACGCCTCGACGCTTCCCCCCATGACGCGCGCCGGGGGGAGGGGCGGGTGGTAGGTGTGAACGAGCCAGTCGGGGTGGTGGAGGGGGAAGGGCGGGGCCGGCCCCACCAGCTCCATGTGGGTGTCGTAGTAGGCGTCCAGGGTGCCGATGTCGCGCCAGAAGGCGCTTCCGTCCGGGCAGCCCTCCGGAAAGGGGAAGGCGAAGACCCGCTTCCCCTCCACGAGGGCGGGGAAGATGTTCTTGCCGAAATCGTGGCTGGAGGCGGCGTCGCGGGCGTCGCGGGCGACCGCCTCCGCGAGGACCGGCGTGGCGAAGAGATAGACCCCCATGTTGGCCAGGCACCAGCCGGGGCGGCCGGGGATCTCCGGCGGGTCGGGGCGCTTCTCGTGGAAGGCGCGCACCCGCCATCCGGCATCCACCTCCACCACCCCGAACCGGGCCGCCTCGGCCTTGGGGACGGGAAGGCAGGAGAGGGTGGCATCGGAACCGGCCTGCCGGTGGAACGCGCGGAACTTCCCGTAGTCCATCCGGTAGATGTGGTCGCCGGAGAGGATGAGCACCGCCTCGGGCCGCTCCCGCTCGAGGACGTAGAGGTTGTGGAAGATGGCGTCGGCGGTCCCCTTGTACCACTCCGCCGCCGAGCGCATCTGCGGCGGGAGGGAGATGAGGAAGTCCCCCAGGGGACCGGGGAAGAAGTTCCACCCCAGCCGCAGGTGCCGCTCGAGCGACTCGGAGCGGTACTGGCTCAGGAGAAAGATGCGCCAAATCCCGCTGTTGATGCAGTTGGAGAGGGTGAAGTCGATGATGCGGTAGGTCCCCGCGAAGGGGACCGCCGGCTTGGCCCGGTGGAGGGTGAGGGGGAATAGGCGCTCCCCCACTCCGCCGGCGAGGACGAAGGTGACCAGGTCAGTCCGCACCGGCGCCCCCCGGAGCCGCCTTCAGCTCGACGTGGAAAGTGGTGCCTCGTCCCGGCGCCGAGTCCACGGTGATGTGCCCCCCGTGGTCCTGGACGATGCGGGCGGCAATGGCCAGCCCGAGCCCCGTCCCCACGGAGGAGGTGGTGAAGAAGGGGGTGAAGATACGCTCCTGCATCCCCGCGGGGATACCCGGGCCGTTGTCGGTGATGGAGACGCGCACCCAGCCGGGGTCGGGCGAGAGGGCCTCCACGGCGACCTTCCCGCCGCCGGCGAGAATGTTCATGGCGTTGCGGAAGAGGTTGAGGAAGACGTGCCGCACCTGGTCGGGGTCCGCGAGCACCGGGGGAAGGGGCTCTTGCACGTAGGAGGAAACGTGGATGCCGCGCCGCAGGAACTCGTCCTCCATGAGGATGAGGATGGAGCGCAGGACCTCCTGGATTCGGAGGGGCCTGGGTTTGGGGCGGGGCTGGGCGGAGAAGTCGAGGAGGTCGTTGAGGAGGCGCTCCAGCCGGTGGACCTCCTGCTCCATCTCCTCCACCTTCTCCAGCTCCTCCGGGGCCAGCCCCTTGACCCGCCGCAGCCGGCGAGCCAGCATGCCGATGGAGACGAGAGGGTTGCGGATCTCGTGGGCGATCTGCGCGGAGAGCTGCCCGATGGTGGACAGGCGCTCCGCCAGCATCAGCTTCTCCTGGCTCTCCTTCAGCTCCCGCAGGGCGTCCTCCAGGGCGGCGGACTTCCCCTTGAGGTTCTCGAACATCATCGAGTTGACCAGAGCGGTGGTGGCCTCGGCCGCGAAGACGGCCAGCGACCGGACCCGCCGCTCGTCGATGACCGTGCCGGAGAAGGTGTCGTCGGCCACCAGCACCCCCAACTGTCCAAGGGCGGAGGCCAGGGGGAGGAGGACGCACCGCCGCGAACCCAGCGCGTCGAGGCTGCCGAAGGTCAGGTCGGGCGGGAGGGTGTCGGTGGTGAGGTTGACGATCACCCCCTGGAGATAGGCCCACACCAGGATGTCCCGCCGGTCGGCCAGCGGAACGGCGATCTCTCGGACCCGCCGGGCCACCGCCGTTTGGGCGAACTCCTCCCGCCGGAACCGCCGCAAAAGGTCCATCAGGGAGAAGTTCTGGTGCTGGATCTCGCTCCAGATCCGGGCCGCCTCGGCCGCGTCGGCCGGCCCCACGGCGTAGGCCCCCCGGAGGGTGTCCTCGGCCCCGTTGAGGAGGAAAATGAAGGCGCGGTGGAACCCCAGCCCCTGGTGGGCGGTGACGGCGGTGAGGATGGTGTGAAGCCCCTCGTCGACGGAGAGGGTGCGGTGGACGAGGGAGGAGATGTACTGAAGGGCCTCCAGCTCCTCGGCCTGGCGGAAGCGGTCGGCCTGGCGGTTGCAGAAGAGGAGGGTGTGGGCCTCGTTGAGCCGGACGGCCCGGATGTGGAGGGGCGCCTGCCCGTCGTGCACGTGTAGCGCCTCGGCCTCCGCCCGCCCCTCCCGCACCTGGCCCACCGGGCAGTCGGTGAGGGAGCACGGGAAATCCATGTTCGCGAAGACCGCGTGGCACGGTCGCCCGACCAGATCCTCCCGCCCTCGCCCCGTCATCTGCTCCAGGACGCGGTTGGCGTCCAGGATCAGGTGGGTGGACACCTCCACGAGGGCGATCCCCTCGCGGCCGTGGTCGGCGATGGCGTGGCAGTAATCGCGGAGCATCTTTTTCTATTATCGCACAATGCGCACGGCGCTGTGCGCCATGCGCGGCTGAAGGCTTAAGGCGGAAGGCGGGAAGGATCCCCCGCCCAACCGAGTTCAAAGTTCAAAGCTGCCCCCGCTCCAACATCGCAAATTGCAAAATGAAAAATGCAAAATGGCGTGCGCCGGGTAGGGGGGAGTGGAGCGTTCGGAGGCCCGCCCTGCCAATGCAATTTTCAAATTGCAAAATGCAAAGTGAGCTTGTCGCTGAATGCAACATCGGAGTCCGTTCGGCTGTTGAGGCTGCTTGAATGAGCCAAAATCGCGCGGTCGGACTGCTGGC
>CAZRVT010000014.1:0-55429 GCA_964603505.1 uncultured Holophagales bacterium | reverse complement strand
CGGCCTCGTAAAAGTATGCGCCGATCGGCTCGTAAAATAACACGCCGCTGGACAGAGGCCGATCTCGACATAGAGCCACTTCTCCACCACCGTCCGCTCCACCCCCGTCAACTTCATCAGGATGAAGGCCATGATGGCGGCGGTGATGAGCTCCCACGCCCCCTCGACCCACAGGTGGATGACCCACCACCAGTAGTACCAGTCCAGGGAAAGGTTGCGGTAGAAGGGAATGCCGAAGAGGTACAGGAGGGAGAGCATGACGAGGCCGCCCAGGAGCATCCCCTGGATGGCCGTCCACTTGCCGGCCTTGAGAATGGTCATGCCGATGTTGCAGAGGAACAGCAGCGCCCCGGCCACGACGACGAGGTCGAGGACCGTGGGGATCTCCAGCAGGGGCCTGCCTTGCGTCCACCCGAAGAGGAACCCGACGAGGGCCGTCACCCCGGTGGCCATGAGGAGGGCGAGCTGGAGGTAGGCGAGTTTGGGCGAGTGGATCTCGCGCCCCGTCTCCTCCGGGACGATGAAGTAGGCCCCCCCCATGAAGCCCAGGAGCATCCACAGGACGAGGAGGTTGGTGTGGAAGGCGCGCGCCGTGGAGAAGGGGAAGGCGTCCACCACCCCCTGCGGCACGGTCATGAAATAGCTGTAGGCCAGGTAGAGGCCGAAGACGATCTGGAGCAGGAACAACCCCAGGGCGACGGTGAAATACCAACGGGAGATCTTTTGGCTCTCGAAGGCGATCATGGTTCCCTCCTATTTGCCCAGAAGGTACGCCGCGATGGCGTCCCGCTCGGCTTCGGTCAGTTGCTGGGGCGGCATTGTGGATCGGGGGTCGAACGACTGGGGGTCTTGGAGGAAGCGCCCCAAGGTCTCCTTGTCGAACCCCTCCACCTTGTCCAGGGGGCCGCCGGCGGACCCGCCCACCCCGTTGACGCTGTGGCAGAGGAGGCACCCCTTCTCCTTCACGAGGGCCGCGCCGAGGGAGAGCCCCTCGCCGGCGGCCAGACGCACGGCCGAGCGCTGGACGCGCCGGGCGCTGTCCTGCGGGGGCCAATCGCCGTTGTCGATCTCCGACACCCATTTCAGGAACGCCGTCAGTTTCACGGCCTCCTCGGGGATGATGCCGGAGCGGGGCATCTTGCGCTTGGAGGCGGCGAAGGCCTCCTCGGGGTGCAGCACCCGGACCTGGAGGCCTTCGGGACCCAGGCGCTTGTAGGCCTTGGTCATGTCGGGGGCGTAATAGCCCCCAAACCCGAGGATGGTATGGCAGTCGTTGCAGTTGTACTTCTCCCACACCTTTTTGCCGGCCACCACTTCGTCGGAGAGGCGGTCGGCGTGGGTGAGGGCCCCCACCTGACGGTGGGTGTCCGCCGTCAGCGCCAGGAAGAGGACGGCGGAGGAGGCGGTGCCGAGGAGAAAGATTTAAAAAGCGGTTTTACTGGGCATTCAATCCCTCCATTTGGATTTAATGGGCGTGTGCGGCGCCATGATCGGCGGTGGCGAGGGCCTCGATGCAGGGGGCGGACGCCGGAGTCAATGGCAGAAGTATTCGCATGCGTGCACTCCTTCCGTTCGGATGGGATCGGCGTTCGACGGGGCCGGGGCGTTTGCCGCGAGGCGGTGGGCCAGGGCGCGGTACTGCTCGCGCACCCCCGGGCCCATCGCGGCCTCCACCTTCTCGAAGGCCTCAGCCAGCTCCTGCTGGTCCTCCGGGGTGAGGTGGGCGTCGGCCATGGCGTAGAGGATGTTGTCCTCCTTGTAGATGTGGCCGCGGAGGAGGTCCGAGTAGGCGGCGAGGTTCCTCCGGACCGCATCGCCGGCGAGAGGAGCCCCGGCCTGGGACGCCTCCAGGGCCGCGGCGACGGCCTTCACGTGCGAGCGGCCGGCGTCGTGGTCGACCAGCATCACCGCGAGGGGGCCGAACTCCGTGGAGAAGCCCCGCTCCGCCATGCGGGCGAAGAGGAGGTCCTCCTCCTTGCCGTGGTGGCAGCGGTCGGCGAAGGTGCGGATGAAATCGACGATCTCGGCCAGCTCGACTGGGTCGAGGACCGATCCGGGCCGGGCCAGCTGGTCGACACGGTTGAGAACCTTGAGGATGATCTGGTGTTCGTGTTTCAGGATCTCGGTGAGCGTCATGGCGACCTTATTGTTAGGAATACTAACGAGAATAACCATTCACATCATGCCTCTATTCCCGGTCCCCTCCTGAACGGAGGACGGGAAGCCCCGAGAAACAGATTGTCCCTATTTAGTTGATTTTAAACGATATAGCGTTTGCGAAGGGTCAGGCGATCCACTGGAAGGTGGCGTATCGGTAGAGGTAATAGACCTGCGCGGAGGCCAGGAGGGCGAGGGCGGCCCAGAACGCCCGGCGCGGCAGCCAACCGGCCCAAAACAGGACCAGGGGGAACGCCGGGAGCAGGAGGCGCTGGAACGAGAGCAGAGAGGAGCAGAGGGGGACGAGGACCGCCGTCCAGCCCCAGAGGTTCCATTCCAGGGGGAGCTTGAGCTTCCGCGGCCCCAGGGCGAGGGTGAGGATGGTCCCGAGCGCCATGAGCAGGTCGAGGTAGCCCCCCTTCCAGGAGAACCACCCCTTGTCGGGCCAGCGAAGGAACTCGACCGCGAAGTGCCACGGCCCCGAGGCCATCCCCCGGGAGAGGGCCTGCCGCTGGAAGAAGGGCCCCAGGCCGCCGAGGGCGTTGTGAAAGACCAGCATCAGCAGGCCGAGCCCGAGGGCCCACGCCGCCAGGGCCTTGAGGCGGGCCGCCCACGGCCGGTTGGCGAACGCCAGGGACGCGGGGAGGAACAGCCCCAGCGGCCGCGCCATGACCGCGAAGGTGAAGGCGGGGAGCCCCTCGGTGAAGTTCCTGCGGAGGGCGAGGAGGCCGAGGCAGACGAGCCCCAGGAACCACCCCTCCGAGAAGGGGAGGGAGAGGAAGATGGAGGAGGGGAAGAAGAGCAGGAGCAGGGAGGCCCGGAATGCCAGGCGCTCTTCGAGCGCGGACCGGGCCAGGAGGAAGAGGCCGGCCACGGCCAGCCAGCCCCCGAAAAGCCCCGCCAGGACCCCGGCCGCCTCGTACGATCCGAGGATCGCCTCCAGCGCGCGGATGGCGTACGGGAACAGCGGGAAGAACCCGGCCGAGAAGGGGATGGCGCCGAGCTTGAGGTCCTCCCGGTGCCCCCGCGCGGCGGTGTACCCGAATTGGGCCACCTCCAGGTACCAGCAGGCGTCCCACCGGTAGAGCGCCTCCACGGCCGCGGGGTTGCTTCGCTGGAGGTGGAGGTTCCCCTCCCAGTTCTCCCGGACGAAGCCGAAGGAGGAGAGGAACACCCCGGCCAAGCCCAGGAGCAGGAGGCGAGAGCCGAGATAGAGGGCCGACAGGAGCAGGAGCGGGCGCTTCAAGGCGAGGCGGTCCCGTAGGCGAGCGGCAGGACGAGCTCCGCGCGCCGTCCCAGCAGCTTGGCGTTGAGGGCGTCCCATTCCGCCTCCGGGGAGGCGTCCTCCTTTGCCCGCGCGAGCGCCGGCGCGAACCCCTGGTCCCGCAGGACCTTCTCCAGCGTCCCGAGGGTGAAGGCGTGGATGCCGCCCTCCTCGTGCAGGCGGCGGAACCACGGGCCGTCCGCCCCTCGGACCTCGCCGATGAGGGGCTCGGCCAGGAGGACGAGCGGCGCGCCTGGCGCCAGGACGCGGCGGGCCTCGGCGAGGAAGGCCGCCAGGTCCGGGACCCAGAGGAGGACGTAGTGGAGGAAGAGGGCGTCGAACGGGCCCCCGCGGAAAGGGAGGTGCTCCCCGACCGCGGCGGCGATGCGGGACAGGCCGGGGCGGAAGTCCGGGTCCACGCCGGCGGCAAAGGGCACCCTGTCCTGCAGTTCGCGGAGGACGGCTCCGCTCCCGCACCCCACCTCGAGGACCCGCCGCCGGTGGCCGAGGGCGATCGAGCGGTAGCCGTGGAGCCGCAGGGGACGTGAACGGGCCGCCTGGAGATCCAGGTAGCGGGCCGCCTCGGCCGCGGTCAGGTTGGGGAAGATCTCGGAGGCCGGCATGCCGCGGGCGGGCCGGGACGGGCTACGAGCCCGACGCGCCCTCCTTGCAGTACAGGACCTTGTGCTCGAGGTAGAGGGGGCACCCGCCGCCGCAGAGCTCCAGGTCGGCGCAGGAGTAGCACTTCTCCATCAGGTAGGAGCGGTCGCGGATGGACTGGCAGAGCGGGTGGTCCCAGATGGCCGGCCAGGGGTCCTTCAACAGATTCCCCACGGGCCGGTACCAGCTCTGGCACGGCAGGACGTCCCCGTTGGGTTCGACGCACATGGCGTACTTGGCGGCCGAGCACTGCTTCAGTCCCACCCCGAGCTCCACAGGGTGCACCTCGCAGTACTGGGTTGGGGTGTACCAGATGAACCGCAGCATGTAGGTCTGCGCCGCTCGCTTCACCGTCTCCAGCGCTGCGGTCAGGGCCGCGTTGTCGAGTTCCAGCTCCTTCTGCGGCCCGCTCCCGGTGTGGATGATGCCGTTGCAGGCGAAGGTCTTCAGTCCGAGGGAAGCGATGAATCCCACGGTGCCGGCGATGCCCGGGGCGTTTTTCGCGGTCAGCGTGGTGTTGGTGATGGTGTAGAGCCCCTCGGCGAGACAGTTCCGGATCCCCTGGACGGTCTGGTCGAAGGCGCCGGCGGCGCCGACCATCGCGTCATGCACCCCCTCCCGGTGCGACTCCAGGGTGACCTGGACGTGGTCGAGGCCGCACTCCTTGAGGGCGCGGACGAACTCCCGGTCCGCCAGGCGCCGGCCGTTGGTCTGCAGGCCGGTGATGAAGCCCAGCTCCTCGGCCGCCTGGACCAGCTCCGGCAGGTCGTCGCGCAGGGTGGGCTCGCCGCCGGTGAAGGTGAGGTGCGGCACACCGGCCTCCCAGAGCAGGCGGAACGCCTTCTTCCACTCCGCCGCCGGCAGCTCGGGCGACTGCCGCCCGGCCAGGTTGTAGCAGTGGGCGCACCCCACGTTGCACCGGTAGGTCAGCGCCAGGTCCATCCGCAGGGGGGCCGTGGAGGCGTACTGGAACGGCGGGACGGCCTCGGTGTCCAGGTAGGTGATGGGGCATACCTGGTCGGTGGCGGTCAGCACCCGGATCGTCTCCAGGGTCTTGGCGATGTCCTCCCGGAGGAACTCCTTCCTGACCCGGTAGCGGCGGTGCATGGCGGTGAGGATGGAGTCCACCTCCTCGTTGTCGAGATGGCGCTTGACGATCTCGGCCGCCGTGGGGTTGAGGTGGAGGATCTTGGAGGCGTTGATGGAGAGGATGCCCCGGCCGTCGGGCTCGATGCGGAGGTGGAGCCGCGTGACGGCGTCGCCCTCGCGGACGACGGCGTGGGTGAGGCCGGGCTGGATGGGCTTGTGCTTCTGGAAGAAGTTGATCATCGTCCGCCTCCCGCGCAGGCGCAGGCGCACCCGGCGCAGGCGCAGGCACAGGCGCACCCCCCGCCCCCGCCAGACCGTCCCCCACCGCCCGTCGATATCGGGACCGGGTTGGTGCGCCCCGTCACCTTCTCGGCCAGCGAGGAGACGCTCCCGACGATGTTGTTGGCGAACCCCTCGATGCCGGAGGCCATGTGGCGGGCGAAGTCGGTCCCGGGGACCCCGCCGCCCCCCCCGCCCGTCGCGACGGGCGGGCGGTAAGTGGGCCGGTAGCGGCCCCACCAGTCGGGGAGGATGACCGTGCGGCCACCGAGGACCTCGGGCATCTTCTTGTCGGCCTCCTGGTCCAGTAGAAGGTAGTCGAAGCCCTCCTGCCAGTCGTTCCCCTTCATCTGCTCCCACGCCTTGGCGACGATGCTCTCGTAGTACGCGAGGGTCTTCTTCCGGTTGAACCCCTTCATGGCGTCGCGCACGCGGGTGATGAGCTTGACCATCACCTCCTCCGCCTCCTTGGCGTCGACGGCCTTGTCGTCCTTGATCGCGTTCAGGAACTCCTCCTCGTAGACGGCCAGCTCGCCGGGGGCCTCGAGGGGCTCGATCGTCAGCGGCTTCTCGGCGACGATCCGCGCCCGCCCCTTCTTGACGAGGCCGAAGAGGATGGCGGCGAGGACCTTGTTCACGGGCAGTTCCATCAGGCAGGCCACCTCGGGGACCGTGAGGCCCCGTTTGACCTCCACCCCTTCCACGCCGATGGTGGCGGGCAGGTATTTCATCTTGCGCTTATGGGAGGCGACGATCCCCACCACGATGAGGCCGCCGATGAGCAGGAAGAAGCAGCAGGGGACCGCGTTGGAGACAAACTCCCCCACGGCGGCGAAGAACCGGGCGATCTTGGAGGGCGGCTCCTGGATGTTGACGACGTACTTCGCCGGCAGGGAAACCCCCCAGGTGGCCTGGGTGGAGGGGGAGCCGTCGTACTCGTAGAGGTAGACCGCGCCGGCGTCGTCGCGCCAGGTGCCGGACGGCGCCTGCTTGTGGTAGCGGGGCTCGTCGGGCCCCATGGCGGCGGGGAAGTGGAAGTGGACCTTGTAGTGCGTGGAGCCGGAGGTGAAGTCGCTCCCGAACCAGGTGGGGGAGAACCGGACGGAGGCGTAGGCCGGGTCGTCGTCGTCCCGGTAGAGCATCTTCCCCTGCTGGATGCTGAAGGTGAGCGTCCCCGTGGCCCCGGAGGGGAGGGCCTCCACCGGCCGCACCTCCACGCCGATGTCGATGTAGGCGCTGGGGGCGATGGAGGCCGCCTCCCGCCCGTCGAGGGCGGCGGCGGCCGTGGCCAGGTCGTAGGCCTTGTTGGGGAGGCCGATGTCCACCACGTCGATCGGGTCGCCCTCGTTGGCGAAGGTGATGGCGTACTCGATGCGGCACCGCCCGTCGGACTGGATGAAAACGTGGGACTCGTTCGACGGGACCTGGAAGCGGTAGTTCTGCGCCGGGAGGAGCCCCGCCGCCCCGAGCCAGGCCAGCGTCAGCAGGAGAGATTTTCTCATGGCCGTATCATAGCAAAAAGCGCAGCTGTGGTATTCGGAAGGCAATGCCACGGAGGGCGCTAAGGTAATCCCCTGTAAAAGAGCGACGAATAAGTCCTTTAATCCCAAAGATAAGAGTGGAAACCACAGGGTCGCGTGCGTGCAGCCAAAGGAAAATCTTGACAGGCGGGGCTATTTGTGATAGCATTCACCTAATCCTAAGAAAAAAGGTCCCGTACACCGCGCATCCTCCTGCGTTCGGCATCGAACCCTTCGCGCGGCAAGCGGACACCCTGCCTGCAGGGAAGCTACTGAGACGGGACCGCTCATAGCGTCAGAAACCCATCTGACCATCCATCCTGCCTCGAGGCCGGCCGATCATCGGCCGGCCTCTTCTCTTTTAGGGACTGAATCCCGCGGGTGGGCCCGGGAGGGCGGGCGAAGGGGCCCCGTCATCCCCGGGGGGGGGCTTGAAATAACTCTTAGGAATCCTTTTATTATAGAAATGGTGCCCATCTCCCGGAGAGAGGGAATCCCCTCCCCGGCATAGGAGGTTCGCATGCGTTGTCCCCCCCTGTCCGTGATCCTTGTGGCGGGAGCCCTCGGCCTCGCCTCCCTCCTCCCAGCCCAGTATTTCGGCGTCGCCTATGGATTTGGCGTCTTCGCCGCCGGGGAATCGGCCGGCGACGTGGCTCCGACCGCCGACGGGGGGTTCGTCATGACCGGCGCCTACCGGGACTATTTCTGGGTGGGAAAGGTGGACGGCGTGGGCGTCCTGCAATGGGGCAGATATTACTCCAACCTCGTCACAGGGATGGGCCACTCCGTCCAACAAACGCCCGATGGGGGCTACATCGTGGTGGGAACGACCCGGTCCTTCACCTCCTTCCCCAGCCCCTCCGCTCTGGCGTTCAAGCTCGATTCCTCCGGGGCCGTCACCTGGGCCAAGGTCTACGGCACCCACGACGCCTCCACCGATTCGACTCCCGAGGGTTTCCACTCTATCGTCCGCACCGCCGACGGCGGCTACCTCGCCACCGGGACGGTGAACGAGAGCTCCACCCAATACCCCTGGGCGGTCAAGCTCAATTCCGACGGCACCATCGCCTGGCAGAACCGCTATTCCGGAACCGGCGGGACCTACCTGTTCGCCGGCCAGCAGACCAACGACGGCGGCTACATCGTGGCCGGCGGCGGCTCCTCGAGCGCCGCCGCGTGGGTGGCCAAGCTGGATTCCTCCGGGGCGATCAGCTGGCAGAAGACCGTTGGGGGCGGCACCTGGTGCGTGGCCTACTCCGTCAAGGAGTTCTATGACACGGGGGCCGCGGCCTACGCTTACATCGTCGCGGGGCTCTACCAGGTCGGCGGCAACACCGACGGCTGGATCGCTAAGCTCACCGCCGCCGGGGCGTGGTCCTGGGGGCGGCGCATCGGCAACACCTCCTCCTCCCTCTCGGACGCCGCCTACGCCGTTGCGCCCACGGGCGACGGCGGCTTCGCCGTGGGAGGGTACGAGAACTCCTTCACCGCCTCCAACGACGTCTTCCTCGCCAAGTACTCCTCCACCGGCACCCTCTCCTGGATGCGCACCTACGGCGGCGCCTACAGCGACGGGGCCTCGGGAAGCACGGGGGATCCCCAATTCGGGCTCCGGCAGACCGCCGACGGGGGCTTTGCCATCGGCACCAGCACCTACTCGTATGGCCCCCATCCGGGCTCGGCCGCCAACGCATGGCTGATCCGGGCCGATCCCTCCGGCACGGTCGCGGCTTCGTGCACGGCCACCTGGGCGGTGGACAGCGCCTTCGCGGCCACGGTGGCCAACGGGGCCGCCACGGCGGCGGCCAGCGCCGCCCCGGCCGCCGATTACATATTTGCGCCGGTCAATTCCACCCTCGTCACCACCGACAACTGCTCCACCTGCGCGACCGACGCCTACGAGCCGGACGACTCCTGCGGTTCCACCCGGGCCGTGGCGGTGCCGGCCCAGGTCCAGGCCCGCAACTTCTGCGACGACGCCGACGACTGGCTCCGCCTTTCGGCCTGCCTCGGGCAGACCTACACCGCCACCACCTCCAATCTGGGGGCATGGGCCGACACGGTGCTGGAGTTGTACTCCTCCGACTGTTCCACCCTGCTCGCCTCCAACGACAATGGCAGCGGCGGTAAGGCCTCCAAGATCACCTGGACCTGTCCGGCCACCGGCACCTATTATCTCCGGGCGCGGAACGCCGACGGCACCTCCGGGCTCAACCGCGGGTACGACCTCACGATCACCGGCCCCACCGCATGCGCCTACTGGTGGGAGTATTGGGGCGGGACGGGGAGCGAGCAGGCCAACGCCGTTTTTCAGGCCCGGGACGGCGGCTTTGTCGCCGCGGGGGCCACCGGATCGTTCGGGAGCGGGGCCCCTAACGGCTGGTTGGTCAAGACCGACCCCGACGGGGCCTCCTCCTGGCAGAGGAGCTACGGCGGCTCCGGCAGCGACGGCCTCGAGTCGATCCGCCAGACCGCCGACGGGGGCTACCTGGCGGCCGGCTCCACCAATTCGGCCGGCGCCGGGGGCTACGACGGCTGGGTGATGAAGCTCGACGGGACCGGGGCCCTGTCCTGGCAGAAGGCCTACGGCGGGGCCCAGGACGATTCCATCCTCGACATCCTGCCCACTTCCGACGGCGGCTCCCTGGCTGTCGGATGGACCCGCTCCTGGGGTGGTGGGGCGCAGGACCTATGGGCGCTCAAGCTCGATGCCAGCGGCGCCGTCACCTGGGCGCGGACGCTCGGCGGCGCCTCCAACGATGCGGCCACCTCGGCCCTGGAGGACGCGAGCGGCGATTTCGTCGTGGGCGGCTATTCGGCCTCCTTCTCCGCCTACAACGATTTCTGGGTTATCAAGCTCACCGCGGCCGGGGCGGTCTCCTGGCAGAAATGGTTCAACAACCGCAACGACTACCTCAACGCCCTGCTGCTCGCCCCCGACGGCGGCTACGTGGCGCTGGGCTATGCCGAGAACGGCTTCGGGGGCTTCAACGACCTGTGGGTGCTCAAGTTGACCACCGCCGGCGCACCGGCCTGGCAGAAGCAATACGACTACGACGCCTACGACTATATCAACAGCGCCGCCCTCCTGCCCGACGGGCGGATCGCCGCCGCGGGATACACGAACAATTCCGGCGACGGCCGGCGGAACGCCTATCTGGCCCTCCTCGACGCCTCCACCGGCGCCCTCGGGAACTTCCGCGACCTCGGCTACAGCACCGTCTACGAGTCCATCTTCGGTGTGGCGCCGACCTCGGACGGCGGGCTGGTCTTGGGGGGGTGGTCGAACGGTGGGGCGGTGGGGAATGGAAACGACCTCCTGATCGTCAAGACCGACGCCGCGGCGGCGCAGTCCTGCACTGCCGCCTCCGGCAGCCCCGTGGTGACCGACACCACCGCCACGGCCACCAACTCGTCCTTCACGGCGGTGACCACAGCCCCCGCCTTGACCTCCACGGCCCTGACCGCCGCCGCCTCGGCCGCCGTGCCCACGCGGAACTGCTGGGCGGGGATCCCCGGCGAGGTTTCCGCCCCGGCGGCGGCCACCAAGCTGAGGATCGACAAGGCGAGCCAGGTCGCGAGCTGGGAGGCCGTCGCGGGCGCAACGGGATACAATCTCTACCGCAGCACGCTGGCCCAGGTGAAGACCGGGACCTACACCCAGACCCAAATGGTCTGCGGAGTGGCGGGCGCCAGCACCACACTGACGGACGGCGCGCCGCCCGCCGGAACCGTCTGGGCCTATGTCGTCACGGGGCGAAACGGGATGGGGGAGGGCATCCTGGGGTATCAGAGCAGTGGGACGCTCCGGGCCAACGGCAACCCCTGCCCCTGAGGCGGATCAGGCCCCGGCCGCCCGCAGGAACGCCGCGCTCTCCTCGGGCAGGGCGGTGTTGATATACATCCCCGACCCCAGTTCGAACCCCGCCGCCCGGCCCAGGCGCGGGACGATGGAGAGGTACCAGTGGAAGTACTTGAGCCGGGGGGCGTCGGCGGGGCCGGAGCGGACCATCAGATTGTAGTCGGGGTCGTTCAGCCCGAAGTGGAGCTTGCGCAGGACCGTCCGCAGGAGGGCCGACAGGTCGGCCTTGGCGGCGTCGTCGAGCTCCCGGAAGGTGGACTGGTGGCCCAGGGGGAAGATCCAGAGGTGGAAGGGGGAGAAGGCGGCGTAGGGGACGAAGGCGACGAAGCGGCGGTTCTCGGCCACCACCCGGAGGGCGGCCTTCCGTTCGAGGCGGATCATGGCGCAGAAGACGCACTCCCCCTCGGCGTCGTAGAACCGGATGGCCTCTTCCATCCGGCCGCGGATGTGGCCCGGGAAGATGGGGAGACCGATGATCTGCGAGTGGGGGTGCTCCAGGGATGTGCCGGCCCCCTCGCCATGGTTCTTGAAGGGGATGACGAACTCGACGCCGGGGGCGGCGGCCAGCAGGGTATAGGCCCGGTGCCACGCCTCCAGCACGCGGTCCATCCCCGCGGGATCCTGCAGGGCCAGGGGGTGGTCGTGGCGCGGCGTCTCGATGACGACCTGGTGGAACCCGAAGCCCGTCGCCCGCCGGAAGTGGCCGTCGCAGGAACGCTCCAGCGGGACCTCCGGACGCAGGGCCGCGAACTTGTTGGGGACGACCCGGACCGCCCAGGGCCCCCCTTCCGGCAGGGCGAACACCGCGTTCGGGGCAAGGCGCTCATTGCCGGGGCAGAAGGGGCAGTCGTCCCGGCGCTCGGCGAGGACCCGGGGGGGGCGGGGAGCGGCGAACTCCTCGGGCCGGCGGGCCCGCTCGGTGGCGATGATCACCCATTCTCCCGTGGCCATGTTCTGGCGAAGTTCAGGCATGTCGTCCTCCGATCGGCAAAGCCCCCGCCGCCTTATGGAGAGTGTAGCACGGGCGGGGGCGGGGGAACATGAAAAAGGCGTGCAAGCCGCGCACGCCTCGACGGTAGGGTGGTGCTCCCGGCGGGAGCCGGGAGAAGTAGACGAAAGTCAGGAGCGGAGGGCCCCCACGGTGTAGAGCACCAGGGGGCCTTCATCGCGGGCCGGGTCCTCAAACCGGCTGCCCGTCACCACGGCCTCGGTGCGGCACTGCTTGCCGTTGGCGGAGAGGAGGCACTTCTGGACCAGGTAGCGGGTCCCCTCGACCCCCTCCCAGGTGAGCATCACGCGGTCGTCGGCCTTGGCGATGGCGAAGGGGACCTCCACCGGGGCCGGCGGAACGGGTGGTGCGGGCGGCGCGGGAAACACCGCGGGCGACGCCGGGAGTGGCCCGGCCCCGGCCAGACGCAGGGGGTTTTCCACCGCCACGCGGGGGGCGGGGGCCGGCTGCGGGGAGCGGCCCGCGGCCACGATGACCGCCCCCACGGCCAGGAGCGCCGTGGCGGCCACGGCCAGGGCCGGTCCCCAAGCCGCGCGGCGGCGCTCGGGCAGCGCGGCCCTCACCCGCCGGGCGAACGCAGCCCGCTCGGCGTCGGTGAAGGGGTCGGGGACGGAGGCGAAGAACTTCCCGTTCATCTCATATATAATACCGAGGGCGGCATCCGCGCGTTCAACGCCCCCCTATTCCTGAAAGGAGCTGAAATGAAAGGAGTTCTTTGCATGGTCCTCTTCCTCCCCGCCCTCGCGGCCGCCGACATGGCCTCCGCCGTCGCCGCCGCGCGGGAGAAACTCCTGGCCGCCCACGGCCCGGCCCAGGCCGTCCGCATCGACACCGGCCTGCGGCAGGCCGCCTCGCTCTGGCGGGCCGAGGACGGCGCCGACGCCGACTTTATCCGCTTCGCGGCGGAGCACTTCATCGCCGACCCCGCCGAACTGAAGGCCACCTTCCTGCGGCTGGACCGGGCCTTCGAGACCCTGGACGGCGCTGGGGTGGAGATGGGGCGGGACCTGAAGTGGGGGATGGACGTGGACCAGGGCCCCATGCTCAAGGTGGATTACCTCCTGGCCGCCTACGATCCCCTGGCCCACATGAGCGACGACCTGTTCCAGAACAAGCTCGCCTTTTTCGTCCTCCTCAACTACGAAGCCCCCACCCTCGCCCAGCTGACGGAGCGCGGCCCTGGGATGGACCGCCTCGCGTGGGCCCAGGCCCGGCTGGCCAACCGCTTTCGCACCCGCCTCCCCGCCGCCGTCATTCAGTCCATCGTTCGGGCCTACGTCCGGGCCGAGGACTACATCGCCAACTACAACATCTACCTGGGGGATGTCCTGGACCCAAACGGCAAGGCGCTCTACCCGAAGGATTTCGGCAAGCTCATCAGCCACTGGGGCATCCGCGACGAGCTGAAGGCCCAGTACAAGAACCCCGACGGACTGGCGCGCCAGGAGTTGATCTACCGGACGATGCTCAGCATCGTGGAGCAGAAAATCCCGCGCGAGGCGGTGGATCACCCGGGCTTCGCCTGGAGCCCCTATGCCGGCCTGCCGGCGGGCTCCCAGGGCCCCGAACCCGACACCCGCTACGCCGTCTTCCTGAACCTCTTCCAGGCCCTGCGCCAGGCCGACCCCTACACTCCCCAGTATCCCACCCACATCGCCCGCAAGTTCGACCGCGAGCGGGAGATCCCCGAGGCGCGCGTCGAGGCCCTCCTGACGAGCGTCTGCACCTCCCCGCTCCGCCACCGCGTGGCCGCCTTCCTGCAGAAGAAGCTGGGGCGGCCCCTGCGCCCCTTCGACCTCTACTACAACACCCTCAAGGCCGCCCCCGCGGTCCCCGAGGCGGAGCTCGACGCCCTCGTCGCGGCGCGCTACCCGAGCGTCGGCGACTTCGAGAAGGGCATTCCCGACATCCTCCGGAAGCTGGGGTTCTCCGACGCCGACGCGGCGTTCATCGGGGCCCGCATCAAGGTGGACCCGGCCCGCGGCTCGGGCCACGCCCTGGGGGCCCAGCGGCGGGAGGACAGCGCCCACCTGCGCACCCGCGTCCCCGCCGGCGGGATGAACTACAAGGGCTTCAACATCGCCATGCACGAGCTGGGGCACAACGTGGAGCAGGTCATCAGCAACTCGATGATCGACTACCACGCCATGAACGGCGTCCCCAACACCGCCTTCACCGAGGCCTTCGCCTTTCTCTTCCAGGGACGCGACCTCGAGATCCTGGGGCTCACCGCCTCCGACCCGAAGGCCGAAGCCCTCGACGCCCTCAACGAGTTCTGGATGACCTACGAGATCGCCGGCGTCGCGCTGGTGGATATGAGGGTGTGGCACTGGCTCTACGACCACCCCGACGCCACCCCCGCCCAGCTGAAGGAGGCCGTCATCCGCATCGCCAAGGAGGTGTGGAACGCCTACTACGCCGACGTCTTCAAGGTGAAGGACACCCCCCTGCTGGCCGTCTACTCCCACCTGATCCATTCCGCCCTCTACCTCCCCGACTACCCCATCGGGCACATCATCGCGTTCCAGTTGAAGGAATACATGAAGGGCAAGGTGCTGGGGGTGGAGATGCCCCGCATCTGCAAGCAGGGGGTCCTCATCCCCGACCTGTGGATGAAAGGCGCCGTCGGCGCCCCCCTCTCTTCCGAGCCCCTCCTGAAGGCGACGGAGGCGGCGCTGGGAAAACTGAAGTAGATCGCAGTGCGTAGATCGTAGTTCGCAAAAACAACGGCGGCCATGGCGGCCGCCGTTTGCTTTTGGGTGGGTGGAGGACGAACTACGAGATACGGCTTCATTCCTCCACTTTGCGGATCGCCTCGCGCACCAGGTCGCAGAACTTGGGCGGCTCGCACCCCTCGAGCGCCGCGTTGAAATACTGGAGGGCCTCCAGCTTCCGCCCCTCCAGTTGGAAGGTCAGCAGGCCGGCCAGGTAATTGGCCTCCCGGTCGGCCGGGCTCGTCTCCAGCAGGCGGCGGTAGGCCTCCAGCGCCTCCCGCTTCCGCTCCTGCATGTAGAGGACCGTCGCCAGCCCCTTGAGGGGCAACAGGGCCCCGGGCTCCAGGTCGAGGGCGTCGCGGAAGGCGCGCTCGGCCGCGGGCAGGTCCTTCCGCTCCTTGGCCGCCAGGCCGATGGAGGTGAAGAGGGCGGTGTTTTCCACGCTGTACTGCCTCGCCAGTCCGGCCAGCGCGTCGAGGGCGGCCCAGTCGCGCTTGGCCAGGTGGATCTGCGCCAGCATGCCGTAGGCGTCGGGTTGGCGCGGGTCAAGGGTCTGGATCGTCCGCAGCTCCGCGGCCGCCTTGTCCAACTCCCCCTGGGCGATCAGCGTCCGGGCCAGTTCGAGGCGCGGCTTGGGGTCCATGGCCTGCTGGTTGGCCAGCCCCGCGAACACCTCGCGGGCCTCCGCGTGGCGGCCCGACTTGGTGTAGATCTTCCCCAGCATGGTCCGCGCCTCGTTCATGCCGGGGGCCTTGTCGAGCAGGGCCAGGAGCTTCAGCTCCGCCTCGTCGCTCTTCCCGGCGGCCAGGAGTTTCTTCGCCTCCGCCAGCATCCGCTCGTATTGCAGCCCCTCCTCGGGGTGGACCAGGCGCTCGGTCTTCTTCGGGGTGGAGTAGCCGAGCGAGGTGAGCTTCTTCCGATCCTCGTCGCGGATGGCCACCTGCAGGGAGGAGGGGAACTGCACCTCCAGCACGGCCTTGCGCATCTCGCGGACGCGGCGGCGGTCGGCCAGGAACAGGTTGTCGGTCTCGCCGGGGTCCTTCGCGAGGTCGAAAAGTTTGTAGTCCCGGTCGCCGTAGGCCAGCAGTTTGAAGCCGCCCTGCACCACGGCGGTGGAGGGGAGGAAGCCATGGACCTCGCGGCCGTAGAGGGAGGAGGCCAGGAGGGTCCGGTCCTGGGCGGGGAGCGCCCGCAGGTCGGTCCCCTTCCGCCCCGCCGGGACGGCGGCGCCCGCGAGGGCCAGGAGGGTGGGGTAGCAATCCAGGAGGGATACGGGCCGCCCCTCCCGCCCGGGCTTCACCCCGCCGCCCAGGAGGACCAGGGGGACGCGGATGGCGGGCTGGTAGAGGAGGACGCCGTGCTCCTCCTCGCCGTGCTCGCCCAGCATCTCCCCGTGGTCGCCGACGATCATCACGGCGGCCTTCTTCGGGACGGCCTTCAACAGGTTGCCGAGCGCCGCGTCCATCTGCGCGATCTCGGCGTCGTAGGGGTGGGCGAATCGGTCGGCCCAGGGCTGGGTCGGGTTGTAGGGGGCGTGGGGGTCGAAGAGGTGGACCCACAGGAAGAACGGTCCCTTCGCCGTCTTCAGCCACGCCAGGGCCCGGGCCGCCGTCTCGGCCGCGGGGCGCTCGGAGACCTCCTCGCCCAGCGCCTTCTTCGTCATGGCGTCGTCGTAGAGGTCGAAGTCCTTGGCCCCGCCGAAGGTGCGCTCCAGGATGGCGGAGGAGACGAAGGCCGCGGTGGCGTAGCCCCGCTTCTTGAGGACCGTGGGGAGGTAGCTCTCGTCGGGGGCGAACTGCTGGCCGTTGAGGAAGAGGCCGGTGGCGAAGGGGTCGTGCCCCGTGAGGATGGCCACATGGGCCGGGAAGGTGAGGGGGACGATGGAGTAGGCCTGGTCGAAGACGAGCCCCTTCGCGGCGGCCGCTTCGAGCGACGGCGAGGTCTTCTGCGCGTAGCCGTACAGGGAGAGACGGTCGGCCCGCACGGTGTCGAGGGTGACGAGGACGATGCTCTCCGCGCCGAAGGCGGTGGAGGCGAGGAGGGTCAGCAGGGCGAGGGTCCGGCGCATGGGTGCACTCCTTGGGGGTCGGGAAATTGTAGCACGCGGGGCGCGCGTCGCGGCGCAATGGCGTAGCGGCGCAAATGCGAAAAGGCGCAACGGGGCAGCAGCGTAGGGGCGCAGCAGCGTAAATGCGCAAATGCGCAGCAGCGCAGGGGCGGACCCCTGCGCCCGCCCGGTTCCGTTTCCGTTCCTGCAGAGGAGGGCCGTCAAGGCAAGGGACTCTCCGGTGGGGAGGGAGGTGGCGGGACTGGCCCTTGACGGAAAGGGCATTAGACGCAGAAAGAAAGCGGGCGGCCGCAGGGCCGCCCGTGATGACGCGTGAGAATGGAGAGAGCCGGCTTATGGATTAATGTCCCGCAGGGGCGGGGTGACGAGGCCGTAACGGTTGCCCCAGATAAAGGTGTTGAGGCCGTACACCTGATAGGTCTCGCCCAGATTCAGGGCCACATCGTCCAGGAAGCGTCCCTCGGCCTTGGTGCGGAGGTCGCGGACCTCGACCATGAACGCGCAGTAGTCGTTGAGGACGAGTTGCCGCTGTTCCTGGGTGAGGCCGTCCATGACGCTGTCGATGCCTGCGGCGAGGGCCTGGAGATTGGCCCGCACCTCGGCGGCGCGGGTCAGCAGGACGGCCGACAGGCCCGGGGCATCGGCTTCGCCCAAGGGGTTGGCGGTGAGGAGCCCGTCCATGGAGGCCATGGAACCGCTGAGCTGGGCGGCCTGCGGCGCCAGGCCGGTGTGGCCCCAAATGAAAGCGTTAATGGCGGCCATGGCCGAGGCGGATGCCAGAAGGAGCACGCACACGAACAGTTTCTTCATTGAAAAACCCTCCTGATAGATTGTGAATTTAGCGCATAAGGATATCAAAAGTCGAAGACGAAGTCAAGCGGTATAGTGATATACACATGTACAACACCCCGAATATGCCGTAACAATAGGGGCTTGGCAACGAATCGGTTCGATGGGGAGTTCTAATCGTAACAAATATACTCAAAGCATATTGCGCAGAAGCATAATCCATCCCCGCTCAGTCCTGTGTGTGTCGTGTCCAGACCGTGGTCGGGACGGCTTCTTGTTGTCGTCGCGCCAATGCCGTCCTGACCGCGGTCAGGACGCTATAGAAGCAAAAGGGCACGGCATGCCGTGCCCCTGCGCTTTTCGCCTTTGCGCTTTAACGCTGTTGCGCCGTTACGCACTTGCGCGCTTCAAAGGTCCTTGATCTCGAACTCGGCCACATCGAGGGCGACGAGGTCGGGGAGGCGGAAGTAGAACGGGTGGCCGCCGAGGTCGTAGCCCACGAGGACGCGCTTCTCCGGGTTCTTCGACTTCAGCCCCTTCTCGATGGCGGCGGTCAGATGGTCCACCTGCTTGTCGTCCATTACTTTCTTGAGGGTGTGGGGGCCGCGCAGGTGGACGGCGACGATCTTCACTGCAGGACCTTCTCCAGCCGCGCGGCGAACGCCTCCGGGCCCTCGAATCCGACCAGCCGCAGGGGCTCGATCTCCCGCCCCTCTTTCATGAACACGACGGTGGGGACGCCGCGGATGGCGAATGCCTCGGAGAGCTTCTTCACCGCCGCGTCCCCGCCGGTGGTGACATCGGCGCGGAAGGGGGCGAGGCGGGCCAGGAGTCCCTGCACCTTCTCGTCGGAGAAGGTGAGTTTCTCCATCTCCTTGCACGGCAGGCACCAGTCGGCGGCGAAGTCGAGCATGACCACCTTCCCCGCCCGGAAGGCCGCGTCGGCCGCCGAGGGGGTGTAGGGCGGGAAGCGGCCGGCCGCCCCCTCGGGCGCCGTCTGGAAGAGGGGGACGAGGAGGGCGATGCCGAGGGCCAGGGCCAGGAGGCCGAAGACGGCGGTCAGCGTCCGGTGGCCGCCGGGGCGCTTGAGGAGGAAGACGGCCGCCGCGGCCAGGGCGAGCAGGGCCCCCAGGAGCGCGGCCGCGTGGCCGGGGAGGAGGGGCTTGAGGATGAACAGGGCCACCCCCAGGAGGAGGAAGCCGAAGAAGTACTCCAGCGCGATCATCCAGCCCCCCGAGCGGGGGAGCTTGGCGGAGAAGAACCCCAGGAAGAGGTAGGGGAGCCCCAGCCCCGCGGAGAGGGTGAAAAAGGTGGCGAAGCCGATGAGGGGACTGGCGGCGGCCGCCACGAAGGTGAGGAGGGCCAGCACCACGGGGCCGATGCACGGGGCGGCGACGAGCCCCACCATCGCCCCCATCAGCGCGGCGCCGGCCAGGCCGGCCCGGCCCGACACGCGCGAGGTGAGCCCCGCGGGGAGCTGGAGGGTGAAGAGGCCGAAGAGGGAGAGGGCCAGGACGACGATGATGCCGGCCACGGTGATCAGCACCGCCGGCTTCTGCATCAGCGTCCCGAACAGGGCGCCCGTGAAGGCCGCGGCGGTCCCCACCGCGGAGTAGGTGAGGGTGAGCCCCAGGAAGTAGGCCAGCGAGAGGGCGAAGGGCTTGTGCTTCCCCGCCTGCCCCTGCTTGGCGAAGAACCCCAGGGTGATGGGGATCATGGGATAGACGCAGGGCGTGAGGTTGAGGGCCAGCCCCGAGAGGAAGATGAGCAGGAGCGCCAGCCCCATCCCCTTCTGCCGGATCCAGCGGGCGATGAGGTTCTCCGGCTCAAGCGTTTCGGCGGTCCCGCCGGGGAGGGGTTGCGGCCCCCCTGCGGCGGCGACGCCGTCGCCGCCGCCGTCGAGGGTGAACTTCAGCTCGGAGGGGGGCTGGCAGACGGCGTTGTTGCAGGCCTGGGAAGTGAAGGTGCCGGTCAGGGCGGCCGCTCCGGCGGCCCTCCCCTTCACGACCACCGCCACGCGCCCCTCCCAGGCCCGGAGGGGCTTGTCGGAGATGGCCAGCGTCACCCTCTTGGGCGGCGGGTAGGCGATGGAGGCCACCTCCAAACCCTCCGCCGGAGCGATCTCCAGCTTCGAGGGGAAGAGGAACTCGTCGTCCACCGCGTCGGCGTTGATGTGCCAGCCGGGGGCCACGGTGAAGGCCACCGTGGCGGTGAAGGTCCCGTCGGGGGCCCGTTCCAGGCGCGAGGCGGCAGGGTCGAAGGCGACCACCATGGCATCGTCCCCGCCGAATTGGGCCGCGGCCGTGGCCGCCAGCCATACGATCACAACGGCATGGAATAGTGTTCTCATCGTCCTACCGCAGGGCCTGGAGCCCGTCCTTGAGGATGCGCATGCCGTCCCGGATGTCGTCGTCGGAGACGGCGTAGGAGAGGCGGATGAACCCCTCCGTCCCGAAGGCGCTCCCGGGCATCACCGCCAGCCCGTGGTTCTCGAGCAGGTGCATGGAGGCCTCGTAGGAGTTTTGGGCCCGACCGCCCAGGTAGCGGGTGATGTTGAGGAAGAGGTAGAAGGCGCCGTCGGGCCGGGGGAAGGTGATGTCGGGGATGGCCGAGGCCAGGCCCACCATCAGGTCGCGCCGCCGCTCGAAGACCGCCCGCATGTCGTCCACCGGCTTCTGGCTCCCCTCCAGCGCCCCCACCCCCGCCCACTGGGCGATGGAGTTGGCCGAGGAGTTCATGTGGCTCTGCACCGCCGCGACGGCCGAGGAGAGGGCCTTCGGCGCCGCGCAGTAGCCGATGCGCCAGCCCGTCATGCAGTAGGTCTTGGAGAAGGAGTTGACCAGGAACACCTGGTCGCGGATCTCCGGGAACGACGCGAGCGAGGCGTGCTGGAGGCCGCCGAAGAGGAGCCGCTCGTACACCTCGTCCGCCACGGCGTAGATGCCGCTCTCCCGAATGAACGCCGCCAGGGGGGCGAGGTCGTCGCGGGAATAGACCACGCCGGTTGGGTTGTGCGGGGTGTTCAGGAGCAGGAGCTTGGTCCTGGGCGTGAACGCCGCCTCCAGATGGGCGCGGGTGAGGCGGAAGCCGTTCGCCTCCTCCGGCGTCACCGGCACCGGGACGGCCTGGGCCAGGCGGGCCTGGTCGAAGTAGGAGGGGAAGCACGGCAGGGGGACGATCACCTCGTCCCCGGGGTCGCACGAGGCCAGCACGGCGGCCGCGATGGCGAACTTCCCCCCGATGGTCACCGCGATCTCGTCCGGGGCGTAGTCCAAGCCCAGGCGGCCCTTGAGATCGGCCGAGATCGCCTGGCGCAGTTCCGGGATGCCGCTCCCGGCGGTGTATTTGGTGAAGTCGGTCTCGATGGCCTCGATCCCCTTGTCCTTGATGGCGCGGGGGGTGGGGAAGTCGGGCTCGCCGATGGAAAAGAAAAAGACCTTCCTCCCCATCTTCGACAGCTCCCTGGCCCGGGCCGCGATGCGCAGGGTGAGGGCCTCGGAAACATGGTCCATTCGCTTGGACAGGGGTTTCATAAGGGCCTATTTTATCATGAAGTTGCGCGGGCCTTGACGCCCTTTATTCCCACCCTGGTTCCGGGCCTGCCGGAGCGAACAACCCCGGCGAGCCAAGGACCGGCGCCCCGGCCGCGCTCGTGCGCATCTTCGGCCTGCGCTTTTTCGCCCCTACGCCCCTGCGCTCCCACGCCCCCCGCGTCTCCCGTGCTATTATGACGCGATGACGCTGAACGCCTGGAAGGCCCTGGTCGAAGAGACCCTGCCGCGCCTCGTCCCCCCGGAGGCCCCCGAGCGGCTGAAAGAGGCCATGTTGTACTCCCTCATGGCCGGGGGCAAGCGGTTCCGTCCCCTCCTGGTGATGGCCTCGGCGAAGGCCCTCGGCGCCCCGCCCGAGCCGCTGGCGCAAGCCGCCTGCGCCCTGGAGTTCATCCACACCTACTCCCTCATCCACGACGACCTCCCCGCGATGGACGACGACACCCTCCGCCGCGGGAGGCCCACCAGCCATGTCCAGTTCGGCGAGGCCCTGGCCATCCTGGCCGGCGACGCCCTCAACACCGAGGCCTTCCGCCTTCTGGCCCTCCACCCCGCCGCCTGCCCGGCGGCGGTGCGCCTGCGGGCCGTGGAGGTGCTGGCCCGCGCCTCCGGCGGCGAGGGGATGGCCGGGGGGCAGGTGCTGGACATGGACGCCCCCAGCGCCCCCGCCACCGAGGAGCGGCTGCTGGCCATCCACACCGGCAAGACCGCCCGGCTCATCCAGGCCGCCGTCGTGCTGGGGGCCCTCTACGCGGGGGCCGACGCGGCGCGCGAGGCCGCGTTCGCCGAGCTGGGGCTCCAGGCCGGGCTCCTCTTCCAGGTGGCCGATGACGTTCTGGACGAGACCGCCACGGCCGAGGAGATGGGCAAGAGCGCGGGTAAGGACCGGGAACAGGGCAAGCTGACGGCGCCGGCCGTGTGGGGGCTGGAGGCCGCCGCCCGGCGGGCCCGCGCGATGGAGGCGGAGTGCCTGGCCCTCCTTCAGCCCCTCGGCCCCGCCGCGGAAGAACTGCGCGAACTCGTCCGGATGGTGTGCGCGAAACTGCCGAAGTAGCGCGCCATGCGCCGTTGCGCATTGGCGCGTTTGCGCCCCACGCCCCCCTACCAACTGCCTCCCACGATGCCGTCGCCGCAGATGTAAGTGCCGGAGAGGGGCTGGATGCGCCAGTAGGTGTAGGCCTCCGTAGTGTTGTAGGCCACCATGTTGGCCGCCAGGGTGGCTCGCAGGGACTTGTCCGAGCCCGAGGCGGCGTTGGCGCCCCACACCCCGTAGCCGGTCTCCCCCGTGATGTCGGTCCAGGTCAGGCGCACCTGGCCGGGGGTGGTGGTCTTGGACGCCCGCAGGGTGTTGGCCACGTCCAGCTCGGCCCGGATGGCGATGGGTCGGGAATAGTCGTCTTTGTGGCCGTAGCCGTTCTCGACCGTTTCCTCCACCGTGAAGGCGCCCGCCGAGGCGAAGGTGTGGGCGGGGCCCCAGGCGGTGGGGAAGCAGGTGTTCCCGGTGGGGCCGGCGCACGAGTGGCCGTCGCCGAAGTCCCAGGCGTATTCGGTGATCTGCCCGGCCGAGTAGTCGCTGAAAGTGACGCTCGTTCCCACGCAGGCCTCGGCGGCGGCCTCGAAATACGCCGTGGCGTTGAGCACCGTGATGGAGGCGGGGACGGAGGAGAACACGCCGTCGTCCGCGAGGCCCGTGTAAATGGTGGTGCCGCCGGTGGAGGAGGCCAGGTCCACGCTCCCCGGCTCCGAGGCGGGGAGGTTGGTCTTGGCCCAGGCCTTGCCGTAGGACCACCAGTCGGAGAAGTAAACCCCGCCCTGGTCCCCGGCGGGGTCGGAGTGGTCGGCGTCGGTGACCGAGGCGAGAATGAAGGGGTTCCCGCTGTCGGGGTTCTGCCATAGCGCCCATACCTGGGCCGTGTTGAGGCAGTCGCTCCCCGAAGTCGTGCAGGGGAGCCCCTCGTTGGAGGGGGTCCAGGCGCTGCAGTCGCTGGGCGCGCGGTAGAGTCCTTTCCATTCCGGGTCGGCCGGGTTGGAGCCGATGCCCGTAGAGCCCATCAGGACATCCTTGTGTCCGGTGGTGGTCAACTGGAGGATGGAGCGGAAGTCCTCGCAGACATTGAGGCCGGAGGTGGGGCAGGCCGTCCAAACGGAAGAGTATCCCCCAAGACGATACCAGGCCTGGCCGAGATTGTTGCACAGCTCCGCCCGCAGGGTGGTGCCGAGGGACTTGCCGGACGAGGCGCCCCAAACGAAGCCTGAGAGTCCTCGTTCGAATTCCGTTGCCAGCGTTAAGCCCGATCCGAACGCCATGTCGGCGATGTTGGCGCCGCCGAAGTTGGAAATGAGGGTCCAGGTCTGGCCGTAATCCCGCGAGTGCCAGTCGCCCCCCTTGGCATCGGCCGCCCGCAGGTCCTCCGCCATGTTGGTGTAGCGGATCTCCCGAATGCGGCCCGTCGTCAAGCTGGAGGGGACGAACGAGCCGAAATAGGTGTCCTCGCCGAAGGGGGAAGTGTAGATGCCGTCGTCGCGCGTCCCCGCCACCACATTGGGGCGGCCGGCCGCGGGGGCGCCGGTGTCCACCAACCGGACATCGTCCACGGCCCAGAAGCCGTCATAGGCCCCGACATAGTGGAACATCACCTTGAAGCCGGTCCCCTTGCGGGTGGTCAGGTCAATGGCGCGGTCCGGCAGGTTGTGCCCGCCCGACGAAAGAGTGCTCACCGTCACCCAGCTTGTTCCGGTGACGGGGTCGCAACTTCCTCCTGTAGCGGAAGAGCAGACCTTAATATAGCCATAATCGGTGGCATCGGTTGTTCCGGACCAATAACTGTAATGAACGAGTCTCAGGCTTTGCGCCCCGCTGGTGTCCAACTCGGGAGTGACCAGCTTGTCGTCCTGTGTTTTTCCGGCCCCTTCGCAGTATGAATCGATCAGCATGGTGGGGGCGACCATATCGCCCAGCGCCCGGCCGCAATGGTTGGTGGTGGACCAGGTGCGCCCGCCGGAGGACCCGCCGTTGACCGTCACCCAGCCGGAGGGGAGCCCCCCGTCGTGGAACGATTCGTTCAGGTAGATGGTCCCGGTGACGGCCACGGAGATGGTTGCCGGCATGCCCGGGCTGCCGACGGGGCTCTCGAACGCGCCCCAGGGCCGAAAGGTGTCGCCCCCGTCCCGGCTGATGAACACCCCGTCCTTGGAGGAGGCGGCGAAGACCGTGCGGCCGTCCTCGGGCGACACCGCCAGCGCCTCGATGGCCGGGGGAACGTTGTAGAATCCGGCCGCCGGCTTCCAGTTGCACTGGAGGCCGGAGCCGGAGAGGTTGGCGATGTAGACCCCCTTGAAGGCGTGGCCGCAGAAGATCTCCCCGCCGATGCCGTAGTCGGGGTTGAAGGCCACCGCGGTGACGCGGCGGTCCGTCAGGCCGGTGGTGATCTGGGACCAGGCGATGGAGGGCGAGGGCGTGGTGACGAGGGTCCCCCAGTAGACGCCCCCGTTGGTCGTGTTGGTGGGCTTGACCGCCGCCAGGAGGCGCTGGGCGGTGACGAACGCCGGCGAGACCTTCAGGTCGTAAATCCGGGCGTTGGCCGGCAAGTTGGTGCTGAGGGCGGTGAACGAGACCGGCACGCTGGTCTTGTAGCCGTACACCCCGTTGGCCTCGGTTCCCGCGAAGACCCACGGATAGGTGCTCCACTCGGAAGGTTTGGGGGTGGCGAGGACGGAGACGGAGAGGTTGAGGGAGGCGGTGACGCTCGTCCATCCGGTGGAGTAGCTCCACAGGCCGTGCTCCCCGCTCGCGGAGCGGCAGCCGGCGTAGAGGGTCGAGCCTCCCAGGGCCAGGGCGAGAACCTTTTTGTTCGTCAGACCCGAGGGGGCGAGCAGGGCCCAGCTCGCGCCGCCGTCGGTGCTGCGGTAGACCCCCTTGCCGTAGACCGCGGCGTAGAGGATGTTGGCGCTGGAGGGGTCCACCAGGAGGTCGGTGACCTCCGCTCCGGCCAACTCGTTGCCGTCGCCGTTGGCGTAGCCCCAGGAGCGGCCCCCGTCGTAGGACCGCAGGACCCCGTGGCCCGGGGAGGCGGCGAAGAGGGTGCGGAAGGGGTATCCGGCGTTGTTGTCGTAGTTGGGGACGGTACGCACGGCCCGGACCGGGACGATGCCCCAGGAGTCCGGGTCGCCGATCATTCGGTAGAAATAGCCGGGCCAGTGGGGGTTGGTGTTGCATCCCGTCATGGGGAAGGTGAAGAGCGAGGTGTTCTTGTAGAGCCCCGCCACCCCGGAGGCGGCGAATATCGTCGAGTCCGAGGGATAGTTGGGGCTCAGGGTGAGGCCGACGACATTGTTGTCCTCGATCCCGGTCCGCTCGTTGGTGACGGGATAGGTCTCGGCCCGCGGGTCGAAGCGGACGGGGCCCTTGCCCGGCCCTCCCGCCCAACCCATGTTCGCCACGGCCGTGGAGGCCATGCCGATGGCGGCAACGGGGCCGCGGAAGGGGTACGGGTGATAGCCGGAACCGGTGCAGGTCCCGGAATAATCATCATCGATGCGGTAGAGCCCTCCCGGCGTGCCGCCCACGATGTCGAAGGCGGCGGTCCCGTTCCAGCGGTAGTCCACCGCGGAAAACGCCTCGTTGGGGGGGCCGGAGCAGAGCATGTTCCACTCGTCGTTGGCGATGTTGGGGCTGAACTGGACGCCGCCGGGCTGGGCGCTGAGCGTGCTGATGCCCAGCCCCACGAGGGCGAAATTGGTCTGATGGAGGGCCAGGGAGAGGGCGGGGGCCCCGCCGAAATCCTTGCTGAACACCCAGTAGCCCACCGTGGCCTGGGTCGGATCCAAACGATAGACGCCGTCCGCAGCCGCGGCCAAGACGGTGTACCGGGACAAACTGCCCGGCCCCCCAGGGATCGCGGCGACGGCGTTGATGTCGACCAGGTCCGGTTTGGTGCCGGCGACGTCGTTATAGGGCGCCCACGGCCCCCCCCAGCCGTTCTGTCGGATGATCCCGGCCCCCCGGGTCGCGAGATAGGTGTACCATTGGGACGGGGTGGTGGCGTCGTTGGTGTAGGCGATATCGGTGGCCGTCCAGGGGGTGGCGATGAGCGCCAGCCCCCCGGTTCCCGAGTAGTTGTCCTCCGACCAGTTGGCTCCGGTGTCCGAGGTGACGAACACCTTGTTGGACCGGGTGACCAGTTTGGCGAATTGGCCCGACTCGGGATCCGCGGCGATGGCGGCGATGCGGAGGTCGTCGAGGCCGTTGCTGCGCGAGACCCAGGTGGCGCCGTCGGTGCTGACGAAGACGCCGGCGCCGTCGGTGGCGAGATAGACCACCAGCGTGGTCCCGGCTCGGAACACGGCCACATCGGTGATGTTGCCTTGGATGTCGGCCCGGCGGTCCCAATCGGCCGGCAGGATGGAGGACAAGCACAGGACGAGCAGGAACCATAGGGGTCGGCGCATAGATACCTCCGCTAATATCATTATACGCTTCCAGGGGAACGACTGTGACGGGCGTCACAATTCCATGCTATATTGAAATCATGGTGCGTCCTGAAAGTTCCATCGGTCCAGCGGGTGCAAGTCCCGTCCGGGTAAGCGCCGGAGCGCCCGGAAGCAGGCCCCGGACGGTGGGAGAGATTCCGCCGGCTGAGCGGGGCGTCGAAAGCCTCTGCAAGGAGGGAGCGACAAAGCGGGCCGCAACGGTAGTGAAGCCTACAGCCTCGTCACATTATCAGCCGAAAGGTGTTAGGGAGGGCCGAGCCGCTCATGTCACGGCGAAGGCAACAGACAGCGGCGTGATGCCGGAGTCGCCGCTGGACCTCCCCGGGGTAGGGGGCGCGGCACGTTTTGAAGGATCGATGGGGAACCGGAGAGACCTTCCCCGGCGGCCAAGTCGGGCAAAGACCGGGGGTATAAGGCGGGACGCTGAAAACGCCCGGAGCCGGGAAGGAGTCCGAGGGGTTCATAGTACCGAGGAAGTCCCGGAAAACGGGATGGAGGGAAGGGACCCTGCTTGGGTTGCGCGTTCGGCGGGGGTAAGCGCGAGGGCATGGACATGACGTCCAATCACCCCGTAGACAAAGTGCGAGAACTCCAACGGACGCTGTACGGGTGCGCCAAGCGGAGCCGGACACGGCGTTTTCACGCGTTGTACGACCGGATCGCGAGGAGTGACGTTCTCGCGGAAGCGTGGAAGCGGGTGCGGGGGAATGGGGGGGCGGCGGGGGTGGACGGGGAGACGATCGCGGCGATTGAGGGGGCGGGGGTGGAGGGGTTTCTCGCCGGGATCCAGGCCGCCCTGGATGCAGGGCACTACCGCCCGAGTTCGGTGCGACGGCGGTGGATACCGAAAGCGGGAGGGCGGCAGCGGCCACTGGGGATCCCGACGGTACGGGATCGGGTGGTGCAGATGGCGGCGAAGATCGTGATTGAGCCGATTTTCGAGGCGGATTTTCTCCCCGCGAATTGGGGATTCCGTCCGAAGCGGGGGGCGACGGGGGCGCTGGGAACCATCCGGGTGATGGGCAACCGGGGCTTCTGTTGGGTGGTGGACGCCGACATTCAGCGCTACTTTGATTCGATCGACCGAAGGAAGCTGAGGGAGCAAATCGCCGAGCGCATCAGCGATCGGCGGGTCCAAAAGCTGATCCGCCGGTGGTTAGAGGCCGGGGTAATGGAGGACGGAACGGTGAGGGAACCCCTCGCGGGAACACCGCAAGGGGGAGTTATCTCGCCGCTCTTGGCCAACATCTACCTCCATGCGCTGGACCGCACCTGGGCGGAGCAGTACGCGCATCTTGGGGTGCTGGTGCGGTACGCCGACGATTTCGTGGTGATGTGTCGCAGCCAAGCGGCGGCGGAAACGGCACACCAGCGGATCGGTGCGATCATGGACCGCTTGGGCCTCGTGCTGCATCCGGAGAAGACGCGATTGGTCGATCTCCGGCGGGGGAGGGAGGGTTTCATCTTTCTGGGATGCGCGATTCGGAAGAAGCGGAGCATCCAGCGGGCGCCGAGACTGCATTTCATGCAGCGGTGGCCCTCGCCAGGAGCGATGAAACGCCTCCGGGTCCGCATTCATGCCCTGACCGACGTGCGGAGGAGCGGGGTCGCCGATGTGAAGGCTATCATCACGACCCTGAATTCCGTGCTCCGGGGCTGGGGGAATTATTTTCGGACGGGCAACGCCGAGAAGCAATTCAACCAGATGGACGCCTATACGGCCCGCCGACTGCGGCGGTGGCTGTGGCGTCGTGGGGGACAGCGGACACGCTATCGGGCGGATCGGTGGCCGGACGCCCGATTCCATGAACTGGGCCTGCATCGCCTTCGGGGGAGCGTGTGCTACCCCGCGCATGTGACACCTGTGAAGACCATCGTTAAGCCGTGTGCGGGAAATCCGCACGCACGGTTTGAAAGGGGGAACCGGAACCGGGCCTGCCCTGAGCAGGAACCGCGCCGGTAACTACCAATGCAATTACGCCGTCCGGACCGGAGCCCGGCGCCGTTGATCTGACCAGGGGCGCGCATGGACCTGGGCCGGTTTCTCCCCCTGACCCTGCGGCGTCTCGTGGCCGAAGGCCGGGACTGGGAATCGCCGCTGTTTTTGAACGGCGCCACCCTCTTTGCCGACATCTCCGGCTTCACCCCCCTCTCCGAAGCCCTGGGCCGCATGGGGCGCGAGGGGGCGGAGTTCCTCACGCGGACCCTCAACGACTACTTCGGCGCCATCGTCGGGGCCATCGAGGACCGCGGCGGTGATGTCATGCGCTTCGCCGGCGACGCGGCCACCGCCCTCTTCCAGGACCCCGGGGGGCTGGAGCGGGCCCTGGAGGCGGCGCGGGCCATCCAGGCCCACATGGCGGAGAACCCGGAAGCCGTCAGCCCGGTGGGGGCCTTTCCCATCCGCATCAAGATCGGCCTCGCCGCCGGGGAGCATGTCCTGCTTGTCGTGGGGGAGGGGGCGGCCCGGGACTATGTGTTCGCCGGGCTCCCGGTGGATGGCGCGGCCGAAGCCGAGCACCACGCGCGGGCGGGAGAGACCGTTGTCAAAGCCAAGCGGTTCAACGTTCAACATCCAAAGTTCAAAGTCGAAAAGAGGGCGGAGGGGTTCTGGCGGATCGAGGGATTCCCTCCCCCGCTCGAAACCCGGAACTCGAAACTCGAAACTGTGGCGGTGGAGCCAGATCGATCTTCTCTCACAGAGACCTGCGCTCCGTTTCTCCACCCCATCCTCGTGGAGCGGCTTAGGCTGGGTTCTGAGCGCCTGTTGAGCGAGCACCGCCGGGCGGCCGTCCTCTTCGTTTCCTTCCCCAATACGGGGGATTACCGGGACCCGGAGGCGGTGGCGCGGCTGAGGGCCTTCTACGCGGAGGCGCGCGCCCTGGTGGATGCCTGCGAGGGGCACCTGAGCAAGGTGGACATGGGAGACAAGGGGAGCAAGCTCCTGATCACCTTCGGCGCCCCCCTCAGCCACGAGGATGACGCGGACCGGGCCGTCCACTTCGCCCTGGATCTCCAGGCCATCGGCGCCGCCCGGGGCCTCGCCCCAGCCGTGGGGCTGAACCGCGGAACCATCTTCGCCGGCCTCATCGGCGACGCCCGGCGGTGTGAATACACGGTCATGGGCGACGAGGTGAATCTGGCCGCGCGCCTGATGCAGGCGGCGGGGCCGGGACGCATCCTGGCCGGGCCGGGCGCCTATGAGGAGTGCCGCGCATTCTCGTTCACCCCCCTGCCTCCGGTGGCCCTGAAGGGGAAATCCCATCCCGTCCCGGTGTTCGAGCCCCGGCGGGAGGAAGCCGGGGAGAAAGCGACCGCGGGGGCCTTTATCGGCCGCGCCCGGGAACTGGAGGAGTGCGGGGCCTTCATCCGGGAGTCCGGCGAAGCGACGCGCCTTCTCCTGGTCCAAGGGGAGGCGGGCATCGGGAAGTCGGCGTTTCTGGAGCACCTGTTTTGCTCGCAAGGGTCCGGCCGGCGCGTCGTCTCGGGCTGGTGCCGGGAGTTCACCGCGCAGTTTCCCTATCACCCGTGGAAGTTCATCCTCCGCCGCCTGCTGGAGTTGGGGACGCCGGAGGGCGGCACGCCCGAAGAGGCATGGAAGGGCCTGCTGGAGCGGACCGTCCCCGAATTGGTCCCGTTCGCTCCTCTCCTTCTCGACCTTATGGAGGTCCCGCACGGCTTGAAGGCCGTTTCCACGGATGAGCAGACGCGCAAAGCGATCCTGCATCGTCAGGCCGGACTTCTGATAAGCGAATCCGCCCGCAGGGAGCCCCTCACCCTCTCCCTCACCGATGTCCAATGGATGGATCCCGAAAGCCGCGGCCTCCTGACGGACCTCCTCCGGACGCTGGATCGGCCAGGGCCCCTCTTCGTCCTCTCCGGCCGGACATTGCCCGGCGGCCTCGAGGGGTTGGTCCCCACCCTCTCCATTACGCTGGGCCCCCAGCCGGAGACGGACTTGAGAAGGTTGGCCCTCGCGTTTCTCAGGGTCCAGCGAGCGCCCGACAAATTACTGGCGGACGCTGTGGCGGCCTCCGGCGGGAATCCCCTCCTCCTGCGGGAGACCCTGCGGGCCTACGAGGACTCCGGCTATATCACGCGGGATGCGCAGAACCCGGAACTCCTCTTTCTGGACGAGATGCGCAAGCCCAACCTCCCCACCACATTGGAAGGGGTGGTCATGGCCCGGTTCGACCGGCTCCCGGCGAGTCAGCAATTACTATTGAAGACCCTTGCGGTCTTTGGGGAGACCATTCCCAAGAAGGCGGCATATCAATCCGCTATAGATTCCGGCGCCGATCCGCAAATGCTTGATGCTTTGTCCACTAATGGGGAGTTCATTCGGCGACTGGAAAGAGAGGACCAGTTCATATTCCCCCAAAGTCATATCCGCTCGACAATCTACAATTCGCTGGATTTCGGGTCCCGCAAGAACCTGCACCTGAGGGCGGCCAGAATTGCCCGGACCATCCTGCCAGCCGATTCGTCGGACGCAATCCGGGTTATCGCCTTTCATTATCTTTGTTCCGGCGCCGTTGGGGAAGGCCAGGATTATCTATATCGAGCAGGCCAGCTTTACCATGATGAGTATGCTCTGTCGACGGCAGTTCAATATTTCCAGGCGCTCATCCAGAGCCATGATGAGATTACATGCGCTAGTTCCGCGATGATCGCTCACCAACTGTGCAGCATTTATCTGGCCATGGGCAAATTCCATGAGGTCCAATGCCTTTTATCGCCCGAGTTTTTAAAGAAGATTGAGGAATCCGATGTAAAGGCCCAGTTGCTGCTTGCATTGGCAGATTCGTATCGGTTATCGGGATCCTTCGGCTTGGTGGAACCATATCTGGATGAAGCATTTGGCCTGGCCGGCAACCCTTTGATTTGCTTCCAATGCCATAATTCGCGGGGAATGTTGTTGGCGCAAACGGGGCAATTGGGAAAGGCGCTGAATCTGTTCAACCGGGTGCGACAGGAATTCACAGGGCAGATTCCCTCTAAAGAGATCGTCAAATTATCGGTGGTTCAGGGGGCTCTGCTTTTTGCTACCGGCGGTCAGGACCAGGCCGTCGCCCTGTTGCAGTCCACCAAAAGAAAATTAAAGGCATTGAATGAGATTCAGCACTTGATCCGAGTGCATATCAATCTGGGAACTATTGCGAACATGCAGTCGAATCCGGGCAAAGCCTTGCGTTCTTTCCTTGAAGCCAAGAGAATACAGGAGCGATTTGGCCTTTACCAGCATATGGCTCTTGCTTCGAATGAAGCGGGGTACATTTATATGCTCTCGGGCAAATGGGATGAAGCCCGGTATCATCTCGATTTGAGCTACTCCAAGGCACAGCAGATGTGCGATCCCATCCAAGTGCGTGCATTATCGAACCTTTCGGAGCTTTCTCAATACCACGGTGCGTTTGACGCTGCCCGAGAACATCTGATAAAAGCCGTTGACATCTCTAGGCAGTATGGTTTTGAACAGCTTCAAGTGCTGTTTTATTGGGTGGAGTTCTTTGCCAATCTGCCTTATCCCGCAGCGCTGGGGCGGGTGCTGGGCCAGTTTCATCGGCGGATGATCAAAGAAAATGCACTTTATCTTCAAAGCCTGTACTGGGGTTATCTTTCCATCTATTTTGCTTTAATGAATGATCGTGACAGGGTGCTCGAACTCGCGGAGGAGACTTGTGCAACCGCGCTGGCCCGGAAACAGGCTAAGGAGGCATACCTGGCGGCAAGGGCCCTGGTCATGATCGATCCAGAGGATGAAGAAAAGGTTGGCAGACTGTCCGTGCTTGCCAAGGCAACCAATCTCGAGCAATTCCGGCTGGACTCCATTATCTGGAGTATGCGCAATCATGGCAGTGATGACCTGCTAAGGCAGGGTGATGCTGCAATAAAGAAGACCCCCTTTGCCAATCTCGCTTGGAGGTTTCACTTGGTGGCGGCCCGCCATGCACTGAATAAGGGCCGGATTGCCATGGCGAAGCGCCGCGCAACCAGTGCGCAACGAATCCACGCCAGGTTGAGAGAGAGCATTCCCTGGCGTGCCGCCAGGCAGTACTGGAACAGTCAGCCTGACTCTATCCTTCTCAAAGAATTATTGGAATCGCTGGGTGGCACCGGACAAACCGATCGGTTTCCCGCGTGCCGCGCGGAATGATTCCCGGCGAGTGGCGGGGCCTACCAGGTGCCACCCACTATGCCATCCCCACAAGCATAGGTTGAGCCCAACGGTTGAATTCGGAAGTAGGCATAGGGGGCCGAGGTGGCCAGACTGACCGTGTCCGCCGGGAGGTCCCCGCTGGCCTGGGGAGCGGCCGGGTCGTTGCTGGCGTGAATACGGTAGCCGGATTCCCCGTCCACATCGGTCCAACTGAGCCGCACCTCTCCGGGCGTCCCGGTCTTGGCCATCTGGAGGGAACTGCCCACATCCAGTTCGTCACGGACCACAAGCGAGACACCGAAGGGAAGATCGGGGTAGGTGTCGCTCGCGAAGCCGGAGGTGACGGTCAGGGACGGGTAATAGGTGCCGGCCGTGCCGTAGGTGTGTGAAGGGTTTGCCTGGGCGGAAACGCCCCCGTCGCCGAAGGTCCACGCATTGATGCTGACCTTGCCGGCGGAGTAATTGTAGAACTGGACGGCGGTGCCCACGCAGGCCTCGTCAGCGGCCTCGAAATACGCCGCCGGCTGGGCGATGGGAATGGTGGCGGGGGTGGTGGAGAAGATGCCGTCGGAGGAGAGGCCGGTGTAAAGGGTGGAGCCGTCCCCGGCGAGGGCCATCTCGTAACTGCTGGGGGTGGAGGAGGGGAGGTTGGTCTTCGCCCACGCCCTGCCGTCGGAGGAGGTTTCGGAGTAGAACACACCCCCCTGGTCCCCGTCGGAGAGATCGGAATCCACGACCGAAGCCAGCACATACCCGTTGGCGCCGTCCACCTGAAACGCATAGACCATCGGGCTGGGGGGCAGGCCCGCGTCGGACCGTTCCCAGGTGAGGCAGTTGTCCTCGCTCCGGTAAAGGCCGGTCCACGCCGGACTGCTGTCGGTGCCGATGGAACCCATGAGGATGGTTCCGGAGGGAAGCTTGACGATGGAGCGGAAATCACCGTTGGCGTCCAGCCCGGTCTGAGGGCATTCCTGCCAGCAGGCCTGAACGCCGCCGGTGCCGGGGTCGCAGTCAAACACGGGATTGTAATACCAGGCGGCCCCATCGCCAAGGCCCCGGCCTAAGGACTTGCCGGAGGAACAACCCCATACGAAGCCGGATAGGCCTCGGTCAATAACCACCGAATTGAAAGTGACATCCCGCAAGCCCAATCCTGGCGTTACACCCGCGACGGGGGACCAGGTTGCGCCGTAGTCTGCCGAGTGATAGTCCCCATCCGGCACATGGCTGGCCCGCATATCCTCGGTCATGTCCTTGTAGCGCACCTCGTTGACCGTGCCGGCGGTGAGGTTGGAGGGCTGGAACTGGCCGAAATAGGTGCCTTCGTTGGAGTCGGCATAGTAGATGCCGTGGTCCTTGGTCCCCACCACCACGCGGTTGACGGCCTCGCCCACCCAGATGTGGTCGAGGGCCCACCACCAGTCGTACCCTCCGGTGTAGTAGAAGGCGAGGGTGAAGGAGGTGCCGCGATAGGGGGTGAGGTCGAGGGTGACGCTTTCCGGACCAAAGTCCTGTCCGTAATAATCGGCGATCTGGACCCAGGCGTAATTCGTTCCGGAGGAATAGACGTACACATAGCCGTGCTCTTCCATGCCGCCCGGATACCGCCGGAAATGGTGGTCGAACTTCAAGGTGAGTCGCGCGGCCGAACTGGTGTCCAGGACCGGGGAATAGAGGACGTCATCTTGTGTCCCGGAGGGGGACTCGCAGTCGCTGTCGATAATGGCGAAATTGGAATCCAGCGGGCTCCCGGGGACCCGGGTGCAGGGATCGGCGGTGTTGGCCATCCAGGTCCAGCCCGTGCCCCCGTTGACGACGGTCCAGGTGGCGGGAATGCCCGCGGTGAAACTTTCGTCCAGGAACACCTTGGAGGTGGGGCTGAAGGTGTGGGTGACGGCCACCGAAAGGGTGGACTCCACGGGGCAGCCGGAGGCGGTCAGGCCGGCTCCCCAGGGCCGGAAGGTGTCGCCTCCGTCGCGGCTGATGAAGAGGCCGTCCCGCTTGGAGGCGGCGAAGACGGTGTTGGGGTCGTCCGGCGCCACCGCCACGCCGGCGATGTCGGGGGGGACATTGAAGAACCCGGCGCCCCGCTCCCAAGCGCAAGCGAGCATGTTGGAGGCGATGCGCGCGGTGCAGAGGCCCTTCGTGGCATGGCCGCAGAAGACCTGGCCGATGCCCGGAGAGGGCAGGCCGAACCGGGGGGAGAAGGCCACGGCCAGCGCTTTGGAGTCGGTGGGCAGGCCCGCGGCCATGCGGTTCCAGGTCCAGCCCATCCCCAGGTTGGTGTAATAGACGCCGCCGTCATACAAGTTCGTGGGCTGGACGGCGGTCAGCAAGCTGGTGTCCCCCCCGGAAGGGTTGAACCACGGTCCCATTTTCAGGTCATAGATGCGGGCGCTCCCCGGCAGGCCGGCGTTAATCGGCGAGAACGCATTCCCGCCGCTGTTGGAGGCCCACACCCCCTGGTCCTCGGTCCCCACGAAGAGCCATTCCGCGATGTAGGGGGAGGCCGCGATGGCCGTGACGCTCTTGTTGTCCATGGTCGAGCCGCCCGCGGCGCTCCAGTCGCCGCCGAGGAACTTGTAGAGCCCGTGGTTCTGCCCCGGGACATTGACGGCCCGCACGCCGGCGTAGATTTCTCCCACGGAGCCCACGCCCAGGCACAGGACGCGGGCATTGGGGACGGCGGCCAGGGGAAACCACTCGCCGCCGTCGTCGTCGGAATAATAGACGCCCCGCCCGAATACCGCCGCGTAGGAGCGGCGGTTGGCGGTGCCGTCGTAGCCGGGGGCGAAGACCAGGTCGGTGACCATCGTCCCGGCCAGCGTGCCCTGCATCCCGTTGGCGTAGGTCCAGGAACGGCCGCCGTCCTCGGATCTCAGAATGCCGTCGCCGGCGGTGGCGGCGAAGACCCGCCGAAGCGGCGCACAGCCGAACTCCTTGTATCCGGGCACCGGCTTGACCTTCAGCACCGAGACGGTGCCCCAGGAATCCGGGTCCCCGATCATCCGATAGAAGTAGCCCGCCCGGGCGCCGGTGGCGCAATCCACGGGATCGGTGTTCTTATACGCCCCCGCGATCCCGGATGCCGTGAAAATGGTGTGGTCGGTCGCACCGCCGCTGGAGGTGCCGAAGGAGGGGCTGACCCCAATATCGAGGATGTTGTTGTCCTCGATCCCCTCGCGGCGGTTCAGGACGGGGGCCAGCGGAGAGCCGGGGACGAACCAGACCGGCCCTTTGCCGGGGCCGCCGGCGAGGCCGATATTGGGTTCGGGGATCGCCAGCGCTTTCACCTTCCCCCGAAACCGGGGGAAGGCGGTGTACCCCCCGCCCGCGGAGCAGGCGGCAGGATCATCGATCCTCCATAGGCCCGCGGGGGTCCCGCCGGCGATGGTGTACGAGCTCAACACTTCGATGTAATCCACCGCCCAGAACGGCTGGGCCGGCGGATTGGAGCAGACGCGGTTCCAGGAGCCGAAGGGGCTGGAGGCGTAATAAACCCCCTGCTCCGTCCCGGTCCCCGCGGCCGTGCCCACGACGGCCAGTTCCAGCCCGTGGAGTGCGATGGAGGTGAAGGAGGTCTCCGCCGCGAGGGGGGGATTGAACTGGGTGACGGGAAGCCACCGGTTTCCATACACATACAGCGCGTATAACCGGGAGGGGTGGGCTCCGTCGTTCGTGTAGCGGGCGCCGGCGAGGGCGCAGTGCCGGCCGGTGCTCTGGTCTTTGATCGCGGCGATGCAGAGGATGTCCTTATTGTCGATCTCCCCCGGTTCGCCCTGGTTGAACGGGGTCCAGGGGCCGAAAAGCCCGGCCTGCCGGAAAATGCCGCCTCCCAGAGTGGCCATATAGGTGTACCACCGGCCGTCAACGTCGTCCCAAACCATGGAAAGGTCGGTGGGGACATAGGAGACGTTGAAGTCCGTCAGGCCCACACTGTCCCAGGCCCACGACTGCCCGCCGTCGGTGCTCGTGAAGACGGAGCCGGAGGCGGTGGCGGCCATGACCCACGCGGGATCGTCCGGCTTGACGGCCAGGGCCCGCACCCGCAGGTCGGGCAGGCCGCCGTTGCGCTCCTCCCACTGGGTGACGGCCCCGTTCCAAGCCCACACCCCGGCCCCGTCCATGGCCGCATAGACCGCCGAGCGGTCGGCGGGATAGGCAATGTCGGTGATGTTGCCCTGGATGTCGGCCCGGCGGACCCAATCCGCGGGCAATGACGCCGCCAGGATAAGAAGAGCCAACAAGGACCTGCGCACCATGGGGCCCTCCGGCCGGTCCCCTTCGACGGGGATCCGGCCCAGACGAAACACTTACATTATAGGTCCGGCAAGGGGCCGGGAAGTGTGACGGCTATCACATCCGGACGGACGCCCCGGCCGGGCGGGGAACCGGCGGCCGGGGCGCCATGGCTACCAGAGGGTGCGGACCTTGTAAAACGCATGGGCGTCGGGCTCCTCGAACTGGCAGGAGCAGGCGCCGCCGGCGCAGGCGGGGAGGCAGGCGGCGACGGGGGCGTTGCCGCCCCCCGGCGCCGCGGAGGCCTTGCGAAGTTCATAGGAATAGGTGTGGCCCCCGCCGGAGACCTCGTCCCAGGTCACGTGGACCTGCGCCCCGACCTTCCGGATGCCGGTGATGAAGGTGTTCACCACTTCCACCGTTTCCTGGTGGGTGTCGGCGACGCCGAACTGGCCGGTGGAGGTGAGGATGGGCTGGTAGGCCGCATACCCGGCGGCGAAGGCGTAGTCGTGGGAGACCGGATTGGCCGACGACGGGGCCGAGCCGTCCCCGAAGTCCCAGGAGCGGGAGGCGGGGTTCCCGGCGCTGTAATCGGTGAAGGTCACCCGTTCCTCGTGCCAGGGGTCGGTGGAGCGGGCGGCCGTGAAGAACGCCGTCGGCTGGCCCGTGTAGGCGATGGCGGTGGCGGCGTAGATGCCGTCGCAGGTGGTGCCGGTGTAGTATTGGGAGCCGCCGGCCAGTTCGTAATTGGAAGCGCAAGTGATGCTGACCGGGACGGGCACCCAGGCGCGGCCTCCGGAGGCGGCGTCGGAGAAGAACACCCCGCCGGGGGCCCCCCCGGTCCCGCTCCTGAGATCCGGCTCCTCCTCCATGGCGGCCAGGAGGCCGTTGGCAGCCCGTGTGAAGGCGGTGATGCGCTTGGAGTATTCCCTGGAATCCCCTTCCCGATCGCCGGGGTTCATCCCCAGGTCGGAGGGGCTCCAGCACACATCGCCGTTGAGCGCGGCGTCGGCGTTGTCGGTGCGATACACCCCGGCGCCGTCGCGGGCGCCGATGAGGGTGGTGGAAGGGCTTACGGACAAAACCGCCCGCCAGTTGGTGAGGCCGGGGAGGGCGCAGGCCGCCGAACCGCTCGCCGACTCCCATGCGGCCACGGTCAGCTTGGGATTGAAACGGTAGGCGCCGGGAACATTGGACCTGGTGAATCCCTGGGAGAGGGTCCCTTGGGCGCCCCATACAAAACCAGAAAGGCCGCGAGGGTCCAATCCGGCCCTGGTCGCGGAGCTTTGTGCCGAGATATCGGACAGCGACGCCGGGACCGTGCCGCCGGCGTCCACCTGCCAGAACTTGCCCAGGGCCCCCGGCACATTGGGGTCGGTCGGATCGCTTTTGAGGGGGCCGGCGGTGAAGTCGGAGGCCAGGAGGTCGGTGGCGAGGTCGAGATAGCGCAATTCCAGCACCGTGTGGCCGTCGAAGTTGTCGGGACTGTAGGCGGCGGGGGAGGCGCAGCCGGAGAGGCAGAGGGAGGAGCGGCTCCAGCCGTTCGTCGCGCTCGGGCCGGTGTAGTCCTGGTAGAAGATGCCGTAGTCCGTCGTGGGGGCCAGCGAGGGCTCGCCGGCGGAGACCAGGAGGCGGCTGGAGGTCCCGGTGGAGTGGGTGAAGGCCGCGGCATACACATCGTGCAGGACGAAGCCGCCCTTTTGCACGGCAGGCCAAGGGTAATAGGAGATGCCGCCGTCGAACGACATCATGGGGCCGTAGCCCTTCGTCCCCGCCAGGACCGTCCCGGGAAGGTCGGGGCTCTCGGCGACGCCATAGACGAAGGGGGGGGTGTGGTAAAAGCCCGCCGAGGGGGTCCACTGATAATTGAAGTCCACCTGCTGGACGCCGCGGAACACCTTTTGGCTCTGGTGCGCGGCGTAGAGGACGGGGTTGGGGGACATGCCCAAGCGGTGGAAGTCGGGGTGGAAGGCCAGGTCGGTGACGAGGGCGTCGCCGAGGGGGCCGTAGGCGGAGAAGGGCTCCCAGAAGCAGGCGGGGCAGCCCCAGGTGAGGAAACTCATGCACCACACGCCGTCGTTTACATCCGCCGTCCGGTGGCGGGCAAGGAAGCAGTGGTAGAGGGTGTCGTTGCGGTTCGGGTCGAGGTCGGAGGGGGGGTGGATGGCCAGGACCGGAATGTCGGCGGTGAGGAGGGGGGCGTGGGCGGGGTTGTCCAGGGGGACCGGGGCGAAGGTGTCGGCGTCGCCCCACTCGAAAGAGTGGTACATCCCGCCCCCTTCGGTGCCGGCGAGCACGGCAAGGCGTTCGGGATCGTTGGTGTCGCGGTAGTCGTTGTCGAAGAGGGGGGCGATGGCCACGCTCAGGACCGGCCGGGCGGTGAACACGGGGGTCCACGAGGGCCGCCCCCCGCAGGTCCGCTTGTACAGGCCCGACGAGGTGGCCGCGAACGCGGCGCAGTCGGTTCCGAACGCGGGGGAGAGGGCCAGGTCGTAGGCGCGGCAGGAATCGTTGCCGGCATCCAGGTGGGCCTCCTCGGTCCAGGACTGCCCCGCATCGTCGGAGCGCCAGACGCGGGCCCCGGCGGTGAGGGCGAAGACCTGGTGCCCTCCCCCCGCGGGGGCCGCCACGGCCAGGTCGACGATCTCCTCCCCCTGGGGCGAGGCGGGGAGGCGGGACCAGGAGGAGCCGCCGTCGTCGCTCCGCAGGACGCCGCTGCCCCGGGTCCCCAGGTAGAGCGTCTGGGCCCCCGGCGTCCCGGTCAGCCCCAGGTCGTCATACCCCGGCGCCAGGGCCAGGGCCGTGCCCGGCAGGGAGCCCCGCCGGACGGGATCGTAGAAATGGCGGACGAAATAGTCCTTGCCGTCCACCGGGAACCGGCTCTTGTAGAGCCCTTCGGAGGTGGAGGCGGCGAAGAGGGTCGGCGGGTTGGTGGCGGAAAGGGCCAGTTTCGAGATGTTCTTCGAGGACAAGTACCCGCCGCCCCCCGATTGCCCTTCGTTCGCGATGGGGACGGGAGGGAGGGTGGGGTCGGCGCAGTCCAGGCGCATCAGGCCCGTGCCGTCGGTGCCCACCAGGAAGCGCTGCAATTGGGGCTGGCCGGGGGTGGAGCAGTCGGCGAGGACGCTCAAGGGGCGCCCGCTGAAGGCGGTGAAGGGGCGGTAGGCCGGGGCGCAGGCGGGGTCGAGGCGGAAGACGCCGGTCTCGGTGGCCGCGGCATGGGGGCCCCCGAGGGGGTTCATCCGGTCCACGGAAATGTCGATGAACCGGCCGGGGGGCGGTGTGGCGGAACAGAACGGCTGGAACTCGCCCGCCCCCGTGGCGGCGAAGACCCCGGAGCCGTCGGTGCCCGCGAGGAGATAGGCGTTGGGGTCGCCTGGGCGCGAGCCGTCCAGCGAAAGGTAGTCGATGCCGACGGCGGCCTTGGGGGTCCACACGCCGGTGTCCAGGGCATAGACGGTCCCCCGGTAGCCGCCCGTGGAGTTCCGGGTTGCGGCGTAGAGGGTTTGCCCGGTCCCGGTGTCGAGGAGGTGGAGGGCCGTCACATGGGGGTTGGGGATGGGGTTGAGGGAGGCGTCCCGGACCTCCGCCCAGGGGGCGTCCGGGCTGATCTCGATGTCGTCCACCATCCAGCCGGTGCCGCCGTAGTTGAAAAAGCCGTCGGAGGCGAACCGGAACCGGAGGAGCACCTGGCCGGAATAGGCGCCCAGCGGGACGGTCTGCTGCTTCCACTCGTAGTCGTTTCCCGTGCGCGACAGGAGGACCTGCCAGTCCTGGTAGGGGGGAGCGGTGGAGATTTCCACGGTGCCGTAGTCGGCGAACCATTCCGCGTCCATCCGGTCCCAAAACCGCAGGGCGATGCGGTGGCCGGTCCTGGGGCCCAGATCCACGGTGGTGACGGTGGTCAGGGTGGCGCTCATGTTCTCGGGGTAGAGGGCCGAACAGGAGTCGTGGGAGCCGGCCTTCCACGAGTAGGTGCCGCTGTGGGCCGCGCAGTCCTCCCGGGCCCACCCCCCCTCCGCGATCCAGGTGCCGTAGTCGCTTTCGGCGTCGTCCGGGCCGAAGAGGGGGGTCCCGCCGCACCAGCCCACCCCGCAGAAGGAGCGCTTCCAGACCCCTTGCCCGTCGAAGGAGGCGTACACCGTCATGGAACCGTCCTCATTGGCCGCCGCGGCCACGTCCGTGGCCGTGGCGTAGCCGAAGGGGCCGATGGGGGGCTTCGTCAGCCCGTCGGTATCGGCCCACAGGAACTGGGAGCCGGAGAGGCGGGCGTAGACGCCGTCCTCCGCCAGGAGGGCCATGGCCTGCAGGACCATCGAGATGGGGTAGCCGTCCAGCCGCTTCACCCGGGGATCGTAGAGCCCGGCGCTCCGGTCGATCCACATGCCGTTGTAGTCGGAGCTGAACACGCCCGATTCGATGCCCAGCCACCAGAGGGGCTCGGTGCCGCTGGTGCCGTAGTGGCGCAGGATGTCGTTCACCGTGCCCGAGGCCACCCCCTGCTTCTCCCATTGGGCGAAGCCGGGAACGGTTAGGGCCGCGAGGATGAGGACCAGGGCGAGGACGCGGGGCGTAGGGCGCATGGGGCACCTCCTGCAATTTACATTTTACCGCATTCTAGGGATACGGCTGTGACGCCGGTCACACTTGCAGGCGACGGGCAACGGACGCGGGAGGGATCCTTCGCTTCGTTCAGGATGACGGTGGGCCGGGAAAACGAAACCCCTCCGCAGGGGAGGGGTCTTGGGAAGGTCGGGTCCGGCCGGGCCGGGATCAGTTGGCGGGGGTGGGCTTGGCCTTGTGGGCCTCGAGCGGATCGACGACCGCCTCGACGCGGGGAGGGGCGGCCTGGGCCTCCTCATCCTCCTCCTCGGCGTTGCGGGACTCGGCCAGGGCGGCGCCCTTGGTGACGGCGTCGGCCAGGGCGCTGACGAAGAGCTTGATGGCCCGGATGGCGTCGTCGTTGCCGGGGATGACGATGTCCACGAGGTCGGGGTCGCAGTTGGTGTCCACGATGCCGATGATGGGGATCTTGAGCTTCTTGGCCTCGCGGACGGCGTTGATCTCCTTCTCCGGATCGATGACGAAAAGGGCGTCGGGGAGCTCGTCCATGTCCTTGATGCCCTTGAGGTTCTTCTCGAGCTTCTTCTTCTCGCGGGCGAGCTGGATCCGCTCCTTCTTGGTGTAATGGCGCAGGGTGGCCTCGTCCTCGAAGATCTTCTCGATCTCCTTCAGGCGCTCCACGCTCTTGCGGACCGTCTGGAAGTTGGTGAGGGTGCCGCCGAGCCAGCGGTTGTTGACGAAGAACATCCCGCAGCGCTGGGCCTCCTCCTCGATGGTTTCGGTGGCCTGGCGCTTGGTGCCGACGAAGAGGATCTTCCACCCCTCGGCGGCAATGTCGCGCACGTAGGCGGACGCCTGGTTGAAAAGTTCCAGGGTCTTCTGGAGGTCGATGATGTAGATGCCGTTGCGCTTCCCGAAGATGTAGGGGCGCATCTTGGGGTTCCATCGGCGGGTCTGGTGGCCGAAGTGGACGCCCGCTTCGAGCAAGGTTTTCATGGACACTTCAGTGGGCACGGGGGCCTCCTTACCGTTTGGAGAACTGGAAGCGCGCGCGGGCCTTGCGCTGGCCGTACTTCTTGCGCTCGACCTCGCGGGAGTCGCGGGTCAGGTAGCCGGCGTCCTTCAGCTTCTTGCGGAACTCGGGGTTCATCTCGATGAGGGCCCGGGCGATGCCGAGGCGGATGGCGCCGGCCTGGCCCGTGATGCCGCCGCCCGTGACGCGGACGAGGATGTCGGTCTTGTCGCCGGTCTCGGTGGCGACGAGGGGGGCCTTGGCGATGGCTTGGAGGCGGAACACGGGGAGGAACTCCGGCATCGCCTTGCCGTTGACCGTGAACTTGCCGGAGCCGGGCCGCACGAAAACGCGCGCCGTCGAGGTCTTGCGCCGGCCGGTGCCGTAGTACTGGATGAGGGCCACGAACTGCCTCCTTACAGGGTGATGGCGACGGGCTGCTGGGCCTGGTGCGGGTGCTCGCCGCCCTTGTAGATCTTCAGTTTTCGGATGACGTGGTCGCGCAGGGTGTTCTTGGGGAGCATGCCGTACACCGCCTTGTGGATCAGGCGGTCCGGGTGCTTCTCCAGGAGGGAGCCGGCCGTGATCTGGCGCAGGCCGCGGGGGTACTCGGTGTGCCAGTGATAGACCTTGTCCCGGAGCTTGTTGCCGGTGAGGACGACTTTCTCGGCGTTGACGACCACGACGAAGTCGCCCATCGCCACATGCGGGGTGAACGTGGGCCGGTTCTTGCCCCGGAGGATGTCGGCGATCTTCGTGGCCACGCGGCCGAGGGTCTGGCCGGAAGCATCCACGACGAACCACTGGGGCTTCACGTCTTCTTTGCGAACGAAAACAGTTTTCATAAGCACCTCTGGCTACGGGCGCGCGAACCACACCCTTGTCGAAAATGGGAGTAAATTCTACCGCAAAAGGGCCTTCCTGTCAAGGACCCCTCCCCCTCAGGGGCCCCCAAGGGGGCGATTTGGTATAATGCCGTCCGATACCATTCGGTAGAGATCCCCAGGAGGCCTCCTTGAAGAAGATCAAAGTGATCTGCATCCAGGTCCCCAGCCGGCCGGGCGTGCTCGGCAGCCTCACCCGAACTTTGTTCAAGAAAGGGGTCAACATCGAGGCCATTATTGCTCCGGAAGCCAACGATTTCGGGCTGGTCCGGCTCTATCCGGACGATTTCCACGGGGCCGAGGCGGCGTTGAGCGAGCTCGGCTACCCCCTGGGGGTCGAAGAGGCCTACCAGGTGCGCCTGAAGGACAAGCCCGGCTCCCTGATGGAGCTGGTGGAGCGGCTGGCCCTCTCGGGCATCAACATCAACTACCTGTTCTGCACCACCACCGGCCGCGGAAGGGTGGAGCATGCCATCCTTTCGATCTCCGGGTCCCCCCAGGGGGAGAAGATCCTCGACGAGCTGACGGAACAGGACTAATCCGCGCCAAACGGGTGTTCTACGATTTGATAGATCCTCATTCCGGGTGAATGGAGGCTATATGTCCATTGTCCGCTTCTGCTCCGTCTTCTTCCTGCTCGCCGGGGCCCTGCTCCCCGGCCAGTCCTCCTTCGGCACCCTCCGGGTGGGCCTGCAGGCCGACATCCAGGGGACCGACCCCCGCCAGGTCATCGACACCCTCTCCAGCGCCGTCCTGTTCAATGTGTTCGACAACCTGGTGACCTTCGACGATAAGACCCTCAAGATCGTCCCGGCCCTGGCGGTTTCGTGGGAGGCCGATCCCGGATACCGGACCTGGACCTACACCCTCCGCCAGGGGGTCCGGTTCCACGACGGGACCCCCTTCACCGCCGAGGCGGTGGTCAAGACCCTGGCCGCGGCCCCGAACTTTCCGCACACGGTGGAGGCCCGGGGGGTGGACAAAGTGGTCGTCACCCTGGCGCGCCCCAACGCCAACTTCAACCAGTTCCTGGCCGAACCCTACTATGCCATCGTTTCCCCGAAGATGCCCCTGGGCGGCACCCCCTCCGGGACCGGTCCGTTCCGCTTCGCGGGCTGGGAGAAGGGGAAGAAGGTGGTGATCACCCGCAACGCCGACCACTGGCGGGGCGCCCCGGCCCTGGACGCCGTCGAATTCGTCATCTTCGGCGGCCAGGACGCGGTGCTCGCGGCCCTGCAGGGCGGCACCATCGACCTGGCCGGCTGGCTGGTCCCCGAGAACATCAAGGTCCTCAAGGCCAACCCGAACCTGGTGGTGGACTCCGCCACCGGGAGCGCCGCCGGGTACCTCTCCATCAACACCCGGCGCAAGCCGTTCGACGATGTCCGCGTCCGCCGGGCCGTGTCGGCCGCGATCAACCCCATCGCCCTGACGCAGAAGTTCTTCGGCGGGACCGCCGGCGCCCCCGCCTCTTCGATGGTGCCGCCGGCCCTCTTTTCCAGTTTCTCCAAGACCGCCGTGAACCGGCCCGACGAGGCCCGCGCCCTCCTGAAGGATGCCGGCTGGGACGCCTCCAAAACCTACACCCTGCTGCAGATCTGGGCCCCGCGCCCCTATATGCCCGACCCCGCCGGCATTGCGGAGGAGGTCCGGAAAGCGCTTGCGGCCGTGGGGATCGCCGTGAAAGTGGAGAACGACCCGGAGCGCTTCTTCGAGCGGCAGGAGAAGGGCGACTTCGACTTGGTCCTCAACGGCTGGATCGCCGACTCGGGCGATCCCGTGGAATACGTCGCCGCCAGCCTCCACTCAGATTCCATCGGGCACAACAACGCCAGCCAGTGGTCGAACGCGGCCTTCGACCGGGCCCTCGACGCCTGCCGCGTCCTCTCCGGGCGCGCATTCGAGCAGAAGTTCAAGAAGGTCCTGGTGATGGTGGACGACCAGGTCCCCCTCATCCCCCTATTCTACGGCCCCCAGACGGCGGCCTGGAGCAAGCGCATGGTGGGCTACACCCTCCACCCCTCCTCCCAGATGATCCTCCGTTCCGTCCGGCGGGCCCCCGCCCCGGGGGCCCGCCCGTGAACCGGCGCAAACAGAGTATTGACAAAGCCGCCCAAGGGATGAATAATTCCACCATGTTCGTCGCGAAAGAGATCTTCCTCACCCACGGCGTCGGCAAGGCGAAGGAGAAGCTCACCTCCTTCGAGATGGCCCTCCGGGACGCGGGGATCGCCGCCCTCAACATCGTGCGGGTCTCCTCCATCTTCCCCCCCGGGGCCCAGCTCATCAGCCGCAAGCGGGGGATGCAGAAGCTGGTTCCCGGCGCGGTGACCTTCGTCGTGATGTCCGACAACGCCACCAACGAGCCGCACCGCCTCATCTCGGCCTCGGTGGGCGTGGCCATCCCGCGCAACCGGCACCTCTACGGCTACTTGTCGGAGCACCACTCCTTCGGGCAGACCGCCAAGGTCGCCGGGGACTACGCCGAGGACCTGGCGGCCACGATGCTGGCCACCATCCTGGGGGTGGACTTCGACCCGGACAAGTCGTGGAACGAGAAGCAGGAGGTGTGGAAGATCAGCGGGCAGTTCTTCAAGACCTGCAACATCACCCAGACGGCCGTCGGCGACAAGGACGGCCTCTGGACCACGGTGGTCTCCGCGGCGATCCTGCTGTAACGCCCCTCCCACCGGCCCTCTCCCCGTCGCCCGACCGGACGGACGAATGATCCCCTTCCTCGACATCCCGCGCCCCAAGAAGTTCGACTGGGTGGTTCTTCCCGTCCCCTACGAACGGACCACCACCTACCGCAAGGGGACGGCCCACGGGCCGGCGGCCGTACTGGAGGCCACCGCCCAAGTGGAGTTCTACGACCACCGCACGGGGGCGGAGCCCTGCGCTCTGGGGGTGGGAACCGACCTGGAGTGGAAAGCGTACCCCCGCACCCTTACCCTGGACCGGATCCAGGCCCGCGTCGAGCACTGGCTCCGCCGCGGGGTGCGGACGGCGATGATCGGCGGCGAGCACACGGTCACCCTTCCCGCGGTGAGGGCCTACAAAAAGCACTTCAAGGATTTCGCCGTCGTCCAGTGGGACGCCCACGCCGACCTGCGGATGGAGTACGAGGGGACGCCCTTCAACCACGCCTGCGTCATGCGCCGGGTGTGGGAAGAGGGAGTGCCCGTCCTGCCGCTCGGCATCCGCGCCCTTTCGCGGGAGGAGGCGCAGTTCCTGAAGAAGGGGCGGCGTCCCGTGATGTGGGCCAACGCGATGGACCTGACGCGCTACGGCCGGATGCTGGACCGCCTGCCGGAGCGGGTCTACCTCTCCGTGGATGTGGATGCCTTCGACCCCGCCGTCGTCCCCACTACCGGCACGCCCGAACCGGGCGGCCTGGGCTATTGGCAGGCGGCGGAGTTCCTGGACCTCCTCGCCAAGAAGAAGACCATCATCGGGATGGACCTGGTGGAGGCGATGCCGGTCGAGGGGCAGGAGCACGGCATCTTCGCCTGCGCCCGGTTCCTTTATCAGATGGTCGGCGCGGCCCTCCTCCAGAAGAAGTGAACCGCGACCCCTTCAAGGACCATGCCCTGCGGGCCGTCCTTTTCGACCTCGACGGGGTGCTGGTGGACTCGTTCGAGGTGTGGCGGCACCTCCTCAACAGCGCCCTGGAGCGGCACGGCCGCGCGCCGCTGGACGCGGCGGGCTTCGCGGTGGTGTGGGGGCAGGGCATGGAGGCCGACATCCGGATATTCTTCCCAGGCCTGACCGTCCCCGAGCTGCAGGCCTACTACGAAAAGACCTTCCGCCGGTACATCGGGCACCTGGCGGTGTTTCCCGACGCTCGCCCGGTGGCCGAAACGCTGGCCGGCCGGGGCCTGCGGCTGGCGGTGGCCAGCAACAGCGCGCCCCGCATCATCGCCGAGACCCTGGAGGCGGCCCGGCTCGCGCCGCTGTTCCCCGTGGCGGTGGGGGCGGGCGGACGCCTTCGGGGAAAGCCCGAGCCGGATGTCGTCCTCGAAGCGCTCGCCGGCGTCGGCGCCCGCCCCGAGGAGGCGCTGTTCGTCGGTGATTCCCCCTACGACATGGAGGCGGGGGAGCGGGCGGGGGTGGCGACGGTGGGGCTGGGGCGCGACGGGGGACGGTGGCGGATCGAGCGGCTGGGGGAGTTGCTGGAATTGCCGCCGTTGAACGATGGCGAGAGTAGCGAGAAAATGTAGACCGGCGAGAAAGGCGAGACGGGCGAGCAAACGCAGGGCCGACATGGCCGAATAATCATTCGGCGTCGGTTGATTTTCTTGCAATGATCCATATCGGTTCTGCATCATGAGTTGATGTCATCAAGAGGCGTGAAGGATCGTCCTTCAGCATCAATTTCGTGAAGCGATAGGAATCAGTTTCCTCCGGCATCATAATAAACAGGGAGTCCCCATATGCGGCTCACGCCCGTTGCGCCGGCGGGCGCGCCGGTCGGCTGCGACGCTTGGGCGTGCCGGCCTTGGGGCTCTTGTTCTTTTCCTTCTGGATCTTCAAGTAGAAGTCCCGAAGATCGCTGACCTGGCGGATGGTTCGTTCGAGTTTGGTCATGGCTTCAACTTCTTAATGTCCACTTTGTCTTGATCGGAGCCGCGCCCCTTTTTCAGCGTGATGAGATCCTTTTTCGCGGCGACTTTCACGGTGCCGTCGGACCAGGGATGATTCTCCGCGTTGTCCACGATCCTATCGATTCGTTTGGTCTTTCCGATAAGAACGTCGACTTGAATGAATTCCTCTCCTTGGCATTTGACGAATCTGCGGAGGAGGATCGGCATGCGTTTGAACGTCCATGCTTTCGCCGATTCGCTATAGCCAAGGATGGCCATGGCGCCGTCCAACTTCTCGGCATCCTCCGAATGCAGAAGAATATCGATGTCTCTCGTGAAACGCGGCTCGTCATGGAAGGCCATGGCCAGTCCGCCGACGACGGCGAACCGTATGTTTCTCTGCTGGAATGCCAGAACCATCGAGAAGAACTCATCGTAAAGATTCATGCTTTTGCCGATGCGCTTAGGCTATCACGCCGTGAACCCGATTGCAAATCGGCCCCCATCCAACCTTCCTGTCGTTCGAGCCGGGGTGGGGATACTTGGAACTCGAAACCGGACGGGAGGGTTCCGAACTCCGAATTCCCCACTCCGAACCCGCTCCACCGTGGAATCACAGCGGGGTGTTCAAGTTGATCGGGTGCAGCCCCTTCCCGATGGCGAAGTTGTGGACCATGGTCTTGCGCAGGTACATCTTCGCGGCCTGCACGGCCTGCGCCATGGTCGAGCCCCGGATGAGCGAGCACAGGATGAAGGCCCCGAAGGCGTCGCCCATGCCGAGGCGGTTGTCGGTGGGCTGCTTGGCCATGTCGTAGACGCTGACGTGGCCCGCCTCCAGGAGGGCGTCCACCGCCCGCCCCTCCAGGTCGCCTCCGGTGAGGATGAGGGTCCTCGCCCCCATCGCCTCCAGGTCCTTGGCGCCGTCCCGCATGGCGGCCACGTCAGGGAGCGGCCGGCCGAGGAGGAATTCGGCGGTGCGCCGGGTGAAGATGGTGACGGTGCAAACGCCGATCAGGGCCTCGCAGATGGGGCGGATCTGCCCCTCGGCGGCGAGGGGCCGCCCCTCGAAGGTGTAGAACCGGGGGGCGAAAACGGTCACGGGGACCTTGTAGGAGGGGAGGACGGAGGCCAGCAGTTTGGCGTGAGCGGGGTCCAGGATGCCGGAGAGCTTGGCGCCGTGGACCGCCAGATCGGAGAAGACCGCATCCAACTGCTGGGCCACATGGGTCACGGGGAGCACCTCGATGCCCGTCAGGGTGGCGGTGTTCTGGTAGTAGAGGCAGGTGGCCACCCCGCACGAGAAGAACCGGAAATTGTGGACCATGCGCTGGTCCACGAGGAGCCCGCGCCCCCCCGAGGGGTCGAGGCCGTTGACGAACAGCAGGGTCTTGTTCATGCTTCCTCCTTCCGGACCGGGGTCAGCCGGTCTGGCAGAAAAAGGTCTTCAGATACTCCGACTCGGGGCAGTAGAGGTTGATGGGATGGTCCCAGTCGGCCCCGGCCTTGCGCAGGAGGCGCACCGAGACCCTCGCGTCGAGGGCGGCGGCGAAGAGGATCTGCTGGAACAGGGTGGCGGAGATGTGGGCGGAGCACGAGCAGGTGACCAGGATGCCCCCCGGACGCAGGAGGCGCAGAGCCTGCAGGTTGAGGTCCTTGTAGCCCCGCGCCGCGGCGTCCACGTGGGCCTTCTGTTTGCCCAGGGCCGGCGGGTCGAGGATGACGAGGTCGAACCGACGGCCCCGCTTCTGAAGGTGGCGCAGGTACGCGAAGGCATCCTCTCGGATGTGGATGGCCCCCTCTCCGGCCACCCCATTGGCCTCGTGGTTGGCGCGGGAGAGCTCGAGGGCCGCCGTGGAGGTGTCCACGTTTTCGACCGACCGGGCCCCGCCCTTGAGCGCGTAGACGGAGAAGGCCCCCGTGTAGGCGAAGGTGTTGAGCACTTCGGCGCCCGAGGCGAGGGCGCGGACCGCGGCGCGGTTGGCCCGCTGGTCCAGGAAGAAGCCGGTCTTTTGTCCCTCGCGAACGTCCACGAAAAACTGCAGTCCGTTCTCCCGGACCCGGATCGGCATTGCGGGGCCGGACCCGCCCCCGAGCCACCGGTCCTCCTGGGGGAGCTCCTCGAGGGCCCGGGCGTCGCCGCGGTTCTTCTCCAGAATATAGCGCGCGGGCCACTGCTTCCGGAGGTGGGGGTAGAGCCATTCCTCCCGGACCGGCTCCCACCCCGCGGTGGTGGTGGCCACGACCATCGTCTCGCCGTAGCAGTCCACGGTGACGCCGGGAAGGCCGTCCCCCTCGGCGTTGATCAGCCGGAAGGCGTCGGTGTCGGCGGGGCACAGCAGACGGCGCAGGGCCGCGGCCTCGCGCACCCGCTCGCCGATGATCCGCTCGCGGCCGGGCTCGTAGCCGCGCCACTCCAGGATCCGGGCCCGGATCTGGGAGGCGGGGCTGTGGAGCCCCCAGGCCAGTGTGGCCCCCTGGCGGTCCACCAGTTCGCAGACGGGGCCCTCCCCGCGCTCCTTGAAGACGGAGCCGGAGAAGACCCAGGGGTGGCGCTGAAGGATGCTCTTCTCCCGGCCCTGGCGGATCTCCAGCGTGACCATGTCAGAACAGGTAGTAGGCCGCGTTGGGCCCCATGGCCGCCGTCAGCCCGCTCATGAGCGCGTCGTCGGCCTTCACTCGCAGCGGGATGCCCGGCTTCATCACCACACGGTAGGCCCCGTCGCGCTGGACGATGAACCGGACGGGGAGGGGGCCGGGATGGTCCCGCAGGAGAGCCAGGACCTTCTCCACGTCCCGCTCGGTGGTCCCTTTCGACAGGCGCACCATCAACCCCGCGGCGTCGCGCCGGGGGGCCTCCTCGAGGGGGAAACAGTCGGTGACATGGAGCTCCGGCGTCTCCTCCTTGAGGCTCACCTTCGCCTTGACCAGGAGGACCGCGTCGTCCTTGATCTGCGCCGAGAGGGCCGCGAAGTTGTCGGGGAAGACCACGGCGCGGATACGCCCGGAGCCGTCCTCCAGCTCGAATCGCGCAAAGGGGCGGTTGGCGTTGGGACCGCTCTTGACCACTTGGCGGGACACGAGGGAGACGAGCCCCCCCACCCGCACCTCGGCGCCGCCCCAGTGCCGCATCTCCGCCAGGGGGGCGTCGGTGAAGAGGCGGAGGAGGTGCTCGTGCTCGGCCAGCGGATGCCCGGTCAGGAAGAACCCCAGCGCCTCCTTCTCGAAGCCCAGCCGCTCCCGCTCGCTCCAGGGCTGGGAGTCGGGGAGCTCCGTTTCGGGGGCCAGGTCGGCCTGGGCGAAGAGGGAGACCTGCCGCGCCTCGCGGTCCTTGCGCGCCTTCTGTCCCTGCGCGGTCAGGGTATCGAGGTGGTTGAACAGGGCGGAGCGCGAGGGGTGGAGGGCGTCGAAAGCCCCCGCCTTGATAAGCACCTCCAGCGATTTGCGGTTGATCAGCGCGCTGTCCACGCGCTGGAGGAAGTCGCCGATGCTTTCGAACGGGGTGTCGGCGCGCGCGTCCACGATGGCCTGGGCCGCCTGCTCCCCCATCCCCTTGATGTCGCCGAGCCCGAACCGGATGCCCCCCCCCTCCACGGCGAAGGCGGCGCGGGAGCGGTTGATGTCGGGCGGGAGGATGCGCAGGCCCATGGCCTCCGCGCTGCGGATGTGCTTGACCAGCTTGTCGGTGTCGGCAATCTCCGACTGGAGCTGGGCCGCCATGAAGTGGGCCGGATAGTGGGTCTTGAGCCAGGCGGTATAGTAGGCGAGGACGGCGTAGCAGGCCGAGTGGGCCTTGTTGAAGCCGTAGGCGGCGAAGGGCTCGATCAGGTCGAAGATGGCCTGGGCGTCCTTCTCCTTATACCCGCGCCCCCGGGCCCCCTTGATGAACTTTTCCTTCTGCTCCGCGACCTTGTCGGTGATCTTCTTCCCCATGACCTTGCGCAGCTCGTCGGCACCTCCCATGGAATATCCCGCGATGTCCACCGCCAGACGCATGACCTGCTCTTGGAAGACGATGACGCCGAAGGTATCCTTGAGGATGGGCTCCATCTCCGGAACGGGGTAGGTGACGGCCTCCTCCCCTTGCTTGCGCCGGATGAAGATGTCCACCATGTTGTAGCCCCCGATGCTGGCCCCCAACGGGCCGGGGCGGTACAGGGCGTTCATGGCGGTGAGTTCGGCGATGGAGGTGGGCTTGAGCTGCTTGAGGTATTCCTTCATCCCGTCGGACTCGAACTGGAAGACGCCGTCGGTGTCGCCGCGGGCGAAGAGGGCGTAGGTGGCGGGGTCGTCCATGGAGAGGGACAGGAGGTCGATGACGGGGCCCCCGGCCTCGCGGATGGACTCGAGGGTGTCGTGAATGACGGTCAGCGTTGCCAGCCCCAGGATGTCCATTTTGAGGAGCCCCAGCTTTTCCAGCGGGTCGAAGGTGTATTGGGTGATGATGCCCTGCCCCTTGGGGTCCTTGGCCAGCGGAACGAAGTCGCTCGTGTCGCCCGGAGTGATGACCATGCCCGCCGCGTGCACGGAGTAGTTTCGGTTGATGTCGGTGAGCCGCTCGCCGTAGGCCAGGACCTGGGCCACCCGGGGGTCGGAGGCCTCCATTGCGCGCAGCTCGGGCGAGGTCTCCCGCGCTCTGGGGATGGTGATCTTGGGGTCGTTGGGAATGGCTTTCGAAATCCGGTCGCCCAGCTCGTACGGGAATCCCAGCACGCGGGCCACGTCCCGCACCACCCCCTTGGCCTTGAGGGGCTTGAAGGTGATGATCTGGCACACGCTCTTCTCGCCGTAGCGGTCGCGGATGTATTGGAGCACTTCGCCGCGCCGGCGCTGGCAAACGTCCACGTCGATGTCGGGCATGCTGATGCGGTCGGGGTTGAGGAAGCGCTCGAAGATGAGGTCGTATTCGAGGGGGTCCACGTCCACGATCCCGAGCGCATAGGCGACGAGGGATCCCGCGGCCGAGCCGCGCCCCGGCCCGACGGGGATGCCGTTCCCCTTCGCTCGGTTGATGATGTCCTGCAGGATGAGGAAGTAGGTGGGGAACCCCATGTTGTCGATGACGCCCAACTCCATCTGGAGCCGCTGCCAGTGCTCCTCCGGCGGGCGGGGCAGGGGCTTGGCGTCCGCCAGACGGCGCTTAAGCCCCTCCTCGGCCAGGTGGGTGAGGTAGGCCATGGCGGTGGGGAACCCGGCCGGGACGGCGAAGGGGGGGAGATGGTAGTTCTCGCTCTTGAGGGAGAAGTTCGACAGCGAGGCGATCTTGACCGTGTTCTCCACCGCCTCGGGATAGTCCGCAAAGAGCGCCCGCATCTGCGCCTCGGTCTTGAGGTAGAACTCCCGTGTTCGGAAACGCAGGCGGTCGGGGTCGTCCATTTTCTTGCCGGTGGCGATGCAGATGAGCAACTCCTGCAGGACCGAGTCCTCCTGGGTGCGGTAATGCACATCGTTGGTGGCCGCCAGACCCAGCCCGACCTCTTTCGCCACCGCGGCCAGCTCGGGGAGCACCTGGTCCTGCTCCTCCAAACCCGCCCGCATCACTTCGATGTAGAAGCGGTCGGGCCCCAGGAGCTCCTTCATCCGGTGGGCGAACGCCACGGCGGCGGCGCGGTCTCCCTTCATCAGACGCGAGGGAATGAAGCCCTTGAGGCACCCCGAGAGGACGATGAGCCCCTCATGATGGGCCTCGAGGGACTCCCGGTCGATGCGCGGCTTGTAGTAGAACCCCTCGGTCCAGGCGATGGAGGAGAGCTTGCAGAGGTTGCGGTATCCCGTCGCGTTGGCGGCCAGGAGGGTGAGGTGATGGATCGGGTTCTCCTTGCCGCGGTCGCGGCGGTCCGTTTCGGTGACGTAGAACTCCTGGCCGGGGATGGGCTTGATCTCCCTCTTCTTGCACTCGTTGATGAAGTCGATCATGCCGAACATATTGCCGTGGTCGGTCAGGGCGATTGCGGGCATCCCCTGGTCCTTGGCGAACCCCACCAGCTCGTGGATCCGGAGCGCGCCGTCCAACAGGGAGTAGTCGCTGTGGTTGTGAAGGTGGATGAAGCTCATATCAGGCAGAAGGCGGAAGGCGGAAGACGGATGGATAAAGGCCGCGGACGGGAAGGGGACGACGGGAGGTGGTCGGCGGATGGCGGAGGACGGCCGGCGAGCGGGGGACGAAATGCGGAGGGTGGAAGGTGGAACGGCGGAGGGAAAAATGGTCGGGACGGCGAGAGTTGAACTCGCGACCCCCTGAACCCCATTCAGGTACGCTACCAGGCTGCGCCACGTCCCGACTAATTCTGCAACGATGCCAGAAGCGCCTTGAGGTCGGCGAGGGTCTCTTCAAGCACCGCTCTATATTTTACCTCAGATTCCCCTTCGGATGCAACCGGTTCCGAAGCGGGTGCGGTGGGGGGGGGCGCGGCTTCGGAGGGGGGAGCGGGGCCCTCGCTTTCCAATTGCTTCTTGGCCCCGGAGATGGTGTAACCGTCCTCGTAAAGGAGCTTCTTGATGCGGAGGATAACGTCGAGGTCCTGCCGGGTGTACACCCTCTGCCCCGATTCCTGCCGCCCGGCGGCCAATTGGGGGAACTCGGTCTCCCAATACTTGAGGACATAGGGCTGGATCGCCGCCAGCTTCAGGACTTCCGCAATCTTGAAGTACAACTTATCAGGGATCTTGGATGTCTTGGTCATACCGGAGGGAGTGTAGCGCCCTTAACCGTAAAAATCAAGCGATCTCTAGACGACGGATTTCCACTTATAATATGACAATAAATATATAAAATATTAGAACATATATTTTGACTTTTAGTGTATGATATATTACACTAAAAATGATAAGCAGATAGCGCCAAGGAGGAAACGCTTATGAGCAAAATCATCGGTATCGATCTCGGCACTACCAATTCGGTCGTCGCCATCATGGAGGGCGGTGATCCCAAGGTTATCGTCAACGCCGAAGGGGGGCGCACCACCCCTTCCGTCGTGGGATTCGTCAAATCCGGGGAAAAGGTGGTGGGCACGCCGGCCAAACGGCAAGCCGTCACCAACCCGGAGAACACCGTCTTCTCCATCAAGCGGTTCATGGGGCGGCGCATCGGCGAGGTCAGCGAGGAAATGAAAATGGTCCCCTACAAGGTGGTGGCCGGGGAAAACGGCGACGCCCGGGTTTCCATTGAAGGGAAGCTCTACTCCCCCCCGGAGATTTCCGCCCTCATCCTGCAGAAACTGAAGCAGGCGGCGGAGGAATATCTTGGGGAGAAGGTGGAAAAGGCCGTCATCACCGTCCCCGCCTATTTCAACGATGCCCAGCGGCAGGCCACCAAGGATGCCGGCCTCATCGCCGGGCTTCAGGTGGAGCGCCTCGTCAACGAACCCACCGCCGCGGCGCTGGCCTACGGCCTGGACAAGAAGAAGGACCAGATCATCGCCGTCTACGACTTCGGCGGCGGCACCTTTGATATTTCCATCTTGGAGGTGGGGGAGGGGGTGGTCGAGGTCAAGGCCACCAACGGCGACACCCACCTGGGCGGCGACAACATCGACCAGC
>CAZRVT010000013.1:0-57539 GCA_964603505.1 uncultured Holophagales bacterium | reverse complement strand
GGCCTCGTAAAAGTATGCGCCGATCGGCTCGTAAAATAACACGCCGCTGGACACGTCCAAATCCAAAATGATCCGGGCCGGAACCTCAGTATGGGCCCGTAAAAACACGTCCACCCAATGCGTTTCCACCTGCGCCCCATCCACGGTGACTTTATGATAGCGCGTGTCCGGATTCCCCCCCTCCGGAATCGGCTCCAGCCGATTGAGCGTGCTCTTCCCTGCCAACGCTGCCCCCCGATCCCGCTCCCGCCAGCGCCTCTCCCCTGTGGGATCCGTCTGCCCCGTCACCACGGCAAACCCCGGATCCCGTCGCAACGTCTCATGGTCGTTGAGGTCTTCATACCCCAACGCAATCCCATACACCCGTTGTGCTACCAGGATATCCAGGGAATGCTCCACCCATGCCTGCGCCCGATGGTCCCGAAAACAGGCCGCAAACCCCCGGATGATGCCCGTCACCCGTTCCACCTCGCGCAGCAACAACCCACCCCCGTCCGTCGTGATCTGGCCGCCCCCAAAATCGGCCACCACCGTCCGCTTCCCAAGTGGAGCAAGGTTCATCGTACGCTGAACACAAACTGGCATTTGCATACCTCCCGATGAATTCGATCCAAGACATTGAAACCATTGCGCTTGGATAAATTCTACGGCCAATCTGTCTCAAGGTTTGTGAGAAATACGGGCTAGTCCCAGGCCGCGGCCCGCCGGTTACCTCTTCCGCCGGACCATTTGGCCTTGGGCCCCATGGGGGCTATTCCGAATGGTACCGGTTCGTGATCGGCATCCGCCGGTCGCGGCCGAAGGCCTTGTGGGTGATCTTGATCCCCGGGGGGGTTTGGCGGCGCTTGTATTCCGTCCGGTCGATGAGGCGGACCACCTTGCGCACCACGGCGGGATCCAGCCCGCGGTCCAGGATCTCCTGCACGGGGCGGTCCTCTTCCACATAGAGGCGGATGATCTCGTCGAGGATATCGTACGGGGGGAGGGTGTCCTGGTCGGTCTGGTCGGGCTTGAGCTCGGCGGTGGGGGGACGGGTGAGGATGCTCTCGGGGATGGGCCCGGTCCCCGCCTGGGCGTTGCGCCAGCGGGAGAGGCGGAAGACCAGGGTCTTGGGGACGTCCTTGAGGACCGCGAAACCGCCGGCGGTGTCGCCGTAGAGGGTGCAGTAGCCCACGGAGAACTCGCTCTTGTTGCCGGTGGTCAGGACCAGCCAGCCGAACTTGTTGGACTGCGCCATCACCAGCATCCCGCGGACGCGGGCCTGGAGGTTCTCCTCGGTCTCGTCGGGGGCGCGGCTATGGAAGAGGGGCTTGAGGTCCTTCAGGAGGGCCGAGAAGGGGCGCTCGATGGAGACGGTCTGGAGGTCGATGCCGAGGTTGGCGGCCAGGGACGCGGCGTCGTCCCGGCTCCGGTCGGAGGAGTAGCGCGAGGGCATGTAGAGAGCATGGACCGCGGCCGGTCCGAGGGCGTCCACGGCCAGCGTCGCCACCAGCGCGCTGTCGATGCCGCCGGAAAGGCCCAGAACCACCTCCCGGAACCCGTTCTTGCGCACATAGTCGCGGATGCCCAGGACGAGGGCGGTGTAGACCTCCTCCTCCTCGGGCAGGGGGGGCAGTTCCACGGGGACGGAGGGCTCGGGCACGGGGCCGGGGGCGGCCTCCGGCCGGCCGCCCAGCTTGAGGAGCTCCAGCCGGAGGGGGACCGTGAAGTTCATCTTGTCGCGTTTGAACGAGGCGCTCTCCCGCCGCATCCGCCGTGCGTGCCGGGGGTCGAGGACGGCGGTGACGATGTCCTCGTCGAACTTGCGCCCCACGGCCAGGAGGCCGCCTTCGGGGCCGACGATGAACGACTCGCCGTCGAACAGCAGCTCGTCCTGCCCCCCCACGAGGTTGCAGTAGCAGAGATAGCTCACGGTGCGCCGGGCCTGGGTCTGGAGGAGGTCGAGCCGCTCCTGCCGCTTGCCGTAATGGTAGGGGGAGGAGGAAAGGTTGACGATTACCTCGGCGTCGCCGAGGTAGCTCTGCGCCTCGGTGACGCAGCCGGGGACCCACAGGTCCTCGCACACCTGGACGCCCACCGTGCAGTCGCCCACCTGGAGGATCTTCACCTCCTCGCCGGGGGCGAAGTAGCGCTTCTCGTCGAAGACGCCGTAATTGGGAAGCTGGATCTTCCGATAGAAGTCCACCACCTCGCCGCCGTTGACCACGGCTGCGGCGTTGTAGAGGCGGTCGCCCTCGGGGTAGGCCAGCCCGAGGAGGACCACGGCGTCGGGGAGGCGGGGGGCGAGGGTGCGGAAGGCCTCCATCTGGTCTCGGACGAACTGCCGCTTCAGCAGGAGGTCCTCGGGGGGATAGCCGGGGAGGGCCAGCTCGGGGAAGACGATGAGGTCGGCCCCGGCGGCCCGCGCCTCGCGGGCCCGCTCGACGATCTGCTCCGCGTTGCCGGCGAGGTCGCCCACGACCGGGTTCATCTGGACCAGGCTCACGCGGATCACGACGCCCTCTTCTTGGTGACGATCTTCAGCGGCACCCCCCGGAAGGGGTAGCAGGTGCGGAACTGGTTCTCCAGGTACCGCTCGTAGGTCTCGGGGAGGCGCCCGGCCCGGTTGCCCACCAGGACGAAGGTGGGGGGGCGGACCGCGGCCTGGGTGATGAAGAAGAACTTCCGGTCCTTCGGCGGGATGCGGCCGACGGTGTCGCGGAAGAACCGGTTGAGCGGGCCGGTGGGGAGGCGCTGCGTGAAACTCTCCAGCACCGCCCCGATCTCCTTCCAGAGGGGGCCCAGGGCGGTCCGCTCCATCGCGGAGACGAGGTGGACGGGGGCCCAGGGGAGGTAGGGGAAGGTGTCGCGCACCAGCTGGGGGAAGGCGGCCTTTGCCTCCGCCGGGAGGAGGTCGGCCTTGTTGCCCACGATGATCATCCCCCGGTGCTGGTCGGTGACCGCGCGGGCGATCTCCCGGTCCTGGTGGGCGATGGGCTGGGAGGCGTCCAGGACGAGGAGGCAGAGGTCCGAGCCGCCGATGGACTGCATCGCCTTGACCACCGAGAGCGACTCCTGCCCCGCCGCGATCTTCCCGGAGCGGCGCAGGCCGGCGGTGTCGAGGAAGACGAAGCGGCGGCCGCCGCGGCGCACCTCCACGTCCACCGCGTCGCGGGTGGTGCCGGGGATGGGGGAGACCGAGACGCGGGGGGAGCCGAGGAGGGCGTTGAGGAGCGAGGATTTGCCCACGTTGGGGCGCCCCACGATGGCGGCCCGCGGCAGGTCGGGCGCGGCCGCGTCGGCCTCGGCTTCCGCGGCGACGTCGAGGAACGCCTCGGCGCGCTCGCGCAGGCCGATGACGCCGTGGCCGTGCTCGGCGGAGACGGGGAAGATCTCCGGGAAGCCCAGCGCATGGAACTCGTGCACCTGCGCCTCCGCCTTCTTGGCGTCCTGCTTGTTGACCACCAGGAAGACGGGGCGGCCGGAGCGGCGCAGGAGGGCCGCCAGCTCCTCGTCCAGGGGCGTCGGCCCCTCCTTGCCGTCGGCGGCGAAGAGGACGAGGTCGGCCTGCTCCAGGGCGAAGAGCGCCTGGCGGCGGATCATCTCGGAGGTGTCGTCCTGGGCGCCGAAATCGATGCCGCCGGTGTCGATGAGCTCGTAGCCGGGGAGGGCGTGGCTGATGAAGTCGCGGGTCATGCCGGGCTGGGGGTGCACCAAGGCCTTCCGCCGGCCGATCCAGCGGTTGAAGAGGGTCGATTTGCCCACGTTGGGGCGGCCGACGATGACGATGCGCTTCATGCGGGGGAACGGTCCTCCCGGGCCGGATGCGGCCCGGGGTCCATTATAGCATCGGGAGGAACGCCCGGGACTACTCCTCCGGGGACTCCAGCCCGCCCTGGAGGGCCATCAGGCCGTCGCCGGTGATGGCGTAGAGGTAGTAGAAGGGCAGCTCCCCGTCCCGGGGGGCGTCCGGATCCACCAGGGCGAAGTCGTGCGGGTCCCCTTGGGTCCCCAGGCCCGGCAGGAAGCCCGCCGTCTCGAGGCGTCCTGGAGCGGCCTCCGTGCCCCGCAGGACGACGAAGGCGGCCACGTCCCGCATGGAGACGGCGGTGAAAGAGACCGTCGTCCCCTCCGCTCCGGGCAGCAGCTCCAGGCCCTCGATCCGGCAGGGATAGCCCTCCGCCGGCTCGGCCCGCAACTCGAAGGGGTCGCCCGTCCGGGAGAACGCCGGGCTGGTGGAGAGGAGGACCACCCGCGACACCCCCGCCAGCGGAAGGGTGATGCCGTCGGACCGGGGGGTGAGATCGACCCAGTCGAAATGGTTCAGGGGCGGGCCGTAGGTGACGAGGAGCAAGGCGTGGCCGGGGACCCGCCGTCCGTCCCACGCCAGGGCCAGCCCGCCGGCCTGGGCGGCGAAGTCCACGCCGAGCGCGGAGGCGGCGAACGGGGCGGCCGCCGGGAGGGTCAGCTCCGTCTCGCCGTCCCGGACCGGCGCCGAAGGGATGGCGTCGAGGAACGGGAGGAGCCGGGGGAGGGCGCGCGCTACGGAGCGGGCGAAAAAGGCCTCCGGCGAAATCCCGAACTGGAAGGCGAACCACCGCTCCATGCCCGTCCACGGCTCGCGCCGCCCCGCGGCCTCCCAGAGGCCGCCCAGGCGCTCGGGGGCGTCCTTCACCAGCTCCATGACGAAGGACTGGAGGAGGGCGGCCGGCAGGTCCCGGGCCTCCCACTCGCCGCCCCGGGTCCGGGCCGACAGGTATCCGGCCGCGGCCCCGGCCAGCGGAACGGGGATGGCCGGGCCCCAATGGGCCAGCTCGGCCGCGATCAGGGGCTCCACCAGTGTCCCGCCCGCGGGGGGAAGGGGGGCGGACGATTCCTCCGCGCCGAACCGGAGCGTCAGCGTCCCCCGCTCCAGCGTCACGGCGTCGGGCTCGGGGAACCCGTGGACCCGCAGGTTGCGGACCGTCAGGGCCGCCTCGCGACGGAGGGCCTCGTCGCCGGCGTAGTCGAAGGCGGGCAGGAGGGAGGGAAGGGCGAGGCACAGGAGGAGGATCACACGCATGGGCACCTCGGAAAGGGGGCGGCTCCGGAGAATGGTCATATCAATGGATGGTACGGAGCCGGAACGGGGTGCGTTAGAGGGGAGGGCGGGCTACCGGGGCACTTCGACGAGGAACACCGTGACGTTGTCGGGCCCCCCCGCCTCCAGCGCCAGCCGGACCAGGGTGCGGGCCTTCTCCTCCAGGGGGACGCCGTCGGCCAGCGCCCCGGCAATGGCGGCGTCGGGGATGGCCCCGGTGAGGCCGTCGGTGCAGAAGAGGTACGTATCGCCGGGGACCAGCGCCTTCTCCGCCAGGTCCACGTACACCTGCGGGGCGCCGCCGAGGGCCCGGGTCACGACGTTTTTGAGGGGGTGGTGCTCGGCCTGCTCGGGGGTGAGGTTTCCGATGCGGATCTGCTCCTGCACCCAGGAGTGGTCCTCGGTCAGGAGGGTGAGGACGCCGTCGGCGTGGTGGTACAGCCGGCTGTCCCCCACGTGCGCGTAGGTGAGCTTGCCGTCGCGCAGGAGCCCCGCCACCACCGTGGTCCCCATCCCCAGGTATTTCTGGTGCTCCTTGGCGTACTTGAGGATACGGCCGTTGGCCAGGGACAGGGCGCCGAGGAGGCGGTTCCACTCGCGGGAGAACTCCTTGCGGTAGACCAGCGGCCAGGTGATGGCCTTGTTCGACTCCGACTTCTCGACGAACTCGCGGATCGAGTCGCAGGCGATCCGGGACGCCACCTCCCCGGCGGCGTGGCCCCCCATCCCGTCCGCCACGGCCACGAGCCCCATGGTCTCGTCGAAGACGCAGGCATCCTCGTTGTTCTCCCGGACCCGGCCCTGGTGGGTGAGGCCGCAGGCGGCCACGCGGGGGACCGTCACGAGGCGGCCCGCACCAGGTACAGCCGGTGGGCGGAGGTGCGCACCGGGTCGGGGACGTTCTTCTCGCGCCCCAGGTCCTTGAGGTCCTTCTTGGTGAGCCGGGGGAGGAGGGAGAGGGTGATGCCCACGGGGGTCTTGGGGTTGAAGCAGAGGTTCCGCACCACCGTGTACTTGCGCACCCATTTGCGGTCGGTGCCGATGAGGCGGAGGCACTCCTCGTCGATGCTGCGGCTGGCCGCGATGAAGCAGATCTCCGGCTCGGTGATCTTGGGGCTCTTGATGACGGCCTCCTTGACCAGCTTGTTGGCGTCGGCCATCAGGATGCTGCGCGCCTCGCCGCTCCCCTTGAGGGCCAGCTCGATTTTTTCGGGGACCGACATCTTCAGCACCCGCTGGAACAGCGAGAGCTCCTCCTCCGTCATCTCCCCCTCGGGGAGGTGGATGGCGGAGAAGAGCTGGTCCTCGGGGAGGGCGTCGAGGTGGAAGGAGTCGAAGAGGTCCATGTACTGCTGCTGCGAGATCCCCAGGTCCTGCGCCTCGGCCTCGGTGATGGAGGGGGTGAAGGCCTTCTTCTCGCCGAGGAACTCCTCGCGGAACTCGGTGACGCGGCGCTGGATGTCGGGGGTGAGTGAGGGGTTCGACTGCAGGGCGTCCAGGATGGCGGGGCAGGCGAGCAGGCGAGCCTGGTTGGAAACGATGACGGCCTGCACCCGCTCCGGCGCGGCCGCGGCGAGCGACCGGAGCAGGTCGTCGGCGGCGAGGCGGGAGAGGGCGATGCGCTCCAGGACGGCGGGGTCGGCGACGCAGGCGGCGAGGGCGGCCAGCCCCTCCGCGTCGGCCCCGTCCGCGAAAGCGGCGAGGATGCCCGCGGGGTACTCGGCCAGGGTGCGGCGGGAGAGGGCGTTGAGCTCCGCGTCGGCCCCCGACGCGAAGGCGATCAGGATGGGGAGCACCTGGTCCTGGGAAAACGGCAGGAGCCCCTTGGCCGCCAGGACCATCATCTCCCGCGGGACCGACCCCTGGCGGATGTCGTAGAGGAGCGCCTCGACCTTGCGCTGCTCGCTCACGGGGCCTCCGGGGCGCCCGCGGCGATGTTCAGCTCCACGGGCTGGCCGTCGTCGCCGAGCTTGGGATAGGGCTTCCCGGCGTGGGTCACCAGGACGGCGCCGGCGTCGCCCACCTTGATGTAGAATGTTTCGCGGATCTCGTAGTTGAGCTGGTCGCCCGCCTCCTTGAACCCCTCGAATGCCTTGATCCCATCCACCTTCACCAGGGCCCAGCAGTGCCGGGAGAAGAGGAGCTCGATGGCGTCCAGGGCGCGGGGGGCGGCCGGCGGGGCGGCGGTGCCGGCGTCGGCGACGGGGGTATCGGCGGCCGCCGGGAGGCCCGCGGGCCGGTCCGGCGGAAGCGACCCGTCGGGGGACGGCGCCTGGGGCCAGAAGATGAACGCCAGCACGGACCCCACCAGAAGGACGCCCCCGCCCACCGCCAGCCATAGGACGAACAGCGGCAGCGGCTTCCCCGGTTCCTCCTCCTCCATCTGGACGGCGATGCCCCGCTCCTGCTTGTACAGCTCCACCGCCTCCTCGGCGTCGAGCCCGAGGACCTTGGCATAGGAGCGGATGAAGCCGCGCACGAAGACGTCGGAGGGGAGGACGCCGTACTGCCCCCCCTCGATGGCGCCGAGGAATCGCTGGCTGATCTTGGTGCGCTTGGCGACCTCGTCCAATCCCAGCTGGCGGGATTCGCGGGCACGGCGGAGGACCTCCCCCACCTTCTCCGAGCGGGCCGGAGGATGGACCATGGGGATAGATTACCCCATCCCCGGCCAGAATTCAATCCGTTCCGCCCAAGCGTGCTACCCTTGGGGCATGGCCGCCGACCTCTTCCCCCCCGTGTTCTGGGAGATCCATGACGGCAATCCCCGGGAGGGCCCCGGGTGCCGCGAGGCCACCCTGCGGGCCCTGCAGATGACCGGGGGCCTTCCGATGCGTTCCCGCATCCTGGATGTCGGCTGCGGCCCGGGGGCCCAGACGCACGACCTCGCGGGGGCCGGGGGATCATGGATCGTCGCCGTGGACAACCACCTCCCCTATCTCGCCGCCCATAGCGGGGAGTGGGGCCGCGCGGCCGCGGACATGACGGCCCTGCCGTTCCGGGATGGCGCGTTCGACCTGGTCTGGGCCGAGGGTTCCGTCTATATCGCCGGGTTCGAGGAAGGGCTGAGGCGCTGGAGGCGGCTCCTGCGCCCCGGCGGGGCCGTGGCCGTGACCGAGATCTCGTGGCTGAACCCGGCCCCCCCGCCCCCCCTGCGGGACTTTTGGGCCGCCGCCTATCCCGCCATCCGGGGGATCGACGGGAACCTGAACGCCATGGAGCGGGCCGGCTACCGCCCGGCGGGGCACTTCGTCCTTCCGGAGGAGGCGTGGTGGTCCTACTACCGGCCTCTCGAAGCGCGGCTGCGGGCGCTGCGCACCCGCCATGCCGGGGACCCAGGGGCCCTGGAGGTTCTCGATGAGGAGCAGCGGGAGATCGATCTGTACCGGCGGTATTCGGAGTTCTACGGCTACGTTTTCTACATCGGACACCGGGCGGATTAGGCTGCAGAATGGGATGCGTTGGATGGCGTCCGCGGCCCCAAGGGGCGCGCCGGCGGGTCGGGGGAAGCTGGCGGAGGAGGAGGGATTCGAACCCCCGGTCCCCTCACGGGGACAGCGGTTTTCAAGACCGCCACCTTCGACCGCTCGGTCACTCCTCCGGTGAGATTGATTGTAGCATAGGGGATCTGGCCGTCCGAGGATGGCGGCGGGCTGGAAACCGCATGAAACCGTTTTCCGACTTAGCCGGGGGACCGCCCAGTGGAGGGGGCGCGTAGGGGGCGGAACCCCCAACATCCTATGCGGTTTTCAAGACCGCTACCCTGCCTGCGGCTGCCGCAGGCAGACCGCTCGGTCACTCCTCCGGGAACTCGATTGTAGCATAGGAGTTCCCCGGCCGTCCGTTCGTGCCGGAACGACGGCTCTTGGGTTAGAATACCCGCATGAAACACCCCCTGTACGCCCTTCTGCTCCTGCCGCCGGCCGGGATCCTGGCGTGGGTGCTGTGGGGCTCGCGTCCCTCCTCGGGCATGGGGTTCGACCCCGCGGTCCCCGGCGCGGTGCTCACCGCGGCCGACTACGACGGCGAGACCGTCTTCGACTACATGGACGGGGCCGCGGAGCTGTACCTTCGGCACGGATTCAAGACGCTCCGGGTGTGGTCCGGCAAGGCGGCCGGGGCCGACCTGACCGTGGAGCTCTACCTGCTGGACTCCCCCGAGAACGCCCGGACCCTATTCGACCAGGTGAAGGGCGGAACGGAGGGGACGGACGGGGCGACGCGGACGGCCCTGGGGCCCGGAGCGGGGGCCGCCGCGGCGGGCCCCTTCCTCCTCCGCGTGTTCACGTATCCAGAGACCAACGGCCCCCCGGGGCAGGTTCTCAATTCTTTCGCGAGGTGGTTCCATGCGCAGAACGGTTGACCGGCGTGAATTCCTCCGGCGCCTCTCCCTCTCCGGCGGCGTCTTCGCCGCAGCGGCGGCGGGCGGCGCCTATTTTTCGGGGCGGGAGCCCCAGAAGGGCGCGGCCGACGCAATCCGCGACCACCGCCGCGGGCTGGACCTGCCCCGGCGGATGGTGGTCCTGCGGGGGGACGACCCGCAGGCCCTCGTGGAGAAGGGGTTCGAGGCGATGGGGGGCGTCCGGGCCTTCGTCAAGCCGGGTGAGAAGGTGCTTGTGAAGCCCAACATGGCCTGGGACCGCACCCCCGAGCAGGGGGCGAACACCCACCCGCTCCTGGTGGCCGCGGCGGTGCGCGCGGCGCTGGCCGCCGGGGCCGCCTCGGTCACCGTGGCGGACGTCCCCTGCAACGACGCCGTCAAGGTGATGGAGCGCTCCGGGATCCGCCGCGCGGCGGAGGAGGCCGGGGCGCGGGTGGCGACCCCCTCGGAGGGCCCGGAGGTGGATTTCGGGGGGCGCGCCGTCGGGCGGTTCCGGGTGGGGCGGGAGTTCCTCGAGGCCGACCGGATCATCAACATGCCCGTCGTGAAGGTGCACTCCCTCTCCGGGGTCACCTGCGGCATGAAGAACTGGTACGGTCTCCTCGTGGGCCGGCGGCACGGCCTCCATCAGGATATCGACGAATCCATCGCCGACCTCGCCGCCGCGGCGAAGCCGACGCTGACCATCATCGACGCCACGCGCATCATGGTCTCCAACGGCCCGACGGGCGGGGCCCCCTCCGACGTGGTCGTGCGGCGGACCGTTGCCTTCACCACCGACGAAGTGGCGGGGGACGCCTTCGCCGCCGATATGCTGGGAAATCGGCCGGGGGACCTGCCCTACCTGGGGCTGGCGGCGGGCCGCGGCGTGGGTGGGGTGGACTGGAAGGCCATCCTCAAGGAAGAGATCGCCGTTGGAGCTTAGGGCCGTCCGGCGGATCTGGCAGGTTTTTTTCCTGGGGCTGTTCCTGCTCCTGGTGGTCCTCCACACGGCGGGAGTGGCGGGGATCGGGTACGGCCGGGACTACCCCGTCCGCCTCTTCCTGGAGCTCTCGCCCCTGCTGGGGCTCTCGACCGTCCTGGCCGGCGGCACCCTGGCCGCGGGGATGCTCCTGGCCCTCGTCACCGTGGGGGCCACCCTCCTGTTCGGCCGGGTCTTCTGCGGCTGGGTCTGTCCGCTGGGGACGCTGAACCACTTCGTCTCCTGGTGGGCGTTCCGGAAGCGGAAGGGGAAGCCCGCCGTGGAGCGGAACCGCTACCGGAAGGCCTACGCGCTGAAATACTACCTCCTCCTCGGCGTCCTGCTGGCGGCCCTCCTGGGGGTGAACCTGGCCGGCCTGCTCGACCCCCTCGCGCTGACCTACCGCTCCGTCGCCCTGGCCTTATTCCCCGTCCTGGCGGGACGCTACATCCCCTCGGAGTTCCTCGGCGGGTGGCTGCTGGGGCTCCTGTTCCTGGGCATCCTGCTGCTGAACCTGGTCTACCCCCGCCTCTGGTGCCGGCTCCTCTGCCCCCTGGGCGGGCTCCTGGGGCTCCTCTCGTTCGCGCCGCTCTTCAAGATCCACCGGGACCGGGCCAAGTGCACCGACTGCGGCGCTTGCGGGTTCGAGTGCCAGGGGGGGGACGAGCCGATGGGGCGCCACCGGGCGAGGGAGTGCCACGCCTGCCTCAACTGCGTCGGCGAGTGCCCCGAGGACGCCCTGCGCTACCGGCTGCTCGGCGAGCTGGGGGATGGGGCCCGGCTGGACCTCGACCGCCGCCGACTCGTCGTCACCGCGGCCTGCGCGGCGGTCCTCCCGGCGGTGGTCACCGCCTCCTCGGGGCGGGACAGGGGCTACCACCCCGGTCGGATCCGCCCCCCGGGCGCCCTCCCCGAGGAGGAGTTCGTCCAGCGGTGCGTCAAGTGCGGGGCCTGCATGAAGGCCTGTCCCACCAACGCCCTCCAGCCCGCCTTCGCCCAGGGGGGCGTCGAGGGGCTCTGGACCCCGGTGCTGGTCCCGCGCGTGGGCTATTGCGCGCAGAACTGCAACCTCTGCGGGCGGGCCTGCCCCACGGGGGCCATCCGCCGGTTCACCGTCGAGGAGAAGGTGGGGGCCCCCATCCGGATCGGCGCGGCCGTCATCGACCCCGGGCGGTGCCTGCCGTTCGCCTACGGCCGTCCCTGCATCGTCTGCGAGGAGATGTGCCCCACCTCGCCCAAGGCCATCTTCTTCGAGGAGGTGGAGGTGGAGTGGCGGGGGGAGAAGCGCCGCCTCAAGCGCCCCCGGGTGGACCTGAAGCAGTGCTGGGGGTGCGGCATCTGCGAGACCAAGTGCCCCGTGGGGTCGAGGCCCGCCATCTATGTCATCCCCTCCGGGGAGAGCCGCGAGGAGCGCGACCGGCTGCTGTTGTAGACGCTCCCGGGACCCCGGAGGAAAGAAAACGCCGGGCCGCGGGGCCCGGCGTTCCAATTCCGCTGGAAGCGAACCGCTACTGGACCCGGAACACGAGGTCGTCCCGGTCGTTGTAGCTCCCCGTCTGGCAGGCGCTGGTCGGTGACGTGGAGAACGTGATCTGCGCGCGGACGGCCTGGACCGTTCCGGCGGAGCCCGCGAGGGCGAAGGTCCGGGTGAGGTTCTGATAGCCGGCGGCCGGGCAGGGGGTCACCGCCCCCTGGAGGGCCCAGGCGGCCTCTCCCGTTCCCGGGACGCTGGCGGCGTAGTAGAGGGCCAGGTAGTCGGAGGTGCCGTAGCAGTAGAACCGGGCGGTCACCGTCACCGACTGCCCCACCGCCAGGCAGGAGGCGCCGTCGGCGGTGGCGATGGTCAGCTGCTCCACCGACTCGTCGCTGTGGCAGCTCCCGGAGGTGCCGTCCGCGCAGGCGGTGTTGACGGTGTTGGGCTGGTTGGGCTCGGGCCCGGGGCTGGCCTGCGAAGCGCGGCACATGATGAGGGACGCCCCCGTGTCGCAGGATTTCCCCGTCGAGGTGCAGGCCGGCGTCTTGTAGGTGGCGTTGTAGGCCGCCGCGTTGGCGTTGCAGACGGCGGCCGCGGTGAAGTTCTGCCCCGTCTGATTGGATCCGAGCGGGCTGTAGCTGCGGCTGGCAGGGGAGAAGGTGAAGCCGGTCTTGGATGGGGTGACGGTGTAGTTGCCCGCGATCAGGCCGGAGAAGGCGTAACCGCCCCCCCCGTCGGTGGTGGTGGTCGAGCTCGCGGAGCCGCTCAAGGTCATGAGGACGCCTGAGGCGGTGGCCCCGGAGACCGCGCCGGAGATGCCGTAGGTGGCGCAGAGGGCCCCCGTCTGGTCGAAGTCGTCACGGTAGCCGGTGAGCTGGTAGTAGTGGCAGTGGCCGGGGGCGACCGACTGGGTGGCCGAGTACTCGGGCAGTCCCGACACGGCCAGAAGGGTGAAGGCGGCGGGGTTGGGGTTATCGGGGGCCCCGAACATGGCGTACCGGCCGTAAATCGGCTCGCCGAGGGCGTTGGAGAAAGAGGACGGGGCCCAGGTGAACAGGCCGTCCGTGGGGCCGGTCTTCTGCCCGTAGATCGTCGGGTCGGCGGCACAGGCGGGGGCCGAGTAGCCGCACGGGGGGACGGTGTCGGAGGAGGTCATGAGCATCTGACACATCGCCTTCTCCAGGAACCGGAGCTTGGCGCCGTAGGCGGGGGAGGAGGCGTCCTGGACGTTCTCGAAGGGGAAGGCCATGAAGATGAACTTGGAGGCCCGCGCCTTGTCGAGGTTGCCCACCGCGGCGTTGGCGGCGGGGAGGGCGTAGGTCCACTGGTATTGGGTCGCCGCCTCGTCGAAATTACCGTTGATGCGGTCGGCGTAGGTGGGGACGAACCCGCCACTGTCCCAGGAGAACAGGGGCATCGCCATCTTCTCCGCGGGCCACTGGCCGTCGATCCCCTTGACCGTGGTGTCGGCGTCCTTGACATAGTCCTGGGTCATGGCGGAGACCTTCAGCTGCGTGTAGGCGAAATCCGAAGGCGGGATGGCGCCGCTGGCCCCCTTGTACCGGTCGTAGAGGTAGTCCTGGGAGGATAGGAGCAGGCGCGCCTCGTCTCCCGTGTCGGTTTGGCGGTAGGCCAGGTAGTCGGCGATCTCCTCCTCCGGGTTGATGCCCCGGTAGGCGTCCCAGGGATCCGGCGTGAGGGTCCAGATGAAGTCGAACCCCGTGAACCAGAAGACGAAGGGATAGAAGTACAGATTGTCGGTCGGGGTGGCATACGCGTCGTAGACCGGGCTCCCGAAGACGCTGGTGTCCCACACCGCGTAGGTCAGTCCGAGCTGGCTCATGAGGCCGGGCACCGTGGCGGTGGGGGAGTTCCAGGTGGTGTCGGCGTAGAGGTCCACCCCCGTGGTGTTGGGGAGGAGCTCCTCGTCCTTGACCAGGAGCAGGTCCGGCTTGCCCACGAAGCTCCCGAACCCCGCGCGCCCGCAGAAGGCCTCCGAGGCGCCGTCGTCGTTGATGAGGTTGAATCCGGGCAGCATCTCGTAGCCCACCCGTGTGTTGGGCGTGGTGTTCAGCACCTTCACCTCGAAGGGGGTGCCGCTCAGGGTGACCGATCCCGGGTTGCCCCCCGAGGCGGCGGGGACCGTCACCCGGCCGCTGCAATAGGGGGTGGTGGTGGTGAGGTAATAGTCCTGGAAACTCTCGTAGACCTTGGCGTAGTGCGGGACCGTGTCGTAGTTGTAGAGGGTGATCGTGTAGTGCACCTCCTCCCCGGGGTCCGGGATGCCGTCGTTGTTGCAGGCGGGGCAGGCGGCGTCCACCGGGTCGGTGAGGGCGGCGTCGGCGGTGAGGGGGCAGTTGATCTCGCCGTCGAGGTCGAACCAGGCGATGGTCCGCTCAAAGAGCGTCCGCATATTGGTCTGCCAGGTGGTGTTGTCTCCCGTGTTCTTCGCGCATTCGGGCCCGAAGGCCAGGTAGAGGGTCTTGAAATAATCGAGGAAGGTGGCGCCGCCGGAGGTGTCGGCCAGGGCCAGATAGGAGGCGTAGCGCAGACCGGCGGGCTTTTGGGTGTTTCGGTTGGAGGAGGGGGAGCGGTAGGCGTTGTAATAGACCGGCTCGCCATAGCGGGAGACCAGGGAGTCGGCGTTCGGGGAGTAGGGGGCCCCGCTGGAGGCGGCATACTGGCACCAGTAGTAGGCCGCGTCGTTGCAGTTGAGGAGATCGCTCAGGGGGTTGCCCGGAACCCCCCAGATTTTGTAGGAATTGTAGGTGGCGCTGCAGTTGGCGGCGTCGAGGGAGGTGTTGTTGTAGGTCCACGCGTCGTGGTAGACGGCGTCCACCTGGAAATAGTCGCTCAGCACCTCGCCGTCGCCGAGCCGTCCGTCCCAGCCGCCCATCAGGTCCCACAAGATGTCCTGCCCCACCATCAGGATCCGGCCGCCCAGGTCCAGGTAGTCGGCCAGGAGGGCCTGGACGGCGTCCGTCAGGATCAGGGGAGGGGTTCCGGGGTCGCTGTCCCCCCAGGCCTCTCCGGCGAACCAGATCACATATTTGGCGTTGTTGAGGGTGTTCGCGGGCGGGGCCCCCTGGGTGGCGACGTCCCAGGTGGTGAGCGGGGTCGGTTGGGGGGGGGTGGTCATGGCGGCGAGGGCGGTGGTGTAGAAGGAGCGGACGTCGGCGCAGGCGGCCCCCTCACAGAGGGTGCCCCCGGAGCCGTCGTTGTCCACCAGGAGCAGGCCGCGGGCGGCGGCCGCCGTCAAGGTGTATTTCCCCTTGTCGGCGGCCGTGTAGCCGTCCACGATGATGTAATAGGACCCCGGAGGGCAGTCGGGGTAGAGAATGGTGTCATCGCCGGCGTAGAGCCAGTTGGATGTGTCGCAGCCCAGCGGGACCACCCCGGGGACGAGGATGAGGTCGAGGTCGGGGCGGGCCAGGGGGTCGGGGTCGAGGTGGATGCGGAGGTCGCAGGTGCTGGCCACGACCAGGCGGTGGACGGCGTCCGGACCCGTTTCGTTCCAGACGAGGTTGGGGTAATCGAACCGCCCGATTCCGGCGTCGTTGTAGTACTTGTTGGTTTCCAGGGAGGTGTCGCCGCTGTAGGCCGTGCCCGAGGTCAGGGTGACGGCCGTGCTGCAGGCGGCCCGGAGGCCGGGGCCGTCCGTCGGGGGGGCGGTGTTCCGCACCATTCCCGGCTTGGCGGCGGGGGCCTTGCGAGGGAGGGTCGGACGGAGGTTGGCGTCCCCCGGCGGGCGCCCGGACAAAGAAATCGCCCCCGCCGACAGAGCGGCGGGGGCGAGGGTTAGAAGGGCGAGAAGAGTGCGCAGCTCCATTACCTAGTTGACGTAGAAGACCACGTCGTCGCTCTCGTCGTAGGAGCCGGTGGAGCAGCCGGTGGTTGGGGCGGTGGCGGTGTTGTAGCGATAGTTGACGCGGACGCCGTGGTTGCCCGTGGGGGCGGTGGAGGGGATGGTGTAGCCCACCGAGATGTTCTGCCAGCCGGTGGCCGTGCACTTGCGCGTGGTGGAGGTGATCTTGGTCCAAGACGGCGTGGTGACGTTGGTGGTGTAGTACATGTCGAGGTAGTCGGTGGAGGTGGAGTAGCAGTACACCTTCGCCGTGATGGTGATGGTCTTCCCCTTGGCCAGGCAGGCGCCGTCGGAGGTGGCCACGGTGATCTGCTCGATGTTCTCGTCGGAGCCGTAGGTCCCGCTGTTGCCGTCGGTGCACTGGTTGTTGATGGTGTTGGGGCGGTTGGTCTCGTTCTTGTTGGTCATGGTGCCGCGCCCGTTCACCAGGGTCCCGGTGTCGCACGACTTGCCGTTGGCGCAGGTGGGGGCCTTGTAGGTGGAGTTGTAGGCGGCCGCGATGGCGTTGCAGGTGCCGCCGGAGGCGCTGGCGGTGAAGTTCTTCCCGGTCTGGTTGGCGCCGTTGACGGTGACGGACAGCGAGGAGGGGCTGAAGGTGTAGCCGGTCTTGCTGGGGGTGATCGTGTAGGTGCCGTTGGGCCTGTTGGTGAAGGAGTAGTTCCCGCTCGCGTCGGTGGTGGTGGTGCCGGTGCCCGCGCCGGAGAGGGTCATGGTGACCCCGGAGGCGGTGGCGCCGCTCACCGTGCCGGAGATGGTGTAGCCGCTGGCCAGGGTGATGGTGGCGGTGATGGTGAAGTTCCCGGCGGCGTAGCCGTAGGCCGCCGCCTTCCAGACGCCGGCGGTGGGGTTGGCGTGGGTGCAGGTTTCGTTCGTGGTGCTCGCGTTCTCCGACTTGCAGTCGTAGACCGAGATGCTGGGCGTGGCGTTGTACTTGGTGTAGAGGTCGATGTCGGCGCTCAGATTCGTCAGGGTGAACTGGAGCTGGCTGGCGCCGGAGGGGACGTTGATGTAGTAAATCTTGTAGGCCTCCTGGGCCACGGAGCCGCTCACCCCCACGCCGCTGGTCAGCTCGGTCTCGCCGGAGCCGCAGGTCGCGGTGAAGTTCTTGCCCGTCTGGTTGGCGCCGCTGATCGTGACGGCCAGGGAGGCGGGGCTGAAGGTGCACCCGGTCTTGCTGGGCGTCACCGTGTAGGTGCCGTTGGCCAGGCCGGTGAAGGTGTAGTTGCCGCTCGCGTCGGCGGTGGCGGTCTTGGTGGCCGTTCCGGTCAGGTTCACGGTGGCGCCCCCGCCGTTGGTGATGGTGCCGCTGATGGAGTAGGTCACCGACCCAATGGTGACGGTGGCGGTGATGGTGTAGGAGCCGGCCGCGTAGCCGTAGACCCCGGCATACCAGCGTCCCGCCGAGGGGCTGGCGTGGGCGCAGGTCTCGTTGCCGTCGCTCTCGTAGGGGCGGCAGGCGTAGGACGACGAGGTGGGCTTGGCGTTGAACTGAGTGTAGAGGTCCACGTCGGCGGAGGCGTTGGTGGTCTTGATCTCCAGGTTGGTGGCGCCGGAGGGGACATCGATGTAGTAATACTTCCAGGCCTGCAGGCCGACCGAATCGGAGTAGCCCGTGCCGGAGGTCAGCGCCACGTCGCTGGAGGTGCAGGTGGCGGTGAAGTTCTTGCCCGTCTGGTCGGCGCCGCTGATCGTCACGGCGTAGTTGGCCGGGGAGAAGGTGCAGCCGTTTTTGGTGGCGGTGACGGTGTAGGAGCCGTTGGCCAGGCCGGAGAAGGTGTAGGAGCCGTCGGTGGTCGTCGAGGCGGTGGCGGCGCCGGTCAGGGAGACGGTGACGCCCGTGGCGCCGCTGACCGTGCCGGAGATGCTGTAGGTGGTGGCCCCGCCGGAGGTGGGCGTGGCCGTCTTGCAGGCGGACAGGTTGCTGAAGCAGGCGGCCGAGGAGCCCACGGCCACCACGCGGTAGTAGTAGGTCATCCCGTTGGCCACATCGGAGTCGGTGTAGCCGAGCGTGGTGGTCTCGGCGATCTTGGTGTAGCCGTTGTCGCAGCCGAGGTCGTTGCGCAGAATGTAGTATTTGGAAGCGTTGGTGACGGCGGGCCAGGTGAGGGCCACCTGGTTGTTGCCGGCCACCGCGTCCACCGGGGAGGGCGCGAGGAGGGACGGGCAGGTGGTGGAGTTGGTGGAGGTGGAGGTGGAGCAGGCCAGGCCGTGGCGCGTGAACGCGCTCTTGATGGCCCCGGCGTGGGGGGTGCCGTTGGTGAGGTTGCCGTCGTTGTCGTCCGCCACGAGGAAGGTTTGGTGCCAGTTGGAGGCGGAGCAGCCGCTGGCGGTGTAGGAGGAGCAGGTGTACATGGATCCCGAGGTGGCGCGGCTGAGGAAGAAAAGGCGGTCCAGGATGAACCAGCCGGTGGCGGTGTCGCCCACGAGGGGGCCGAGATCGCGGTTGGCCAGGTCCCACATGGTCTCGATGCCGGGGTAGGCCTCGCAGTGCCCCTCTTTGCCGCAGGGACCGTAATAGGAAGAAGACGAGGGGCAGTTGTTCTTGACGAAGCCCAGCGTGGTGTGGGGCTGCCCGCTGGAGTGCTTGGCGTAGTCGGCCTCGCGCACCCCGGTGCAGGCGGTGCAGGCGTCGCCGTAGCCGTCGCAGTTGGAGCTCAGGAAGCCGGGGCCGCCGCAGGAGTTGTGGGTCTGCAGCATGGCCAAACCGTCGCCGTACACCTCGCCGGTGGCCTTGTCGGAGGAGGGGCCGCCGTCGTTGGAATCGAGGCCGTGGCCGAACTCATGGATGAAAATGGAGGCAATTTCGCCGGTGTTGCCGCAGCCGCCGCCGGAGCGGAAGAAGTTGATGGTGGAGCCGTTCCAGTAGGCGTTGCAGGTCTGGTTGAGGTTCATGTTGGCGGTGAGCTGCCCCTGGAGCCAGGTGTTGGAGGGGAGCCACTGCATCGCTTTGTATTTGATGTTGCCGATGTGGTAGAAGCAGGAGCGGGCCGCGTGGGTGTTCCCCGCGCCCCCCACGCCCGGCGTGGTGCAGTCGGTCCCCGAAGAGGCGCCGAAGTCGAGGTCGTTGGGGGCGGTGCCCGCGAGGGAGATGGAGCCGCAGGAGTCGGCGATCTTGACGTATTTGCCGGCCAGCGTGGAAGTGACGCTGCCGGAGGTCGGGGAGGTGTACTTGCCGGCCCAGTTGGCATAGACGCCGGAGGCGACGTTGGCGAACGGCAGGCCCCGCTTGACCTCGGTGGAAATGGTCTGGGAGACCGGGTAGACGCCGCCCTTGACGACGCCGTAGTCGTTGTCGTCCCAGAAGGAGAGGACCTGGCCGTCGTGGGCGTCCACCCAGGCGACCCAGGTGCCGGTGACGCCGGAACGGGTGAAGGCCACCTCCCACACCAGCGGGTACTCGAACCGGGAGCCGATGGCGTTGACGCCGGGCTCCTTCAGCCGGGGCACGAACTTCAGCGTCCCGGGGTTGAGAACGGTGTCGATGTCGCTCTCAAGACCGCCCGCGTAGCCGGCGGCCACGTCGAGGGCCTGCTCGGCGGTCAGGAAGGGGTAGGGGTTCAGGTGCGCCTCGGCCCCGTCGGTGAAGGGAACGATCCCCTCCATGCCGAACTGGACCATGGCGCCGTGGTTGCAGCGGAACACCAGGCGCGCCCCCTCGATGGGGACGCCCATGTAGACGAAGTCGAAGTCCACGAACCAGAGGTAGCCGTCCTCGCCGAAGGGGCCGGAGCGCTGGGGGTTGAGGACGAGGAGTTCCGTGGGCAGGCCGGGGAACAGGTCGGCGTTCTGGGCCAGGAAGGCGCGGGCCTTGAGGGCCATCGAGGCGGGCTGGCCGGCGGCGAAGGGGTCGCCGTTCACCCACGCCAGGCGCGTCCCGTTCACCAGGACGGGCATCCCCGTGTAGGCGTCCACGTGGGCCTCCACCTGCCCGTTCTGGCGCAGGAAGGCGGCCCATGCCGATTTGTTTGGAAGGGACTGGAGGCAATCGGAGAGGGCCACCGGCCGGCTCTTGACGCCCAAGGAGAAATCCTTGAACGCTACGGTGTCCAGGGGGGTCTTGGACGGTTTCATCACCTGGGCCTGGCCGACGGCGCAAAGGAGCGCCATCAGGCCGACAAGGGCCAGAACGCGACGAGACACACTTCTCATACGGCTTTTTCCTCCTGCGATTGGGTGCGGGCAAATGCGGACGATTTGCCTCATTGGTTGCACTCTACATCACCCGAATAGGGCTTGTCAAGGGGCAAGTTTCACGAATGTAATAATTTCGTTTAGTAGCGCCAAACACAGGCATTAAATCGGCCCGCGGAATGGTTTGCCCGTTGACCGCGGTTTACCGAATGTGGTAAAAACTGCCCCTCTATGTTCCGGATAACCGCCTACGCCATGCCCGTGCTCTATGCCCTCCTCTTCTGGGGCATGTGGCTCCTCCTTCAGGCCGGGAAATTGCCCGTCTTCGACTACTCCTTCATGGTAATGGTCGGCATCTTCTGGGCGATCTACTTCTTGGCCAAGCGAAACCTCTTCGACCCCCTGGTCGCCGTGATGGACCGTCGGGAGCGGTTCGTGCGCGAGCGCACCGAGGCCCACGACCGCGCCGCGCGCGCCCTCCAGGAGGCCCGGGACGCCTTCGACCGGAGGATGCGCGAGGTGCGGCGCGAGGAGCAGGCCGCCGTCGAAGCCCTCCGGCAGGATCTCACGGCCCGCCGCGACCAGGCCATCCTCGAGGAGCGCCAACGGATGCAGCGGGAGCTGGAGGCCGCCCGCGCCCGGCTGGAGGAAGAGGGGCGTCGAATCCGGAAGGAGCTCGAACCCGCCGCCCACTCCCTGGCCGGGACCATCGTGGACAAGGTGCTGAACCGCCATGTGGCGTAATCTTCTCGTTCTGGCGCTCCTGCTCGTCGCCGCGCCCCTGGCCGCCTCGGGCGGAGAGGGGCACGGGGAGGGGGAAACCCCCCTGGGCCTTCTGCTCAAGGTCGTCAACCTGATTGCCTTCTTCGGGTTGCTCGCCTTCCTGATGGCCCGGCCCCTGCGCGCCTTCTTCGAGAAGCACACCGAGGAGATCCGCGCCGCCCTCGACGGCAGCCGGGCCCGCGAGGCGGAGGCGCAGGACCTCGAGGCCCAGGCCCGGACCCTGGCGGCCTCGGTCGAGACCGAGGCCGCCGCCCTGCGGGCCCGCTTCGAAGAGGACCGGATGCGAATCCGGCGCGATCTCGAGGCCTCCACCGAGCGCGCCCTGGCCCGCCTGCGCGCCGATCATGGGCGCGCCCTGGCCCAGCTGGAGGCGTCGTATAAGGCGGAGTGGACCGCCCACGCTCTGCGCGCGGTGCGGGAGGAGGCGTTGCGGTCGCTGGCGAAGGACCTCACCCCCGCCGACCGTGCCCGCTTCCTCGCGTCCGTCACCGCCGGAGGGGAGGGGGCATGAAGGCCGTCGAACTGCGGCGCCTCGCCGGCGCCGTCGGCAAGGCCCTCCACAAAGCCGGAGAGCCCCTCGACACCCTGGGGCTCTTCGCCCGCCTGGTCCGCGAGCACCCCGCTGCCCTGGCCCTTCTCCAGAACCCCTCCGTCCCCCCCGACCGGCGCGACCGGGCGTTGAAAGAGGCCCTGGACCGGGCCGGCGCCCCCCCCGCCTCCCGGGCGGTCGTCGAGTCGCTGGCGCGCACCTTTACCCTGGCGGTCCTGCCCGACCTCCTGGCCCTCCTCGAGGCGCAGGCCCTGCGCCGACGGGGCGTCCTGCCCCTCACCGTCGAGGTGGCCGCCGTGCCGACGGAGGGGGAGCGGGCCGCCATCGAGCGCTTCCTGAAGCGGTTGCTCCGGCAGGACCTCAAGGTGGACTACGCGGTCCGCCCCGCGCTCCTCGGGGGGTTCGTGGCCCGCTCGGAGAGCTATTTCGTGGACGCCTCCCTCGCGGGGAGGGTCCGCGCCATCACATCGTTGGAGGAACCATGCCCATAGACGCCAAACACATCGCGGAGCTGATCGAGAGCCAGATCAAAGGGTACGAGACCCAGGTGGACCTGGCCGAGGTGGGGACGGTGGTCTCCGTCGGGGACGGCATCGCCATCGTGCACGGCCTGGAGAAGGTCATGGCGGGCGAGATGGTGGACTTCGGCGGCAACACCTTCGGCCTCACCCTCAACCTGGACGAGGACTCCGTCGGCTGCGTCATCATGGGCGAAGTGCACGCCATCAAGGAGGGGCAGATGGTGCGGCGCACCAAGCGCATCATCCAGGTCCCCGTCGGCGAGGCCCTCGTCGGCCGCGTGGTGGACCCCCTCGGGATGCCCCTCGACGGTAAGGGCCCCATCGCCGCCAAGGAGTTCTACCCCGTCGAGCGCATCGCCCCGGGCGTCGTGGACCGCAGCCCGGTCAACACCCCCCTCCAGACGGGCCTCAAAGCCATCGACGCCATGATCCCCATCGGCCGCGGCCAGCGCGAGCTGATCATCGGCGACCGGCAAACCGGCAAGACCGCCATCGGCATCGACACCATCATCAACCAGAAGGGCAAGGGGGTGGTCTGCGTCTACGTGGCCATCGGCCAGAAGCAGTCCACCGTGGCCCAGGTGGTCAAGACCCTCGAGGAGTTCGGGGCGATGGAGCACACCATCGTGGTCTCCGCCACGGCCTCCGAGCCGGCCCCCCTGCAGTACCTGGCCCCCTACGCCGGCTGCGCCATGGGCGAGTGGTTCATGTATAACGGGCGCGACGCCCTCTGCGTCTACGACGACCTCTCCAAGCACGCCGCGGCCTACCGGGAGATCTCCCTCCTCCTCCGCCGCCCCCCCGGGCGCGAGGCCTACCCCGGCGATGTCTTCTACCTCCACTCCCGGCTCCTCGAGCGCGCCTCCCGCCTCGACCGGCGGCTCGGCGGCGGCTCCCTGACCGCCCTCCCCGTCATCGAGACCCAGATGGGGGACGTCTCCGCCTACATCCCCACCAACGTCATCTCCATCACCGACGGGCAGATCTACCTCGAGGGCGACCTCTTCTTCAGCGGCATCCGCCCCGCCGTCAACGTCGGCCTCTCGGTCAGCCGCGTCGGCGGCAATGCCCAGATCCGCGCCATCCGGAAACTGGCCGGCTCCCTTCGGCTCGACCTGGCCCAATACCGCGAGCTGGCCGCCTTCGCCCAGTTCGGCTCGGACCTGGACAAGGCCACCCTCAAGCAGCTGGCCCGCGGCGAGCGGCTCGTGGAACTGCTCAAGCAGCCCCAGTTCGTCCCCCAGGACGTAGCCCTCCAGGTCTTCGGTCTCTTCGCCGGCACCCGGGGCTACCTCGACGGCATCAAGACCGCCTCGGTGGCCCACTTCGAGCGCGAGCTGCACCGGTATGCCGAGACCGAGCAGGCCTCCCTGCTTCAGGACCTCCGCGAGCGCAAGGAGTTCGACAAGGACCTGGAGGACCGGCTCCACCAGGCCCTCCAGGCCTTCACCGAGCGGTTCCTGAAGGACCATCCGGAGGCCGCCGTTGCCTAGTTTGAAGGACATCCGCCGGCGCATCCGGTCGGTTCGGTCCACCCAGCAGATCACCCGCGCCATGAAGATGGTGGCCGCGGCGAAGTTGCGCAAGGCGACGGAGCGGCTCCACGCCACCGACGCCTATGTCAAGGGGCTCAACGAGCTGCGCCAGAACCTGGTGCGCCGCGTGGGGCCCGCCTCCCACCCCCTTTTCCGAAGCCCGGAGGGCGGCCCCACCCTCGTCCTGCTCATCACCGGGGACCGGGGGCTCTGCGGCTCCTACAACTCCGCCCTCCTCGCCCGGGCCGACCGCTTCGCCGCGGAACACCGGGGGGAGGTGGCGTTCCTTCTGGCCGGCAAGAAGGGGGTGGACCACTTCGCCAAGGCGGACGCCGAGGTCCTGGCCGCCTACCCCAACGTCTTCGCCCATCTCGACGCCCTGCCGGCCGCCGAGATGGCCGCGGCCGCCCGGGAGGCCTTCCTCTCCGGCCGGGCCGCCCGGGTGGTCGCCCTCTCCTCCCGCTTCCGCTCCGCCGCCAACTTTCCGGTGGAGATGACGCCGCTGCTGCCCCTGGCGGCCGACGCCTCCGGAGGAGAGGAGGGGGTCGAGTACCTCTGCGAGCCCGCCATCGGGGAAATCCTCGCCGAGCTGTTGCCGCGGGTCCTGACCGTGACGGTCCACCGGCTGATGCTCGAGGCCAACGCCGCCGAGCAGGCCGCCCGCATGACCGCCATGGAGCTGGCCACCAAGAACGCCGACGACATGATCGGCTCGCTCACGCTATACTACAACCGGGCGCGCCAAGCCGCCATCACCAAGGAGCTCATCGAGATCGTCTCGGGGGCGCAGGCGCAATGAGCCGGCCGCGGTCGGCGTTCCGCGTGCAGCGTCCAAGCGGGCGGGGGGGCGTCCTGGCGTCTTTGCGTCCCGGCGTCCCCGCTATTTCTTCGCATTAGGAGCGTACTTATGGAATCCATGGGCAAAGTCATCCGCGTGGTGGGGCCGGTCATCGACGTGGCCTTCGAGCCGGCCCAGATGCCGGAGATCTACGACGCCGTCGAGGTCAAGGGCGCACTGGCGGACGCCGGCGTCGCGATCGACGTCACGGCCGAGGTCGCCCAGCACCTGGGCGACGGGGTGGTCCGGTGCGTGGCCCTCCAGCCCACCGACGGCATGCAGCGCGGGATGCCCGCGAAGGCGCTCGGCGGCCCCATCGCCGTCCCCGTCGGCAAGGGGACCCTCGGGCGCGTCATCAACGTCCTCGGCCGCCCCGTGGACGGCCTGGGCGCCGTGGACGCGGAGGCCGTCCTCCCCATCCACCGCAAGGCCCCGCCGCTGGGGGAGCAGTCCACCGAGACCGTCATGTTCGAGACCGGCATCAAGGTCATCGACCTCCTGGAGCCCTACACCAAGGGGGGCAAGACCGGCCTCTTCGGCGGCGCCGGGGTGGGCAAGACCGTCCTCATCATGGAGCTCATCAACAACGTCGCCCTCAAGCACGGCGGCTTCTCGGTGTTCGCCGGCGTAGGCGAGCGCACCCGCGAGGGGAACGACTTCTGGCTCGAGATGCAGGAGACCGGCGTCATCGCCGTGGAAAAGGACGCCCACGGCCACCCCAAGCGCGACAAGGAGGGGCGCATCGCCCTGATCCCCGGCCAGTCCAAGGTGGCCTGCATCTACGGGCAGATGACCGAGCCCCCGGGCGCCCGCCTCCGGGTGGGCCTCACCGGTCTGACCGTGGCCGAATATTTCCGCGACTTCGGCGGCAAGGACGTCCTCCTCTTCATCGACAACATCTTCCGGTTCACCCAGGCGGGCTCCGAGGTGTCGGCGCTCCTCGGCCGCATGCCGTCGGCCGTCGGCTACCAGCCCAACCTGGCCACCGAGATGGGCGAGCTCCAGGAGCGCATCACCTCCACCAAGAAGGGGTCCATCACCTCGGTGCAGGCCATCTACGTCCCCGCCGACGACCTCACCGACCCCGCGCCGGCCACCGCCTTCGCCCACCTGGACGCCACCACGGTCCTCTCGCGGCAGATCGCCGAGCTGGGCATCTACCCCGCCGTGGACCCCCTCGCCTCCACCTCCAAGCTCCTCGACCCCCGCGTCCTGGGCGAGCACCACTACCGCGTCGCCCGCCGGGTGCAGGAGATCCTCCAGCGCTACAAAGACCTGCAGGACATCATCGCCATCCTCGGGATGGAGGAGCTCTCCGACGAGGACCGGCTCACCGTGGCCCGCGCCCGAAAGATCCAGCGGTTCCTCTCCCAGCCCTTCCACGTGGCCGAGCAGTTCACCGGCTTCAAGGGCAAGTACGTCAAGATCGAGGAGACCATCGGCGCCTTCGAGCAGATCTGCGACGGCAAGTGCGACGAGCTCCCCGAGCAGGCCCTCTGGATGGTCGGCACCCTCGACGAGGCCTTCGAGAAGGCCGAGCGGATGAAGGCGGAACTATAGGATGAGCGAGCGCCCGCTGCGGCTGGAGGTCGTGACCCCCCGGCGCGAGGTGATCCGGGCGGAGGCGGACGCCGTCTTCTTTCCGGGCCCCCGCGGCGAAGTGGGCATCCTCCCGGGCCACACCCCCTTCCTCACCGCCTTGGGGACCGGCGAATTGCGCTACACCGAGGGGCCGCGCGACCGCTACCTGGCCGTCGCCGGCGGCTTTGCCGAGGTGCGGGACGATCGGGTCCTGGTGCTGGCCGACTGGGCCGAGACCCCCGAGGAGATCGACGTGGATCAGGCCCTGGCGGAGAAGAAGGCCGCCGAGGCCCTCCTCAAGACCTCCTACGGGGACGAGCTGAAGGCCGCCCAGGCCCGCCTGGCGGGCGCCATGGCCCGCATCCGGGTGGCGGAACGAAACCGGTAGCGGGCCGCCGTCCGCCCTTATCCCGCCGGCTCACTCCAATATCGTTGCAGGGGAGGGGACCCCCATCCCGCGCCCCAGGCCTGACCGTCCCGCCCCATTTCAAGCGGCCCTTGTTCCCGGCAGGGCCATTCCCGCCCCCCCCCGTTGAAATCCCTCCGCCAAGAGTGGTAGTGTAAATCCATGAGGAGGCGGCCATGATCGGAGCCATCATCGCAAAAAAGGCGATCGCCGGCGCATTCGGAGCCCTGAACCGCCATGACCTGGCGGGGTTCATGGCCTTCTGGCGGGAGGACGGCGAGTTCGTCTATCCCGGGGACATCCCCGAGAGCGGGACCTTCACGGGGAAGACCGCGGTGGAGAACTGGTTCAGGCGGTTCTTCGAGCAGTTCCCCAGGATCCGCTTCGATCTCCGCGATATCTGCGTGCGGAACCTCTTCGACCTGACCGGGGCCAACACTGTGGCGGTGCGCTGGGACATCACCCTGACCAACCGGGAGGGGCGGGAGGGGCGCAACGCCGGCGTCACGGTGGTGGAGATCCAGGGGGGGAAGGTGGTGCGCGCCACCGACTACATCTTCGACCTAGGGGAGAACTTCCGGAAGAACTGGAGCGCGCCATGGCCGAAACAAGCCCGTCCATGAGCATCCGATCCCTTCGCGCCATCACCCTCCTGGCCCTGTCGCCGATGCTGGCGTGCCTCGCCGCCCGTCCCGTCGAGGGGGAGAGGGCCGGAACCGAGGGAGCGCCGCTCGGTGCGTTCACGATCGCCTCGCAGACCTTCGGCGACCTTATCCTGACGGCCACCGAGTGCGCCGCCGGGGACCGGCAGTCCTTCCTCGGCGCGGACCTGACCCGCCCGGGGGCTCCGGTGGTCCTGCGGCTGGTGGTGGACCCCCTCGAGGGGCCCGCCGTGCGGCTCTACGCGGCCCAGGCGATGTTCGACCGCAGCGTCGTCTTCCGGCGGTCCGAATGCCGCACCTTCCACTTCTCCATCGAGCGCACCGGTTGGCGCGTCAACGATGTCGAGGACATCCGCCTCACCCTCGAACTCGACTGCGCCCGGGACGGTGAGTCGGTCCGGGGGGCGGCCTCGAGCACGCACTGCCACTGAATTAGTTTCGGGTCTCGCGTCTCGAGTTTCGGGTTTGCCGCCCGCCCGGTTCTGCCGCGGCCCCGGTTTGCCGAGGCCGTCGTTGGCCGTTCATGCGCCCCCAAGAAGGAAGGGGCGGGCCCGCGGCTCCGCCCCTGAACGGAAAGGACCGGTTTATTCCGGCCGGGCCGTCCCGCGCTTCCAGCACTCGGTGAATTGCGGTTCGGAGGCCTCCCCGCATTGGGGGCAGGTCCAGGCGGCGCTCCGGACCGCGGGGCTGTCCTTGTGGAGGTCTGCCAGCAGGGCCCGGGCCTCCTCCGCCCGGGCATCGTCCTCGATCCACACGGCCGGGGCGGTGTCGGGGGTGAGGGGGACCTCGCCGCGCGCCATCCAGAGGTCGGCCCCCCGCACCTCGGCCGCGATGCCGGCCGCCTCCAGAATGCCGCGCACCAGTTCCGCTTCGGTGGGATTACCGGCGGTGAAGATCTTGCGCATCGATGCCCCCTTGGGCCGGGGAGGGCGGCTACCGCCCCGGATCGATCTCCTTCATGTGAAGCAGGGGAAAGGGGCGCCCGCCGGCGTCGGTTACGGAACGGCCGAACCCCTCGAACCCCACCGATTCGTAGAACCGGAGGGCGTCGGGATTCGGCTCGTTGACGTCCACGAGCAGGCGTCCCTTCAAGCGTCGGGCGTGATCGACCATCATCCTTCCGCCGCCCTTCCCGGTGTGGTCCGGATGGATGAAGAGCGCCTCGAGCCTGGCGCCGTCCAGGCCGGAGAACCCGATGACCGCGTCCCCCTCGGCCAGGACCCACAGCTCCAGCGACGGCAGGGCCCGCTCCCGCACCAGGGGCAAGAGCGCCTGGATGTCCGCCTCGGAGAGAAACGCGTGTGTGGCGCGGACGGAGGCCAGCCAGATCTCCACCACCTGGGCGCGGTCGGAAGGCAGCGCGGGCCGAATCCTCATGGTTTTGGTTGTAACTCAACCCGCGCACGAATCATCGGGAGGCGGTTCCCATTCCCCCGGCACCTTGCGAAGCCACTTCTATGGATAGCCGTGCGGGCGGCAACGCGAAGTCGCACCATGTTGGGGTCATCCATAATGCTGATTGCGCCGACGACTTGAATCCTGGTACCGGAACCTGATGCGACGGAGCGTAGTCAACCACCGCTACTCCTCCCACCCCACCTGATACACATTGATCTTGGCGGCCAGGCCCTTGAGGGCGTATTGCCCCATGTTGGAGAGGTTGTAGGTCCCTTTGAGTAGGTTCTTGGTCTGCTCGGAGATGACGATCTTCCCCGGCTCGGCCACGTGCTCCTCCAGGCGGCTGGTGACGTTGACCGTCGTTCCGAGGGCGGTGTACTCCAGCCGGCGGATGGAGCCGAAGTCGCCCACGATCGCAGGGCCCGAATGGACCCCCACGCGGAGCAGGATGGGGGGTTCCCCCGCGGCCTCCCGCTCCCGGTTCCACGCGGCGATCCGGCGCTGGAGGTCCACGGCGGCGGCCAGGCCGCGGTCGGCGTGGTCCTTCTGCGGCATCGGCGCCCCGAAGAAGGCCATGACGCAGTCGCCGATGAACTTGTCGAGGGTCCCCTTGTGGTCGAAGATGCACTCGGCGGCGATGGAGAAGAACTGGTTGAGGGTCTCGGTGGTCTTCTCCAGTGGGATCTTTTCGCACATCGTGGTGAACCCCACGATGTCGGCGAACAGGAGGGTGAGGTCGGGGACGCTGGAGGCGTTCAGGACCGAGGTGGTGTGCTCCTTCCCCTTGACGATCTCGTCCACGATGGCGGGGGAGTGGTAGCGGGCCAACTGGGTGCGGATGCGCTTTTCGTCCTCCACGCTTTTGGTGAGCATGGCGCGCTCAAGGGCCACCGCGGCGAGGTTGGCCAGGGCGGTGAGGATGTCCAGGTCCTCGGTGGAGAAGGTCCCCACGCGGGTGGGGCTGTCCACATAGACCATGCCGATGACGTTCTCCTGGTTCCACAGCGGGGCGCACATGGCGGCCCGGATCTGGTGGATGCGGATGCTTTTGCCCTCCTCGAACCGGGCGTCGGCCAGGGCGTCGTGGGTGATGAGGGAGACCTTCTGGTTGACCACCTGGTCGCAGATGGTGCGGGAAAAGGGGAGCTCCTCCTTGGAGAGGGGGCCGGTGCGCGCCCGCACGAGCTTGGGCTCCAGGAGCCCCTCGATCTTGAGGAGGATGTAGGCCCGGTCGGCCGGGAGGGCGTCGAAAAGGACGTCCATGATCTTGTTGAGGACGCCGTCGAGGTCGGTGGTGGTCAGGAGGGTGCGCGCCATCCGGACCAGGATGGTGAGCATCTTGCTCCGCTTTTCCTCCTCCTCCCCCGTCTTCAGGGGGGCGGCCGCCGTGGCCTTCTGTCCGGGGTCCATGAGGAAGTCGAGCTGGAAGTCGGAGAGGGAGCGGACGAAGGTGCCCGAGGTGCTGACGAAGGGGGTCTTGGTCAGCTCGATCCGGAAGTTCCCGATGGTCAGCTCGTCGCCGACGCGGAAGGGGCCGCGGGTGACCTTCTGACCGTTGACGAAGATCCCGTTGGTGGACTGGTTGTCCTCCACGATCCACTCGTCGCCGGCCTTCTCGATGTAGGCGTGGTGGCGGGAGACGGAAAAGTCGGCCAGGACGATGTCGTTGTCCTTGCTCCGGCCCACCGACACGCGGTCCCGCGAGAGGGTCATCGTCTTCTCGCCGGTCGGCCCGGTGATCTTGATCTGGTTCATCTCCTTAGAATTATAGCACCACAGCGGGGCGGCAGGACAGAGGGGCAGGCTGAAGGCTGAGGGCTGAGGGCTGAAGGCTGAAGAAATCGGCCTCGGTATCGGAATAGGTCTCGAAAGCAGCCGGGCGGAAGGCCGGGCCGGCCGCTTACGGATCGAACCGGCGGAGCCTCAGCGAGAGCGTCACCACCGTGACCGAGGAGAAGGCCATCGCCAGGGCGGCGAGGGCGGGGTCCAGGGTGAGGCGGAAGGCGGGGTAGAACACGCCGGCGGCCAGGGGGACGAGGGCGGCGTTCCACGCGGCGGCCCAGAAGAGGTTCCACCGGATGCGCCGGACGACGGCCGCGGCCAGGGCCAGGGCGGCGGGGACGGCGCGGAGGTCGTCGCGCATCAGGACGATGTCCCCCCCCTCGCGTGTGGCGTCGGTTCCTCCCCCCATGGCGATCCCCACATCGGCGCGGGCCAGGGCCACGGCGTCGTTGATGCCGTCCCCGGCGAAGGCCACGCGGCCGCCCCGCGCCCGGAGGGCCGCGACGGCGTCGGCCTTGCCGTCGGGCTTCAGCCCCGCCATCACCTCGTCCACCCCCGTGGCCGCGGCGGCGGCCCGCGCCGCGCGGGGGTTGTCGCCGGTGAGCATCACCACCCTCAGCCCCGCGGCGCGGAGCGCGGCCACCGCCGCCCGCGCCTCGGGACGGGGGCGGTCCGCCAGGGCCAGCAGGCCCAGAGCGGCCCCGCCCTCCCACAGCACCGCGACCGTCCGGCCCTCCTCCTCGAACGCCGCGACGCGGGACCGGAGCTCCGGGGCCGTGCCCCCGGCCCCCGGGCTCCCGAGGAGGAGGTCCCGCCCCTCCACCCACCCCCGCACGCCGAGGCCCCCGAGCGCCTCCACCCCGCGGGCGGCCGGGACGGCGACCCCCTCCTCCGCGGCGCGGGCCGCGATGGCGCGGGCGATGGGGTGGCTCGAATCCCGCTCCAGGGCCGCGGCCAGCCGCAGGACCTCCGCGGCGGGCGGCCCCCCCGGCAGGCCCTCGACCGCCGCGACGGCCAGGCGTCCCTCGGTGAGGGTGCCCGTCTTGTCGAGCGCCACGGTCGCGACCCCCACGGCCCGCTCCAGCACCTCGCCCCCCTTGATGAGGATGCCCAGCCGGGCGCCGCGCCCGATGCCGGCCGTGACCGCGGTGGGGGTGGCGAGGCCGAGGGCGCACGGGCAGGCGACGACCACCACCGCCACCGTCCGGGCCAGGGCGAAGGCGGGGGGGGCGCCGGCGAGCAGCCACGCGGCCAGCGTGACGGCCGCGGCGGCCAGGACGGCGGGGATGAGCCAGGCGGTGGCCCGGTCGGCGAGGCGCTGGAGGGGGGGGCGGCTGCCCATCGCCTCCTTCATGAGCCGGACGATGCCGGACAGGACCGTGTCCCGGCCCACGCCGGTGGCCTCGATCGTCAGGACCGCGCCTCCGTTGAGGGTGCCCGCGTAGAGGGGCGCGCCCGGCCCTTTGGGGACGGGGGCGCTCTCTCCGGTGAGAAGCGATTCATCGACCACCCCCCGACCCTCCACCACCTTTCCGTCCACGGGGACGCGGTCGCCCGGCCGGACCACGAGGCGGTCCCCCGGGACCACGGCGGCCGCGGGGACGGCCTCGGTCCGCCCGCCGCGCAGGAGGAGGGCCTGCGGGGGCTGGAGGTCCGCCAGTGCCCGCAGGGCCTCGGAGGTCCGGCCGCGGGCCCGCCCCTCGAGCCAGCGCCCCAGCGTCAGGAAGGCGGCCAGGAGGACGGCGGTGTCGTAGAAGAGGAACTCGTGGGCCGGGAGAAGGCCGAGCGTCGCCAGGAGCGAGGCGCCGAAGGAGGCGCCGATCCCGAGGGTGTACATCCCATCCATCGTCAGGGTGCCGCTCCGGAGGGCGCGGGCGGCCGACCCGACGATCGGGCCGGCGACCCAGAGCAGGACGGGGCCCGCCACGGCGGCCATGGCCCAGGCGTTCGGGTGGGGGAGGAACATCAGCGCCGTCAGGAGGAGGCCGGCGGCAAGCCCCGCGATCCACCGGCGGCGCAGGGGGGGCAGGAGGTCCCCGCGGTCCTCGGGGGCGTCGTCCGGCCGGACACGATAGCCCGCGGCTTCGACGGCCCTCCGGAGGTCGTCGGCCGTGACGCCGGGGGGGACGGCCCAGACGCTGGCCGTTTCCGTGGCCAGGTTGACGCGGGCCCGGGCCCCGGTCGCCTGAAGGGCGCGCTCCACCCGGCCGACGCACGCGGCGCAGGTCATTCCCTGGATCCTCAGCTCGATCGGGTCCATGGCCTCCTTCCCTATTGCAACTCCCCCCGCCACCCCTCGAAAGCGGGCGAGGACGGCCCCCTCTCCCGTCCGGCGGAGTGAAGCCGCCGGGTGCCGCCCCCTTCCCAAGGCGGCGCTCAGCCGCGCTCGCCTGAATGCTATTGCCGATGAAAAATGACACGCTGGAGCGCGAAACTTCTTCAGGAATAGCATAAGGGCCCAAAGGGGCGGGATATTCCGCGCCGTTGGGGGAATGGGCGGCGGCTGTGCTACAATCACGCCATGAGCGGCCCCCTCGTCACGATGGGCATCCTCCTTCTTGCGGTCGTCGTCTTTGGCCACATCGTCCATCAGTTCATGCCCGAGGTCCCCTTCCTCGAGATCTTCGACGATTTCCAGAACACCCTCTACCTCCTCCTGGCGGCGGGCGCCGCCTTCGCCGGTTCGGTCCTGGTCCGGGTCCTCTCCCCGATGAAGAAGGTCGTCTCCCGCAACAAGTGCCGCAAGTGCGGCGCCCCCATCCCCCCCAAGGAACTCTACTGCCTCTCGTGCGTGAAGCAGCTCCAGGCCCGGCGCCGGTAGGCGGCTGTCGTTCCGCGCCCTCCCGCCTGATCGTCATCCTCGGCCCGACGGCGTCGGGCAAGTCGGCGTTGGCGGTGGCGCTGGCCCGCCGGTTGGGCGGGGAGGTGCTCAATGCCGATGCGATGCAGGTGTACCGGGGCCTGGACATCGGCACGGGCAAACTCCCCCCCGCCGAGCGCGGCGGGGTGCCGCACCACCTGCTCGACCTGGTCGGTCCCCGGGAAACCTATTCGGCCGGGGCCTTCCGCACCCTGACCCTTCGGACGATCGAAGAGGTCCGTGCGCGGGGGAGGCGGCCCCTGCTGGTGGGGGGAACCGGCTTCTACATCCGGGTCCTCCTGCGCGGGCTCGCCCCCATCCCCCACCCCCCGCCGGAACTGCGCGCCGCGCTCAACGACATCCTTGACCGGCGCGGGGCGGAGGCAATGCACCGGTGGCTGGTCCTGCTGGACCCCGCCGCCGCCTCCCGCATCGCGGCGGGCGACCGCCAGCGCGTGGAACGGTCGCTCGAGGTGATCCTCGCCTCCGGGCGCCGCTTTTCGGACTTCCACGGCGGGGAGAGGGGACCCGGCGACCGCTACCCCGCTCTGAAAATCGGCCTGTCCCTTTCCCGGTCCCTCCTCCGCGAGCGGGTGGAGGCCCGCGTCCGGGAGATGGTGGCCCGGGGATGGCTGGAGGAGGTGCGGGGGCTGCTGTCGGCGGGGGTCCCGCGGGAGGCCCACGCCCTCAAGAGCATCGGGTATCGGGAAATGGCGCAGGCCGCCGACGGTGTTCTCTCGGTGGAGGAGGCCGTCGCCCGCACCGTCACCCGGACCCTGCAGTTCGCCAAGCGGCAGATGACATGGTTCCGCGGGGAGCCCGGGATCCGGTGGGTCGAGGCCTCCGACCCGGCGTTTGCCTTGAAGGAGGCGTTCGGGTATATTACCCAGCAGGACGAAGGAGAAATGTCATGAGCGAGACGCCCAAGCCCCAAATGAACGTCCAGGACGGGTTCTTCAACCACATTCGCAAGGAGAACATTTTCGTCTTCGTGTACCTGGTGAACGGCAAGCGGCTGGCGGGGAGGGTGCGCCGGTTCGACCGGTACTGCGTGGTCCTCGATATCAAGGGCAAGGAGGTCCTCATCTACAAGCACGCCATCGCCTCGGTGACCTACGGAGGGGAGAGCTCTGAGGAAATCCACCCTAATCCTGATTAGCCTCCTGTTGCTGACGGGGGGGGGCTGGGCCGCCAAGGCGCCCGCCGTGCTTTGCGTGCGCGGCGCGGTGCTGGCGTGCCCGCTTGCCGATCCGGACGCCGCGGAGCGCTCCGTCCTCGACAACCTGGCCCGGGGCCGGTTCGACAAAGCCCAGCGAAAGCTTGCCTCGATGCGGCTGGAATCGGCGCCGCACCCGGGCCTGCCCGTCCTGGAGGCCCTGGCGGAACTTGCGGAGGGGAAGGACCCCGCCGGGGAGCGGATCCTCCCCCTCCTCGACCCGGCGGTCCCGGCGCACGCCCAGGTCCGGGCGGAGCTGGCGGCCCTGCGCGGGGACCCGTGCCGAGCGGTCGTTTTGTACGGCGAGGTTCCCCCGGCATTCCTCGACGGCCTGCAGCTGCGGCCGCGCATCGCCGCCCTGGAGGAGGCCTGCCTGGGCGCCTTCGCCGCGCGGACGGAGGCCCTGTGGGCCGCGGGCGACTTCGCCGGGATGGAAGCGGCGCTCCAGGCGCTCCCCCCCCGGCTGGCCGGCGACGCCCGGGCGGCTTGGGCCGCCTTCCCCGCGGCGGTCCTGGCGGGGGATGCGGTCCGGGCCCGGGCCCTGCTCGACCGTCTCCCCGCGGCCGACCGGGACCGGTGCGCGGTGATGGTGTCGGCCATGGAACTCGACCCCTCGCTCCGCCTTTCCTATCTCAAGCAGGCCGGCAACCTCCTCTCCAACGACCCCCTGGGGCAGGCGGTGGTCGCCCGGGCCCTCGACGAGTGGCTGGTCGGAAACATGCCCCCCGAATTCCGGCGCGCGTGGGAGTCCCCGGCCCTGGCCCAGCGCGACCTGGCCCTGCTTCTGTGCCTGCACTTCCCGGGGCTCAAGGGCGGGGCCGTGCCCGGGGCCGAGCTGCCGGCCGCCGTCTTGAAGGACCCCCAGGCCGACTGCCTGGCGCCCCTGTGCTCGCAGGGGTTCCTCCCCGGCTACGCCCCGGACGAGCCGGTCCCGGCGGACGCCGCCGTGCGCGCGCTGTCGCGCGCCCTCGAGTCCGTCGGCCTGGTGGACCCCTGCGGCCAGGGGCGGGAGGCGTGGGTCCGCTGCGGCCTCCTTCCCGAGGCGTGGGGGGAGGGGCCCCTCTCCGGGCGCCAGTGGAGCGCCCTGGCCCACCGGGCCCTGGGGGACCTGCCATGATCCTGGAACGGCTGCTCAAGGACGTGGAACTGTTCTCCGACCTGAGCGAGCGGGAGTTGAAGGCCCTCGCCGCCGTCGCGGCCCAGAAGCGGTATGCCCGCGACGAGTTCATCGTCCGCGAGACCGACCCCGGCAGCGCCTTCTTCTTCATCGTGTCGGGCCGCGTCAAGGTGTGCCTCTACTCCGAGGACGGGCAGGAGACCATCCTCTCCTTCCTCTCGCAGGGCGACTTCTTCGGGGAGATGGCCCTCTTCCTGGAATCCACGCGCACGGCCAACGTGGTGGCCATCGAGCCCACCGAGGTGCTGCTGATCCACCGCTCCCAGTTCTACAGTTTGCTCCAGCAGAACTTCGCCATCACGCGCAAGATCCTGGGGACCCTCTGCCGCCGCCTCAAAATGGCGAACTTCTCGATCGACTCCCTGGCCCACCTCGACGTCTCGGGGCGCCTGGCGCGGTTCCTCATCGAGGAGGCCCGGGCCTCGGCGCGCCGGCAGGGCGACTACCGGGTCATCCAGCGCTACACCCACCTTCAGCTGGCCGGCAAGATCTCCGCCTCCCGCGAGACGGTCTCCCGCCTGTTCGCCCAACTGAAGGGCTCGGGGTTCATCGTGGTCCGGAGGGACGGGATCTACATCCACCGGAAGTTCCTCGCGTGAGCTTCGCCACCGACCTCGTCACCGCGCTCAACCTCCCCAACCTGCTGAGTTTGGTCCGGCTCGTCCTCATCCCTTTCTTCGTGGTGGCCCTCGCCCAGGGCGACTTCCCCGCGGCCCTGGGGATCTTCGCCGCCGCGGCGGTGACCGACGCCCTCGACGGCCTGATCGCCCGGCGATGGAACCTCCAGACGCCGGTGGGGGCGTTCCTCGACCCCCTGGCCGACAAGCTGCTGATGACGACGGCCTTCGTCACCCTCGCCCTCCGCCTGCCCAACCAGCGCGAGCCGATCCCGCTCCTCCTCACCATCCTGGTCATCAGCCGGGACGTCATCATCGTCCTGGTGTCGCTGGCCATTCATCTGACCCACGGCATCCGCAAGTTCAACCCCTCGTGGTGGGGCAAGGTCAACACGGTGCTCCAGATGGCCACCGTCAGTTTGGTCCTGCTCGTCAACGCCGGGATCCTTTTCGTCCCGTGGATCGGCACCCTCTATCTCATTACGCTCGGATCCGCCGTCGTCTCCGGGATCCATTACCTCTTCCGGACCGAGCGCTGGCTCAAGAGAGAATCTCCCCCCGCCGCGGCTTCAAAGAGGTGATGAGGCCGGTTTGTCAATAATTTGACGATTTGTCAAAAAATTGAAAAACCGTTCAGGCGGTCCGTACGGTTTTGACGAGAGGGATGGGGTGGGCGGCGAGCGGGGTGAAATGAATTAGATGATAATTTTCTCAGCAATTTACGAAGCGACGACCGATGCCGCCCCCGGCTTCGGCACCCCCATCGCGGCAGGCCCGCCTCCTCCTGGCACGGGGCTTGCTTTCCAATCCGGCAAGTCCATTGAGGAGGTTCGCCGGGTCATGAAAAAAGCCCTGATCGTCCTTGCCGCCCTGATCCTCTGCTCCGCCGTCCTCGCCGCCGCGGGGCCCCCCCCGGACGAGCGCGCCGTTCGCGCCGCGCTGGCCCTCGGCCGGGGCGCCGATCCCGGCGCTTTCGCCGCTTCGGCGGACCGTCCCGTTTCCGCCCGCGACGCCGACCTGCCCCTCCGCCTCCGGCTCGCCGCGGAGCGGGAAATCGGCGGACCCGCCCGCATCACGGGCCCCGCCCGGCGCGGGCCGGCGGGGACGCCGTGCCTCCTCCGCTCCGCCGGCACGGTCTCGGGCACCGTCGCCGACCGCCAGGGGAACCCCCTGGAAGGGATCGCCATCGAGCTGATCCCCGAGGGGTGGATGGCGCCCACGATGGACTATGGCTACATGCCCCAATACTCCTACGCCGCCGCGACCGGGCCCGACGGAGCGTTCGTCGTCCCGTTCGAGGAGCCCGGCGCCTACCGGGTCCTGGCCCGGGATCCGGCGCTTCGCTTCCTTCCCCAGTATTACGACCACGCCCCCTCGTGGGAAATGGCGGCGATCCTGGACCTCGCCGAAGGAGCGGCGGTCTCCGGACTGTCGTTCCATCTTCCCCGGGCCGGGGCCGTCCTGGGCCGGGCCGTCGACGCCTCCACGGGCGGCGGCATCGGCGGCCTCTATGTTTTCGCCTTCCCTCTCGGGGAGGCGCCGTGGGACGCCGCGGGGGTGTGGGGCCCCTCCACCGGGGTTACCGACGCGGACGGCCGCTACCGCATCGACGGCCTCGCCCCCGGCGATTATGAGGTGCAGATCTACGACCTGGGCAACTTCTACCCCTGGACCGTCTTCCCTTCGGTCGTGGCCGTGGCGGAGGGGCAGGAGGTGCAGGGGGTCGACTTCACCCTGGCGCCGTCGCCCACGGGCATTACCGGGATCGTGACCGCCCCCGACGGCGCCCCCGTGGCCGGCGCGTGGGTCACCGCTTCCACCTTCACCGATTTCACCGGGGCTGCCGGGACGACCGACGCCCAGGGGCGCTACCGCCTCGGCCTCCCGCCCGGCGACTACTTCGTGCAGGCGGACGATTACTCGGGAAACTACCTGCCCACCTACTACCCGGGGGTCCGTTTCTTCGAAGACGCGGCGGCCGTGGCCGTGGCGGACGGGGCCGTGACGGGGGGGGTTGACTTCTCCCTCCTGCCCGCCGGGCGGATCAGCGGGCGGGTCACCGCCGCGGCGGACGGAGCCCCCCTGGCCGGGATCTATGTGGAGGCGTTCGACTGGACCGGGGACTGGCGCGGTCTCGCGAGCACCACCGACGAAGAAGGGAACTTCACCATCGGCGGGCTCGACCCCGGGCCCTACCGCCTCCGGGCGTGGGACTGGTCGGGCGTTTACGCGGCCGAATGGTACGAGGACAAGGCCACTTATGATACGGCCGACCCCGTGGTCTGTGTGGCAGGAGAGGCGACCGCCGGCATCGAGATGCGGCTTGGGCGGTCGGGCAGCATTTCGGGGATGGTGGTGGACGCCTCCAGCGGCGCGCCGCTGACCGATGTTTCCCTCTACGCCTGGCCGGTCGAGGGATCCATCGGGGAGGTGGGCTGGGGCTGGACGGACTCCGACGGGACCTTCACGATCTACGGCCTGACGACGGGCGAATACATCCTGTTCGGCTACGACTTCTCCGGGCTCTACCTCCCCACCTATTTCGACGGCGTCACCGACCCCTCCCTGGCCACGCCGGTGGCCGTGGTCTCGGGCGCGGACACCGCGGGGGTCCGCCTCCGCATGGTGCTTGGGGGAGGGGTCACCGGACACGTCCGCGACGCCCGCAACGGGGCCCCGCTCCCCAACACCTTCGTCACCGCCTTCGACCCGGAGGGGGGGTGGGCCGGCTTCGCCTTCACGGGCGAGGATGGGGCCTACGCCATGGGCGGGCTGGCCGCGGGGAGCGTCCGGCTCTTCGCCCAGGAGGGGTCCGGCGCCTTCGCGCCGAAGTGGTACCCGAACGCCGACCGGTTCGAGGACGCGGCTCCCGTCGCGGTGGCGCTGGGCACCGTCGCGGCCAACATCGATTTCAACCTGCCCCCCGCCGGGAAAATCTCGGGCCGGGTCACCGACACCGCCGGCCGGCCGCTCGCATACCTCACCCTCTTCGCGGAGCGCCTGGACGGAAGCCGGGTGATGCTCGAGCAATACTGGGGCTTCACCCAAGAGGACGGGCGCTACGAAATCGGCGGGCTTGGGACCGGGGAGTACCGGGTCGCCCTCCTGCTCTGGAACGGCGTCGTCCTCTACTACGGCGGCACTCTCGATCCCGGCGCCTCGCTGCCCGTGGCGGTGGTCCAGGGACAGGAGACCGGAGGCATCGACTTCAGCGTCGGGACCGGCGGCGGGATCCGCGGAACCGTCCGGGACGCCGCCACCGGCCAGCCGGTCCCCTTCGCCGAGGTGTGGGTGATGGACGGCATGGGGATGGTCGTCTCCTGGAGCGCCACCGTGGAGGACGGCTCCTACGAGGCCCTCTGGCTCCCCGCCGGCAACTACAAGGTCATGGCCCTCGCCCCGTGCTACTTCGAGGAGTGGTTCCGCGAGGCGGCCGCCTTCGAGGAGGCCGACTGGGTGCGGGTCTACGCCGATTCGGTCACCTCCCCGGTCGATTTCACCCTGACCCTCGTGGAGGAGTGCGTCCGGTAGCGCGGGTCCGCCAGCCACGCTCCCCAGACCCTCCTCCGTGAGGGTCTTTTTTTTCCGGGGTGGGCCCGGGTGGTGGCCCGCCCCGATTTCTGGGATAATGCGGCCGATGGTGCGCGCGGTGCTTCGCCGGGTGTCGGCCCGTTTCTTCCTGGCCTTCCTCCTCCTTTCGGTCCTCCTGACCGCCGCGGGCGGGGGGGTGCTCCTGAAGGCCGCCGGCCTCGCGCTCGAGCGGGAGCTGGGGGAACGGCTGGCCGCCCTGGCGGCCGTCACCGCGGCGACGCTCGACGCCCGGACGGTGGCGGTCCTGAAGGAGGGGGACGAGGCCAGCCCCGTCCACCGCTACCTCCGGTCCCGCCTCGACGAGGTGCGCCGGGCGGCCGGGGCCCGGAGAATCTACATTTTCACCCCCGGAGGGGAGTCGCTCGTGGACACCGACGACCTCCCCATCGGCACGCCTTACGGGCAGTTCACGGCCTTCAAGGAGGCCCTGCCCCGCGTCCGGGAGGGGCGCCCCTACGCCACCCCCCTGTATCGTTCCGAAGGGGTGCCGTATAAGACGGGGTTCGGGGCGGTCCGGCTTCGCGGGCAGGTCGTCGCCGGCGTCGGGGTGGAGGCGTCGGCCCGCTACCTGGAGGTGCTGGAAGGGTTTCGGAAGGGGTTTGCGCTCATCCTGGCCGCCGCGCTGGCGCTGGGGGGGGTGGTGGCCTACGGGCTGGCCAAGAGCCTCTCCCGCCCCCTCGACGCCCTCATCGCCGCCACGGAGGAGCTGCGGAAGGGGAGCATGGAGCGGCCCATCGCGCTGGCCAGCGGCACGGAGATGGACCGGCTGGGCGAGGCCCTCGAGCTCTTGCGGACGGAGGTCCTCAAGCGCGACCGGAACCTGAAGATGATGCTTGCGCAGATCGCCCACGAGATCAAGAACCCCCTTGAGATCTACCAGCTCTACCTCCCCCTCCTGTCGGCGCCGGCGACCACCTCCGAGGCGCGGGAAGCCCATGTCCGGATGCTCCGCGCCGAGACCGCGCAGCTCAACCGCCTCCTCGACGAGTTCATCGCCTTCGTGCGGCGCAAGACCCCCGAGATGGAGCCGGTGGCCGCGGCGGACCTGTTCCGCCGGCTGGCCGAGTTCTTCCGCGAGAAGGCGGCGCGCCAGGGGGTGGAGATCGCCTGGTCGGTCGAGGGCGAACCCGTGGTGGAGGCCGACCGCCTCTATCTCTGGCACTCGCTCTTCAACCTCGTCAAGAACGGGCTGGAGGCCATGCCGGACGGGGGCATCCTGGCGATGCACGCCGTTCGGGAAGACGGCCGGGTCCGCCTCGAGGTCCGCGACAGCGGTTCCGGGATCGCCCCGGAGGTTCTGCCTCTGGTTTTCGACCCCTTCTTCACCACGAAGGCCCAGGGGTCGGGCCTGGGGCTCGCGGTCGTCGCCGAGTATGTCCGGGCCCTCGGGGGGGAGATCCGCCTGGAGCCGGCCCCGGAGCGGGGGACCCGGGCGGTCCTCCGCCTGAACGCCAAGGAGGAATGATGCCCGCCGTGCTCATCGTGGACGATCACGCGGCCCTGCGCGAGGGGTTGCGCCTGACCCTCCAGGGGCAGGGATACGAAGCGGTAACGGCCGCCGACGGCGCCGAAGCGCTGGAGGCCTGCCGGCGCCGCCAGGTGGACCTGTGCCTCCTGGACCACCGCCTCCCCGGCCCCTCCGGGCTGGAGGTCCTGCGCGACCTCAAGGCGGCCTGCCCGGAGGCCGAGGTCATCCTCATGACCGCCTTCGGCACCATCGAGCTCGCCGTGGAGGCGATCCGCGCGGGGGCCTCCGATTTCCTGCAGAAGCCCTTCACCCCGGAGGAGCTCCTCGTCCGGCTCCGCCTAGCGGAGCGCAACGCCGCTTCCCGCCGGAAGGCCCAGATGCTCGAGGAGGCGGCGGCCGCCGAGGAGTCCGGCCTGGTCTTCGCGGACCCCCGGATCGCCGACTTGATGGCGACGGTGGACAAGGTGGCCCCCACCAACGCCACCGTGCTCCTTCTGGGAGAGTCCGGGACCGGAAAGGAGATGGTCGCGGCCCGGATCCACCGCCTTTCCGCCCGCGCCGCCATGCCGTTCGTCAAGGTCAACTGCGCCGCCCTCGCCGAAGGGGTTCTCGAGAGCGAGCTGTTCGGCCACGAGAAGGGGGCCTTTACCGGGGCCGTGCGCCAGAAGAAGGGGCGGGTCGAGCTGGCCCACCAGGGCACCCTTTTCCTCGACGAGGTGGGGGACCTCCCCGCCCACCTTCAGGTCAAACTCCTGCGGGTGCTCCAGGAGGGCCAGTTCGAGCGGGTGGGCGGCGAGCGGACCCTCTCGGCTGACGTGCGCTGGATCGGCGCCACGCACCGCGACCTTCCGGCCATGGTCCGCCGGGGGGAGTTCCGGGAGGACCTCTTCTACCGCCTGCACGTGGTTCCCCTCGCGATCCCCCCGCTCCGCGAGCGCCCGGCGGACCTGCCGCTCCTCCTCGACCACTTCGCCGCCCAGCTGACGCGGGAGCACCGTCGTCCGCCGTTCACCCTCTCCCCGGGCGCCCGGGAGGCCCTGGCCCGCTACGCCTGGCCGGGCAACGTGCGGGAGCTGAAGAACCTGGTGGAGATGCTCTCCATCCTCCACGCGGGGGGGACCGTGGAGGCGCACGACCTCCCCCCCAAGTTCGGCCCCGGGGGGGGCGCCGGACCCGGGCCGGCCGATGGCGGGCCGGAGACGCTGAACGAGGCCGTGGATGCCCTGGAGCGGCGGCTTATCCGGGAGGCTCTCGCCGCATGCGGCGGCAAGGTCTCCGATGCCGCCCGGCGGCTGGGGATTCGCCCCAATACCCTCCATTACAAGATGAAGCGGCACGGACTGCATGGCCGTTGAACTCCTGCTCGTCCTCCTGCTGGCCCCGACCGCTTCCGAGCGCTTCGCCGAATACGCCCGCAAGGCGGGCGAGGCGGCGGCCGTGCGCGAGGCCTGCGCCGTCCTGGAGGCGGAGGTGAGCCGCCGGGGGGACGCCGTCGAGGCGCTGGAGCGCGCCGGGCAACGGGAGGAGGCCCGGAACCTCCTGCGGGAGACCCACGGCGCCATGGAGGAGCTGACGCGCTGCCGGCGGCGGCAGAAGGGATTGGAGAGGGACCTGCTCGGCCTCGCCGGGGAAGTCCGCCGGGAGGCGGAGGCCGAACTGGACCGGGTGTTGGGGGGCGGCCTGCCGAGGGAGGAGGCCTATGGCCGGATGCGGCCCCTGCTGGACATCCTGCGGGCGCTTCCCCCGGCCGGCGGATGTGCCCTGCCGGCTTACGAGCCCCTCGAAGTTTCCGCCGACGACCCGCCGCCGGTCCTCGAGGAAAAGCGGATCCTGGCCGCTGATGTCCTCCTCCGGCTTGAGCGGCAGGGGCGGGCCGATGCGGAGCGCCTGCGGGACCTGCGGGCGGAGCGGGACCTGCGGCGCCAGCTCTCCCAGTTCATGACCGGCCTGGAGGTGGAGAGCGGGGCGCGGATCTACGACGCCCGCACCGCCTCCGACGAGAACCGCGAGCGGCTGCGCCGCGCCGAGGAGGAGATCGTCCGGTGCGAGCGGGCGGTGGCGGTGGGGGCGGCGGCGGCGGAGCACTGGCGGGAACGGGTCCGCGCCCTGGAGCGGGCGGCCCGGCGGCCCTGAGTCAGAGCTTGAGGACGACCGCGAGCGTCCCCTTGAACTGGGTCCCGGAAGAGAGAAAATCCCGCCGGATGTCGTGCCGGTAGAGGCCGAGGCCGAGCTCCAGGTCCAAATCCGCCGTCACGATCCGGCGGAGGCTGAGGGCGGCATAATTGGTCGCGGCCTCGGTCAGGATGCGCGGATCGAAGAGCAGGTAGGGCTTTTCCAGCCGGCGGTCCTCGTACCGGAACGAGAGGACCAGGGCCCAGCCGGGATGGGGGGCGGCGGAGCAGGTGCCGTCCACCCCCCAACCCGTCGAGCCGAAGTCGGGTAGGGTGGAGTCGGTTTCCTGAACAAAGAGCGCCGCCTGGGCGAGGAAGGGGCCGGCGTACTCCCATCCCAACGCGACGATTCGGACCGTGTCGCGGTGGTCCATGAAGGTGGGGGGGGTGGGCGGTCCGCCGGGCGGGCCGGGGGGCGGGACGATCAGGACCGGACGGTCGAAATCGAGCCGTGCGTAGGAAAGGGAGGCAAACCCCCGGTGCCGGGCCGCCGCCGGCCAGTCGCCGCGCAGCGCCGCCCGGACCTGGCGGTGGGAATAGACGGTGCGGTCCTCGACATCCAACTCGCCGCCGTCAAGGGAAAGGCGCAGCCGGTCCCGCCACCGAAGCGTCAGCGCCACGCCGACCCGCGTGTAGGGGTCCTCCTCCACGGGGAGATAGTCCCCGCCGGACATCGCGTCGCGGAACTGGTAGCGCAGCGAGCCGCCGAGGGCCCAGCCGGGCCCCAGGTCCGCCCCGGCGCGGACCTCAAGCCCCCCGTAAAGCATCCGGGCGGGCGGGGGATCGGCCGACGATCCCCCCCAGGGATCCAGCACCGTGAAATGGTAGGCCACCCCCTGGCGCGCCTTGGCGTACTCCCCGCCGGCGCGCAGGGCCGTGTAGACGGCCCCGGCGTTGCCGGGCTCGAACTCGTACAGGCCGGATCGCCCCTCCAGCCCGAGGGAGAACCGACTCTCCCCCTCCCATCCGTCCCCGGCCGCAGAGACGGAGGCAAGGAGGCCGGCGAGCAACAGGGCGGCCGTGCGGACCATCCCGCCCATTATCGCCGAGCGGGAGGGCAAATGCAAACCCCCGATGGGCCATTTGATATAATCGCCGGATGCCCCCTCCCAACCCCGAACGGACCGCCGGATGCGCTACCTCCTGACCAACGACGACGGGATCTATTCGGAGGGGCTCAAGGCCCTCCACGACGCCCTGGTCCCGTCGGGGGAGGTGTGGGTCTTCGCCCCCGATCGCGAGCGCAGCGCGGTCTCCCACGCCCTCACCCTCGACCGTCCCCTGCGCGTGGAGGAGCTCCGCCCCCGCTGGTGCGCCGTTTCGGGGACCCCCACCGACTGCGTCAACCTGGGGGCCACCCACTTCATGCGGGCCTTCCCGCCGGACCTCGTGGTCTCCGGCATCAACATCGGCCTCAACGTGGGGGACGACGTCACCTATTCGGGCACCGTTTCGGCCGCCTTCGAGGCCTCCATCCTCGGCCTCCACGGCTTCGCCTTCTCGCAGGAGATGGGGCGGGGCGTGGACCTGGAGCGCTCCGCCGCGGCCTGCGCCAGCATCCTGGCCTTCTTCCGAGAGCGCGGACTGGTGCGGCCGGGCGGCATCACCAACGTCAATATCCCCGCCGGCCGCTTCGGCGCCCCGCTCTTCACCCGCCTGGGCAAGCGCCACTACCAAGAGAGCATCGTGGAAAAGCTGGACCCCCGCGGGCGGAAATACTACTGGATCGGGGGCGAGCCCGTGCCGGGGGAGCCCGACCGGGGGACCGACTTCGAGGCGCTGCACCGAGCCCGCATCAGCATCACGCCGCTCCACCTCGACCTGACGGAATACCCCCTGCTGCAGGACCTGCGGGCCCTGCAGGGGGAGCTGGAAGCCGCCGTCGATGACGGGCGCTGACGACCCGCGGCAGGCCCTGCTGGACCACCTGCGCCGGACCGTCGGGTTCCTCCCCGCCCGGGTGATGGCGGCCTTCGAGAAGGTGGACCGCAGCCGCTTCGTCCCCGAGGAGTTCCGCGAGCTCGCCTGGAAGGACGAGGCCCTCGCCATCGGCCTCGAGCAGACCATCTCCCGTCCCTCCACCGTGGCGAGGATGATTGCCGCGGTCCAGCCCAGCGGGAAAGACACGGTCCTGGAGGTGGGAACGGGGACCGGCTACCAGACGGCCTTGCTGGCGGAGATGGCTCGGTTTGTCTTTTCCATCGAGCGCCTCCACGACCTCGGGAGCGCGGCCGCCGAGCGATTGAAGGCCCTCGGCTACTCCAACTTCTCCATCAACATCTTCGACGGGGGCTACGGCTGGCCTCAGTTCGCCCCGTACGACTGCATCGTGGCGGCGTGCGCCTCCCCGAAGCCCCCGCGCGCCCTCCTCGAACAACTGAAGGAAGGGGGGCGGATGGTGATGCCGGTGGGGTCGGGCCGGAGCCAGCGCCTGCTCTTCGTGATGCGCGACGAGAAGGGCTTCCTCTACACCCATCTCGACAAGGTGACCTTCGTCCCCTTCGTCACGGACGGAGTGAAATGAAGCCCCGCCACCGTCCGGCCGCTCACTATTCGCTGTTCGCAGCGATCGGCCACGCACGCTTTGGGGCCTGTCGCCGATGGCCTGTCGCCTTTTCCCTCCAGCCCCCAGCCTGAACAAGGAGCTCCGATGGACCTCACCGCCTACATCCGCGACATTCCCGACTTTCCCAAGCCCGGGATCCTCTTCAAGGACATCACCCCCCTGCTCGGCGACCCGGCCGCCTTCGCCTTCGCCGTCGGGCGGATGGAGGAGGCGGCGCGCGCGATGAAGGCGGAGAAAATCCTCGGCATCGAGAGCCGCGGCTTTATCTTCGGCGGCGCGCTCGCCCTCCGGATGGGAGTGGGCTTCGTCCCGGTGCGCAAGCCCGGGAAGCTTCCCTTCACCACCATCCGCGAGACCTACGACCTCGAGTACGGCCAGGACTCCCTCGAGATCCACGGGGACGCCGTCCGGGGGGGGGAGCGGGTGGCGGTGGTGGACGACCTCCTCGCCACCGGCGGCACGGCCCTGGCCGCCATCCGCCTGGCGGAGAAGCTGGGGGCCGAGGTGGCCGGGCTGGTGTGCCTGGTGGAGCTGGACTTCCTCCACGGGCGCGACCGGCTGAGAGGGCACGAGGTCCATTCGCTGATCCACTTCTGACGGCGGAGCGGCGCGCCGGGGGAGGGGGGAGCCGGGACTCGATCTCGGATCCGATTCCGCGGCGGAGCCCCCAACGGACCCGGGGGCCCGCTGAGGGCGTTCACGCGGAACGCAATACGCGGGAGGGCCCCTCAGTCCAGGAAGGTGACCACCGGCTTCTTCGCGGGGGCCGAGACCTTCTTGTCCATCCCCTCGGAGAGGATGTAGGTGAAGATCAGCTCGAGGCTATGCTTGCCGTCCTTGGCGTGCCCGATGAGGTAGTAGTTCTGATCCTGTTTGTGATAGATGTACGAACGCTTCCACGGATCCTGGAGGGCGTCGGGGCTCACGAACCCGGCGGCGACGAGGTCGGAGAGGGTGCCGGGGTTGGCGGCGTTGGTCAGATAGTAGGACTGGATCGCCCGGTCCACCAGGTGAAGCCGCGCGAAGGAGGCGTTGTACAGGGTGAAGTCCACCAGGTTCTCTTTCGTGACGGCGCTGGTGAGGCGGTTGAGGGGGTTCTTGAACCGCACGAGGTTGCCCAGGAGGAAGACGACGGCCACGAGGACCAGGGGCAGAACGAGGGCCCGCGGAGCCTCCGGGGCGGCCGCGACCACTTCGTCCACGGTCGGGACGGCCTCCACGGCCGGCTTCTCGCGCTTCTCCTCCACCAGACCCCTCGTCACCAGTTCGTAGAGGGCCTTGCAAACCTGGAACTCGTTCTGCCGGCTCCGCTCGACCAGTTCGGCGACGGTGCAGTTCCCGTCGACGAGGCCGTAGATCTCGTGCACCGCCGGGGAAAGCTTGATGGTCTCGCCCTTGACGGCCTGCACCTGTCCCGCCGTGCTTTCGTCGAACTCAAAGCTCTCGTCCTCGGAGACCTCGATGCGCTGGCGGATGGAGGTTTTCTCAAAGATCTGGCCCATGCTCTTGACCTGACGCTCGATGATGGGCCACTCGTCGAGCATCTGGGCCCCCTCCATCAGGATGGACTCCGTGGTGATGGGGGTGATGCTCTCCCGGTCGTACTCGACGCTGGTCTCCTGCGAGAAGTTGTATTCCCCCTCGCGCCAGCGGAAAATGCGGTAGACGATTTCCAGGATCTGCTGAGTCAGCGCCCGCTTGAGTTCCTCGTTGGAGATGAAGCCGTTCTTGACCAGGATGTAGCCGAGGCGCTGCAGGGTGTCCTGCTGGATCTTGAGGGCCTGGCCGAGCTTCTCGTCGCTGAGGGTGCCCCGCTTGAGGAGCACCTTCCCCAGACGGCTCTCGAGACGGTATTTCTCCGAGTCGGAATCGACGACGCGGCCGTCGAGGAACGTGATGGTGACCAGGTCGTCGCGGCTCTTGAGGGTGAGCACGCCCGTCTTGCGCTGCAGGCCGATGAGCTGAAAGATGTCGGAAATGCTGAAGTCGCGGAGATTCCCATGGAGGGCCATTACGAGCCTCCCTTCTCGACGATGACCTTGGCGTTGACGGCGACCCACAGCGCCGCGGCGAGGCCGAGAGCGGCCTTGGCCAGGATGCCCAGCACCGGCGAGGAAAAGCCCGTAAGGGCGAACGGGGCCGGATGGATGCCCGCCATGACCAGGAGGGAGAAGGCGATGAACACGAGCATCCCCTTGAGCGTCTTCTCCTGGAGGAGGAGGGCGTAGCCGGGGAAGAGGGCGTTCATGAGCTTCTTCGACCACAGCGTCCGACCCAGAAAGTTCTTGACCTCCTTCATCTTGCGGACCTTGGTCTCCAGGGGCACGCCGTCCTTCTTGATGTAGATGTGGATGCACTGGGTGCAGTAGATCTGGCTTTCGCTCGCGCTCTTGCACTTGGTGCAAAAGGTCCGTCCGCACTTGGTGCAGATGCCGGCGTAGCCGCCGTGCCGCCTCCGGTAGGCGTGCAGGCCCACGGCCCCCACGAGGCCGAGGGCGCCCGCGAGGAACAGCGGGTGGAGGATCCCCTCCAGCGGGCGCAACGGGCGCTCGTGGCCCCGGATCCCCTTGCCCCGCAACGCGCCGCCCTCGTCCAGGCGGCGCCTCAGCCCCCAGGCCTCGGCCGGACTCAGGAAGGCCACCACCACGTCCCGCTTCGGTGGATTGGAGAGGAGCTTGGACATCTGCCCGGCGTTGACGGCGTTCGCGGCGCGGATGATGTCTTGGCCCTTGGTGTATTCGTAGTTGGCATTGTAGGCCTTGGAGAGGTTGAAGTAGGCCGGGATGTAGTTGGGGTCGATGGATTGGGCCTTCTGATACTCCGCGATGGCGGCCCCGAACTGGTTTTGCCAGTAGTAGAGGTTGCCGAGGTTGAGGCGGGCGTAGAGGTGGTTGGGGTCGGCCTCGAGGACCGACCGGTAGGCGGCCATGGCGTTCACCCCGTCGTCCCCCATCTGATAAACGGTGCCGATGAGAAACATCAGGTCGGGGTTGGTGCCCACGATCCCCTGGATGATCTCCAGGTCCCCGATGTAGGGGTAGGAGACCTGCGCCGCGGCCTGCGCCCGGACGGTTTGGATGATGGGCGAGTGGGCCTGGACCATGCGGGTCTGGGTGAGGTAGAGCAACGGGCCGGTCAAAGCGAACAGCAACAGCAACAGCAGCGCGACGCCGCGCTGGGCGGGGGTGGCGTACCCGAACGTGATGACCAGGACCCAGGCCAGCAGCCACCACCAATTGAGGCCCAGCACCACGGGGAGGAAGAGGACGGCCAGGGCGACGACGGGCAGTCCCGCGGGGGCGACCCGGTCGGCAAAGAGCTCCCGGGCGTCGTGCAGGACCTTGTAAAACTGCCCGACGAACAGGAACAGGGCGAAGAAGAGGGTCAGGACCACGATCTCCGCCGCAGCGAGGAAAGCCGCGTCCACCTTCAGGATGGCGTCGATGGGTGAGGTGAACGCCGCCTGCGCGGCGAAGTGGGCCAGCGAGACCGCCGCGGCGGGATAGCTCCCCATGCGCCAGGCCCACTGGGCCCGCAGAAGCGCCGCCTCGGGCAGGTGGGGATCCAGGAGGTCGGCCATCTCCAGGCAGGTCTGGGCCTTGAGAAGGTCGCCGGCGTCCATGGCCCCCTGGGTCAGCCCGAGCATGCTGTGGGCGAAGGGGGTGAGTCGGACCAGCTCCTGGGCCTGTGCCTCTTGGACCATCTTCTGCACCTCCGCTTTGGCGGCGGAGGCCTGGCCCTGCTTCAAGTAGGAGAGGGCGCTGAACCAGGAGGTCTTCAGCTTGGATTCGATGGGGAGCATGGATTTCCCCTCCCGACCCTCCGAAGAGGCGTAGGGGGAGGAGAGCACCATGACGTCGTCCTCCTGGGCGGGCAGCCCCGCGGCCAGCAACAGGACCAGGAGCAGGGCGGCGCGCAGCTTCATGGCCGCCCCACCGCGTGGACGAACTGCATCCGGAGCCCGGTGAGGACCTCCCGCAGAAGTTTCTCCTCCTCCGCGTCGAGATTGCCCCGGCTCTTCCGTTCCAGCACCTCCAGGAGATCGATGAAGTGGCGGGCCGCCTCGAGATCTTTCTTGGGGGCGGGGGCGCCGGGCTCCGCGGGCATCCCGCCAAGGCACATTCCCGCCTGGGCCCCCAGCAGGAGCACCAGGTCCCCGAATCCGGGGGCCGGCGCCGCCGGGCGCTCCGGGCCCGGCAAGGCCGCCTCGGAGGCCGGTGGGGGGGTGACGGGATCGAGCGGTTGTCCGTCCGGGGAGAAGAGACGCTTGTCCTCGACCTTGAACGTCATGGCCCTAATCATATATTAAAGCGGGGGGTTTTTCAAGGCGCCGGGACGCCGCCGCGCCCCGCGATCACTCCGGGCCGATCTTCCGCGCCTGCCAGCGGCCGAAATAGGGGAGGTACCGCAGGAGGAACCGATCACCGCCCGATTCCACCTGGAGGTAGAGGACCATGGCCCGTTCCGGATCGATCCCCCCTTCGTACCATCGGTCCTCGATGCTGTCCACGGGGAACCAGCGCCCCTCGAGCCAAAAGCGCCGGGGCTCCCCCGGAGGGGCGTGGCCGGCGGCCTCCTCCACGCGGTAGAGTCGGAACCGACTGCTCACGGCCCGGGCGGCGTTCTTCCAGGATCGGGGGCGGCCCGGCGGGCCGCCCGGGCGACCAGGATCAGACCCAGGAGGATCAGAAGCCCGCCCACCCCCTCGCGGGGCCCCGGCCGCTCCCCCAACCAGAGCGCGGCCATCACCGTGGCGGTCAGGGGCTGGAGGGTGATATAGGCGGCCGCGAGCGAGGGGCCCGACTCCCGAATGGCCCAACTGTTGAGGACATAGTTGAGGGCGGTGGGCACCACGATGATGTAGAGCATCGCTCCCCAGGCCGCCGGCGGGACGGCGTGGAGATCCAGGCGGGCGAGCGCCGGGGCCGAGACGAGAAGGATGCCCGCTCCCCCCGCGGCGAAGGCGCCTCCGACCACGGTAAGGGGGCCCAGGCGCCCCAGCAACGGCTTCTGGAGGACGAGGTAGAAGGCGTAGGAGAGGCAGTTGAGGAGAAGGAGGGCGTTCCCAAGGAGAAAGGAGCCGCCGGCCTCGGGAGGCCGGGTCCCCACCATCACCAGGGCCCCCCCCGCCGCGCACGCCACCCCGGCGAGGCGGGGCAGGGAGGGCCGCTCGATCCGCATCAGGAGGGCCAGTCCCGTGGCGAAGACCGGGATGGTGGGCATCAGGATGGCGGCGTTGGCGGCGGAGGTGAGGTGGAGGCCCGTGATGAAGGCCAGCTGGTTCACGAAGACCCCCAGAAACCCCAGTAGCCCCAGGGCCGGCCAATCGGCGCGGGCGGGGCGGGTCCGTTCCAAAACGAGCGCCGTGCCGACTACCAGGGGGACCGCCCCCGCCGCCCGGATGCCGGCCAGGGCCAGGGGGGGGAGGTGCAGGAGGGCGGCCTTTCCCACCACATGAAGAGCGGCGAAGGTGACCTGGACGAAGGCCAGGGTCAGGTGGACGCTCGGACGGGCGCGGCGCATGGCGCCGTATTGTACCCCGGCCTTTGCATTCTCAGGGGTTTTTCGATATAATCGGGTCCGATGAACTCCCATCCGCCCACCGGTCCGGAGGCCTCCGCTTAGGCCTATGCCATGTCCTTGCGGGAATGCCACACCCCCTCCACAATCCGGCCTTTGATCCCTATGGACAGCGACCCCGGTCCCGGACTGACCCTCCAGGCCGACCAGCAGCGCATCATCTTCGGGACCCGGGACGGCAATCTCCGGAGCATGGAAAAGGCCTTCGGGGTGAAGGTGCAGGCCCGTGGCGACCAGTTCGCGGTCGCCGGCGACCCCGCCGGGGCGGCCGTCGTCACGCGGCTCCTGGGGGAGCTCGCCTCCATCATGGGATCGGGTTATCCCCTCACCGAGCGCGACATCCAGGACTCCATCCGCATCGTCGCCAAAGACCCCTCGGCCTCGCTCGCCGAGTTCTACCTGAAGACCACGGTGGACCCGGCTCTCCTGAAGCTGGTCCAGCCCCGGTCCCTGCGGCAGAAGCAGTTCCTGGAGTCCATCAGCGGCAACGACATGGTCTTCGCCGTCGGGCCGGCCGGCACCGGGAAGACCTTCCTCTCCGTGGGGATGGCCTGCGCCTACTTCCTCGAGCACCGGGTCCGGCGCATCATTCTCACCCGTCCCGCCGTGGAGGCCGGGGAGCGGCTCGGCTTCCTCCCCGGCGACATCGCCCAGAAGGTGGACCCCTACCTCCGCCCCCTCTACGACGCCCTCTACGACATCCTCGGGTACGAACGGGTCCTCAAACTCATCGAGAAGAGCTTCATCGAGATCGCCCCTCTGGCCTTCATGCGCGGGCGCACTCTCAACGAGGCCTTCATCATCCTCGACGAGGGGCAGAACACCACCCCCGAGCAGATGAAGATGTTCCTCACCCGGATGGGGTTTGCCTCCAAGGTGGTGGTCACCGGCGACGTCACCCAGATCGACCTCCCCGCCGGCAAGGAGTCGGGGCTCAAGCACGCCCGCCGCATTCTTCAGGGCATTCCCGGGATGGCCTTCGTGGAGTTCGATGAGCGGGACGTGGTTCGGCACAATCTGGTGGCCGAGATCATCTCCGCCTACGAGCGGAACGGGCGCGAATGACCCGGTTCCGGCGCTACTACGCCTTCGTGTTCGGGGCGCGCCCGTTCTGGCGGCGCGTGGGGGGGAGTCCCTGGCTGTGGGGGTTCCTATTCACGGCCGCCCTGGCGATCCTCTACCACCAGAACACCCGGCTTCCGCGCTATCCCTACGCCGTCGGGGAGGTCGCCGACCGCGACCTGGTCCTCGACCGGGACCTGGCCGTCAGCGACCCCCAGGAGACCGAGAAGCGGCGGGCGGAGGCGGTGGAGAGGGTCCTCCCGGTCTTCGACTGGCAGCCCGACCTGGGGCCCGCCCTCACCACGCGCCTCGGGGACCTCTTCCGCCAGGGGCGCCTGGGCGCCGACCCCGAGGCCCTGGCGGACGCCTTTGGGGTGGAGCCCGGCGCGCTGGAGGTGCTCGGGCGCCTGGGATACGCGGCCGCCGTCGAGGATGCCCTCTCCTCCGTCCTCTTGCAGGTTTACGAGGGGCCCGTGGTCGCCAGCAAGCGCTACTTGACCAACCTGCACCAGAAGGGGTTCGTCCAGCGCAACCTGGTGACGGGAGAGGAGGAGGTCTCCTTCGATGTCTTCACGCCCCTGGCCTTTCCCGACGACCTCCAGAGCGCCGCGGTGGCGGAGTTGCGCAAACTCCGCACGGTCTCCGCCGCCGACCGGGAAGCCCTGGTGGGGTTCATTGTGGCCTTCGCGGAGCCCAACCTCACCCTCAACGCCATGGAGACTCACCACCGCCGGATCCAGGCGGCCGAGGCGGTGCTTCCCATCGCCTACAACCTGCCCAAGGGCTACGTGCTGGCCCGCCGGGGGGACGTCCTCGACGAGCGCGCCATCACCATCCTGCGGGAGCTCCAGCGGCAGGGGGGGCAGGGAAGGAGGGGGACCGCCGCCCTGGGGATGGTCCTGCTGTCCCTCGGCATCCTCCTCTTCCTCTGGCGCGTCATCAAGACCAGCCGCCAGCACTTCTACGGCTACACGCCCGAGGGGACCTTCAACCTGGTCGTCCTCTTCTTCATCGTCCTCCTGGCCTTTCTGGAGGGGGTGCGATTCATTTTCGCGGCCCTCGCCCCCGCCTTCCGAACGGCCCCGCTCAACAACCCGGACATTTATCTCTACGCCGTCCCCTACGCCGCCGGGGCCTTTCTCCTCAAGCTCCTCAGCGGCTATCGCCTCTCCCTCGGCTTCGCCGTCGGGTTCTCCCTCGCGGCCGCCGTCCTCTCCCCCTCGTTCGCCGTCTTCTTCCCGTTCGCTTTTCTCGGCTCCTACGCCGCCATCCTCTCCGTGGGGCGGATCCGCTCGCGTTGGGAGATCACCCGGGCCGGGATGTGGGTGGGCGGGGTCAACGCGGCCACGCTGGTCATCCTCTCCCTGCTCTTCCAGGTCAAGGGGATGGGACTCCAGCCCTTTGTGGCCGCCGCCGGCCCCCTCCTGAGCCAGTTCCCCGTCTATCTCTGGCCCCTCCTCCTCACCTTCATGGGCGGCCTCCTGAGCGCCGCGGTGGTCTCCTTCTTGGCTCCCATCGCCGAAAGCGCCTTCGGCCTCACTACCGATCTCCGGCTTCTGGAATACACGAGCCAGAACCACCCCCTCCTCAAGGAACTGGCGTTCAAGGCGCCCGGCACCTTCCAGCACTCGGTCCAGCTGGCGATGCTCGCCGAGTCGGCGGCCGACGCCGTCGGGGCCAACGGCCTCCTGGTGCGCGCCTGCTGCCTCTTCCACGACATCGGCAAGGCCTCCAAGCCCGCCTATTTCATCGAGAACCAACACGGCGCCAACCCCCACGAGCAGCTCGAGCCCGGCGCCAGCCGCCTCATCCTCAAGAGCCACATCATGGAAGGGGTGGAGGCGGCGCGGAAGCACCGCCTCCCGCGGCCCATCATCGACGCGATCCTCACCCACCACGGCACCAAGGTGATGCACTACTTCTACCGCAAGGCCCTGACCAAGGGGGCGGACGATTCGGTCGAGGAGACCTTCCGCTACACCGGCCCGCGCCCGGCGTCGAAGGAGATGTCCATCATCCTCCTGGCCGACCCGCTCGAAGCCGCCGCCCGCACCCTCGACGACCCCGACGCGGCCCAGCTCGCCAACATGGTGGATACCCTCGTGGACGGCGCGATCGCCGACGGGCAGCTCTCCGAGTCCGAGCTGACCTTCAAAGACATCGGCGCCGTCAAACGCGCGTTCACCGCGACCCTCTCCTCCATGTACCACGCCCGACTGGATTACCCCGGGTTCGACTTCAAGGGGAAGAAGAATGGCAACGGTCCATCTGATCAACGGAACGCGGACGCGCGTTGACGCCGGGGCGGTCCGCCGCTGGGTCGGGGCGGCCGCCCGGCGGGTGGGCCGCCCCCGCGCCGAGCTAAGCGTCCGGTTCTGCGGGGACGCCCTCTGCCGGCGCTACAACCGCGAGTTCTTCGACCGCGACCGCCCCACCGACGTCATCGCCTGGCCCTCCGGCGACCGACGGTATCTCGGCGACATCCTGGTCAACCTGGCCCAGGCCCGGCGCCAGGCGCGGCGTCTCGGGATCCCCTTCCGCGAGGAGGTGCATCGCCTGGTGGTGCACGGCCTCCTCCATCTGGCGGGGCACGACCACACCGCCGACCGCGGCGAGATGGAAGCGCTCCAGGAACGGCTGGTGAGGGGGCGATGAGGGCCTTCCTGCTCGGGCTGGCGGCCGTGGCGGTCCCCCTCCTGGGGCTGTTCCTCGCCGCGCTCCTGAAGGTCAACATCTTCGCCTGGACCGCCCTCCACGAGAGGCGCGGCCCCCTCCGGCTCAAGCTCCCGGCGTTCCGGTTCTGGGCCCTCATTCTCTTTCTCGCCGCCTGGACCGGCCTGGCCTTCCTCTTCCCTCTCCAGCCCTTTCCTTCGCCCTGGATGGCCCCGCTGGTCCTCTCGGCGGCGGGCGGGCTCTACTTCCTCGTCCTGCTCCTGGCCCTCTCTCCCGCCGCGGCGGAGGGGCTTCTGGAGGCGGCGTTCCCCCTCCTCCGTCTGGCCGACCGGTGCCTCGGGTGGGCCGGCTCCGGCCCCACCGCGGAGGCCGACGAGCCCGAGGGGGCCGACGAGCCCAGCGAGGCCGAGGTGCAGACCTACCTCGACATGGGGATGGAGCACGGCATCCTCGAGGCGGGGGAGACGGCGATGCTGGAGTCGGTCATCGATTTTGCCGAGACCCTCGTCCGCGAGGTGATGACCCCGCGCACCGACATGGTCACCGTCGCGGCGGGGGACCCCTTCGACCGGGTCCTGAAAGCGTTCGGCCAGTCGGGGTTCTCCCGCCTCCCCGTCACCGGCCGTTCCCTTGACGACATCGCGGGGATGGTTCACTTCAAGGACTTCATGCGCGTCTTGGCGGAGGCCCCGCCGGAGGGGATCGGGGGGCTGGTGCGGCCCGTCCCGCTCGTGCCCGAGACCAAGAAGGTCAGCGAGCTCCTCAAGGAGTTGCGCGAGGGACGGCAGAAGATGGCCATCGTGGTGGACGAGTACGGCGGCACCGCCGGGCTCGTCACCCTGGAGGATCTGGTGGAGGAGATCGTGGGGGAGATCGAGGACGAGCAGGCCATCCCGCAGGTCCTGGCGGCGGGGAAGGGGGCCTGGTCGGTGGCGGGCAAGGTCCACATCGAGGAGCTCAACGAGGCCGCCGGCCTCGCCCTCGAGAGCGCCGAATACGACACGGTAGCCGGCTTCGTCACCAGCCAGCTCGGCCGCATCCCGAAGGCGGGCGACACGGTCGCGGCCGGGGGGGCGGAGTTCACGGTGGAGGCGGCCGACGAACGGCGGGTCTTCCGCATCCTGGTCAAGCGGCGAGACGATGCCCCCCAAGAACGCTAAGGCCCCGACCACGCGGGCCGGCTTCGTTTCGCTTGTGGGGGCCCCCAACGTGGGAAAGACCACCCTCCTCAACGCCCTCATGGATCGCAAGGTGGGGATCGTCTCCAGCAAGCCGCAGACGACGCGCAACCGGATCACCGGCATCCGCACGACCCCGACCTGCCAGATCGTCTTCGTGGACCATCCCGGGTTCCACAAGCCCCAGTACCTCCTCAACCGGGAGATGATGCGCCTCACCCGTGCGGGGCTCAAGGACTCCGACCTGCTCCTTCTGGTCGTGGACGCCTCCGCCGGGGCCGGCCCCCTCGACCGGGAGCTCCTCGAGCTGGTCCGGGGCTCCGGCCTGCCCCGGGCCGTCGTCCTCAACAAGATCGACCTCCTGCCGCAGAAGGAGCGTCTCCTCCCGATGATGGAGACGCTCCACCGCGCCGACCTGGAGGCGGAGCTCCTTCCGGTCTCCGCCCTCCGGAAGGACGGCACGGCGGCCCTGGCCGCTTTTCTCGAGGCGCGCATGCCCGAGGGCCCGTTCCTCTTCCCCCCCGACCAGTGGACCACCCAGAGCGAAACCTTCTACCTTTCCGAACTCATCCGCGAGAAGGTCCTCCACGCGTGCCGCGCCGAACTGCCCTACGTGGTGGCGGTGGAAATCGAACACATAGAAGAGGACGAAGCGAAGGGGCTGATGAAGGTCGCCGCCCGCCTCCTCGTGGAGCGGGACGGCCAGAAGGCCATCCTCATCGGCAAGCGCGGGGAGATGGCCAAGACCATCGGCACGAAGGCCCGCGAGGAGATGGAAGCGTTCCTGGGGATCAAGGTGTTCCTGGCCCTTCAGGTCGCCGTCGCCCCCCGCTGGCGGGAGGACCCGCGGGTCGTCTCGCGGCTCCTGCCGCCGGAGGATGTCGAGTAATCCCGCCCACCGCGTACGCAATATTTTGCACTTTGGAGCCTGTCGCAAAATGGGTTTCAGCGACATCATAAGCTGGCGTCCGGCGTAACCCGACCGACCGGGCCTGCGTACTATTTCCTGAACTCCATCGAGGAAGGACCGCATGGCCCATGATTTCCGTGAACCGAATCGCCGACCGCACTCCCTGCTCCCTGTGGATATGCTGCAGTGGGTGGGCGAGGATGATATCGTCCATTTGATTTTGGATGGGGTCGAGGGGCTGGACATGGGGCCGTTGGAGGGGCGCTATCAGGTGGGCGGGGTGGGGGCCCCGGCCTATGCGCCCCGGATGATGCCGGCGATGCTGATCTACGCCTACGCCCATGGCTATACGTCGAGTCGGACGATCGAACGGCTGTGTGTGCGGGATGCGGGCTTTCGGATGATCGAGGGGGAGGAGACGCCGGATCACGCCGGCATCGCGCGGTTCCGGCGGCGGCATGGGGACGACATTCAAGCGTTGTTCACCGCGGGCAGATCGTGGTGACGCCGGACCAGATCATCCTCGCGGCGGCGGTGACGCAG
>CAZRVT010000012.1:0-59758 GCA_964603505.1 uncultured Holophagales bacterium | reverse complement strand
TACCCGGACGGGACTTGCACCCGTAAGATCGGTGGAGCTTTCAGGACGCACCATGACGCTATTGTAGCACCGAGCGTGATGAGCTGTCTCTCGTCTCTTACCGCTCACCAGAAATCGGAAACAGGCGCGCCCTCCGCCCCTGCCTCCCGCGATCCGGTCCCCGGTTTCTGTCCCCTGCCTATCGGCTACCGGATGGGAAGGAGGGCGAAGATGACCGCGCTCCAGAGGGAGTGGGAGACGATGAGGGAGGCGAGGTCGCGCCGCCAGAGGTATTGGAGCCCCCAGAAGGCCCCGGCGACGCATGCCGCTCCGACAAGCATGAGGTTCATGGAGAACACATGGACGCCGCCGTACAGCGCGGTGGCGGCAAAGAATCCCCGCCGGCGCCCCCAGCGCTCCATCAGCGACTCCTGGAGGAACCCGCGCCAGAAGAGCTCCTCGCCGGGTCCGGTGACGAAGAGGAGGAGAAGCATGATCCAGAGCCGACGGGTCCCCTCCCCCAGTTCGTAGATGCCGCCCACCTGTGCGCGGGCGCCGGGGACGACATAGGGCGCGAGGGCGTTCCCGACCCAGAACACGGCATACAGGGCCGCCGCGGAGGCCAGGCCCAGCAGGACCTCGCGCACGGTGAACCGCACCGTCGGCCGGCGGAAGCAGAACGCATAGGCATTGATGACCGCCACGGCACAGCCGATTTTGACCCAGAAGTTTCCACACGCCAGGCCGAAGGTGAAGGCCCAGGCGACCAAGGTCAGGAGGACGGCGCCGAGCAGGATGCGGTCAGAAGAACTTCTCAAGGTTGAGACCCACCAGAAGAAGAAGGCCAAAGATGGCGTCGAAACGATCGGGTCCGGCCGCCCCGGCCCCAGCCGGTGGCGGAAGGAGTCGGTTTCCGCACGGGAAGAGGGTGGGGCCCCCGGGAATTCACTTCCCGGGGCGGGAGAGGGAACCGCCCTCTCCCGCTCTCGATCGATGCGGCTCGACATCCCCAGAACCGGCAGGCGGTCAGAAGAACTTCTCCAGGTTGAGGCCCACCAGCAGCAGAAGGCCGAAGATGGTGTCGAAACGATCGGGTCCGGCCGCCCCGGCCCCAGCCGGCGGCGGCAGGAGTCGGTTTCCATGCGGGAAGAGGGTGGGGCCCTGGGAATCCACTTCCCGGGGCGGGAGAGGGAACCGCCCTCTCCCGCTCTCGATCGATGCGGCTCGACACCCCAAGGACCGGCAGGCGGTCAGAAGAACTTCTCAAGGTTGAGGCCCACCAGCAGCAGAAGGCCGAAAATGGTGTCGAGCTGCGCCGTCATGGCGTCGGCCGCGTCGGGGACCGCCTTGAGGAAGGTGCGGACGAGCGACACCGCCTTCGGGAAGGAGAGGAAGACGAGCAGGCCCCAGGGCGAAAGCACCTTGAGGAGGACCAGGGCCAGAATGGCCAGGTAGGCCGCCGCCATGAGCCCCACATAGACCGCCATCGAGCCCTTCGGCCCGAGGAGGATGCCCAGGGTCTTCACCTTCTGCCGGGCATCGTAGGCGGCGTCCCGGAAATTGTTGGCGAACAGCACCAGCGCGACGAGGACCCCGAACGGAATGCTGATCCACAGGGCCCGCCAGGAGAGGGCGTCCCGCTGGACCGCGTAGGCCCCCTCCACCATCCCCGGCCCCCACATCAGGGCCACCGGCAGTTCCCCGAGGGCGCGGTATTTGTATTTCACCGGCCCGGCCGTGTAGAGGACGCCGAACAGGAAGCCCCCCATCCCGATCCACAGGACCCACGGGGAGCGGAAGTGGGCCAAGGTGAGGCCGATGGCGATGGTGGCGGCGAAGAGGAAGACCGCTTCGAACAGGAGCTGCTTCGGCGTGAGAAGCCCGGCGAAGATCGGGTGGGGGCGGTAGAGGGCCGTGGGGCTGTCGGGCTGGTCCACCTGGTAGCGGGTGTCGAAGTAGTCGTTGAGGACGTTGACGGCGGAGTGGAAAAGGAACATGCCGATCACCGTCAGGGCGTACCAGCCCCAGGCGACGGGCCCCTCCTGCCAGGCGATGAGGGTCCCCACCGTGACCGAGATGAAGGTCATGGAGAGGGACCAGGGGCGGGTGGCGACGACGTAATCCTTCAGCGTGGGCATAGGCACTCCTTGCAAAAAATGATCGACGCCGGCGGCGTCCACTATACCAGCGGGAGCGGCGTGGCGACAAGGGCCGGGCCGTCGGGGGGGCGCACGGGATAGTCGTAGGCCCCGGGGAGGGCGGGTCTCTGCCGTTCCAGGAAGGTCCGGAGAAATTGGCCGCAGTTGGATCCGATGCGGTTCTCTTCGAACTCGCCCGGACTGACGATCACCTCGAACCCCGCCTTCCGCAGCGGGGCGGCCACGGCGCCCGGCCCATCCGGCGCGGACCAGTCGCCGATCCGGTGGTCCAGGCCGCGCTCGCGAGCCGCGAGGGTGGGGTTGACCGGGGTGAGCTTGACGAGGAAGTGCTCCGGATCGAAATGGCGGCCCAGGGCCCCCGGCTCCAGCGCCGCGCCGGGGGTGAGGGCGAAGTTGAGGGTCACTTTCCGGTCGCCGGACTTCCGGAACCGCCGCCCGTAGGCGGCGATGGCGTCGAGGTCCCACTTCCGGAGAGGCACCAGCCGGTCCCGCTCGGCGGGATCGAGCGAATGGATGGAGAACTGCATCTGAAACCGGCCGCCGGGATAGAAGCGGTCCTTGACGGCGATCAGCCGTTCGAAGAAGCCCTCCCGATCCGCGGGCGCCACCGTGGAGATAGAGGCCATCAAGCCCGGAGCGTCGTAGCGGAACGGCAGGGCCTCGAGGGCGTCGAGGACCGCCGCGTTGAGGGCCGGCTCTCCCATGCGGGCGAACTGGACCTTGAACTTCCCGGCGGGGACGCGGCGGCCGGAATACCGGCGGTCCACCAGAAAGTCGGCCTGGGCCAGGATCTCCTCCGCGGTCAGCCGTCCCCGGAAGGCGCCGCCGGCGTCGCAGAAGGCGCACCGCCCCGGACACCCGTCCATCACCGAGAGCAGGAGTACCCACTTCTCCTCGCGGGGAAGGGGCGGCTGGAGCGATTCCACGAACTCGGCATAGCGCCCGGAGGGGAACTCGCCGAGGAACACCCGCGCGAGGTCGTCACGGCCGGCGGCGCCCAGGACCGTGATCACGCCCCGCCTCCCATCCCCATGATCAGCGGGAGAGGGCGGCTCTTGCTCCCGTTAGGCGGAGCGGATCCGCCCGGGGCCACCCTCTCCCCATTAGGAAACCCTCTCCCGACCGGGGGTCGGGATCCGATGACCTTAACCTCGAACTTCATGTTCGCCGCTCCCATGATCCATGCAATCCCAAAGCTCCATCGCCGCCCGCATCCCGTCGCCCGCCGCGATGGAGGCCTGGCGCAGGCGCCCCCGGACCACGTCCCCCGCCAGCCACAGCCGTCCGGATCCCTGCAGGACGGTCAGCCGGGACCGCACCGACGGGGAGAGGAACCCCGTTTCCGGGTCCCGCCCGACGGCGGTGACGGCAGCGTCGGCCTCCAGAACAAACGGCGTTCCGCTTCGGCGCCCCTCGATGCGCAGGCAGCCGCGGCCCGCCGAAAACGACCGGACGGCGGCCTCCGGCAGGAGGGTGACGCGGGGATGGCCCGCGACCGCGGCCCGGAGGGCCGCGTTGGCCCGGGGATGGGCGGAGCGCATCAGGATGGTCACGCGGTTCCCCATCGCGAGGGCGAGGGCGTAATCGAAGGCGGCGTCGGAACCGCCGATGACGGCGAGGCGAAGCCCCCTCCTCCCCCGCAGGGGCACGACGGAGTCAAAGACCCGGCCCCGTGCGCGGTGCGGGGCCTTCTCTGCCGGAGGGAACGGCCGGGGGCGGGTCCCCGTGGCCACGATGACCCGTCCGGCCCCAAACGGTCCCGCTTCCGTCTGGAGCCGGAACCGTCCGGCGCCGCCCGCCCACGAGAGACGCTCCACCCGGACCCGGACCGTGCGCACCTTGAAGCGCCGGACCTGCGCCGCGAGCCGCTCCGCGAGCGCCGGACCGGCGATTCCCCCGGGGAAGCCGGGGTAGTTGTCCATCCGCGACGCATGGTGGAGAAGCCCGCCCACGGGGCCCGGCTCGAACAGCAGCGGGTCGGCCCCCATGCGCCGGAGCTGGACCGCGGCCGTCGCCCCGGCGATCCCGCCGCCGATGACGGCAACGGGGAGCGTTTCCAGCGAAGAAACCTCCGAACATGCATATTGGTTCATTAGGGGACGATAGTATAGCACCATCGTAGAGCGCAACGCGACCAAAAATAATTTGCAAGAGCAACTATATCTATTGTGTGCGTTTTCCCGATGGACCGTCAGAACCAGTAGAACACCCGCTCGAAGGTGGCCGGGAACAGCTCGTGGAGCCGCATGCTGATGCGGGCCACCCACGGCAGGGTGACCATCCGTTTCTTCTTCTCCACCGCCCTCACGATGGCGCGGGACACCTGTTCGGGGGTCAGGCGCGGGAGGAACCGATCCTGCCTGGGAAGATGGGTGCGCCCCGCCTTGTCGAGGAACGGGGTCTCCACGGTGGCGGGACAGACCACGGTCAGCCCCACGCTCGTTCCCTTAAGTTCGGCCCTCAGCCCCTGGACGAAGCCGAGGAGGGCGAACTTGGACCCGGCGTAGACGCTCATGTTGGCCACCCCCATCCGGCCGAGGATGGAGGCGACGATGCAGAGGTGTCCCCGCCTGCGCGCGGTCATGACGGGAAGGACGGCATGGGCGAGGTGGATGGTCCCCAGGGTGTTGGTCTCGATCATCGTCCGGGCCTGCCCGGCGGTCTGCTCCAGAAAGGGCGAGAGGGTGGCCAGGCCGGCCACGGCCGCGGCACGGTCGAGGGGGCCGAGGACGGCTTCGGCTTTCTGGACCGCAGCCACCACGGCATCGGCGTCGCGCACGTCGCCGGGGAGAACGAGCGCCTTTCCTCCGGCGGCTTCCACGTCGCGGGCCACCGCTTCCAGCTTATCCGCGCTCCGGGCGAAAAGGGCGACCGCGTGCCCTGTTCGGGCGAGCTCCAGGGCCAGCGCCCGGCCGATGCCGGAGGAGGCGCCCGTGATGAACCAGTTCATGCGCGCACTGCTCATTGGACCTCCCCTTCGTGATTCAGATGGATCCCCCGGGCCGCCAGGGCCCGTCGGATCCCCTGCAGGTTGCGTCCCTTCTCCAACAACCACCGCGGCCCTCGAAAGTCCCCCCCCCGCCGCTCCCCCGTGATCCGGTAGAGGACGATGCCGTCGTCGAGCGCTTCCAGAAAGGCAGTCAGCAGCTCGACATAGCGCTCCCGGGTCAGCACCTCCAGAGCAGGCGCCCCTGGGGCCGAGAACCGCTCACCGCCCTCTGTCATCCCGGTTAGGCCGTAGAGCGCAGCCATCGGGCTGGATTTCATGATGTGCAGGGGATGGATCTTGACACCGTGGATGGGAAGCCGGTTGAGGAGCGCGGCCGTGGCGCGCGCCTGCTCCTCCCATTCTCCCGGCAGACCAAGGATAGCGTGGGCGACCACGCGGAGGCCCAGTTCCCCAGCCCGCCTGGCCGCTGCCGCGAAGTCGGCCGCCGTGTGCCCCCGGCGGAGGAACGCCAGGGTGGCGTCGGAGGTCGTCTGCAGGCCCAGCTCCAACTCGAGGTGGTTCCGCTTGTGGAGGTCGCCCAGCCAATTCCAGGCCTCTTCATCCAGACAGTCCGGCCGGGTGCCGATGGCCAGTCCCACGATTTGCGGATGATTCAAGCCCGACTCTGCAGCCTTCCTGACGGGGGCCCAGTTTCCGAATGTCGCCGTATATGGCTGAAAATAGAGAACATAGCGTTTCCCCGGCCGTGCATAGCGCGTGATCTGGGTTTCGACCGGCAGGTCCATCGGCAGAATATCCGAGGCCGAGCCCCGGGCGTCGCAATACAGGCAGCCCCCCCGCCCATCGGCGTCCCGGTTGGGGCAACGCCCGGGAAAGCCGACCGGCATCCTCAACACCCTGCCCCCGAAGGTTCGTATATAATACCCTCTTACGGTAGTGAACCGCTTCACCCTCATACGATAACATACCGGAAGCACGGGAGGTTCAATGATCGACGTCAAGAATCTGACCAAGGTCTATGTGGAGAAACCCGCCGTGGACGCCGTCTCCTTCTTCGTCAAGGAAGGGGAAGTCGTGGGGTTCCTGGGACCCAACGGCGCCGGGAAGTCCACCACGCTCCGGATGATGACGGGGTTCCTCCCCCCCACCGCCGGCGAGGTGCTGATCGGGGGGATCGACATGCGGCGCGACGCGGTGAAGGCCAAACGGCTCATCGGCTATATGCCGGAGAACGGCGCCCTCTACCCCGAAATGCGGGTGAGCGAATACCTGCACTTCCGCGGCGCGCTGGCGGGGATGGGCCGGGCGGAGCTGAACCGGGCCGTCCCGCAGGTCCTGGAGGAGTGCTTCATCGGCGATGTGGCCGATACGGTCATCGGGACGCTGTCGAAGGGCTACCGCCAGCGCACCGCCCTGGCCGGCACCCTCGTCCACCGGCCCAAGGTGATCATCCTCGACGAGCCGACCATCGGGATGGACCCGGCGCAGATCGTCAAGATCCGGGAGCTGATCAAGGGGCTGGGGCGGGAGCGGACGGTGCTCCTCTCCACCCATATCCTCCCCGAGGCCGAGGCCGTCTCCGACCGCGTCCTGGTCATCGACCACGGGCGCATCCTGGCGCAGGACTCCCCCGCCAACCTCCGCGCCGCCCTCAAGGGGCGCAACACCTACCTGCTCACCCTCAAGGCCGGCCCCAAGGCGGCCCCGGCGGCCTTCGCCGGCCTGGAGGGGCTTCTCGAGGTCGTGGAGACGCGCCGCTCGGAGACCGAGGTGGCCTTCCGCCTCGAAGGAGAGAAGGACCGCGACCTGCGCGAGGCCCTCTTCGCCCGCTGCGTCAGGCAGGGGCTGGTCCTGTTGGAGCTGCGCGAGGACACCCTGAGCATGGAGGACATCTTCCTCCGCCTCACCACCGAGGACATCGCATCCAAGGAGGCCGTGGCATGAGACCCTTCTGGGCCATCTTCAAGCGCGAGCTGCTGTCGTACTTCTACTCCCCCCTGGCCTATGTCATCCTGGCCGCGTTCCTGGTCCTCAACGGGGGGATCTTCTACCTCATCCTGCAGGTGCTCAACACCCCGCAGGCCCCCCACGGGGCGGTGCTCAAGGCCTTCTTCGGCGGCACCCTCTACTACTGGATGTACATGCTCTTCATCGCCCCGGCCATCACCATGCGCCTTCTCTCCGAGGAGAAGCGGTCGGGCACCATCGAGTCGCTGATGACCGCCCCGGTGACCGAGGGGCAGGTGGTGCTGGGCAAGTATTTCGCCGCCCTCGCCTTCTACGCCTTTCTGTGGCTATTCACGGCGGTCTATGTCCTCATCGTGGCCGCCTATTCGACGGTGGACCCGTGGCCCATCCTCACGGGCTACCTGGGGATCCTCCTCCACGGCGGCCTCTTCCTCTCCGCCGGTCTCCTGGCCTCGGCCTTCTCCAAGAACCAGATCATCGCCTTCGTGTGGGCCTTCGCCCTGCTGATGGTCCTCTTCACCGTGGGGTTCCTGTACCAGATCGTCGGGGCCCCCGGCGCCAAGGCCTTCTTCGAATACGCCACCCTGTGGGAGCAGATGGACACCTTCGGCAAGGGGATCCTGGACACCCGTCCCGTCGTCTATTCCCTCTCGCTGACCGCCCTGTTCCTCTTCCTGACCGCCCAGGCCCTGCGTCTGCGGCAGTGGAGATAATGCCATGAAGAAGATCCTTGAGAGCACCAATCTCGGCGTCTCCCTCGTGGCGGCCCTGGCCATCGTCGCCGCCGCCAACTGGCTGGCCTTCCGCCATTACGGCCGCTGGGACGTCACGAAGGCCAAGGTCTATTCCCTCTCCGACAAGAGCGCGAGCGTCCTCAAGGGGCTGACGAAGGACGTCACCGTCTACGTCCTCTTCGACAACCGCGAGCCCCTCTTCGACAACGTCAACGAGCTCCTCAAGCGGTACGAGGCCGCCTCGCCGCGCATCCGGGTGACGATGATCGACCCGGAGAAGAACCTCCTCCAAGCCAAGCAGATGGTCCAGGAGCTGGGCATCACGCAGAACAACTCCGTCGTCATCGCCTGCGGGGAGAAGAAGAAGTTCATCTACGCCTCCGACATGGCCGAATACGACTACCAGGCGATGCAGTTCGGCCAGCCCCCCTCGGTCAAGGCGTTCAAGGGGGAGGAGGCCATCACCAGCGCCGTCCTCAACGTCAGCGAGGACCGCCAGGCGAAGGTGGGGTTCCTCACCGGCCACGGCGAGCGCTCCTCCACCGATTACGGTCCCGACGGGCTCACCGCCGTGGCGGAGCAGCTGAAGAAGGACAATTACGCGGTGGAGGAGGTCTCCCTCCTCGGCAAGAGCGAGGTCCCCGCGGACCTCGCCGTGCTGGTGTGCATGGGCCCCCGCGCCGCCTTCCTGCCGCAGGAGGCGGAGGCGCTGAAAAAGTATGTGGCGGGGGGCGGCTCGGTCCTGCTGGGCCTCGATCCGCAGTTTGACGCGGCGCGGTTCGCCGTCAACCCCACCGGACTGACCGAGTTCCTGAGCGCCAACGGTCTGGCGGTCGGGGACGACCTCGTCATCGACGAGGGGAAGACCATGCCGTTCATGGGCCCCGAGGTGGTCTATGTGGACGCGTTCCGCTCCCACCCGGTCACCGACAAGCTCCAGCGGGTGCCGGTGCTCTTTCCCATCGCCCGGTCCGTCACGACCGTGCCCGCCCCCGAGGGGGTGAAAGTGCAGGTGCTGATGGAAACCACCGCCGACGGCTGGGGCGAGACCGACCTGAAGGGACTCTTCCAGAGGAAGCAGGTGGCGAAGGACCCCGCCGACAAGAAGGGCCCCGTGGCGCTGGCGGCCATCGCGGAGTCCAAGGGGCGCGTCCTCCTGGTGGGCAATTCGGCCTACGCGGCCAATGCGTATGTCCCCAATCTGGGCAATGCGCAGATCTTCACCCAGGCGGTCCATTTCCTGGCCCAGCGGACCGCCCTGATCGAGGTCCCCCCCAAGCCGGTGGAGCGGGTGGCCCTCACCCTCAACGCCGGGCAGATGCGGACCGCCTTCGTGGTGGTGCTCCTCCTGATGCCCGGCCTCGCCATCGCGGCGGGGATCTTCGTCTGGCGGATGCGGAGGAAGTAGAATGCGTTGGAAGTCCCTGGTCCTGCTGGCCGTCGCCGCCGCACTGGTGCTCTTTATCGTCTTCTTCGAGCGCAAGCTTCCCACCACCGACGAGCGGAGGGAGGCGTCGCAGAAGGTGTTTAGCCTCCAGGACGCCGACATCACCGCCCTCGAGCTTGCCGACGGCGCCCTGCGATGGGCCCTGCGGAAGGAGGACGGAAAGTGGCGCCTGAAGGCGCCGCTGGAATACCCCGCGGAGGAGACGGCCGTCTCCGGCATGGTCAGCGCCGTGGTCACCCTCCGGAAGGAGAGGACCCTCACGCCCGGGGCCGACCTGAAGGGGTTCGGCCTCGAGCCCGCCGCCGCCACGCTGAAGATGGAGACGGCCGGCGGCCCCGTCACCCTGGCCCTCGGGGCCGAGGTCCCCGGGACCGACCAGGTGGCCGTGCGGTGGCTGGAACGGGGCGAGGCGTACTTCGTGGGCAAGAACCTGCTCACCTCTCTCCGACGCCCGGTGGACGAACTGCGCGACAAGGCCGTCTTCACCGTCGACGCCTCCTCCGTAACCCGGATGGAGGTCGTTTACTCCGCCACGGGCAGGCGGACGGCTCTCTGGAAGGAGGAGGGGGGGTGGATGCTGGACACCCCCTTCACCGATCGGGCGGACCCCGAGGGGGTGGACAAGCTCCTGTTCAATTTCACCGGCCTGCGGGCCAAGGCCTTCGTGGACGACGCGGAGGCCCGGGGCCTCAAGGCCCTGGGGCTCGACCCGCCCACCGCCGTCATCACCTTCACCGACAAGGACAAAAAGCCGGTGCTGGAGGCCGCCGTGGGCTACGCTTTCGGGATGGGGACCAACGAGTTCTACCTCCGGCGCGGCAGCCAGGTCATCCTCGTGGAGGCCGATCTCTGGCCGAACCTGCAGAAGGGGCTCCTCACCATCCCCAACCCCAAGCTCTTCGGGTTTAGCCGGTGGGAGGTGGACCGGATGGAGATGGCGGCGGGGGGCAAGAAGACCGACCTGGAGCGGACCGACGCGGGGTGGAAGTCCGGCGGAAAGGCGCTGGCCAGCACCGCGCCGGTGGACGACCTGTTGAACGTCCTGACCGAGTTGAAGTGGATGGAGAACTACAAGGCCCCCGCCCTCGGGGCGACGCTCCTTTCCGCGGTCATCACCACCGAAAAGGCGAAGGTGGAGGCCACCTTCACCGCCGACGCCGGCGACCCCCGGGCCGTGTGGGCCGTGGTCAGCCACCGGCCCCATTACTGGAAGCTGGAGAAGCGGTTCCTCGACGACCTGATCGCCAAACTGAACGCGATCCAATAGACCGCCGCGGCCGCGCGATTGGGGGGAACCCCGGTCCTCCCCGGGGGGGGTGCCGGACGGCCGCGCCTACGGCCGCCGTCGAGGGCCGGCGCCGGGGAGCGCCCGCCCGGTCACCCGCTCCTTCTGAGCCTGTTTCCCCTTCAATCCCTTTTCCACGAACAGCCGCTCCCCCGACCACGGGTCCCGTTCCGTCCAATACATGAGCGCCGACCAGGTGGACGGCGTGGGGGTGAAGATCTGCACCTGCTCGGGGTTCAGCTTCAGCTCCCGGCGCACCCACTCGTGCAGGGCCTCCATGTCCTCCATCGAACAGCCGGGATGGGCGGCGATGAAGTAATAGGTGAGAAATTGCCGCTTCCCGCCCCGCTTGCTCGCGCGCTCGAAGGCCTCTTTGAACCGGAGCAGCAGGCCGTGGTCGGGCTTCCCCATCGCGGCAAGCACCCGCGGGGAGCAATGCTCGGGCGCCACTTTCAACTGGCCCGAGACATGGTGTTCCGCTAGGGCCTTTAGGTAGGCCTCGCCGTGCGTGGCGTCCTCCATCACCAGATCGTATCGGATGCCGGAGGCGACGAACACCTTCTTCAACCCCGGCACGGCCCGCAGGCGCTCCAGAAGGCGCACCTGCCGCTGGTGGCAGGCCCGGAGATGGCGGCAACGCCGGGGCACGAGGCACCGGCGGACGCCGCACCCCCCCGCGTCGCACCCCATGCCGTACATGTTGGCCGTGGGGCCGCCGACATCGAGGATATTCCCCTTGAACCCGGGCAGGCGGACCAGGGCCTCGGCCTCCTGCAGGATGGATCCCTCCGATCGCGAGGCGATCCCCTTCCCCTGGTGGACGGCGATGGCGCAGAAGTTGCACTCGCCGAAGCAACCGCGGTGGGTGGGGATGGAAAATCGGATGGTCTCCAGCGCTTTAACGGGCCCCTCCTTCCGATTGGCGGGGTGAACGTCCCGCTCGAACGGAAGGGCGTGGACGGCGTCGAGCTCCGCCTCGGTCAGGGAAGGGGCCGGCGGGGTCTGGACCAGCCACCGGGTGTCCTGCCGCTGGGCTAGGCCCCGGGCGGTGCGCGCCTCGTTGTTGGCGTAGAAGACCTTGAACATGGCGGCGAAGGCATCCGGGTCGCGGGCCACCTGCTCGTAGGGCGGCAGCTCGAGATATCCGGCGGGCACGCCCCGGGCGGGGTAGCAGATCCCCCGGATGCCCGACGGGTCCCGCCCCTCCCGCATCGCCTTCGCCAGTTCCACCACCGCCCACTCGCCCATGCCGTAGATCAGATAGTCGGCCTTGGCGTCGAAAAGGATGGAGCGGCGGATGCGGTCCTCCCAGTAATCGTAGTGGGCGAGACGGCGCAGAGAGGCCTCAATGCCGCCGAGGACGACGGGCCCGGGTTCCCTGAAGAGGCGGCGGATGGCGTTGGCATAGCGGATCACGGCGCGGTCGGGGCGTTTGGTATTGAGGCCGCCGGGAGTCATGTCATCCCGCTTGCGCCGCCGGAAAGTGGCGGTGGTGTTGGCCACCATCGAATCGACGCTCCCTCCCGTGACGCCCCAGAAAAGGCGCGGCTTGCCGAGGCGGGCCAGGTCGTCCCCCTCCGGGTCCGGCTGGGGAATGACGCCGACGGTAAAACCCGCCTTCACGAGCCAGTGGCCGATGACGGAGACGCCGATGTAGGGGCTGTCGATGTAGGCGTCCCCCGTCACCAGGACCACATCCAGGCCGTCCCAGCCCAGTTTCCGGGCTTCATCCAGCGTGACGGGGAGGAACATGGGGTCATTATCGCAGAAAAGCCGGACAGCGATCAGCTTCTGCCGTCAGCCCTCAGCCCGTCGCCACCCGCCTGGAGCCCATCAGATCCCTCATCGCCGGTCCTACCTTGGGGAAGTCGAACTCGAACCCCGCCTCCGTCAGGCGCCGGGGCAGGACGCGCTGGCTGGAGAGGAGGAGTTCGTCGGCCATGCCGCCGAGGGCCAGTCGGAGGAGCCACGCCGGCTGGGGCAGCCAAGCCCGCCGCCCCATCGCGCGCCCCATCAGCCCGTAGAAGAGGCGCGCCTCCATGGGGTGGGGCGAGGCCAGGTTGAACGGACCCGAGGCCTCCCAATGGTCCAGCAGGAAGAGCATGGCCCGGCAGGCGTCCTGGCGGTGGATCCAGGAAACATACTGCCGCCCCCCTCCCGGCCAACCGCCGAGGCACAGGCGAAAGGGAAGCGCCATCCGGGGCAGGGCGCCGCCGTCCGCAGCCAGAACCATGCCGAAGCGCAAGAGGACCAGTCGGGTCCCCTTCGCCGCCACGGGGGCGGCCGCGGCTTCCCACGCCTTCACCACTCCGGCCAGGAAGCCATTTCCGGGGCCGCTCGCCTCGTCCAGAAGGGCGTCGGCCCGGTCCCCGTAAAGCCCCACGGCGGAGGCCTGGAGAAAGACCCGCGGGGGCCGCCCACACCGTCCGACCGCCTCGACCAGGGCTGCCGTCGCGCCGGTCCGGCTGTCCAAAATGGCCCGCCGCCGGGCCTGGGTCCAGCGTCCCGCCCCGATGTTCTCCCCCGCCAGGTTCACCACGGCCTCCGCCCCCTCCAAGGCCGCGGCAAGGGCGCGGGGGTCGGACGGGGACCAGGGGATCAGCTCGAAGGAGGGGGGGAAAATTGAACGGGCGCGGGCCGCATCGCGGACCAAGACATTCGGCGAACGGCCCTGCTGCGCGAGGGCCGCCACGAGCGCCCGCCCGATGAAGCCGGTGCCGCCGGCGACGGCAATCCTCATTCGGCCCGGTGGTGGGCCTTCTGGCGCACCACCAGGACCGGACACGGGGCATGGGAGATCACCTTCTCCGACACGGAGCCCAGCAGGGCGTTGGTGAAGCCCCCCACCCCATGGGTCCCCATGACGATCAGGTCGGCCTTTTCCGCCGCCGCGACCTCGACGATCTTGTCATAGGCCCGGCCGCGGGTGATGTAGAGCTCGGTCCGCTCCTTGAGGTCCGGATACTGCTCCGCCAGCCGCGAGAGATCCTCGTGGGCCCGTGTCTTGATCGCCCGGTAGTAGTCCTCGTTGGGCTGCTCAAGGGCGTGGAGGTCCGGGTAGGGGAAGCGGTCCTCGATGACCGTCAGGAGGAGGAGACGGGCCTCGAAGCACCGAGCGATCGAAGCGGCGGTCTCCAGGGCCCTGCGGGAAAGGTCCGAGTGGTCGATGGGGACAAGGAGCTTGCCTTTCTTGAACGCCATACCCGTATTATAGGACTTTTTTAGCCTTTCGCATGGCATGGGCCGCATGCCGCGAACAGCGACAGGCCACCCGCGGATGGCAGAACGCGGGCGCCGTGTGCTATTCTTACGCCGATGAACGCGACAACCATTCTATGCGTCCGCCGGGACGGCCGGACGGCGATGGCCTCCGACGGGCAGGTCACCCTGGGAACCCTCGTGGTCAAGCACCAGGCGGCGAAGGTCCGTAGGCTGCACGAGGGGCGCATCCTGGCCGGCTTTGCCGGCGGCGCCGCCGACGGGCTGGCCCTCGTGGGGCGGTTCGAGGTCAAGCTTCAGGAGCACCGCGGCCAGCTGGAGCGGGCCGCCGTCGAGCTGGCCCGGGAGTGGCGCACCGACAAGGTCCTCCGCCAGCTGGACGCCGCCATGATCGTGGCCGACCGGGAGCGGATGTTCCTCCTCTCGGGCTCCGGCGACCTCCTTCAGCCCGACGACGCCGTCCTGGCCATCGGCTCCGGGGGCGGCTACGCCCTCGCCGCCGCGAAGGCCCTCCTCAAGCACACGGCCCTTGACGCCGAGGCGGTGGTCCGCGAGGCCCTCCTGGCCGCCGCGGAGATCTGCATCTACACCAACGACCGCCTCACCCTCGAGGTCTTGGAATGACGCGCACCGCGCCGCCCAAGCCCCTGACCCCCGCGGAGGTGGTGGCGCGGCTCGACCAGCACATCGTGGGGCAGGGGGAGGCCAAGCGGGCGGTGGCGGTGGCCCTGCGCAACCGCTGGCGCCGCCTCCAGCTCGGCGAGGAGATGCGCGAGGACATCGTCCCCAAAAACATCCTGATGATCGGCCCCACGGGCGTGGGGAAGACGGAGATCGCGCGGCGGCTGGCGAAGCTGGCCGGGGCGCCGTTCCTGAAGGTAGAGGCCTCCAAGTTCACCGAGGTGGGCTACGTGGGGCGGGATGTGGAATCGATGGTGCGCGACCTGGTGGCCGCCGCCATCCAGATGGTCAAGGCGGAGGAGGCCGAGAAGGTGGCGGAGGCCGCCCGGCGCGCCGCCGAAGACCGGGTCCTGGGCCGCCTCTACCCCGCCTCGGCCCTGACTCCGGAGGCGCGCGAGGCCCACCGGAGGGATCTCCAGGACGGGAAGCATGACCAGGAAATAGTGGAAATCGAGGTAGAGGAGCGTCCCGTCAGCCCCTTCCAGATCCTTTCCCCCCAGGGGGGCGAGGACCTGGAGATCCAGTTGCAGAACATGATGCAGGGAATCATGGGGCCCCGCCGGACCCGCCGGGAGATGCCGGTGCGCGAGGCCCTCCGGACGATCCGGCGGCAGGAGGAGGAACGCCTTCTCGACTTACCAGCCATCACCCGCTCCGCCCTGGAGCGGGCCCAGTCGGCGGGCATCATCTTCATCGACGAGCTGGACAAGATCGCCGGCCGCGAGGGGCGAACGGGGCCCGACGTCTCCCGCGAGGGGGTCCAGCGGGACCTCCTCCCCATCGTGGAAGGGACCACGGTCCAGACCAAGCACGGCCCCGTGAAGACCGACCATATCCTCTTCGTCGGGGCGGGGGCCTTCCATGTCTCGAAACCCTCCGACCTCATCCCGGAGCTGCAGGGACGGTTCCCCATCCGCGTGGAGCTCCAGCCCTTGAGGGAGGCCGACCTGGTCCGCATCCTGACGGAGCCCAAGCACTCCCTCCTGCGCCAGTACCAGGCCCTCCTCGGCACGGAGGGGGTGCCTCTCGAGTTCACCCCCGACGCCGTGGAGGCCATCGCCCGGTTCGCCGCCGAGGTGAACCGCAGGACCGAGGACATCGGGGCGCGGCGCCTCTACACCGTCCTGGAGCGCCTCCTCGAGGAGGTCTCCTTCCACGCCCCCGACATGAACGCGGTCCCCGTGACCGTAGACGCCGCCTATGTGGACCAGCGCCTCAAAGGCCTCGTGGAAGCGGTGGATCCTTCTCATTTCATCCTGTAGCGCCCTTTGGGCATGCGGGAAGGAGGGGCCGCCCCGGCCCCCGGTCCCCCGTGTCCCCCCGGCGCTGATGCCGGAGGTCCGCCAGGTGGGGGCGTTCGTGGAGGTTCGACTGTCCATCCCCGGCGCCTATGCCGACGGCACCCCGATGGAGGGCTTCCGGACCCTGGAGGTCTATCGGGCCGCGGCCCCCGCCAAGCCCGGCCAGCTCCCCCCCGCCCCCCCGGCGCCGGCCCTATACGCGAAGGCAAACCGGATCGCCGAGCTCGATCCGGCGCAGACATCGGAACGGACGCGGGAGGGGCGGGTGGTCCTCCGCTTCGCCCTCAAAGACCTTGGGGCCGACCCGGCGGGGCACACCGGCACCTTCTGGGGCTTCATCCTGGTGGGGCCCCAGGGCCAGCGGGGCGCCCCTTCGGAGCCCGCGGGCTTCCTGGCCTCTCCCCCGCTCCCCGCCGTGGCCGGCCTCCGGGCCGAACCGGCGGACGAGGCGGTCCGCCTGGCCTTCACCCCCCCCCGGGGCGCGACGACCCTCCGGGTCTCCCGATCGGTCGGCGGGGGCCCCCCCGTGCTCCTGGAGGACCTGGCCGGCGACGCCGACCACTATACCGATCGGGCGGTGCGCCATGGGACCGAATACACCTACGCGGTCCAGGCCGCCTCCGCGCCGGACCATTGGAGCGACGCCACGGAGGTTCGGCTCCAATACGCCGACCTCGTTCCGCCGGCCGACCCTCCCCTGGTCCAATACCTGCCGATGGAACGGAAAGCGTGGGTGAAGGTGGCCCGGGCCGCCGGCGCGTCGGCCTACCGGGTCTACCGGCGGTGTCCGGGGGAGGACTGGTCGCGCGTGGCCGAGGGGACCGACCCAATGTTCGAGGTCGACGCCTCCGTGTGCGAGTTCGGGGCCGCGGCCGTGGACGCCTCGGGCAACCAGAGCGCCGTCGTCCCGGCCGTGCGGGAGGAGCCGCGATGACCCCAGTGGCCTGTTGCCTGCTGCCTGTTGCCTGTTCGGCATTCGGGCGGATGGAACCCCGAACTCCGCCCTCCGCCCTCCGCGCCCTGGAACCTTTTGGCGATCGGTTCCCAAGCCGAGGGCTCCGGCCATGACCGCCCGGCCGCCGGACCGTCTGGAAATCGGCAAACTCTCCGGCGCAGGGAACGACTTCATCCTCGTGGACGCCCGCAAGGGGGGCCTCCCTCTCCCTGGCCCCGAGTTGGCGCGCCGCCTGTGCCGCCGCCGCCTCAGCGTGGGGGCCGACGGCCTCATCACCCTGCACGCGTCCCGCAAGGCCCATTTCCGGATCGCCTATTTCAACAGCGACGGCTCCGACGCCGCCCTGTGCCTCAACGGCACCCGGTGCGCCGCCCGCTTCGCCTTCCTCCGGATCATCGCCCCCCGGCAGATGAAGATCGAGACGGGCGCGGGGGTCTACGGCGCCGAGATCGTCCCGCGCGGCGTCCGCCTGGCCTTCCCCCCCTATCCCGTCAAGGCCCGGAGGGTCCAGGTGCACCGCCTCCCCGCATGGTTTGTGGATGTGGGAGTCCCCCACCTCGTCGTGGTGACGGACGAGGACATCTTCCAGCGGGAGGGGTTCGTGGAGGAGGCCCGGGCGCTCCGGCACCACGCCGAGTTCGCCCCGGCGGGGACCAACGTCAGCTTCTGCAGCGTCCTCGACCCGGGCATCGTGGCGATGCGCACCTACGAGCGGGGGATCGAGGACGAGGTCCTTTCGTGCTCCTCGGGCGCCTGGGCGGCGCTCCATGCCCTCGTTCAGGCCGGAGCCCGGCTCGACCGGGAGGTGCAGATCGCCACCATGGGGAAGATTCCGTTGTCGTTCGAGTTCGAGCGGGAGGGGGGGGCGCTGAGGGACGTGCGGCTAACGGGCGACGCCCGCCTGATCTTCCAGGGCCCGCTGGACCGCGAGGCCTGGGAGTGGGGCGTCTGACCAGAACCGGTAATAGGCGTCCAGCACGTTCTTGAGGAACACCCGCGTCTCCTTCCGGGCGGGGATGCCGGTCCGCTTCACGCGCCCCACCCCGGCGTTGTAGGCCGCCAGCGCCAGCCCCAGGTCCCCGTCGAAGGTTTCCAGGAGGTAGTGGAGGTGGGCGATCCCCGTCCGAAGGTTGGACACGGGGTCGAAGAGCCGGGGCCAGTCCTCCGGCTTAAGCGGCATCACCTGCATCAGCCCCACGGCCCCCTTGCGGGAAACCGCTGATGGGTCGAACCGCGATTCCGCCAGGATCAACGCCGCCACCAGGTGGGGGTCCAGCTCGTAGTCGCGGGAGATGGCGTTGATGGCCCGGCCGAACGGGACCTTCTCCTCCGGGAAGAGGCCATACACCCAGGCCGGGGCGGGATGTATGGAGAGGATGCGCTCGGGCCCCTTCGGGGGGACGAACAGACTTTTGAGGGAGACGGTGGCGGGGAAGAGGAGGACCAGGAGCCCGAGGAGGGCGCGGGTCATCGGCGGGGACGCTTCTTGCCTTTCCCCTCGCGCTTCTTCAGGAGCTTGTTGATGGTGTTCCGGTGGATGCCGAGGGCCTCCGCCGTGGCGCAGACGCTGTCGCCGTGGAGCCTCAACGCCTCCTCCACGAACTTCAACTTGAACTCCTCCGTGGCCTGCTGCATGTCCACGCCGTTCTTCACGAGTTCTTGGATGGCTTTCCGGAACTGGGCGTCCAAATTCACAACGCTACTTTAACACCCCTCGAAGGGGCGTTGCAAGGCCCTCCCAAGACATTATGAAATCGAAAAATTTCAAATTGCAAATTGCAAATAAGGCGAACCGCTCGCATCGCTCATTTGGGTGATGCCGAAACCGCTTAATCCCATGGAAATGGAACCGGTCATGAATTTCAATGTGCATTTTAAGTTTTGCTTTTTGTATTGTCTTTCGTCACCATCTGCGCCCTCCATCGGCATAGCCGTCGATGAACGCCCAGGGACCCCGCCAAGGGATTCATGTTGACTTCTCCCCCTCCCCGGGTGTATCATCCGCCGTGTCCACTCTCGTCGTCATCCCAGCCCGGTACAGCTCGACGCGCCTCCCCGCCAAGCCGCTCCATCCCCTAGCGGGCAAGCCCATGGTCCAGTGGGTCTGGGAACGCGCCGCTCAGGTGCCCGGCGTGGAGGTGGTGGTCGCCACCGACGATGAGCGGATCAAGGCCGTCGTCGAGAAGTTCGGGGGGCGGGCGGTGATGACCCGCCCCGACTGCCCCTCCGGCACCGACCGCGTGGCCGAGGCCGCCCGGAGCTCCAAGGCCGAGCACATCATCAATCTGCAGGGCGACGAGCCCCTGTGCGCCGCGCAGAACGTGGCCATCGTAGCGGAGCTGCTGCAGCGGGGCGAGGCGATGGCCACCCTGGACTACCCCTTGGCGGCCGAGGCGGCCGCCGATCCCAACACCGTCAAGGTGGTCAAGGATGCCCTCGGCTACGCCCTCTATTTCTCCCGCAGCCCCATCCCCCACCCCCGCAACCCCGAGGCGGCGACCTACCGCAAGCACCTGGGCATTTACGGCTACCACCGCGACGTCCTCTTCAAGTTCGTGGCGTTGAAGCCCACGATGCTGGAGCGGGCGGAGTCGCTGGAGCAGCTCCGGGCGCTCGAGAACGGCATCGACATCTTCGTGGCCGAGGCGGCGGCGGACGCCCATTCCGTCGATACGGCGCAGGATGCGGAACGGGTGGAAGCACTTCTGCGCGCGGGAGCATACGCATGATCGGCACGCTCCGGGCATCCTGGGCCTCATTCGATCGCCCACGGGAGAGGGCGGTTCCCTCTCCCCCCCCAAGAAGTGAATTCTTGGAGCCCCACCCTCTTCCCGCAAAGAAACCCTCCCCCGACGGAGGTCGGGGCCCGACGGTCGCAAGCGCGAACCGGGTCGAACAATGGCTTAAAGGAGCGCGGTAATGCAGAAGAAGTATATCTTCGTCACGGGCGGCGTGGTCTCCTCCCTCGGAAAGGGGATCGCGGCGGCCTCCATCGGCGCCATCCTGGAGGCCCGCGGATTCTCGGTGGACATCATGAAGTTCGACCCCTACATCAACGTGGACCCCGGCACCATGTCCCCGTTCCAGCACGGCGAGGTGTTCGTCACCGACGACGGCGCCGAGACCGACCTGGACCTGGGACACTACGAGCGGTTCGTCAACATCCGCACCTCCAAGCTAAACAACTACACCACCGGGAAGATCTACCTCTCGGTCCTGGAGAAGGAGCGCAAGGGCGACTACCTGGGGGCCACCATCCAGGTCATCCCCCACATCACCGACGAGATCAAGGAGGGGATCCGCCGCCTGGGAACGGACAAGGACGTCATCCTCGTCGAGATCGGCGGAACGGTGGGGGATATCGAGTCGCTTCCCTACCTGGAGGCCATCCGGCAGTTCAGGCAGGACGTGGGGCGCGGCAACGCCGTCAACATCCACCTCACGCTCGTCCCCTACATCGCCTCCGCCGACGAGCTGAAGACCAAGCCCACGCAGCACTCCACCAAGGAATTGCAGTCCATCGGCATCCAGCCCGACATCATCATCGCCCGCTCCGAGAAACCCCTGCCCGAGGGGGTGAAGCGCAAGATCGCCTCCTTCTGCAACGTGGACCCCCGCGCCGTCATCGCCGAGGAGAACGTCCCCTCCATCTACGAGGTGCCCCTGATGCTGGTGCGCGAGGGGCTCGACGACCTCCTCCTGGACTACCTCAACCTCCCCCACTACCCGCGCAAGATGCAGGCGTGGGAGGACCTGGTCTTCCGCATGCGCTCCCCGAAGCGGGAGGTCGCCATCGGCGTGGCCGGAAAATACGTCCAGTACGGCGACTCCTATAAGTCGCTCGTGGAGGCCCTCCAGCACGGCGCGGTGGCCAACGACGCCCGGCTCGACCTCCGCTGGATCGACACCGAGGAGATCGAGAAGACCGGCAAAGGGATCCAGGATCTGTTCTCGCTGGACGGGATTCTCGTCCCCGGCGGCTTCGGCAAGCGGGGCAAGGAGGGGATGCTCAAGGCCATCCAGGTGGCGCGGGAGCGGAAGATCCCCTACTTCGGCATCTGCCTCGGCATGCAGACGGCCGTCATCGAGTTCGCCCGCAATGTCGTCGGCCTCGCCCATGCCGACTCCACCGAATTCGACGAGGACACCCCGCACAAGGTGGTCTTCAAGCTGCGCGACCTCCTCCACGTGGACGTCATGGGGGGCACGATGCGCCTGGGCGCTTACCCGTGCGACCTGGCCCCCGGCTCCCTCGCCGCCCGCGTCTACGGGGCGGAGACCATCTCCGAGCGCCATCGCCACCGCTACGAGGTCAACACCGCCTACCTCGACCGGATCGAAGCGGCGGGGATGAAGTTCTCCGGCAAGTCCCCCGACAAGCTGTTCATGGAGATGGTGGAGATCCCCGACCATCCCTACTTCCTCGCCTGCCAGTTCCACCCCGAGTTCAAGTCGCGCCCCCTGGGGCCCCACCCGCTGTTCAAAGGGTTCATCGAAGCCGCGCTCAAGCATCGAGCGGAGCGCGCCAACGCATGAGCCGCCTCCTCGTCATCGCCGGCCCGTGCGTCATGGAGCCCGGGGGCCATCCCCTGCGGATGGCGGAGAAGCTGCGCGAAATCGTTGCGAAGTATCCGGTGGACTGGGTTTTCAAGGCCTCCTTCGACAAGGCCAACCGCACCGCCCTGGGCTCCTACCGCGGCCCGGGGATGGAGAAGGGGCTGGAGGAGTTGTCCGTCGTCAAGGCGAAGCTCGGCGTCCGGCTCCTGACCGACATCCACGAACCCTTTCAGGCCGCCCCGGCGGCCCGCGTGGTGGACATCCTCCAGATCCCCGCCTTCCTGTGCCGCCAGACCGACCTCCTCGCCGCCGCCGGCCGGACGGGGCGGGCCGTCAACATCAAAAAAGGTCAATTCATGGCCCCCGACGATATGACCTACGCCGTGGAGAAGGCCAGGAGCGCCGGTGCGTCCGATCTCTCCGTCACCGAGCGCGGCGCCTCCTTCGGCTACCACGACCTCGTGGTGGACATGCGCTCCATCCTCAGGCTCCGGGAGACCGGCGCCCGGGTCCTCTACGACGCCACCCATTCGCTCCAGCTCCCCGGCGGGGCCGGAGGCGTCTCCGGCGGCCTCCGCCAGTATGTCCTTCCCCTGGCGCGGGCCGCCGCCGCCGTCGGCATCGACGGCCTCTTCATCGAAGTGCACGACAACCCCGAACAAGCGATGTCGGACGCGGCCACCCAGTGGCCTCTCCGTGACCTGCCCATGCTCCTCGACGAGGTGCTGGCCGTGCGAGAGGTCATCAAGGGATGACGCTCGAATTAGCGAAGAAGGTCCTCAAGACCGAGGCCGACGCCATCCTCGGCGTTAGGGAGCGTCTCAACGCCGATTTCGTCAAGGCCGTGGAGATGCTGGCCGAATGCCGGGGCAAGGTCGTCATCAGCGGGATGGGCAAGTCGGGGCTCATCTGCCGCAAGATCGCCGCCACCATGGCCTCCACGGGCACCCCGGCCGTCTTCATGCACCCGGCCGAGGCCAAGCACGGCGACCTCGGCATCGTGGCCGAGGGCGACATCGTCGTGGCCGTCTCCAACTCCGGCGAGACCGAGGAGGTCCTCGAACTGCTGGAGGTGCTCCACCGGATGGGGGTCCCCATCATCGGCATCTCCTCCAACCCGCAATCCACCTTGGCCCGCTACTCGGCCCTCCACCTCGACGTCGGGGTCTCCAGGGAGGCCTGCCCCCTCAACCTCGCCCCCACCGCCTCCACCACCGCCACCCTGGCGTTGGGCGACGCCCTCTCGATGGCCCTCCTGGTAAGGAAGGGGTTTAAGGAGGAGGACTTCGCCCTGCGCCACCCCGGCGGCGCCCTGGGGAAGAAGCTGATGAAGGTGGAGGAGCTGATGCACACCGGCGACGCCGTCCCGGCGGTGCCGCTGGAGGCCTCCATGAAGGACGCCATCTACGAGATGTCGAGCAAGGGGTTCGGCATCACCGCCGTGGTGGACGGCCGCGGCGCGCTGAAGGGGGTCATCTCCGACGGCGACCTCCGCCGCCTGCTTCAAAAGGACGAGCACCTCCTCCGGAAGCACGCGGCCGACTGCATGAAGCCCGACCCGCGCACCATCCCCGCCGACGCCCTCGCCTCCGACGCCCTGCGCATCTTCGAGGAGAAGCACATCACCTCGCTCTTCATCACCGACGCCTCGAAGAAGCTCCTGGGGATCATCCACCTGCACGATCTCTGGCGCGTCAAATTATTCTGATTTCTCGGCATCGCGCCATGGACGATGACGCCGGGGCGACCTCCCGAGCGGGCATCTCAAACATTCCTCGGCCCCGAGCGCTGCCTCCAAAGACACGGGCGCGGAAATCGTCCATGCAGACGGGGAAGGTTGGGCGGCTTTCGGCAGCGCCGGCGTTATCAAGAACAGGGGGCGCACCTCCTGAATACACCACGCCGTCCTGACGGAAATCCGGACGCTCAGAGGGCAAAACGAACCCCGTTTTCTCTGGGGGCGTCCTCGGAGGCGCCGAGGACGGGCTTGAACCGCGCGCGCCATCCGCCCTTCGCCCCCAGCGCCCGGGCCGGCAGGTCGAACAGCGCCAGCAGGGCCAGGGGCCGGCACAGGACGAGCAGGATGCACCCCAGCAGGAACTTCACCATGGTTCGACGACCTCCATGGAGAGGCAACGGGCGGCGCCCGGAATTGTTCCGGGTGAAATGATACACTGGGGGCATGGAACCGGTCCTCATCGGCCTCGTGGCGGCGGTCGTGGGCGCCTCGATCGGGATCCTCGTCCGCTCCCTGGCGAAGCGGGAGATCGCCGAGGTCCTCGACCGGACCGCCCGGGATCTGGGGCTCGTTCGCCATCCCGGGAAGTTCCTCGAGCACGACGGCCGGCTCGACGGGCTCATCGAGGGCCTGCCGGTGCAGGTGACGATGAAGCGTAGGAAGGGAAAGACCCTGACCCAAATCACGGTGAAGGGGGCGAAGCCGTCCATCACCCTCCGCAAGGAGACCCTGGCCGTGAAGCTGGGGTTCACCCCGGAGCGGTGGCTGGCCCCGGCCACCGAAACGCCGTGGGAGCGGGCCGGCGACCTCCCCACGGGCGATGCGGCGTTCGATCCCCTGGTGGACCTGCGCGGTCCCGCCCCGTTCTGTCTGGCCGCCCTCGACGGGGAGACCCGCAAAACCATCCGATATGTCGTGGAGGAGTGGGCCGGCAAGGCCCGCGGCGGCGAAGTCACGGTGGAGACCGAGCACGGCCTGGCCAACGGCGCGGAACTGACGGAGCTCGTCCGCGCCGTCCATGGGACGGCGATGGCCCTGCGGCCGGACACGCCGGAGGGGATCAAGAAAGGACTGCTCCGGAACTGGCGTTCAGAGAACGATCCGCGCGTCCGGCGGGCGGTCCTGGCCGCCCTCGGAGAGGGCTTCCCCCGTGATCCCGCGATGCTCGCCGCCAGCCGGGAGGCCCTGGGCGACCTCTCGGACGACTGGATCCCCGTCCAGGCCGCCGCCAATCTCGGCATCGAAGGCGCCCCCCACCTGCGGGCCATCCTCAAAAACCCGCGCAAGGACGAGGCCGTCCACGCCCGGTGCGTCCGCCTCCTCGGGGCGCTCCTCCCGGATGAGGAGGCCGAGGCGCTGTTGCTCGAATATCTTGTGGACCCCCGCACCGCGGTCGCCTTGGCCGCGGCGGAGTCGTTCGGCGAGCGGGTGGGGAGCGCGAAGGCCGTGCCCCTCCTCACCGAAACGGCCGACCACCACCCCTCGGCCGAGGTCCGCAAGGCCGCGCAGAGGGCCCTCGACGCCATCGCCGTCAAACTGGAAGGGGTGGAGCCCGGCGGCCTCGCCCTGGCCCCGGCCGGGGAGGATGGGCAGCTGAGCCGAGCGGAGGGGTCGCCCATGCCGCCAAGGACGACGGAGAGGGAGCATCCCTGAGCGGCCGCGGGAGGGCCTACCTTGCCGATCGAGGCCGCGCAGGAGCGGATCCATGGCGCCATCGCTCCGCTTCGCCAGCCCGATCCGTTCGCTGAAGTCGTCCTCCTCGATGCGGAGGCGCCGCAAGATCTGTGGGTGGCGCCGACCTGCAACGAGGGGCCCTCGCCGGCCGCGCGGAAGTTCGTCCGCAGGATGCGTCCCCCCTTCGGACCGAAGAGAACGGCGCCGGAGCGCATCAGGGCTGGCCTTGCAAACGGCAGCCGGCCCCGCCGGCGAACATGCCCTTGCCCTTTCGCGGGTTTCGGCGGATAATGGGCGACTTTATGGGTGAACTCACCGCCATCGGGGCCGTCTTCTGCTGGAGCTGGACGGCCATGTTCTTCACCATTGCCTCCCGCCACTTCGGATCGTGGGCGGTGAACCTCTACCGCCTCGCCCTCGGTGCCTTGTTCCTCTTCCTCACCCATCTCGTCGTTTCCGGTGACTTCGCCATCGGCGTCTACCCGGCGCTGATGCTCTCCCTCTCGGGGATCGCCGGCCTCTTCCTGGGCGACCTGCTGCTGTTCCAGTCGTTCGTCTGGATGGGTCCGCGGCTGACGATGCTGGTCTACACCGTTGCCCCGGCCATGACCGCCGTCCTGGCGTGGGTCTTCCTCGGGGAGACCATCGGCGGGATGGGGTTGGCGGGAATGGTCGTGACGGTGGCCGGCGTCGGGTGGACCCTGCGGGAGAAGCGCGAAGACGGCGAGCGCCGCTTCCACCTGCCCTCGGTCCTTTTCACCCTCTTGGCCGCCCTCGGGCAGAGCGCGGGGCTCATCCTGGCGAAGGCGGCGCTCAACACGGGGATGAGCTCCCTCTACGCCACCCTGTGGCGGATGATCGCCGCGCTCGCCACCGCGGCGGTGTTCGCGGCGCTCTTCCGGTTCGCCCGCCCTCGGCCCCACGGGGGCTGGACGGGGAGCGCCGCCCTCGCCCTCCTCGGCGGCGCCGTCTTCGGCCCCTTCCTGGGCGTCTGGCTCTCCCAGGTGGCCATCCAGCACACCGCCACCGGCATCGCCTCCACCATCCTCGCCACCACCCCCATCTTCCTCATCCCCGTCGCCGCTCTCATCGAGCGGGAACGCCCTACCTGGCGCGCCGTCCTCGGCGCCGTGGTGGCCGTGGCAGGGGTGGCCATGCTCTTCCTGAGATAAAAAGGCGCTCCGTTTTCGGGGCGGCCCCCCTTGATTTTCGTATTTTTTTCGCCTATGCTGGAAGTGTGCCCCAACACGCATCCGCACTGCCGCCCCTGCATGTGCACAGCAACTATTCATTTTATTTTTCAACGCTTTCCATCGAAGCGCTGATCGGGGCGGCCGGCGCGCGCGGCCTGGAGGCCGTGGCCCTGACCGATCGCAACCTCGCTGCGGCCGTCCCCTTCGCCCAAGGATGCAGGGCGGCGGGCCTGCGCCCCATCCACGGGCTGTGCCTGGACTGCCGCGCGGTCCTGATCGCGAAAAACGACGACGGACTAAAAGTGCTGAACCGAGTGTCCACACGGCAACATCTGGAAAATATAGAATCCGTCCAGCGTACGGCGTACACCGTCCGGCGTCCCACCCTCCCAACGCAGAACGCGGAACGCGGCACGCGGAACGGCTGTATCCCGGACCTGCTGGCCGGCGAGGACCTCTCCGGCGTGGCCGTCTTCTCTGCCCATCCGGAGATTCTGAACGCCCTGTCGTCCCTCGTCCCCAAAGGGAACCTCTACGGCGAGCTCGCCCCCGGCTCCCCCGCCAACCCCGCCGTGGAGAACGCCTGCCTCCGGCTCGGCCTCCCCACCCTTCTGACGCCCCGCGTTTCGCGGAGCGGCTCCACCGTGCGCGAGATGAACCTGGCCAAGCTCCTCCTCGGGATGAAGCACCTCAAGACCGCCGGCACCCTCTCGCCCGAGGAACTCGCCTCCATCGGCTCCCCGTTCGCCGCGGTGGAGCGCGACGGCCGCCCCGCGGCGTGGGAGAACACCCGGCGGCTTGTCGAGGAGTGCCGCGCGGGGATCGAATGGAACCGGCTCCACTTCCCCGCCTACCCGTTCGTGGATCCCGGAGGCGCCCCGGCGCGCCTGCGGGAAGTCGCCGAGGAGGGGTTCCGCACCCGCTACCGCCCCGGCGACGCCCGCGCCCGGGCCCGCCTCGAGATGGAGCTGGAGGTCATCGCGCGGCTGGGCTATGCCGACTACTTCCTCCTCGTCTGGGACCTCGTCCGCGAGGGGCGGCGCCTCGGCTACCCCTGCCTGGGGCGCGGGAGCGCGGCGGCGTCGCTGGTGGTCCACTGCCTTGGCATCAGCCCCGTGGACCCCATCCGGTACGACCTCTATTTCGAGCGCTTCCTCAACCCCGAGCGCACCAGCCCCCCCGACATCGACGTGGACTTCGGCACCTCGCGCCGGGACGACATCCTCCGCTACATCTACCGCACCTTCGGCGACGACCGCACCGCCATGATCTCCACGATCACCTCCTTCGCCCTGCGCGGGGCGGTGCGCGAGGCGGGGAAGGCGATGGGCTACACCGAGACCGAGATCGGCAGCCTCGCCAAGAAGATCCCCCACTACGCCCACTCCACCGACCCCGACGACCTGGCGAGGGAGTTCCCCGAGTGCCGCACCCTCCCGCTGGACAATCCCGAGGTGAAGCGCCTCTTCTCCTACGCCTCGATGCTCACGGGCTTCCCCCGCGCCTGGGGGATCCACTGCGGCGGCGTCATCATCACCCCGAAACCGCTCACCGACCACCTCGCCCTCACCCGCTCGGCCAACGGCCTGGTCATCACCCAGCCCGACATGCGCCCCGTGGAGGCGCAGGGTCTGCTGAAGATGGACATCCTGGGAAACCGTTCCCTCGACGTCCTCCCCACCTGCCTGCTGTCGCTTGAAAAACACGGCGTCCCGAAGCCGCCGATGGACGACATCGACGCCTGCGCCGCCGACCCGGCCACCCGCGCCCTCATCGTCTCCGGCAGGACCATGGGGTGCTTCTACATCGAGTCCCCCGCCATGCGCCAGTTGCTCCTGAAGCTGGGGGTGGAGGAGTTCGAGGAGCTGGTCGCCGCCTCCTCCATCATCCGCCCCGGCGTGGCGGAGTCGGGGATGATGCAGGCCTTCATCGCGCGCCACCGGGGGCGCGAGAGGCCCGCCTACATCCTCCCCGAGCTGGAGGCGCTCCTGGGCGGCACCTACGGCGTGATGGTGTACCAGGAGGATGTCATCAAGGTGGCCCACGCCATCGCGGGGATGTCGCTGGGGGAGGCCGATGCCCTCCGGCGGGCCATGAGCGGAAAGAGCCGCTCCCACGGCGAGATGGAGAAGTCGGTGGAGGCATTCGTCCGCCGGGCCGTGGCGCGCGGGCACCCGGAGCCCAGGGTGCGGGAGCTGGCCCGGCAGATGGCTTCCTTCGCCGGCTACTCCTTCTGCAAGTCCCACTCCGCCGCCTTCGCCACCCTCTCCGTCCAGATGGCGTACCTCAAGGCGCACCACCCGGCGGAGTTCCTGGCGGCGGTGCTGACCTGCGGCGGCGGCTTCTACCCGTCGAAGGCCTATATCTCCGAGGCGCGGCGGCTGGGGATCGCCGTCCTGCCGCCCGGCATCCACGAGGCCGGCTGGGAATACGAGGGGCGGGACAGGAAATTGCGCACCGGGTTCATGGCGGTGCGGAACATGGAACGGTCGCTGGCGGAGCGGATCGTCGCGGAGCGGGAGCGCAAGCCCTTTTCATCCTTCCTGGAGTTCTACACCCGCGTCCAGCCGTCGCGGGAGGCGGCCGCCGCCCTCATCGACGCCCGGGCCTTCGAATGCTTCGGCCATCCGCCGCGCGTCCTGCGGTGGCTCCTCGAGGTGGACGGAAAGCGGACGCTCAGCCCCTGGCTGGCCGAGAGCGTGGAGCGGGAGGTCCTACGCGGCCTGCCCGCGTTGGCGGACGAACCCCCCGCCGAGCGCCTGCGGCGCGAGGAGGCGGCGGTGGGGTTTCCCCTCTCCGGGCACGCCGCCGCGCTGGTCCGTCCCCGATGTCCCGGCGTCCTCCCGGCCAACCGCATGGGTGAAATGGTTGGGAAGAGGGTCCGCATGCTCGGCGTCATCGTCGCGGCCAAGCGGGTGTGGGTGAAGAAATCGGAGCAGTGGATGAAGTTCCTCGACATGGAGGACGAGACCGACGCCTTCGAGGCCGTGGTCTTCCCGCAGACCTACGAAAAGTACGCCGCGCTCACCCGCGACCCCGGCCCCCTCGTCGTGTCCGGCATCGTAAAAGACGACCAGGGCTCCCCGGCGCTGGAGGTCGCCGCCCTGGCCCGGGCGGGATAGGAGGCCGCCGGGACGGCCGGGACGCGGCGGCCGTATAATCCGAGTGATGAGCACTTCCCCGAGCCGAAGAACTCCCCTGTCCGAGATCGTCCTGCTGTCCATCGCCCTCTCCGCCCTGGCCACCGCCGCATGCGCCCAGCCGTGCCCGACGCGGACGGGCACCCTCGCCCCCGAATTCTTCCCGGTCCGGATGGCGGCCTCCGGGGACCAGCTGCTGGTCGCCGCCGGGGAGGCGGGGCTGGCGGTCCTCGACGCCCGCGGGACGGGGGCGCCCTCTGTCCTGGCCATGCTCGACACCCCCGGCCTAGCGGTGGGCGTGGCCGTCACCGGGACGACGGCCGTCATCGCCGACGGGTCCGCGGGCTTGCGGACCTTCGATATCTCCGACCCCGCGCATCCCGCACCTCTCGGCGCCCTCCCCCTGGCGGCGGCCGAAGCCCTGGCGGTGGACGGTCGATATGCCTTCGTCCTCTCGCCGGGCCAGGGACTGGCCGTGGTGGACCTGGCCGACCCGGCGCACCCCGTCCTTGCCGGGACCGTGCCCTGGGAAGGGACGCCGACCATCGCCTCGTTCTCCCTCCACGCGTCCGGCGGCCTGCTGTTCGTCACCGACGTCTACACCGGGCTGTGGATCTACGGCCTCGACGACCCTCTCCAGCCCGCGCTGCTCAGCCACACCGCCACTCCCGGCATGGCCTTTGACGCCGCACCGGCCGGGAACCGGCTGGCCGTCGTGGCGGGCCCCAACCTCCTTCTCTACGACATCCAAAGCCCGGCCTCCCCCGTGGAGCAGCGCCGGTTCGTCTTTCCCACAGACGCCTACGCCGTCGAGATCCGGGGCGATTACGCGTTCGTGGCCAATGACTACCACGGCCTGCGGGTGGTGAACCTCGCAGGCGCCCCTCCCTTCGAAGCCGGCGCCTCCTTCACCAGCCAGGACGCCTTCGCCCTGGCGCTCGATGGGGACCGGCTCTTCGTGGCGACCAATTTCCTCACGGCCAAGGGGATCGACGCCTTCGCCGTCGCCGGTTGCGGCGCCCGGATCGTCCCCGCCGCGGCCCACGCCGACGGCGCCAACGGGACCCGGTGGCGCACCGACCTCGTCCTGACCAACCCCACAAACGCCACGGCCACGGCGGCGTTGAAGCTGCTCCCCTCCATTGGCGAGCCGCCCGCGGCCGACGGGCCGCCCATGACGGTCCCCGCCGGGGCATCCGTCCGGCTCGAGAATATCGTGGCGGCCCAATGGGGCCCCGGAACGGCGGCGGGGGCCATCGCCGTCGAGGGGGCGCCGGAGCTCGTGATCGCCTCCCGCACCTACACCGATCGGAACCTCGCGGGAGGGAACACGGGCGGCACCATGGGCCAGTTCGTCCCCTCGTTCCCCGCGGACGAGACGGCGCGGGCCGGGGAGGAGGTATATCTCTTTCCGCTGCCCCAGGGCGGTTCCTACCGCACGAACCTGGGGGTGGTCAACATCTCGAACCAGCAGTATTGGGTGAACGTCAAGCTCTTCGACCGCTACGGCTTCCTGAAAGCGGACGACTACCACTACCTCATGCCCTGGCGGGCCCTTCAGCTCAACGACGTCGCCGACGCCCTGCCTGGATATGAGACGGACGCGGGCTATGCCGTCGTCTCCGCGGCGTTCGACACCGTGGCCCCCGAAGGGCCCCTGTTCTTCGCTTACGCCTCGGTCATCGACAACCGCACGGGCGACCCGGTCTTCCGCCCCGCCGTCCGGCGGCCCGCCATGGAAGGGCCTCTTTTCCTCCCCGTGTTCGCCCGGGCCGGCGGCGCGTACGGCGCGTCCTGGAGGACCGAGCTCTCCCTCCTCAACCGGTCGGCCGAGCCGGGGGTGAACCTCACCTGGTTCTCCTCGCAGGGGGTGTTCACCACCCCCACCACCATCGCCGCCGGGACGGTGGCCTATGAGCCCGACGCCGTCGGGGAGTACTTCCCTCCCATATCAGGCGACGCCCGCGGGACCCTCTATATCGTGCCGTTCGGAGGGCCGGAGCTGATGGCCGCGGCGCGCGTCTACAACGACACGCCGGACGGCACCTACGGCCAGAACGTCCCGCCAATGGCCCTCGACGACCTCCTGCAGGACGGCGAAACCGGCCTGCTCACGGGGCTGGTCCGGACCGCGGAATACCGGACCAACGCGGGATTCTCCGCCGCCGGCTCCCATGCCGCCCACCTCCGCGTCCGCCTGCTGGATGCTGAGGGGGCCTTGCTGTCGGAGAAGGCGTTCGAAGTGGAGCCGGGGAGCAACAAGCAGTTCGACGATGTCTTCGCCGCCCTCGGAGTGATGGGAGAGGTGCCGCTGGCCCGGTTCGAGGCGCTCGTGGAGGCCAACGGCCCGGTGTACGCCTATGCTTCGGTGGTGGACAACCGCTCGGGCGACGCGGTGTTCATCCCGGCCATTAAAAAGTAGGGAAGCATCGCGATGCGCCCGGCCGCCGGGGGCGGTTCGCGGACCGCCCCTACGGGGGTCCAGAGGCGAGGGGCCCCGCCGCCAGCTGGCCGCACGCCGCGCGGATGTCGCGGCCGAGGGACCGCCGCACGGTCACGGTCACGCCCCGCTCGGCCAGCATCCCCGCCACGGCGTCCACCCGCGCCTCGTCGGGCTCCTCGTACGGCAGGCCCGGAACGGCGTTGTAGGGGATGAGGTTGACCTTGAAGACGCGCCGGTGGGGCTTCAGGAGTTCGAAAAGCCCTTTCATCTCGGCGTCGGTGTCGTTGACCCCCTTGATGAGGACGTACTCGAGGGTGATGCGCTCCCCGGGTTTGCGGGGATAGGCCAGGACGGCGTCGAAGAGCTCCCGCAGCGTGTAGGTGTGGACGGGCATGAGCCGCTTCCGGGTCTCATCGCTCCCCGCGTTGAGCGACAGCGCCAGGCGCGGAAGGGGCCGCACCCGGCCCAGCGCGGCAATCCCCCGGAGGACGCCGGCGGTGGAGACGGTGATGCGCTTGGGGGCCACCGTTTCATTGAGAAACGGGAGGGCGGCGGCGAGCTGCTCCACGTTCAGGAGCGGCTCCCCCATCCCCATGAAGACGATGTTGATCCGCTCCGCCGGCATCCCCTTCACGAGGGTGAGGAACTGCCCCACCAGCTCCGCCGCCGTGAGGTTGCGGCCCGTCCGGCGCCCGGTAAGACAGAAGGCGCACCCGAGGGCGCATCCGGTCTGAGTGGAAAGGCAGAGGGTGGTGCGGTCTTCGTGAGCCATGAAGACCGCCTCGGCACTCTCGCCGTCGGGGAAGCGGAGGAGGAACTTGCGCGAGGGGTCGAGCCGGCTCTCCTCCACCCGCACGAGCTCGGGCAGAAGGGGGTGAAAGCGCTCCCGCAGGAGGGCGCGCGCCGGCTTGGAGAGATCGGTCATGGCGTCGAAGTCGGTCTCGTATCGGTGATAGAACCACTGCCAGAGCTGCCGGGCCCGAAACGGCTGTTCGCCGAGCGCCGTCACGACACGGGTGAGGTCCGCCAGCGGCAAGGCGAGGAGGGTGGGTGGATTCATCGGGACTCGCAGGGGGAAGAAAAATGGAAGAAAAATCGTGCCGGAAGAAAATGCGACCCCGGGTTTTCCGCGCCGAAGAGGTTTTCCACAGCCGTTCCGCACCGGTTCGCGAGCCGGCGGACGCCCCTCCCGCCCCCCGCCGCTGCGCACGGGCGCTCCCGAGAGAACCCTTTTCCGAAGGGCATTTGCGGGGCATCGGGCCATCGTGGAACGAACGGCATTGCCATGGTGGCTTCCATTCTAACACGGCGCCGTTGGCACGGCGTTTGAATTGTCTCTTGACAAATATGATTTTTACTTTATCTTTGAGCATGGAGAATACGGCACTCGTTCGTTATGCGCACGAAGATCGGCATCGCCTGCAACGTCAAACCCCTCGAGCTCGTTGAACTGGGCCTGGACGAAGAGCCGCCCAGTACCGGTCCCCTCGGGGAGGACACCTATGCCGAGTGGGACACCGCCGCCACGGTGCGCGCCGTGGAGCGCGCGCTCCATTCGCGGTTCGACACCGCCTTCCTGATCGCCAATTCCCGCTTCGAAGAGAAGCTGGCCCGCACCCCCGTGGACCTGGTCTTCAACATGGCCGAGGGGCTGCACGGCACCTTCCGCGAGTCGCTGGTCCCCGCCCTCCTCGAGGAGCGGGGCATCCCTTACACGGGGAGCGACCCCCTCACCCTGGCCCTCTCCCTCGACAAAGCCCGCACCAAGGAGGTGCTGGCCTTCCACGGCATCCCCACGCCGTCCTTCGTGGTCGTCCACGACGAGACCGACCTCCCCGCCCTCGACGCCCTGGCCCTTCCCATCATGGTCAAGCCGGTGGCGGAGGGGTCGAGCAAGGGGATCTTCGACGGCAACTGCGTCCGGGAACGGGCGGCCCTGGCGCCCAAGGTGCGCGAGATCCTGGCGAAGTATCGTCAGCCCGTCCTGGCGGAGGCCTTCCTCCCCGGGCGGGAGTTCACGGTGGCGGTGTTGGGCAACCCGCCGAAGCGCCAGGTGCTCCCGGTGGTGGAAATCAATTTCGGCGAACTGCCCCCCGGCGCCAATCCCATCTACAGTTACGAGGCCAAGTGGGTGTGGGACACCCCCGAACGGCCGCTGAACATGTTCACCTGCCCCGCGCCCCTCTATCCCCCCTTGAAGGCTGCGATCGAGAAGGCAGTCCTGGAGGCCTGCCGCGTCCTGCGGGTGCGCGACTGGTGCCGCGTGGACGTCCGCCTGGACGCACGCGGCATCCCCAACGTCATGGAGCTCAATCCCCTGCCCGGCATCCTGCCGGACCCCAAGGAGAACTCCTGCTTCCCCAAGGCCGCGGCGGCCGCGGGCTATTCCTACGAGGAGATGATTCACCGTGTCGTCGACGCGGCGCTCGAGCGGCAAGGATAGGGTCCTGATCCTCTCCAACGACCCCAATTTCGGCCACCCCTTCCAACAGGCCGCGACGGAGGAGGTGGACGAGGTCGCCCAGGCCGTCTCCCGCATGCTGGCCAAGGGCCGCATCGCCCACGACACCCTCTGGCTGCGGGGCTCCGTGGATCCCCTGCTCTCCGCCCTCCGGGAACAGGATTATGGCGTTGTGTTCAACCTCTGCGAGGCGCTGGGGGGCTACAGCACGGGGGAGATCCTCGTGGCGGAGACCCTCGAGTGCCTCCGGGTGCCGTTCACCGGATGCGGGTCGCTGGCCCTCGGCCTCTGTCTGGACAAGGGGGTCTCCAAGAGCATCCTGCGGGCCCACGGCCTGCCGGTCCCCCGCTTCTTCGTCGTCGCCCCCTGGGAATCGCTCCCCCGCACCCTGCCCTTCGGGTGGCCCATGATCGTGAAGCCGGTGCAGGAGGACGCCTCCTCCGGGATCCACGACCAGTCGGTGGTCCGCAGCAAGGCCGCGCTGGCGGAGCAGGTGACCACCCTCCACGCCCGTTTCCACCAGCCGGCCATCGTGGAGGAGTACATCAGCGGCCGCGAGTTCAACGTGGCCGTCATCGGCGACAAGGTGCACCGCGCCCTTCCGGTCTCGGAAATCGACTTCTCCCGCCTCCCTTCGGGGATGCCCCGGATCGTCACCTACGAGGCCAAGTGGAACAAGAGCGATCCCCGCTACGGGGGCACCGTGCCGATGGTCCCCGCCCCCTTGGAGCCGGCGCTGGCCCGCAAGCTTCAGCGCCTTGCGGTCCGCGCGGGGCGGGTTCTGAGGTGCCGCCACTATTGGCGGGTGGACTTCCGGGTCTCCTCGAAAACGGGCGAGCCCCGGATCGTCGAGGTCAACCCCAATCCCGACCTCAGCCCCGATGCCGGGGTGGCCCGCTCCCTCAAAGCGGCGGGAATCCCCTACGGGACATTCATCCGGAAGATGGTCCAATGGGCCAGGAACTCCGCCTCCGCCCGCTGAGCCCGGCCGATCCCCCGGCCCTGGTGGCGATCCTCGATCGCACGGGGGCCTTCTCCGCCGGGGAGCTGGCGGTGGCCCGCGAACTGATGGACGCCCGACTGGAGAAGGGCGAGGCCAGCGGGTACCGCTTCGCGGTGGCCGAGCGGGACGGCGCTCCCGTGGGCTACGCCTGCTGGGGCAACACCCCGCTGACCCGGCACACCTGGGACCTCTACTGGATCGGGGCCGACCCGTCCGTGCACGGCGCGGGCATCGGGCGCGCTCTCCTGCTCGAGGCCGAGGCCGACATCGCCCAAAGCGGCGGCCGCCTCGTCGTCATCGAGACCTCGTCGCGGGCCCCCTACGAGCGGGCCCGGGCATTCTACCTGCGCAACGGCTACGCGCTGGCGGCCGTCTTCGAACACTTCTATGCCGACGGCGACCACAAGCACGTCTATACCAAATACCTCCGCGGAGGACGGTGACATGGACGACTGGCTAATGCTCATGCGGCAAAGCGTGACCAAGCCCGAGGAACTGATCAAGCGGTTCCCTGACCTCGACATCGACGGGCTGAAGTGGGTCACGAAATACTTCCCGATGCGCATCAATCCCTACTATCTCTCGATCATCCAGGGGGTGGGAGACCCCGTGTTCAAGCAGGCGGTCCCCGACCCGCAGGAGATGATGGACTTCACCGGCGTGCCCGACCCCCTCCACGAGGAGGAGCAATGCCCCACCCCCGGGCTGATCCACCGGTACCCCGACCGGTGCCTCCTCTGGACCACCAACATCTGCCCCGTCTACTGCCGGTTCTGCACCCGCAAGCGGTTCGTGGGGAAGACCGGCATCCCCCGACGGCAGATCACCGGCGCGGTCGAGTATATCGCCCGCACCCCGGCCATCCGCGATGTGGTCCTTTCGGGCGGCGACCCGCTGTGCCTCTCCGACGAGCAGCTCGAATGGATTCTCAAGCAGATCCGCCCCCTCCCCCATGTGGAGATCATCCGCATCGGCACGCGCGTCCCCGTCACCCTGCCCCAGCGGATCACCCCCAAGCTGGTGAAGATGCTCCGCAAGTACCACCCGCTCTACGTCAACACCCACTTCAACCACCCGCAGGAGCTGACGCCCCAGGCCCGGCAGGCGCTCGAGGGCCTGGCCGACGCCGGCATCCCGCTGGGCAACCAGACGGTCCTCCTGCGCGGCATCAACGACGACCCCAAGACGCTCCTGGAGCTGTTCCGCGGGCTGGTGCGGTATCGCGTCCGCCCCTACTACCTCTACCAGGCCGACTTGGTGGAGGGAACCGAGCACTTCCGCACCGAAGTGGGCAAAGGGGTGGAGATCATGGCGTGCCTCCAGGGGATCACCTCGGGGCTCTGCCTCCCCAAGTTCATCGTGGACGCCCCCGGCGGGGGCGGAAAGATCCCGCTGGCCCCGAAGTATCTCCAGCGCGTGACCGAGAACGGGCTCATCCTGCGCACCTACCAGGGGAAGCTCACCTTCTATCCGGAGAACAAGAAGGACCGCCCGGCCGCGGACTCCCGCAACTACCAGATGACGCTGGAGTTCGAGGACGTGGAGGCGTCGGATGCGTTTTAACCGCATCCCGCGATCGGCTCTCCGCATACCGCTATCCGTTTGCCGCTCTTAGCTTTGCGGTCGGCGTTGGGCGGGGGTCGGTCTGCGGTTAGCGGTCGGCGGCAGGGTGTGGGATAATGAATCCCTATGATCGGACTCGTCTTGAAGATCACCGGCATGTCGTGCCACCATTGCAAAATGGCCGTGGAGCAGGCGGCGAAGGCCGTCCCGGGGGTGGCCTCCGCCGTTGTGGACCTCAACGCGGGAACGCTCACCGTGCAGGGCGAGGGGATCGACCGCGCCGCCCTCGCCGACGCCGTGGAGGGGCTGGGCTACCGTGTGGAAGGATGACCTGGCCCGTTCCGTCGAATCCCGCCTGAAGGCGTGGGCCCAAGGGGCCTTTGGTTTCGAAGTGCCCGTCTTCGCCCAGAACGCCCCCTCGGTGGACAAGGGCGACCTCGCCTTCCCTTTCCCACTGAAGCTCGCGGGGCGCCTGAAGCGCCCGCCGCTGGAGATCGCGGCCGAGGCGGCCGCCGCACTCGAGGGCGTCCCCGGCATCGCCCAGGCCGTCCCGGCCCCGCCGGGGTTCCTCAATATCTTCCTCGACCGTTCCGCGGCGCTGGCGGCGCTCCCCTCCTGGTCGCCTGCCATCAATGCGCAGGGGCGAAAGGTCATCGTCGAGCACACCAACATCAACCCCAACAAGGCGGCCCACATCGGCCACCTCCGCAACGCCGTCCTGGGCGACGCCCTGGTCCGCCTCTTGCGCCACCAGGGGCACACGGTGGAGGTGCAGAACTACATCGACAACACCGGCGTCCAGGTGGCGGACGTCGTCGTCGGCCTGCTCCACCTGGACCGGCGCCCCTGGTCCGAAATCGTCGCGGCCCATCCCAAGCTCGACTTCTTTACCTGGGACCTCTACGTCCGCACGGCCGCCTTTTACGAGGAGGACAAGGGCCGCCTGGAGCTCCGTCAGCGGACGCTGAAGCACATCGAGGAGGGGATCGACCCCGAGGCCTCCCTCGCCGCCTCCGTGGCCTCGGCCATGGTGCGCTGCCACCTCGCCACGATGGAGCGCCTCGGCATCCGCTACGACCTCCTCCCCAAGGAGAGCGAGGTGCTCTCCTACGCGCTGTGGGAAAAGGCCTTCACCCTGCTGAAGGAGCGGGGCGCCGTCGCCCTTGCCGCGGAGGGGAAGAACGCGGGCTGCTGGGTCCTCGCCCTCAAGGAGTCGGCCGTCTGCAAGAAAATGCAGGACCCGGACAAGATTCTGGTCCGCTCCAACGGCACCGTCACCTACACCGGCAAGGACATCGCCTACCAGATGTGGAAGTTCGGTCTCCTGGGGACCGACTTCGCCTACCGCCCATTCCACCGCTACGCCGACGGGACCACCGTCTGGGAAACCACCCCGCCGCCCGGCGAGCCCGGCGCCCCCTCCTTCGGCGCGGCGGACATCGTCTACAACGTCATCGATGTGCGGCAGTCGTACCTCCAGGAGGTGGTGAAGGAGGCCTTGGCCATCTGCGGGTTCAAGGAGCAGGCGGCGGCCTCGGTCCACTTCGCCTACGAGATGGTCTCGCTCTCCGAGAAGCTCGCCAAGGCCCTCGGCGCCGGCGACGGCGGGGCTGTGGCGATGTCGGGCCGCAAGGGGATCGGCGTCAAGGCCGACGACCTCCTGGACGCCCTCGAGGCCGCGGCCGGGAAGGAGGTGGAGTCCCGCCATCCCGACCTTCCCGAGGCCAATAAGCGCTCGCTGGCCCGCGCCATCGCGGGCGGGGCGCTGAAGTTTTTCATGCTCAAGTTCGGCAAGGAAAAGGTGATCGCCTTCGACATGGACGAGGCCCTCAACTTCGAGGGCGACTCGGGGCCGTACCTCCAGTACTCCCTCGTCCGCGCCTTCGCCATCCTGCGCAAGCTGGGCGAGGCGGGACGGGAGACGGCGGTGCCGGCGGGCGCGCTGGGGTCCCTCCCCTTCCCGGTCCCCGACGACCTGTGGGGGTTTCTGATGAAGCTGGAGGATCTGGACGCCCAGGCGGCCAAGGCCGTGTCGGGGCTGGACCCCTCCACCTTCGCCTACTACCTTCTCGACACGGCGGCGGCCTTCCACGCCTTCTACCACCACCACCCGCTCCTGCCGGAGAAGGACAAGGCCCTCTACCGTCTCCGGCTGTTCTGCCTCCTGCGGTTCATCGACACGATGCGCGCCGGGTTCGGACTCCTCGGGCTGCCGGTGCCGGAGCGGATGTGACGCGGCGCGCGCAGGCCGCCAACGTCGCCGTCACCATCGTGCAGGAGGCGCGGACCCGCGGCCAGGAGACCCACATTCACCCCTGGATCGACGACCTGCGGGACGGCCTCCTCCGCCCTCTCCCGCCGCTCCGGCCGTCGAACCGGGAACGGTAGCCGGCCACCGCCGCGGCTATAATCAGTGATGATGCCCCAGGACGCTTCCCCGGGAACCGCCCCTCCGGCCGCCTGGCGCCGGTGGCTCCCCGGCCTCGACCTCGCGCTGAACTACCGGCGTGAATGGCTCCGGCACGATCTGGCGGCGGGCCTCGTCTTGACGGCCCTCCTCGTCCCCGCGGGGATGGCCTACGCGGAGGCCTCCGGCCTCACCCCCATCGCCGGGCTCTACGCCTCCATCGTCCCCCTGCTCGCCTACGCCCTGTTCGGCCCCTCCCGCATCCTCGTCCTGGGGCCCGACTCGGCTCTCGCCGGCTTGATCGCCGCCACGGTCGTCCCCCTCGCCGCGGGCGATCCGGCCCGCGCGGCGGGGCTGGCGGGGGCGCTGTCCGTCCTGACGGGCCTGCTCTGCCTCCTCGCCGGCCTCGCGCGGCTGGGGTTCGTCACCGACCTGCTGTCGAAACCCATCCGCACCGGCTACCTCAACGGCATCGCCCTGACCGTGCTCGTCAGCCAGCTGCCCAAGGTCCTCGGATTCCCCGCAGGGGGCGGGCTGGTCGAGCAGGCGCGAGGCATCGCCGCCGGCGTGGCGGACGGGCGGACGAACGGCGCAGCGCTCGCCGTCGCAACGGCCTGTCTGGCCGCGATCCTGGCCTGCCGGCAATGGACGCCCCGGGTGCCCGGGGTGTTCCTCGCCGTGGCGGGGGCGACGGCCGCCTCGGCGGCGCTCGACTTGGCCGGGCGGCACGGCGCCGCCGTCGTAGGGGCCCTGCCGCGCGGCCTTCCCTCATTCCGGCCTCCCGCGTTCTCCCTTGGAGAGCTCGGCGCCCTGATCGCCGGGGCCGTGGCCATCGCCCTGGTCTCCATCGCCGACACCAGTGTCCTCTCTCGCGCCTTCGCCCTGCGGGGGGGGCGGCCGGCCGACGCGGACCGAGAGATGGTCGCGATCGGGGCGGCCGACCTGGCCGCTGGCCTCTTCCAGGGGTTCCCGGTCAGCTCCAGCACCTCGCGCACGCCGGTGGCCGAGGCGGCCGGGGCCCGGACCCAGTTCACCGGGGTGGTGGGAGCCCTCGGCATCGCCGCTCTGCTGCTGGCGGCCCCGGGGCTGCTGTCGGCCCTTCCCTTAGCGGCCCTCGGCGCGGTGGTCATCGCCGCGTGCCTGTCGCTGTTCGACTGGCGGGAACCGCTCCGCCTGTGGCGGGTCCGCCGCGGCGAGTTCGCCGTCTCGCTCGTCTGCTTCGTGGGCGTGGCGCTGCTGGGCGTGATCCAGGGGATCTTCATCGCCGTCGCCCTGGCCGTCCTCGCCTTCCTGTGGCGGGCCTGGCGCCCGCACGACGCCGTTCTCGGACGGGTGGGGGGGGTGAAGGGCTGGCACGACATCGCGCGGCACCCTGAGGCCCGGCGCGTCCCCGGCCTGGTCCTCTACCGCTGGGACGCCCCCCTCTTCTTCGCCAACGCCGCCATTTTTCACGAGCGGGTCTTGAGGGCGGCCCGGGAGGCCCCCACCCCCACCCGGTGGGTGGTGGTCACCGCCGAACCGGTGACCGACATCGACATCACCGCCGCCGACAACCTGGCGGCCCTGGACCGGGAGCTCCAGGAAATGGGCGTGGAGCTGTGCTTCGCGGAGATGAAGGGGCCCGTGAAGGACCGCCTGAAGCGCTACGGGCTCTTCGACGCCCTGGGGACGGACAATTTCTTTCCCACCATCGGCCAAGCGGTGGACCGGTACCTGGAAGTCCATCGGGTGGAGTGGAAGGATTGGGATGAGGAGTAGGGGCGCGCAAAGGCGCAAGGGCGCAGTGGCGTAGCAGCGCAAAGGCGTAGTAGGGTTCGTTCAGAATCGGCACCGCTCTGGCAATCGCTATCGGAAATCGATTCCAGACACCGACAAACAATGAGAGCGGGCCTGAACTCTCCACGGCGAATTGATCGGGCGCAGCATGCGGCACCCCTACGATTAAGCGGACCCCATTACCCTTTACGATTTACTTTTTTTATCTTATCTCCGAACTCTCAACTCTCCACTTCTCTGCTATTATTGGAGGCATGAACCTCCCCGTCTATCTGGATTACAACGCCACCACGCCGGTGGATCCGCGCGTGCTGGAGGCCATGCTCCCCTTCTTCACCGAGGTCTTCGGAAACGCCTCCTCGTCCCACGCGTTCGGCTCCGCGGCCCTCGCCGCGGCCGCCAAAGCCCGGGAGTCGCTGGCCGTCCGCCTCGGCGTCCAACCGGAGGACATCCTCTTCACCTCCGGCGCCACCGAGGCCGACAACCTGGCCCTCTTCGGGACCGCCCACGGCTTGCGGTCCAAAGGCGACCATATCATCACGCAGGCCACCGAGCACCCGGCGGTCCTGGAGGCCTGCCGGGAGCTGGAGCGCGAGGGGTTCACCGTCACCGTCCTCCCCGTGGACGGCCACGGACGCGTGGACCCCGACCTGGTGGCTGCGGCAATGACCGCCCGAACCATCCTCGTCTCCGTCATGCACGCCAACAACGAGCTGGGGACCCTCCAGCCCGTCGAGGCCCTCGCCCACCTCTGCCGGGAGCGCGGGGTGGCGTTCCATACCGACGCCGCCCAGTCGTTGGGCAAGGTCCCCCTCTCCCTGCAGGAGATCCCGGCCGACCTGGCCGCCGTCACCGCTCACAAGCTCTACGGCCCCAAGGGGATCGGCGCCCTGGTCGCCCGCGGCGAAGTGCTGAGGCACAAGCTCCGGCCGATCCACCACGGGGGCGGCCAGGAACTGGGCCTGCGGCCGGGAACCCTGAACGTGCCGGGCATCGTCGGGCTCGCCAAGGCCGTCGAGGTGGCAGCCGAGGAGCTTCCCGAGGAGGGGCCGCGGCTGCGCGAGCTCCGCCTCCGGCTCCTGACCGGGCTGCGGGAGCACTTCGAGGAAATCAGGGTCAACGGCCATCCCGAGCACCACCTTCCCGGGACCCTCCACATCTCGCTCAAGGGGGTGGACGCCAACCACCTCCTGCACCGGGTGCCGGAGGTGGCGGCCTCCACCGGGTCCGCCTGCCATTCCGGGGGCGGCCACCTCAGCGGGGTCTTGGCTGCCGTGGGGATGGCCCCCGAGTGGGCCGCCGGCTCCATCCGATTGGGAATAGGGCGCTTCACGACCGAGGAGGAGGTCGATTTCGCCGCCAAAAAACTGGGTTTGACCGCCCGCGACCTCGCCGGCCGGACCCAATAGGGAGGAGCCGCCCGAAGGGCCCCAACGCCCGGACAGCGGAGCCCGTATTAATGGATGACTTCATACGAACCTCCTCCTGCAACCTCCCTCCTGCATGATCCGGGGCCCCCGCCCCGGATTATTTTTCGCCCCGCTTGCGCCCCGGCCCCTCCGGGCTTATGCTATTAAGTGAATTCACACCCCATGAAGGAGGACCTATGGCGACCTTCGTGCTGATGACCAAGCTTTCCCCCGAGGTGACCCACGACCTCAAGAAACGCGAATCGGTGGGCAAGGCCTGGAAGGGCCGGGTAAAGGAAAAATGCAAGGGGGTGAAATTCCTGACCCACTACGCCCTCCTCGGGCCCTACGATTTCATGGACATCTACGAGGCCCCGGACGAGGAGGCCGCCGCCAAGGTAGCCATGATCACCCTCTCCATGGGGGCTCTTAAGGCCGAAACCTGGCCCGCAATCCCGTACAACCGGTTTTTGAAACTCGCCAAGGAGGTATAGAGGCCCCTTTCCGCCCCTCTATTGCCTGCTTTTGCACAAGGCCGGGTACCCGGTCCGTTCAGCCGTGTGCTCATACACCCTGCCGTCCTGTGGCTCCACTGGCCCCTGTTCCCTGTGGCCTGGATTTTCAGGGATGGTAGAATAGTTATCCTATCCTTATGACCCTGACCAACCGACAACATGTCCCCATCCTGGTGGTGGGTTCCGGGATCGCCGGCCTCACCGCCGCCCTCACCCTCGCCCGACAGGGCGTCGAGGTGACGGTCATCCACCGCTCCACGGATCCCGCCGACTGCAACACCTCCCGCGCGCAGGGGGGGATCGTCTATCGCAGCCCCGAGGACTCGGCCGATCTTCTCATCGAGGACATCATCAAGGCCGGGGCGGGCATCTGCCACCGGCCGGCCGTGGAGTACCTGGCCCGCCGCGGGCCGGCGCTGGTGGAGCAGCTCCTCATTCGCGACCTGGGCATCGAGTTCGCCACCGCCGAGGACCACTCCCTGGAGGTCATCGCAGAGGGGGCCCACTCGGTAGGGCGCATCATCCACGTGGCCGACGCCACGGGGAAACACATCCACCAGGCCCTGCTGGAGGCCGCCCGCCGCCACCCTCAGGTGCGCTTCCTCCCGGAACTGACCGCCATCGACCTCCTCACCAGCCGCCACCACAGCCGGGAGTACGAGGTCCGGTACAACCTGGAGAACGAGTGCCTGGGCATCTACGCCCTCCACAACCGCACCAACGAGGTTTTCACCCTCTTCGCCGACTTCACCATCCTGGCCACCGGCGGCGCGGGGCGCCTCTACCTCCACGCCACCAACTCCGAGGGCTCCACCGGCTCCGGCTGGTCCATGGCCTCCCGCGCGGGGGCCTACCTCACCAACCTCGAGTACATCCAGTTCCACCCGACGGCCCTCTACCACCCCGGCGCGGAGCGGTTCCTCATCTCCGAGGCCCTGCGGGGGGCCGGCGCGCGCCTGAAGAACATCAAGGGCGAGTACTTCATGGAGAAGTACGACCCCGAGATGAAGGACCTCGCCCCCCGCGACGTGGTGGCCCGGGCGATCACCGAGGAGATGACCGAGAACCACCAGGAGTGCGTCTTTTTGGACCTGGCGGCCGGCTACACGGGCAAGATCCCCATCCCGGAGCGCTTCCCCACCATCTACCGGGAGTGCCTGCAGCACGGCATCGACATCGCCCGCGACCCCATTCCCGTCGTCCCCGCGGCCCACTACTGCTGCGGCGGCGTCATGGTGAACCTGATGGGCGAGACCACCCTCAAGCGCCTCTACGCCGCCGGGGAGGTCTCGTGCACCGGCGTCCACGGGGCCAACCGCCTCGCCTCCACCTCCCTGTTGGAGGGGTTGACCTGGGGAGTCTCGGCCGGGGAGGCCATCGCCGGGCGCCTCGCCCGCGGGCAGAAGGCCTCCCGCCGCCTCCTCGACAGCATCCCCGACTGGAGGCCCACCGGCACCGAGGCCAACGAGGATCCGGCGCTCATCGTGCAGGACTGGAACGCCATCCGCTCCACCATGTGGAACTATGTCGGCATCGTCCGCACCCGGGAGCGCCTCGAGCGCGCGCAAGCCGAGATGGCCGATCTTGGGCGCCGCCTCTCGCAGTTCTACCACCGCGCCCGCCTCACCCGGCGCATCGTCGAGCTCTTCCAGGGTAACCTCGCGGCCCAGCTCGTAGCCTCGGCCGCCCTGCGCAGCCCCCGGTCGCTGGGGTGCCACTACCTCAAGCCATGACGACCTCCCGCCCCATCCCCGACTATCCGGAGTCCGCCCCCCTGACGCTGGAGATGCGCCGCGTCCTGCATCCCCTGCTCCGGAAGCTCCCTTGCGGCATCTCGGAGTTCACCTTCGCCAACCTTTTTCTGTTCCGGCACAATCATCACTATCGCGCCACCCGCCTGCCCGACGCCCGCTATGCCATCCTGGGCGAGGACCCCCGCGGGCCCTTCTTCATGCTCCCGTTCAACTTGCCCGAGCCCGGCCTGCTCGCCGAGCTCTTCGCGAAGCACGGCTTCATGAAATGCGTCCCCGAGCCGCTGGTCATCAAATTGGAAGCGATGGGATACGAGGTCCACGAAGACCGGGACAATTTCGACTACCTCTACTCCCGCCACGAGCTGGCCCACCTGCCGGGACGGAAGTTCCACAAGAAGAAGAACCTCATCCGCGCCTTCGAGGCCCACTACACCTACGAGGGCGGCCCGCTCCTGGAGGCGCACGTCCCCGATGCCCTCCGGATCCTTGAGGCCTGGCGCGAGGGGCGGGACCAGGACGACGATTATCTCGCCGCGAGGGAAGCGCTCCTTCACATGGAGGCCCTCCAGCTCTGCGGCGGCATCTACCGCGTGGACGGGAAACCCGCCGCCTACACCCTGGGCGAGGAGAACGCCCTCGGGAAGAGTTTCATCATCCACTTTGAAAAGGCCGTCCCGGGCTACAAGGGGCTGTACCAGTTCCTCAACCAGTGCTTCGCCAAGATCCTGCCGGACCAATACGAGACCATCAACCGCGAGCAGGACCTGGGCGACGAGGGGCTGCGGAAGGCTAAGCTCTCCTACCAGCCGGTGGGGTTCGTGAAGAAATACATCGCCACCCTCCCCACCGCGCCGTCGCCGCCGTCTACAAGGAGCTCGTTGCTGGTGGATGGCCGATAGAGGATCGCCCGCAAGGCATGGTGCCAGGGGTCGCGGCCGCGGGGCCGCCCTCCCCTGCGGCCGGGGGAATGATCCGGACAACGGGGCATTTATAGATTACAATTGAATGCCCTATGCTGAACCTGCCCGGCGACCGTATCCTCCTCTTCGACGGCGCCACCGGGACCTACCTGCGCGCGCAGCGCTTCCCGGCGTCGGCCTACGGAGGGGAGGCGCACCGCAACCTCCTGGAGGCCCTCAACCTCCACGGGGAGGATGCCGTTTTGCAGATGCACCTCGACTACCTCTCCGCCGGCGCCGACATCATCGAAACCAACACCTTTTCCGGCCACCCCCTGACGCTGGCCGAGTGGGGGCTGGAGGCGCGGGCCGAAGCGGTCAACGCTGCCGGCGCCTCCCTGGCCCGCCGGGCGGCCGAGCCGTTCCCGGGGACCCTCGTGGCCGGCTCCATCGGCCCCACGCCGTTTTCCCTCCTGCTCGACCCGGCCCGGGCCCCTTTCGCCGCCGTCCGCGATGGCTTCAAGCTCCAGGGCAGGGCGCTTTTGGAGAACGGGGCCGACTTCCTGATGATCGAAACCGTCCAGGACCCCGTGACGCTGAAGGCGGCGCTGGTGGCGACGCGGGAATTGAGCGAGGAGCGGGGCACCGCCGTCCCCCTGGCCGTCTCCCTGACCGTCGAGCCCACGGGGACTACCGCGGCCGGCTTCACCATCCCCGCCTTCGTCGCCCTCTGCCTACCTTTCGACCCGCTTTTCCTGGGGCTCAACTGCTCCCTCGGCCCCGCCGCCCTCTACGCCCCGCTCCTGGAGCTGGCGCGCCTCGCCCCGCGCCCCATCCTCCTGATGCCCAACGCCGGCCTCCCCGACGCATCGGGGCATTACACCGTGGGCCCGGAGGAGTTCGCCGGCCTCCTCCGCCGGCACGCCTCCGCCGGCCTGCTCAACCTGGCGGGCGGCTGCTGCGGCACCGGCCCCGCCCACATCGCCGCCCTCAAGGGCGCCCTCTCCGGCCTCCCCCCGCGCTTCATCCCGCCGGCCCCCGGGCCGATGCTCTGCGGCCTGGAGGCCCAGCCCCTGGACCAGAAGCCCGCCCCCTTTCTCATCGGCGAGCGGGCCAACACCCTCGGCTCCCGGGCGTTCCGCGGGGCCGTGGAGGCGGGCGACCAGGCCGGCGCCGCGGAGGTGCTGCGGCTCCAAGCCCTGCGCGGGGCCCACGCCCTCGACCTCCGGCTGAACCTCGCGGGGCGCGACGAAGCGACCCTCTGGCGCGCGTTCCTCCCCTCGCTCTCCCGCGCCTCGCGCCTGCCGTTCGTCATCGACTCCTCTGATCCGGCGGCGGTGGAGGCGGCCCTCGAGGGTCTGCCGGGGCGGGCCCTGATCAACTCCATCACCCTCGAGGATCCGGATCGCACCGCGGCGCTGGCCCGGCTGGCGGGGCGGCACGGCGCGGCGGTGGTGGCCTCCCTCATCGACGAGGAGGGGATGGCCCGCTCGGCGGAGCGCAAGTGGGCCGTCGCGTCGCGCCTGCTGGAGCGCCTGGAGGAGCACGGCGTCCCCGCCGACGCGGTCCTCCTGGACCCCCTCACCTTCCCCGCCGCCACCGCGGCGCCCGAGGTGGGGGCCACCCTCGACTTCATCGCGCACTTCCGGGGCGCTCGCTCCCTGCTCGGGATCTCCAACGTCTCCCACGGCCTCCCGAAGGTCCTGCGCCGTCCTCTCAACCGGGTCTTCCTCCAGATGGCCCTCGAGCGGGGGCTGGCGGCCGCCATCCTCAACCCGGACGACCTGGCGGACGCCTCCGCCGTCCCGCCCGAGCGGCGGCGCGAGATGGAGGCCTTCCTCCTCACCGGCGACGCGGCGCTCCTCCAGCGTCTGCGGGCCCTCTACGAGGGGGACCTTCCCCCCGCCCCCCCGCCCAATCCGACGCTGGTCGAGCGATTGGTCCTCGGGCTGGGGAGCGGCCTGGAGGCCGACCTGGATCGGCGCCTCCGGGACGCGACGGCGATGGAGCTGATCGCCGGGCCCCTCCTGGAGGGGATGGAGGAGGTGGGGCGCCGATTCGCGGACGGCCGGATGATCATCACGGAGGTGCTGCGCAGCGCCGAGGTGTTCGCCCAGGCGATGCGCCACCTGGAACCACACCTCCCCCGCGAGGCCTATGACGGCCGCCCCTCCATCGTTCTGGCCACCGTCCGCGGGGATGTCCACGACATCGGCAAAAATCTCGTCGGGATGGTCTTCCGCGCCTACGGCTTCTCGGTCGCCGACCTGGGCGTTCGGGTCCCGCCGGAGGCCGTCGCGGCGGCGGTCGAGCGGGAGCGCCCCACCTGCCTGGGCCTCTCGGGCCTCCTCCTCGCCTCGGTGGACGCGATGCGCGACACCCTGGCCCTCCTGCGGGACCGGGGGCACCGCCTTCCGGTCCTCGTGGGCGGCGCGGCCCTTTCGCGCGCTCTGGTCGAGACGGTCCTCGTCCCCGCTTACGCCCCCGGCGCCGTCCGCTACGCGAAGGATCCCCTCGAAGGGGTCCGCCTTGCCCGGGAGCACGCATGAGCGCCCCGCCCATCCCCGATACCCGCGTCCACGCGGTGCGGGAGATCCCCCTCGAGGCCGTGATGGCGCATCTAGACCTCCGCACCACGGCCTTCGCCCGGCTGAAAGCGCCCCGGGAGAAACGGGCGGAATTGCGGCGCCGCGTGGAGCGCGTCGCCGCCGGGGGCGGCTTTACCCTGGCCGGGGTGTACCGGTTCCTCCTCGCTCGCCGAGACGGAGACGGCATGGTCGTGGAAGGCGAAGGGGAGGCGCGGCCCGTCTTCATCCCGCTCCCCCGCACCCCCTCCGGCTGGAGCGCCGCCGACGCCCTCGGCGCTCCCGGGGCGCGCCAGCCGGTGGCCTGCTTCGCCGTTACGGCGGGAGACGCCGGGCCGCAGGCGCGCCGGCTCGAGGCCGAGGGCAAGTTCGCCCAGGCCCACCTGGTCGAGCTCACGGCCCTGGCCCTGGCCGAGGGGTGCGCCGATTGGATGCACGGCCGCCTGCGGGCGATGTGGGGCATCGGGCCGGAGGAGGGTTTCCGCATCTCCCCCGGCTATCCCGCGTGCCCCGACCTCGCGGTGCAGAGGACGATGTTCGCCCTGCTGCGCCCCGAGGCCGTGGGCATCACCCTGACGGAGTCGATGATGATGGCCCCCGAGGCCTCGGTCTCGGCCATCGTGTTCTGTCAAGGACGGAGGGAGAGCGCCGACCATGAGGAATAAGCTTAAGGACCTGCTGCGTCAGGGGGTCATCGTGGCGGACGGCGCCACTCGGACATCGGGTCCCGACCGAAGGTCGGGAGATGGTTTCCCAATGGGGAGAGGGAGGGTCCCGGCGGATTCACTCCGCCGGGAGGGAGAGGGAGCCGCCCTCTCCCTCTTGAATATACGGGCGGGGGCGCCAAATGCGGAATAAGCTGAAGGACCTGCTGCGTCAGGGGGTCATCGTGGCGGACGGCGCCACGGGGAGCGAGCTGCGGTCGAAGCTGCCCGCCTCCCTCCCCTTGGACCTGGCGCCGCTGGAGCGGCCCGCGGAATTGCTCGCCCTCCACACGGCCTACCTCAAGGCGGGGGCCCGCCTCATCCAAACGCACACCTTCGGCGCCTCGCGCCCGAAGCTGGAGCGGGCCGGGCATGCCGACCGGCTCGAGGCCCTCAACCACGCCGCGGTGAAGCTGGCTCGCGAAGCGCGGGAGATGGCCGGTTCCACCGCCCTCGTCGCCGGCTCCATCGGCTCGGTCCGCCACTATTGTCCCGAGGGGGCCTCCATCGCGGCCCCGGTGGCCGAACAGGCCGCTCTCTTGGAGGAGCGGGGGGCCGACTGCATCGTCCTCGAGACCTTCCCCACCCTGGAGGAGCTGGGCGAAGCGGTCCGGGCCGTTCGGAGCGCCACCCGGCTCCCCCTGATCGCGCAGATGACCCTCCCCGACGAATGGTCGGAGGGGCCCGGCCCCGACTTCACGGAACTGGCGGAACGCCTGGCGGCATTGGACGCCGACCTGGTGGGGCTCAACTGCGGCAAGGGGCCGGAGGAGGTCGAGGAGCTGTTGGAATCGGTGGACCTGCTTCCCCCCCTGCGCTTCGCGTTCCAACCCAACGCCGGCGTCCCCGTGCGGCGCGAGGGGCGCTGGTTCTACCCCGATTCCAGCCCCGCCTACTTCGGGCAGTTCGCTCGTCTGGCGGCGGAGAAGGGGGCCGTCCTCATCGGCGGATGCTGCGGCACCGGCCCGGCCCACATCGCCGAAGCCGCGCGCGTTCTGAAGGGCGTCATGCCCCGGACCGAGGGGGCGCGCCGGCGGCTGGTGGCCGTGGAACGGGAGGCCGCCCCGGCGCGCCCCCGCCCCGAGAGCCGCCTCTATGAGCGTCTCGAGGCCGGAGAGTTCGTCAATGTGGTCCAGCTGGATCCGCCCAAGGGCACCAACCTCTCCGCCTTTCTCGAACTGGCCCACCGCCTCCACCGACGCCCCGACATCGCCGCGGTGGACATCAACGCCAACCCCCTCGGCCGCCTCCATTTCGACTCGCTGTGGATGGCGCAGATCCTCCAGCACGAGACGGGAATCGAGACCATCCCCCACGTGACCCCGCGCGACATGAGCATCATGGGCCTGGAGGCGGCCCTGCTCGGGGCGTGGGCCGCCGGCCTGCGCAACCTGCTCGTCATCACGGGCGACCCCTCCCAGCTGGGGGATTATCCGGGCGCCTTCGACGTGGCGCAGACCGACTCGGTGGGGCTGGTGCGCATCATCGCCGACCTCTGCCGCGGCCTCGACTGGGCCGGGAACCCGGTGGGCGACCCGCCCCGCTTCGCCCTCGGGGTGGCGATCAACCCCAACGCCGAGGACCCCGACCGCGAGATCGAGCGCTTCCGGCGGAAGCTCGACCACGGCGCCCACTTCGCCCTTTCGCAGGTCTTCTTCGACTTCGCCGACTGGGAGCGGTTCTGGGACCGGTTTGGGGGCCCGCCTCCCGTGCCGGTCCTCGTCGGGATCTGGCCCCTCTCCTCGTTCCGCCTCGCCCTGCGCTTGGAGCAGGAGGTGCCGGGCATCCATGTCCCGGAGGACCTCCTCCAAGAACTGCAGGCAGCCGGGCCCGACGCACGGAAGGTGGGATGGGACCGGGCCCGCCTCTTGGTGGAGCGGGCCCGCGAGACGGCCCGCGGTACTTACCTCGTCGCCCCCTACAAGCAGCCCGAAGACATTCTGGCCCTGCTGGATTGACGGCAATGGAATGAACGCGCCGCGCCGGCGTTAGCATTTATATCATGCCTAAGGAGGTTTCCACGATGCGCACCGTCACCGTTTTGATCCTCGTCCTGGCCCTCGCCGCGTCCCTTCCCGCGGCCAAGATCAAGGAAATCGAGCTGAAAAACGGGTACACCGATTACAACCGGCTCCCGTCCCCCCTCTTCGAGAGCGCCCCGACCCTGACCATCGGGCCCATCGCCTCGTCATACGACAAGGCGGGCAAGATCGTCCGGGCCACCAGCAAGAACATCTTCAAGATGGGCCCCGCCTACGAGATCGACCCCTCCGTGGAGCTGGGCGCCCTCCTCGGCGAGGCCCTCCGGTCCGAGGCCGCCGCCATGGGGTTCAAGAGTGGGAGCGACTGGACCGTGACCGGGGCCCTCAAGGACTTCTATGTGGAGACCAAGCAGCCCACCGGCTGGGCCGCGGTGCAATACTACGGCGTCATGGCGGTGGAACTGGAAGTGCGCCGGGGCGGCGAGGCGCCGGCGAAGGTCGAATGGACCCTCTACAGTTACCATGCGGCCTACAACGCCGGCATGGGGCGCAAGGACGAGACCCGGGACACCATCGCCCGCCAGATGGTCGAGGGGGCCCAGGAGATCCTGGCCCGCCTCAATCGGGAATACTTCCACGCCGCGGCCCGCCCCGACCTGCTCAAGATCCAGAAGGCCGACGAGGCGGCCCTCTACCGCCTCGGCCTCTCCGGCCTCCCCTCCGCCCCGGCCGCTCTCCTGGACATGCTGCCGAAGGAGAAGGACGAGGATGCCCGGGAGTGGATCATCCTCGCCCTGGCTCGCCTCGCCCCGCCGGAGGCGGTCGCCCCCCTGGCCGCCCGCTACGACCGAGAAGAGTCCTCGTGCCGGTGGTTGACCCTCAAGGCAATGGCCGCCATCGGCACCCCCGAGGCGCTGGCTCTGGTAAGGGAGAAGGGGCTGAAGGAGGAGGACGAGGACATCCTGCGCCTGGCCCAGAAGATCCTCGGCCCGTAATTCCGCAGGGGAGCCATCCCGCAGGTCTTTGGCCGGGCCGCGGGGTCCGGCCGCGCTGTGCCTAAAGGGCGCGGACCAGGGCGTGCAGGGCGGGATAGTCGCGGCGGGCCAGTGCCGCCTCTTCCTTCAGGAGGCGCAGCGCTTCGGGGACATGCCGCTCGAACCACCGCTTCCCCTTCTCGCGGGACAGATACCCGAACGCCCCCAGCGCCTGCATATGGCGCTGGAGACGGCAGGGCAGGAGGCTGGCGTCGAGGTCGGGAGGCAGATCGTCGCCCATGCGCGCGCGATAGTGGTCCAGGAGCCGCCCCCGGAGGGCACCGTCGAGGGGGGCGTAAGGGTCCCAGAGCAGCGAGGCCAGGTCGTAGCCCGGGGGCCCCCACCGCGCCCCCTGAAAGTCGATCAGGACGGGCTGGACGCCCCCCTTGAGCATGATGTTTTGGCTCTGGAGGTCCCGGTGGAGGACCCGCTTCTGGAAACCCGCCGCCGTCCGGGCCAGGCGCGCCAGGTCCTCCCCCAGGGCGGCGTCCCGGAGGCGGTCCAGACCCCGCACGCCGAGGACGAACCGTTCGAGGAAATAGGCGGTTTCCCATCGCCAATACGGCTCGTCGAATGGCGGCAGGTCCACCGAGCGCGGAAGGATGCGGGGGGGGCGCAGGCCGGAGCAGTGGAGACGGGCCGCCTCGTCCAGCACGCCGCGGTAGAGCGCCTCGACGGTCGCGGGGTCGCGCAGCCCCCGGAGGCGGTCATACAGCCGGAGGTCGCCGAGGTCCTCGAAGAGGGCGGACCGCGTCGGCAGGTGCTGGGCGTGAAGGCGAGGGACGCGCAGGTCCCAGCGCTCGAACAGCCGGTGGAGGCGGAGGTGCGCCTCGAACACCGCGTCGCCGGGCGGGCTCTGCATCAGGACCGCCGTCCGGCGCCCCGCCGCCACCCGCAGAAACGCCCGGTCGGAGCCGCCGCCCGCCAGGAGGGTCCCCCGCACGCGGCCCGCCCCCTTGAAGAACATCCGGGCCAGGGGATGGAGGACATCCACCGCGGGCGCCAGGGCGGCTTGGAGGGCCCGGGGATCCAGCGGGAGGGTGAAGCCCCTTCCGGCCACCGCGCACGCCAGGTCCTCCCGCACGCACGCCCCGGGGAGGACCACGGCGTTTTCCAGCCGGACCCCCGCCCCCTCCTCGGCCCCCTCCTCCACCACGACGAACCCCTCCGTCCGGACGACGCTCAGTCGGGCGCGGGGGTGGACGAAGCAGCGCTCCCCCTCCGCTCGGAGGAGGCCGAAGAGCGCCCGGGCGTAGGACTGGGGCGTTCCGAGGTCCGACCAGGCCGCGTCGGAGCAGTCGAGCGTGGCGATGCGGAACCCGGCGAGGCGGGCCCGCTCCCAGGCGCGCGTGACCGGACTCGCCCCCCCCGGCAGGAACCGGAGGAAACGGGGGGAATAGACCGCCACCCCGGTGAAGGTGACCCGCCGGACGCCCCCGGCGTCCTCCCCCACCCCGGCGAAGGTGCCGTCGCCCTCCACCCCTACGGTGTTGATCCCGGGCTCGTCGCGGACGGCCAGGGTGGCGAGCGCCCCCGAGGCGCGGTGGGCGTCGATCAGCCGGACCGGATCCAGGTCGGTGAGGATATCGCCGTTGTGGACGAGAAACTCGCCGCCGCGGAGGAGACGGGCGGCGTTCCTCAGCGCCCCGCCCGTCCCGAGGATGGGCTCTTCGTGGAACAGGACGGTCCGGTGGGCGTAGGGCGAAGCCGCGATCCACCGCTCGATGGACGCCCCTTTCCAGTGGAGGTTGACGGCGATGCGCCCCCGGGCGTGGGGCGCCAGGCGCTCGATGATGCGGTCCAGCAGGGGCCGCCCGAGGACGGGCAGGAGGGGCTTGGGCAGGTGGTCGGTGATGGGCCGCAGACGGGTGCCCAGGCCGGCGCAGAGGATGAAGCAGCGGACCCCCCGGTCCTCCGGGCTCAATAGAGCAGCGCCTCCCGGCGGATGGGCGCGAACGCCCGGACCTCGGCCTCCCACTCCCCGCGCATCGCCTCCAGCGGCCGCCCCGCTTCGAGGTCAAGCCGCAGGCGCGCGGAGCCGGCCAAGATGTCGATGGGGGGCTTGACGGTCTCGTACTCGTACGGCGGCCGCTTCCAGGCGAACTCCTTCGGATACAGTTCCCGGAAGGCCGACAGGACGGCGACGCCGGTGGCGAACGGCCGGAAGAGCGCAGGGTCCGTCACATGGATTTGAGCGCCGTGGCACAACCGGCCCGCCCACTTCTGGAAGGTCGGCTGGAAGGAGGCGGGGCGGAAGCGGACGCCGGGGAGGCGGAACGTCTCCAGGCGTCGCGCGACGGCGCGGGAGTCGGCGAAGGGGGCCCCGAAGAACTCGAAGGGCCGGGTGGTCCCGCGACCCTCCGACAGGTTGGTCCCCTCGAGCAGGCACATCCCCGGATAGACGAGGGCGGTGCCGGGGGAGGGCATGTTGGGCGAGGGCATCACCCAGGGGAGGCCGGTCCGCTCGAATCCGTACGAGCGCCGCCACCCCTCCATCGGGACCACCTCCACGTCGAGGGACGGATGATACCGTTCCCGCAGGTACACCGCCAGCTCGGCCATCGTCATCCCGTGCCGGACCGGCAGCGGCCTCAAGCCGACGAAGGAGGCATAGGCGGGGTCGAGGACCGGCCCCTCCACCAACACCCCCCCGATGGGGTTGGGCCGGTCGAGAACCAGGACCCCGATCCCCTGTTCCTCGCAGGCCTCCATGCAGAGCGCCAGGGTCCAAAGGAAGGTGTAATACCGGCTCCCCACGTCCTGAAGGTCGACGACCAACAGGTCGAGGCCGCGGAGCCACTCGGGCCGGGGCTTGCGCACCTCCCCGTAGAGCGAATAGGCGGGCAGGCCGGTGGCGGGGTCGCGGAACCCTTCCCACTCCACCATGTTGTCCTGGGTTTGGCCCAGGAGGCCGTGCTGGGGGCCGAAGAGCGCCTTCAGACGCACCCGGGAGGAGCGGAAGAGCCGGATGGAGGCGTGCTCGAGCGAGGCGTCCACCGAGGCGGGGTGGCAGACCAGCCCGGCCCGCGCGCCGCGCCATCGCTTCGGGCAGGCGCGCTCAAACCGGTCGAGGCCGGTGCGGCAGCGGGGAGAGGCCATGCGACGCTATTGTACCCCGCCGCCGCCGGCCGCACAACGCCGGGGTCTCACATCGCCAGCGCGAGGGCCCCGAGGACCGGGCAGCAGCCGTCCACCACCCCCGTAAAGGCGATGCTTCCCGTGATGCGCCGGCTCTGGAACAACCACAGGTACAGGAGGGCGTGGAGCGGCAGGACGAAGACGAGCCCTCCCGCCGTCGCGAAGTGGCCCGTGGCCGTCCCCCAGACCGCCAGCCCCGCCGCGGCGCCCAACAGGCCCCCGGCCAGGACGCGGCTGGCCCGCTGACCGAGGTAGATGGGGAGGGTCTCCTTGCCCACCATCCGGTCCCCCTGGAGGTCGCGCAGGTCGTAGGCCAGGGCCCGCACGAGGATGACGGCAAAAACGACGCCGGAGACGAAGAGGGCCCGCGGGGAGAGCGCCCCGTCGGCGACCAGGGAGGGCACCCACCCCGTGAAGACGGCCCACGCCGCCGCGGTGAACAGGTCCTTCGAGCCGGGGATGGCGGCCAGCCGGAGGCGGGCGATGGGCAGGCGCACCTGGTAGAGGAGCCCGAGCACCGTCGCGGAAAGGGTGAGGAGCCCCACCCACGGGGAGGCGAGGGCGGCGATGGCGGCGGCCAGGGCGAGGGCGGCCCACGAGAGCGGCAGCAGCCACCGCCGGTGCCGCAGCATGAAGAGGCGCTGGGCGGGCTCGTTGACCTCCTGGGCCCGCGACTCGGAGAAACTGTTGAGGATGTGGACGGCGAACAGGTAGAGGGGGGGGACGGCCAGCAGGGCGAAGGCGGGGACGTACCCCTGCCACCGGAGGGACAGCAGCGTGAGCCCGAGGGCCGAGAGCCCCGTGAGCAGGTTGGAACGGACGAGGAAGGCCAGCCCCTTCCAAAGGAGGCCGAGCGGCCCCGTGGCCTGCATCTCGGTAAGGCGCTCGGCCACCCGGTGGATGAGCCAGTGGGGGGTCGAGGCCCCCGCGGTGACCCCGACCCGGCGGAACCGCCCGGCCTCGGGAGGGAGCTCGGACTCGTCCTCCACCAGGAAGGCGGGCTTGCCCAGGGACTCGACGATCTGCGCGAGCCGCCTGGTGTTGGCGGAGTTCTTCCCCCCCACCACCACCACGGCGTCGCACTCTCCCGCCATCGCCCGCGCCTCCTCCTGCCGCCGGCTCGTGGCGTCGCAGACGGTGTGGAGGACCTCGAGGTCCGGAAACCGGCGGACCATGGCGGCGGCGATGGCCTCGTACTCCTCCTCGTTGAAGGTGGTCTGCGCCAGGAGGATGGCCGGGCGGTCGAGTTGCAGCGCCATCGCCTCCTCCATGCCGCTCACGCACACCCCCGCCCCCCGCGCGTGCCCCAGGATCCCCTGCACTTCCGCGTGGTCGCGGTCGCCGACGATGACGACGGCCTTCCCCTCGCCGCTGGCCTTCTTGGCCATCCCCTGGATGCGCCCCACCTTGGGGCAGGTGCCGTTGATGACGACGGCCCCCTTCTCCTTGAGCGCCCCCAGCACCTCCGGCGCCACCCCGTGGGCGCGGATGATGACGGTGGAGCCGCACTGCACCTCCTCGGTCCCCACGGAGACGACGCCGTTTCGCTTCAGGAGCTCCATGACCTGGGGGTTATGGATGAGGGGGCCGAGGGTGTAGAGCGTCCCCACGGCGGAGCGCCGTTCGGCCAGGGTCCGCTCCATGGCCTTGCGGACCCCCATGCAGAACCCGGCGGTGGGGCTGACTTTTACCGCCACCGCACGCCCCTCTCAGCCGGAACGCCGGAACGGCGGAACGCCGGAAGGGTTCCCCCCGCCCGGCATTGGATTCCGGACTTCGGAGTTCGGCTGCAGAATGACGCAGCAATGGCGATGTTCATGCGGTTAACCAAACATTATAGCCCATCGCAGTAGTCCCAGAGGCGGCAAAAGCCCCTCCGCATGGAGGGGCTTGGATGTCATGGCTCGATGGTGCTTTTCTGGTGCTTGACGCTTTTTGCGTTCGGCGTTCCGGCTTGTTCGCCTTCCGGCGGCGCGCCAAGCGCCCTACCAGATTTTTCGCTCCTTGGCCTCCTGGATGAGCATGTCGCGGAAGTTGGGGTGGGCGATCTCCACGAGGAGGCGGGCGCGCTCCTGGAGGGTGCGGCCATGGAGGTTCACCCGACCGAACTCGGTGACCACCCAGTGGACGTCGCCGCGGCTGGTGACGACGCCCGCGCCGGGCTTGAGCTTCGGGACGATGCGGCTGAGGGTGTCGTTCTTGGTGGTGGCGGGAAGGGCGATGATCGGCTTCCCGTCCTTGGCCATCCCGGCCCCGCGGATGAAGTCCACCTGGCCGCCGAACCCGGAGTAGATGCGGGTGCCGATGGAGTCGGAGCACACCTGCCCGGTGATGTCGAGCTCGATGCAGGAGTTGACGGCGACCATATGGCTGTTCTGGCAGATGATGCGGGGGTCGTTGACGTAGGAGACGGGGTGGAGCTCGATGATGGGGTTTTTATCCACGAAGTCGTAGAGCTTCTTCGTCCCATAGACGAAGGTGCCGATAATCTTCCCCTTGTGGATGGCCTTGCGGGCGTTGGTGATGATGCCCCGCTCGAAGGCGGTGATGAGGCCGTCGGAGATCATCTCGGTGTGGATGCCGATGTCGCGGCGCCCCTCGAGATTGGCCAGGACGGCGTTGGGGATGCCGCCGATCCCCATCTGCATCGTGGCCCCGTCGGGGATGAGCTCGGCCACGAACGCGCCGATCTTCTTCTCGGTTTCGGTGGAGCCCTTCTCCTTCAGCTCCAGGATCGGGTCGGAGACCTCGACGATCTTGTTGAACCGGCTGACGTGAATGAAGTTGTCGCCCAGGATGTAGGGCATCTGGTCGTTGACCTGAGCGATGATCTTCCCCGCCTTTTCGGCCGCGGCCAGGGTGGCGATCCCCTCGACGCCGACGCTGACGAACCCGTGCTCGTCGGGGACGGAGACGTGGAGGATGGCGGTGTCCAGCTTGACGTATCCCTGGGTGAAGAGCCCCGGGATCTCGTAGAGGAAAATGGGCATGTACTCGGAGAGGCCGGCGTTGACGGCGTCGCGATCGGCGGGCCCCACGAAAAGAGAGACATGCCGGAACGGGCTGGCGGGGTCCTTGACGTTGAGGATGTCCTCCCCCGCCAGGAGCACATGGACCAGGTTGAGCCGCTTGAACCGATCGCGCTGGTTATAGAGGGCGCGCTGCATGGTCAGCGGCGTGGCGGAGTTGGCGGAGATGAAGACGTTTTCCCCGTCCTTGATGATGGAGACCGCCTCCTCGGGGGAGCAGACCTTGGAGCGATACTCGTGCATCCAGGAGGGCTCGCGGGAGGCCACCACCGGCGCGGCCTTGGTCGCGGGCTGGGGGGCCTTCGCCGCCTCCTCCAGAGCGCGGGTGACGGTCTCCTTCAGCTCCTTGCAGGCGACGGGCTTGGTCAGGTAGTGGAAGGCCCCCTCCTGCATGGCGGTGACCGCCTCCTTGATGTCGGGGAAGCCGGTCATGACGATGACCTGGAGCGCGGCGTTGATCTTGTGCCCCTGCTTCATCAGGTCCAGCCCGCTCATGCCGGGCATGGAGATGTTGGTGATGAGGACGTCCACCTTGCTTTCTTTGAGGATCGCCAGCCCCTGCGCGGGGTCGTCGGTCTTGAGGACCTCGGCATGCAATTCCTGGAGCGCCCCCTCGCAGGCCTCGAGGACACCCTTGTCGTTGTCGACCAGCAAGACGGTTGGATTCATGATCCTTCTCCTTGGCCTCCGGCAGAAGCCGGGGCGTTCCAATTATTGTATCCCTCCGCCCTTTTGATGTCAATAGGGAAATCTTTCACAACCTTCCTGGACCGAAACGCTCCAACCCCTTTGTTTTCAGCAGATCCTGGGCAATTGCTCCCCCGAAAGCAGGGCAAGCCGCCGCCCCAGCCCCAGGACGCTGACGGCCTCCACATGCCCCCCGGGACCGGCGGCGACCTCTCCCGCCCGAACGGCCCCGGCGCTGACCGGGAACGCCCGGAGGACCTCCAGCGCCCGGTCCGCCTCCTCCGGGGGCATCAGCGCCAGGAACCGCCCTTCGTTGGCGACGAAGAGGGGGTCGAGCCCCAGGATTTCGCAGGCGCCGGCCACTTCTTCGGGGACGGGCAGATCGGCCTCCCGAACCCGGATCGCCAGTCCGGACTGGGCGGCGATCTCGATGAGGCCGGTGGCCAACCCCCCGCGCGTGAGGTCGCGCAGACAGCGGGGATGGAGCCCGGCCCGCAGCAGCCCCTCCACGGGCGCCCACAGCGGGGCGCAGTCGCTCTCGATGGTCGTCTCGAACCGCAGCCCCTCCCGCTGCGCCATGACCGCCATGCCGTGGCGGCCCAGGTCGCCGGAGACCAGGACGATGTCGCCGGGGCGGACGGCGCCGGGTCCGACGGTCAGGTCGTGTTCCAGCACCCCCACGCCGGCGGTGTTGATGTAGAGGCCGTCCCCCCTGCCCCGCTCCACCACCTTCGTGTCGCCGGTGACGATGACGACCCCCGCCGCTTCGGCCGCCCGCTTCATGGACTGCGCCACCCTCCAGAGGGTCTCCATCGGGAGCCCCTCCTCCAGGATGAACCCGGCGGTCAGGTAGAGGGGCCGGGCGCCGCACATGGCCAGGTCGTTGACCGTGCCGTTGACGGCCAGGGCCCCGATGTTGCTCCCCGGGAAGAAGAGGGGGCGGACGACGAAGGAGTCGGTGGTCAACGCCAGACGGCCTCCGGGAGGCGCCACCACCGCCCCGTCGTGCAGAACCTCCAGGGCCGGGTTGCCGAAGGCGGGGAGGAAGATGTCCCGGAGGAGCCGCTGGGTCAATTGCCCTCCCCCGCCGTGGGCCAGGGTGACGGCGGGATAGTCATCCAGGGGCAGGGGGCAGGCCAGATTGGCGAGGTCGCTGTTCACGGGGTGCATTATAGCAACGAAGTTCAGAGTTCAGAGTTGAGAGTTGAGCACCCCACCGGCGGTCTGCTGGGACGCGAGGACGCTGGGATGCTCCCCCGCCCTTCCCCTGACGGGCATCGGTCTCGCTGTCGGAGTTGGGAGTGTAGGGCCGACTCTCCAGTCGTGCATCAATCTAAACCCTGTAGTTGCATAAAACTGCTCTAAAAACAGTATACATATAATATTGAC
>CAZRVT010000011.1:0-60296 GCA_964603505.1 uncultured Holophagales bacterium | reverse complement strand
CCCTCGTAAAAGTACACGCCTCTACTCCTCGTAAAAGTGTACGCCTATTGACACCGGACGGTGAAGGACAATGGACACGCCTTCCCCACAAGAGAACTGCCTCTACACAGTAAGGGAAAGAAAACGGGGTTTTACCTACCTTGACTTTGAGCATGGGCCTGAAGAAGGAGTATCCGAAAGAGGGGGGTTTGACTAGAAGCTATCCCAAAACCTAATATCGAGACCTTTAGATAGGCAAATGATCGAGGTGCATAGATGTCCCAATTGCGTTTTCTCTCTGGAAATGGCTGTTTCTGGCATTCTGTACGACCAGGATCTTCATTAGCTTGGTGCCATTTTCCAGTTTTGGGATAGCCTCTAGTGCTTTCCGTCCGAGGAGAACCGATAAAGATTCCCCCATGGATCGTGCAGAACGGGCTCCTCCCAATAGCCGTGCTCCACGAGATAGGCGGCCAGGGCTTGGATGTCGTCGCCTTTGGGGACGGCGACGAAATCCACGGCGACCGATTCAAGGACGGCGTTCCACTCGCGGAAGCGGGCCTGGACCTGGGCGAGTGGGTCTTGTTGGGCCGCGCCGGCGGCCGCCAGGGATAGGACAAGGGACAGCAAAACACAGCGTTTTACATCCATACGGACCCTCCTTTCGAGTCTATCACAGTAGGACGCTGGGCCGGGGCGAATCCGTAGGGATCCGCCCCGGACGGTGAAGGACAACAGACACGCCTCCCCCACAAGAGAACTGCCTCTACACAGTAAGGGCAAGAAAACGGGGTTTTACCTACCATGACTTTGAGCATGAGCCTGAAGAAGGAGTATCCGAAAGAGGAGGGTTTGACTAATCGCCTTGGGTTTTCCGTTCCACCATCTGCTACAGGGGAGTTGCAATTGGGCCCTTTGAATATGCCTTCGGCGTCCCTCAGGGGTTCCTGGGCCTTGGTGTGGGGTGTCGCATGAGACCACAGTACACCGTGCCTGTGCGTTTGTCAAGATTAAATAATGCGGACATGCCATGAGATTCAAAATATGGTCTAAGGAGTGGTTTATTAAGTCTTCGTTTGAAACGGCCTATAAAGGCCGGCATGGGTGCCATGTACAAGATCATTCCTCGGTTCGCGGCGCGCATCCGGGAACTGCGGAAAGCAAAGAAGATGACGCAGGAAAAGCTGGCGGAGCTTTCAGGCCTGCACGTGGTGTACATCAGCATGATCGAAACCGGCAAGCACAACACCACCATGAAGACCCTAAGCAAGCTGGCGAAAGGGCTGAAGGTCCCCGTATGGGAAATCTTCCTGGGAATGGAGAGGGACCGGGACCTTCCAAAGGCCGAGCATCTAAAGTTCAAAGGTCTGCTTAAGAAAGGGCCCGGCAAGCCGCCGCTTGTGGATGAGAAGGGGCGGCGCCTGCGGCCCATCCGCAAGAGCGGGAAGAAGCCCCCCGAGACCCCCGGGAAGTCCCGGCGGAAGCCCTGAAGCACTCCCCGGAGCCCGCCGAGACACCTGAAATCCCCTTCCAGGCTAGCTCCAACGTTTTGGCTGAGCTGTGCCGATCCATCCGCCATCATCGGGGACCTGAGGATCATTCTGATATCTCATCGGCGGTGAACCCCTGGGGGCAGGCGCCGCTTGACGCCTCCTCGGCCGGGGGCTATGATGAGACCGTCTCCATGGTCTCCCAGGCGCGCATCCCGCCCCTCGTCGAATTGATGGAGGATCTCCTCTACGTCCCCGCCCTCGACTGGTGCCTCGACGCGACCGTCCCTGTCCCCAAGGGCTTCGTCTCCCACGCCCACGCCGACCACTTCGCCCGGCATGCGGAGGCGCACTGTTCCCTCGAGACCGCCCTCCTCCTTCAGGCCTCCCGGTCCAAGCCCGACCGCCTCATCACCCATCCGGTCGGCCGTCCGATCCGCGCCGGCGAGATCGTCTTCACCCTCCTCCCCGCCGGGCATATCCTTGGAAGCACCCAACTCCTGCTCGAGGGCCCCGGCGGGAGCGTCCTGTACGCCGGCGACGTCCGCCCGTCGGGGTCCCGCACCACCCCGCCGGCCGCGGCGCCGAGGGCCGACCTCCTCATCGTGGAGGGGACCTACGCCGAAGCGCGCTACGACCACACGCCGGCAGAGGAGGCGGAACGGCAGGCGGTGGAGTTCGTCCGGCGGTGCGAGGCGCAGGAGCACTTTCCCGTCTTCGTGGTCATGGGCCGGGTGGGCAAAGCGCAGGACCTCCTGCTGGCCCTGGCCGGGGCCGGCTACCGCGGCGCCCTCCACGCCTCGATCTTCCTCGCCACGGAGCGTTACGCCAAAGCGGGGGTGGCGATGCCCCCCTGCTCCCCCTGGACCCCGGGCCAACCCCCCGAGGGGGACTTCCTGGTGGTCACCGCCGCCTACCTGGAGGCGATGAAGAACCAGCTCAACGTGCGCGGCCGGCGCACCGCCTTTCTCTCTGGTTGGGCGGGCGAGGGGGGCACCCACTTCGATACCTACATCGCCTGGAGCGACCATGCCGACTTCGAGGAGTTGATCGAGTTCGTCGAGCGGGTGGATCCGGGGGAGGTGTGGACCTTCGCCGACGGGGGCCGCTTCGCCGCCGAGCTCAACCGGCGGGGCCGGCGCGCCCGATCGCTGGACGGCAGATAGAGCTCCCTCCCGAAGCTTGCAGAGAGTAGGTCGTCCCCCTCTTCCCCTGAGCATCGTTATAATGTAAACCGATGTTCACGGCCCTGATCGAATTGTTCACGAAAGGGATCAGCGCCTGCGGCTGTCTGCTCACCCTGGCCGCCGGCGGGCTCGTCCTGTGCGCCCTCTTCCTTTTCGACACCCCCGCCCGGCAGGAGGGGCGCAACATGGCCGTCTTCCTTGCCCTGATCGCCGCCCTCTTCGGCCTGCCCATCCTGCTGGCCGGAAGGGGCGGGAGAGGGGGGAAGGAATGACGACCCGGAGCGCCGAGGCGCTGGTGGCCCTCCTCCGCCGACCCCGCGGCCGCGAATTGCCTGGAAATCGTCCGGCCCGAACGCGCTTGAGCCGGATCGCCCGCCAGGGCCGGACCTTTCAGGGTGAGGGAACGGGGCGCTGTCGGTCGAAGACCCAGGTGCTGTGGAACGTCCGCAGGGGGCCCTTGTAGAGCTCCTCGATCCTCAGCACCGCGCCCTCCTCCAGCAGGGAGAACCGGAAGGTGTTGAGGGCCTCCCCCCTGGATGTTTGAATGCGAATGGTGCGAACCAGAACGTCGCCCTCCCAGCGCATGGAGAAGGTGGCCTTCCACCTCCCCTCCTGTCCCTCGGTCTCCGTGCCGTCCGTGCGGTGCTCCCAGGACTGGGGGTCGTCCTCTCCCCCCAGGGTGTAGATGCGATGGAACTTGAAGAGGGGCTCCCGGTGCTCGATGGTCGCCACGCCCTTCTCGATTGCCTTGAATGGGGGATACTCGAAGGTGCACCGGGCCTTGTTCAGGATCCAGATCCCGGAAAAGTCCGGTTTGGTCTGGGCGGCCGCGCCCAGCGCGATCAACACCAGCCCGCAGGCGATCGTGAACTTCCTCATGCGGTCGTTCCTCCGTCGGTCATGACGCAATCGGACGGGGCTTGGTCCCCGTCCGGTGGATTATACACCGCTCCACCCACCCGAGTTGGCGTTGTATAATCCGCCGATGCCCTCCTCCGGCCGTCTCCAGCTCATCCTCCGGGCCCTCAAGCGCCGCAACTACCGCCTGTTTTTCGTCGGCCAGGGCGTCTCCCTCGGGGGCTCCTGGATGCAGCAGGTGGCCCTGGCCTGGCGGGTCTACCGCCTCACGGACTCCTCCTTTCTGCTTGGCATGCTGGTGCCGAGGACCTCCCGCAACACCCTCCTGCACACCCTGGCCGAGGAGGGCAAGCGGGGCCGCGCGATGCGTTTGTGCACCCTCTCCTGCATGGGAGGACTGCCTTGGGGAAATTTTGGCCGGGGCGTTGGCCGGCCCCCTGGGCGCCACCGGCGCGGTCCTTTGGGGCGGGACGGCCTGTCTGGCCGCCGGGCTGGCGTTCCAGGCCTACCTGCCCCCTTCCGCGCGCAGGTCCGGCCCCTTTACGCGGCGACGGGAATCCTCCGCGAGCGGGCTGCCGCCCTGGAGATGACCGACGAGCCGGGAACCGGGGAACAGCGTTGACCCCGGAAGAAGCTCGACGAACAAAGAACCGACCAATCGTATTACAATGAGGGCTGCCATGAACGCTTATCGGATCCTCCTCTACCGGTTCCCCGACCGCTTTCTCCGGGTCCGCCAGGGCGTCCTTGCCCGCCCACCCTTCGTCTGCACCCTGGCCAACCGCCCGCCGGAGTTTTTCCACCGGCTGGAGATGGAGCTTTACCGGATGATCATCCTCCACTTGCCCGACGGATCGATGGAGTTCGGCAAGCTCCTCCCGATGCTTCGGGCCGAGGGGCGCCCCACCTCGCGGTCCGTCATCATGGTCCTCTCCCCGCCGGCTCACCGGGGGAAGTTCCAGCCCTATCTGGGCAAGGGGCTCAATGTCCTCCTCTCCGACGAGGCCCCGCCCGAGGAGCTGGAGGCGGCGGTGGCCCGCCAGACGGAGGTGGCCCCCCGGGTGGAGACGCGCGTCATGGTCCGCCTCCAGGCGCGGCTCATCCACCAGATGACCGCCCTGGTGTGCCAGACCGCCAACCTCAGCGTTTCGGGGATGTTCCTGGAGCTCAACCGCAAGATCCCGGTGGGCAGCGAGTTCGTGTTCGAACTGGCCCTCCCCGGGACGAAGGAGCCGGTGACCGGCACCGGCCTGATCGTCCGCCACGCCGACCCCGAGCGGGAGGGGCGCGACGGCATGGGGGCGGCCTTCACCGGCCTGAAGGGGCGCGGGGAGGCCCTCCTGCGGGAGTTCCTGGCCCGGCAGCGGGAGTAGTAGGGTCTCCGCGTGGAACCCCTTGCTCCGGAAGGCCGGAATCTTATAAAATAGTAAGTTCATGAAATTTCTGGGTGTGGTGCACTCCTCCGCGCAAAAGGCAGCCCCCCTCCTGGCCCCCTACTTGGACCTCCGTCCGATCGAGGGGCTGGGGGGGGCCACGCCCGACGTCATCGTGTCCGATTTTGCCAGCCTGACCGCGGAGGAGCTCCAGCAGATCCTCAAGTTCCTGCCCCAGCAGCCCCTCTTCGTCCACACCGGCGCCGAGGACCGCCGACCGGTCTATGCCACGCACGGTCTGAACCCGGAGGGGCCCCTGGACGGCCAGCGGTGGGAGGCGGGCAAGGTCTTCCTGGACGCCGCCACCCGCCGGGCCGCCACTTCCCCCTTCGACTTCGAAACCTTCTTTACCGACCTCCTGACCCTCCCCTCCGGCCTGCTGGGGATGCGCAAGGGGGGACACGAATACGTCTTTTTCTTCCGGGACGGCCACTTGGTCTACTTCAAGAACTCGGAATCGCCGCTGGCCCTGGGGCAGATCCTGGTCCAGAAGCAGGGCGTGGAGGCGCAGAAGGAGGTCGGCCTCCCCCGAGGACCAGCCCTGGAGAAGGTCCCGGCCCTCGGCCACGACCGCGTGCGCACCGCCCTGCGCGAGCAGGCGGAGCTGATGCTCAAGAAGATGGCCTCCCCCGGCATGGCGGTGGAACTCAAGCACGCTTTTCCCCTCCCCCCGGGCCCCTGGGAGCCCCTCCCCCTCCAGCGCATCGAGCTGGTTTCGGCCTTCCTGCGCAACCTCACCCGCTGGCCGGGCGAGGTCCCGATGTGCGTCCACCCCGAGACGGAGGTGCAGGCCGCCGGGCGTCCGGAATCCTTCACGGCCCTCGCCCTCACCCCCAGCCAGTTCTTCCTCCTTCAGCAGGCGACGGCCCCCATCGCCCTGCGCACGCTCTTCTCCGTGGCCCCCGGCACCCTCTTCGACAAGGAAAAGGACGTCTTCCTCCTGATCTCCGCCAGAGCGCTCCGGGTGGCGAAGGCCGTGAAACGGACCACCCCCTTCGACGAGGCGGTGCAGCTGGCCCGCGGGCTCTCCAAGCTCACCCTCTACCAGGTGCTGGGGGTGAGGGAGGAGGCCACGCCCGACCAGATCCGCACCGCCTATTTCGACCTGGCCAAGAAGTTCCACCCCGACAAGTTCTCGCGCTACCCCGACTACGCCCGCCACGCCCGGGTGCTCGAGGATCTCTTCGCCACCATCAACGAGGCCTACCAAGTTCTCACCAACCCCGAGGAGAAGGCCAAGTACAACCGGCGCCTCCAGGAAGGGAAGTCCCTGACGGTGGATGTCCGCGAGAAGTCCCGCGCGCTCACGGCCGAGGCGCGGACCGCGATCCAGCAGAAGCAGTACGGAGCCGCCATCCAGAAGCTCAACGAGGTGGTGTACCTCAAGCAGGCCGACGCAAAGACCTATCTCCTCCTCGCCCAGTGCCTCCTGAAGGATCCCGACCGGATCAAGGAGGCCGAGATTGCCCTTAAGAAGAGCATGGAGATGGAGCCGAACGACGCCGACGCCCACTATACGCTCGGCCTGGTGTACCTCCAGGCCCGCCTCAAGGGGCGGGCGGCCAAGGCCTTCCAGCGCGCCCTGGAACTGAACCCCGCCCACCTGGACGCGGAACAGCAGCTCAAGCAGATTGAATAGGATTGCGGTCGAAGGCGTCGCTTACGCCTACGGAAGGCACCCCCTCCTGCAGGATGTCCGGTTCGAGGCCTCCACGGGAGAGGTGCTCCTCATCCGCGGCCCCAACGGCTCGGGCAAGTCCACCCTCCTGCGGCTCGTCGCCGGGCTCCTCCACTGCCCGCGGGGGCGGGTCCGCTTCCTCGAGGGGGACTGCGAGCTCCCCCGGACCGCCCTGCGCGCCCGCCTGGGGATGTGCGCGGTGGAGCAGAACCTCTACGACGAACTGACGGCGCTGGAAAACCTCCTCTTCTTCGGGCGCCTGCGCACGGGAGAGGATCGCGCGGGCCGGGCGGAAGAGCTGTTGGAACGGGCGGACCTCCATCCCCACCGCCACAAGCCCGCCAAGTCCCTCTCCTCCGGGATGCGGCAGAAGCTGAAGCTGCTGGCCGGGGTGGTCCACGCCCCCGACTTCCTCCTCCTCGACGAACCCGGCTCCAACCTGGACGGGCGGGGAATGGAGTTCCTGGCCGGCCTGATCGCGGAGCAGGCGGCCCGGGGGCCGGTGCTCCTGGCCACCAACGACCCTCGGGAGTTCGGATATGCCACGCGCGAATTCACCCTGGCGATCTGAGGCCGCCGCCGTCTTTGCCAAGGACCTCCGCTCGGAGCTCCGGACGAAGGTGGCGGTCCACTCCATCGTCCTCTTCGCCGTCATCACCCTGGCCCTGGTCTCTTACGCCATCGGCCCCTACCGCATCCCCCCGGCGGAGAAGCCGGCCATCCTCTCGGCCCTCCTCATGATCATCCTCTTCTTCGCCTCCATGACCGGCCTGGCGCGGGTGTTCGTCAAGGAGGAGGAGGCCCGCACCGCCGACACCCTGCGCTTGGCCGCGGATCCGCAGGGGGTCTTCCTGGGCAAACTGCTCCTCAACCTCCTCATGATGGCCGGCGTGACCGCCGTGGTGGTGCCCCTGTTCTCCATTCTGATGGAATTACATCCCGTCCACCGCTGTTCTTTCTATGGCATCACCGCCCTGGGGATGCTGGGGTTGACGGTCGCCTCGACGCTGATCGCCGCCATCATCTCCAAGGCGGGAAACAAGGGGGCGCTCTTCCCCATCCTGGCGTTCCCCATCCTCCTGCCTCTCCTGCTGGCGACCGCGGACGCCCTGGCCAAGTCCGCCGCCTGGCCGGACCTCTCCTTCCTGGGGCAGGCGCTGGGGATCCTGGTCAGCTACGCGGGGATCACGTTCTTCGCGGGGCTCATCCTGTTCGAGAAAGTGTGGAGGGCATGAAACCGATCGTCTTCCTCTGGCTCCTGGCCGTCGTCGTGGCCGCGTTCGTCTGGTCGCCTCCCGCTTCCGGATTCATCGGAGAGTCCAGCCGCATCGTCTTCTTCCACGTCCCGGCCGCCTGGGTGGCCTCCCTGGCCTTCCTCATCTCGGGCTACTGGTCGGTCCGGTTCCTCCGGAGCCGGGACCTGGAGCACGACCTGAAGGCCGCCGTGGCCGTCCGGCAGGGGCTCCTCTTCACCGTCCTGGCTACCGTCTCCGGCGCCATCTTCGCCAAGGTCATGTGGGGCGCCTACTGGAATTGGGACCCACGCCAGATCTCCATCACCGTCCTCCTGTTCATCTATGCGGCCTACCTGGTCCTCCGCTCCTCGGTGGACGACCCTCTGCGGCGCGGGCACCTCTCGGCCGTCTACGCCCTCTTCGCCTTTATTACCATGCCCTTCTTCGTTTTCATCATCCCCCGGCTCTATTTCTCTCTCCATCCCGACACCTTCATCAACGCCCAGGGGAAGATCGAGATGGGGGGCCGCATCCTCGCCACCTTCCTGGCCTCCCTCGCCGGCTTCACCGCCTTCTTTCTCATGATGTACCGGCTGGAGTGCCGCCTGGAGCGCCTCCGGCTGGTCAAAGGAGAGCACATATGAGCGACCTCACCGCCCTCGCCCTCGTCAACGCCCTGATCTGGGGAGGCCTGTTCCTCTATTTCCTGCGCCTCGACGCCAAGGTGCGGAAGCTGGAGCGCGAATGAAGCGCACCGCCCTTTTCGCCGCCGCCGGCCTGGTCGTCTTCGCCGCCTTAGGCGTCTGGTCTTTCCGCAAGACGCTCACCCCCTACGTCCCGTTTGAGCAGGCGATGCGCTCGCCCGCCACCGTCCAGGTGGCCGGCACCCTGGTCCCGGACACCAGCGTCTATTCCGAGGCCGATCGGACCCTGCGGTTCGTCCTCCGGGAGAAGGACGGCACCGCCACCATGCCGGTGGACTATTCCGGCGTGAAGCCCTCCAACTTCGAGGAGGCCACCTCCATCGTCGCCATCGGGTCGTGGGACGGCAAGACCTTTCACGCCCGCCAACTCCTCGTGAAGTGCCCCAGCAAGTACCAGGGGATGAAGACCGAAAGGACCTATTAAGTATGTCTGATAGATCTTGGACGGCGCGGAGGATTTATTCCGCGCCGGGTTGGATTCCGACCGGGGTGAGGGTGGTACCAGCCGGATTCACTCCGGCTGGCGGGAGAGGGAGCCGCCCTCTCCCGCTTTCAATGGGGTCGGACGGAGGGGAGCAATGACCATCTCCGGCTGGACCATCCACCTCGCCACGGTGCTGGCGGCCGCCAGCACCGTGTTCTACATCCTGGCCCTTTGGAAGAAGCGCGATTACCCCGCCGCCCGGTACGCCTACTGGGGGAGCACCCTCTTCATCTCGCTCTCGATGCTGTTCCTGCTGTACCACCTGTTCACGCGCGATTTCCGCCTCTCCTACGTGGCGGCCTACTCCTCGCGCGACCTCTCCCCCCTCTACACCCTCTCGGCGCTGTGGGCCGGGCAGGAGGGCTCGTTCCTCCTCTGGACCTGGTGCGCCCTCATCCTGGGGCTCTTCCTCCTCCCCCGCCTCCAGGCGATGGAGCCCCTGGTGATGTTCTTCTACAATCTCCCCATCGTCGCCCTCCTGCTCCTCCTCATCAAGCAGACCCCCTTCCGCCTCCTGGAGCAGGTCCCCGCCGACGGCAAGGGGATGAACCCCCTCCTGCAGAACCCCTGGATGGCCATCCACCCGCCGGCCATGTTCGTCGGCTACGCCGCCTTCGGCATCCCCTTCGCCTTCGTCCTGGCGCTCGCCGTGCGGCGGGAGTTCGGGAAGTTCGTGGCCACCGCCTACCCGTGGGTGGTCTTCGCCTGGCTCTCCCTCGGAGCCGGCATCATGCTGGGCGGCTTCTGGGCCTACGAGACCCTGGGGTGGGGCGGCTTCTGGGGCTGGGACCCCGTGGAAAACGCCTCCTTCATCCCGTGGCTCATCATGAGCGCCCTGCTCCACGGCATGGTCCTCCAGCGGCGCTTCAACGCCTTCCACCGGACCAACTACTTCCTGGCGGTCTTCTCCTTCGTCTTCATCCTCTACGGCACCTTCCTCACCCGCTCGGGCGTCCTGCAGGACTTCTCCGTCCACTCCTTCGTGGACCTGGGCATCACCGGCCTGCTGGTGGTGATCCTGGGCTTCTTCCTCCTCCTGGGCGCCGCGGTGTTCGCCGCCTACCGCCGCGACTTCCCGGCCGGGGAGAGGATCCGCGGGTTCTGGGGGCCGCAGCCCTTCCTTGCCTTCACGGCGTTCCTCCTGCTGGCGTCGGGGCTCTTCGTCACCCTGGGCACCTCCTCGCCCATCCTTACCAAGCTCTGGGGCGAGCCCTCCAAGGTGGGGAACGACTTCTACGTCATCACCGCCATCCCCGTCTACCTCCTCATCATGGCCGTCATGGCCGTCTGCCCCCTCTTCTATGCGCGGGCCAAGCGCTCCATCCTCTACGGGTTCGGGGGCGCGGCCCTTCTCGCCACCGCGGCATCGGCCGCGTGGGGCGTCCGTCACCCCCTCCACCTCCTCTTCATCGCCCTCTGCACCTTCGCCTTCGCCGCGCAATGGCTGTGGATCAAGAAGATGGAAATCGGCTTCATCCACGCCGGGCTGGCGATGTTCATCGTCGGCGCCATCTTCTCCACCGGCTACGACGCCACCGAGAAACTGAACCTCCCCCAGGGGACGGCCGTGGAATGGGCCGGGCGGCAGCTCACCTTCGAGGGGTTCAAGGACAGCCCCGACGGCAAGAGCTACTTCCAGATCGCCGAGGCCCGGGAGGGCGCCCCCCGCGTGGCGCGGCCCAAGCTGTGGCAGAACCCCCAGAGCGGCCAGCTGGTGGCCAACCCCGACATCCAGCGGGGGCTCTTCGCGGACCTCTACCTCGCGGCCGAGCAGTACCTGCCCCCGCAGGGCGGCGGCGAGTTGTCCCTGGTCAAGGGCGAAACCAAGGCGGTGGGGGAGTACCGCGTTACCTTCACCGGCTTCCAGTTCGGGGGCGGCCAGCACGGCATGGGCGGCGGTCCGATAGAGCTGGGGACCGCGCTGACGGTGACGAAGGGAGCGCAGACCTGGACCCTGGGCCCCTCGGTGTCGATGGGCGGCGCGCAGGCCCAGCCGAAGGAGGCCCGCCTCCCCGAGCCCGAGAATCTGGGGTTCCGCATCCTGGGGATCAACGCCGACAGCAAGACGGTTCGCTTGGAAGTCCTGGGGATCGAGAATGCAGGCAAGGCCGCCACGGCGGTGGTCGAGGCCATGCACATCCCGCTCATCAACCTGGTCTGGCTGGGTACCCTCCTGGCGCTGTTCGGGGGCTGCGTCTCGCTATGGCGGCACCTCCAGCGCCCGCTGCCGCCGGAGATTCCTCTGGCGGCGGCCGAAGGGCCGGAGGACGCGCCGCAGGCCTGAGCGCCGCCCCCGCTCCACGGGGGGATGAACGCATCCAACCTTTGGGTTATAGTATCCATAATGAGGAGGTGCGTATGCGTCCTTTCGCCCTTGCCCTCATCGTTGCGGCCCTACTCCCTGCAGGATTGATCTACCCGCTGGACAGCCCCTTCCGACTCGGGACCGAGTCGTTCCGTCCGGCTGATCTTGCGCAATTCGGCGAAGAACTGACTGCCACCCTGGACCCTGCCGCCATCGAAGGGGCCCTCGCGCGGGGGGCCTTCCTCATGACGGGCCTCCCTCTCTCCGACGGCCGGACGGTAGAGGTGGACCTGGTCCAGTTCTCCCCGTTCGCCCCGGGGGGGCGGATCGTCGCCATGACCGGGCAGGGGCCGGAGGACCACCCCATTTCGGAGGACCGGCGCTACTTCAAGGGCGCCATCCCGCACCGGTCCGAAAGCTTGGCGATGTTCGTTTTTTGGAAGGGCGGGTTTTCGGGGTTCGTGGACGTCGACGGCTGGCGCTACATCTACGGCAGCACCGTGGATCAGGCGGGGAACCTCCTGGCCGCGGTCACCCGCTTCGACCCCACTCAGTTCCGCGGAAACTACCGGGACTGCGACAACGACCTGAAACAGGCGCAGACGGAACTCCCTCCCCCGTTGCACGACCCGACCGCGAACGCGCGCGTCCCCAGCTCGGGAACCCTGAGGGCCGAGCTGGCCATCGACATGGACTACGAGGCCTACACCTATTTCGGGTCCGTTTCCAACGCCTCCAGCTACGCTGCGGCCCTCACCGCCGCCGTCTCGGTCTTTTACGAGCGGGACGCCAACACCATCGTCGCCATCAAGGAGCTCACGGTCTGGACGTCCACGGCCGCCCCCTACCCGTATACCCACACCACGACCTCCGAGCTCCTGACGGACATCAAAACCTACTACACCACCTACAAGGGGGGCCTGACGCGGGCCTCGGCCCACCTCCTCTCCAAGAAACCGCTCGGCGGCGGCATCGCCTACCGCCGGGATGGGGGCCTCTTGTGCGACAACAGCTGGGCGTTCGGGATCAACGGCATCCATGGCTCCTACACCTACCCCACCACCGCCTACACCTGGGACGCCGACTGCTTCGCTCACGAGCTGGGCCACAACTTCGGCTCCAAGCACACCCACTGCTACCAGGACGCCGGCAACTGTCTGGATTGCTGCTACGCCTCCGAGAGCGGCTGTTGTCCCGGCCCGGCGACCAACGTGCGGGGCACCATCATGAGCTACTGCCACCTCCAGCCGGCCGGAAAGGATCTGGTGTTCGGCACCTATGTCTCCCCCATCATCCGGACCGGCGCCGTCAACGGCGCGTGCGTCCTGGAGGCCGGGAAGCCGGGGACGATCGGGGGCAATGCCGCCTATTGGGCCTCCAACGGACTGAAGGTGACCAAGCAGACCGCGCCCATCGCGACCAGTTTTTTCATAGACGACGGTTCAGTAGAAAGCATCTATGGATGTGGAACAACATCGAAGCTGGTTTGGGTAAATCGCTTTACACCAACGGCCTATCCCTTCACTCTGAGTCGAGTGGACGTCATCATAGGCAACGGTGATGCAGGCAGCGGAGCAACGGTGGCAACGGGGCGGGCCATCCGGATACTGGTCTATTACGATCCTACGGCAAACGACGATCGGACCGACGCCACGCTCCTTTACAGCCAGGACGCCACAATCCAAGTGGTTTCGTATTCAAGCTGGAACTCCTATACCCTCACCACTCCGCAGACTATCCCTGCAGGGGAGTTCTATGTTGGCATCTACGATCAAGTTACGGATTCTCCGGTTAATTACATCGGAGACGCAGATACTTCAGCCAACCAAAGTCGCTCCTACCGGACGTGCACGAGCATAGCCGGCAATCCGGCGGCATCTTCCCTGACGAAAGACACTTCGCGAAACTGGGCAATCCGCGCATTTGGCACCCGGACCCCCGGTGGCAACGACGTCCTCCTCTCGTGGGGGACGCCGTGCAACAACGACACCCAGCCGGGGCAGAAGTACGCGGTGTATCAAGGCACCCTTTCCCAACTGGCCGTGGAGGGATACAACCCCTCGCCCCTCCATTGCGGGGTGGACGCCCTCAACACCAGCCGCACCGAACCGGGCGATGCCTACTACAACATCGTCCCGGTGGTCGGCCCCAACGAGGGAGGGCACGGCTTCTCCCGGCCCACCCCCACGGTCCACTGCCAGACGGTCAACCCGGATCCGGTCTGCAACTGAGCCCCCGGGGCCGGCCGCATTGCGCCCCCCCCTTGAATTTGGTATCCTAGGGCCGTGAAGGTCGTCACCGGGAAGGACCGGGCGCCGCTGGACAATCTGGTCGTCTCCTTCAAGCAGGGGGAGACCATCTTCAACGACGGGGACCTGGGCACCGAGATGTACATCATTCAGAAGGGCCGCGTGGAGATCCGAAAGCGGTTCGGCTCCGAGGTGCGCACCCTCTCCACCCTGGAGAAGGGGGACTTCTTCGGAGAGATGTCCATCCTCGAGGGGCTCCCCCGCTCGGCCACGGCCGTGGCGGTGGAGGACTGCGAGTGTCTGGCCATCAACGAGGCCACCTTCGACCAGATGCTCCACCAGAACCTGGAGATCGCCGTGCGGATGCTCCGCAAGCTTTCCAACAAGCTGCGCGAAACCACCGACCTGTTGAACCAGGTGGCGGGCAAGACGGTCCAGGTGGAAAAGCCCCAAGAGCTGATCGCCCAGGAGCTCCCCAAAGTCCTCTCCCCCTACCGCCTGGCCGTCGTGGACACCGACGTGGTGTTCCCCATCAAGAAGGAAGGTACCACCCTCGTCGGCCGCAAGGACCCGGTCACCGAGATCTATCCCGACATCGACCTCTCCCCCCACGACACCGCCCGATCCATTTCCCGTCGCCATGCCAAGTTCATCGTCCGCGGCGACCAGGTGTTCCTGCAGGAGGACATCGGCACCACCAATGGCACCTTCCTCAACGGCGAAAAGCTCCAAAAGGGCGAGTTTTACGCCGTCCACCCGGGCGACGAAATCCAATTCGGCCTGGTCCGCACCCAGTTCTCCGTCACCCACTGAGCACCCCGAGATGACGGCCTCGGGCCCCTTCCTCCCCCTCCGCTACCTCAAGGGCGTGGGGCCGAAGCGCGCCGAGGCGCTGGCCGCGGACGGCTTCGCCACGGGATGGGACCTCCTCAGCCACCTCCCTTTCCGCTACGAGGACCGCCGCGAGGTGGTCCCCATCGCCTCCCTGCGGGAGCCGGGACGGAGCTACGCCGTCCGGGGTCGGATCACCGCCCTCGACTGGCGCCAGGCGCGCCGGCGGAACCTGTTCATCCTGAAGCTGCTGGTGGCCGACGAAAGCGGATTCATCCCCGTCACCTTCTTCAACCAGCGGTGGCTGCTGGATGTCTTCCAGGAGGGGATGACCCTGTTCCTCTACGGGAAGTTGACGGCCCGCCGGGAGTGGTCGCTGGACAACCCCCGGTGGGAGCTGGCGGCGGCCCCCAAGGGAGAGACGGGGCGCGTGGTGCCGGTCTACCCCTCTAAAGGCGGGCTCAACTCCCGCCAACTGGGCCTCCTCATCGGGCAGGTGCTGGACCGGTGTCCCTCCCCCCTGCCGGACCCCCTCCCCGCCGACCTGGCGGCCGCCGAGGGGCTCCCGCCGCTGGAGAAGGCCCTGCGGGACCTCCACCGCCCCGAGGCGCTGGAGGCCCACGAGGCCGGGCGGCAACGCCTCATCTTCGACGAGCTCTTCACCTACGAGCTGGCCCTCCTCCTGGCCCGCCGGAAGCGCGACCTGGCCTCGGCGGGGCCGCGCATCGACCTCACCGACGCCGTTCGCACGCGGGTGCGGGAGCTCCTGCCGTTCAAGCTGACGGAGGGGCAGAAGGAGGCGGTGCGCGACATCGTCCACGACATGGCCTCGGGCCGCCCGATGCGGCGCCTCCTCCACGGCGACGTGGGATGCGGCAAAACCATCGTGGCGGCCGTCGCGGCGGTGGCGGCCGTGGAGAACGGCCACCAGGCCGCGTTCATGACCCCCACGGCGGTCCTGGCGGAGCAGCACTACGCCCGCCTCGCCGCCCTCTTCGCCCGATCGGGCTACACCGTGCGCCTCCTCACCTCCGGCACCCCGGCGGCGGAGCGCCGGGCCGTCCTCGCCGGGCTGGCCGACGGGAGCGTCCACCTCACGGTGGGGACCCACGCCCTGCTGGAGGACCCGGTGGTTTTCCGCTCCCTGGGGCTGGCCGTGGTGGACGAGGAGCACCGCTTCGGCGTCCGCCAGCGCCTGCGCCTGCGGTCCAAGGGCGACAGCCCCCACTATCTGGTCATGACCGCCACTCCCATCCCGCGGACCCTGACGCTCACCCTCTACGGCGACCTGGACGTCACCGCCATCACGCAGATGCCCCCGGGACGGACGAAGGTGAAGACCCTCTTGCGCCCCGAGGCCAAGCGCTCCGAGGCGCTGGCCTTCATCCGGAAGGAGGCCGCCGCCGGACGCCAGGCCTTTCTCGTCTATCCCCTGATCGAGGAATCGGAGAATTTCGATGCCCGCGCGCTGAAGGCCCACTACGACGCCGTGGCGGCCGCCCTGCCCTCGGTCCCCGTGGCCATGCTGCACGGACGGCTCCCCTACCGGGACAAGGAGGCGGTGATGCGCCGCTTCGCCGCCGGGGGGATCGGCACCCTCGTGGCCACCACCGTCGTCGAGGTGGGGGTGGACGTCCCCAACGCCACGGTCATGCTCGTCGAGAGCGCGGAGCGGTTCGGACTGGCCCAGCTCCACCAGCTGCGCGGGCGCGTGGGACGCTCGTCGCACCCGTCGTACTGTATCCTCCTCCACGGGGCCGAGGCCTCCGAGGAATCGCTCCATCGGCTTCGGATGTTCGAGAGGATCCACGACGGCTTCGCCCTGGCCGAGGAGGACTGGGCCCTCCGCGGCCCCGGCGACCTGCTGGGCCTGCGGCAGTGGGGCCTCCCCCGCTTCCGGGCCGCCGACCTGTTCCGGGACCGTCCCGTCCTGGAACGGGCCCGCCAGGCCGCCGCCCGCCGGCTCGGCGACCGCCCCCTCCAGGAATGCGAAGCCCTGGCTCGGGCGTTATACCGCTATTGGACCTTCGAGGAGGCGCCTGCATGAACGGAAAATTCCAGATCTACACCGGCGAGGGAAAGGGGAAGACCACGGCCTCCATGGGGCTGGCCCTCCGCGCCGCAGGGGCGGGGTTCAAGGTGGCGTTCATCCAGTTTGACAAGGGCTACACGAACCAGGAGCACTACGCGGAGCGCCACTCCCTCCGCATCATCCCCAATATCGACCTGTTCCCGACGGGGTGCGAGCGCATCCAAAAGGACGGCAAGTTCCGTTTCGGGGTCCTCCCCGAGGACCGGGCCGAGGCCGAGCGGGCCTTGGGCATCGTTCGGAGGGTGATCGCGGAGAAGCGCCACCAGGTGGTCATCCTCGACGAGATCAACGTCGCCCTCCACATCGGCCTCGTCACGATGGAGGAGGTGATGGCCATCGTGGACGCCCATGCCGCCGACCCCTCCTTCGAGCTGCTCATGACGGGGCGCTACGCGAAGCCCGAGGTGATGGAGCGGGCCGACCTGGTCACCGAGATGACCAAGGTGAAGCACTATTTCGATCGGGGGCTTTTCGCCCGCCGCGGGATCGAATTTTAGCCGGAGATGCGAGCGGTGCGTCCTGCCCGTGGGGCGGGCCGGGTCCTGGGTGGGGAATCGTCCCGCCCCCAGAGGCCGGCCTCAATGAATTGAGGCCGCTGCAGAAGCCAACCCGTTTCGCCCCGCTGTTGCCTGTTGCCTGAAAAAAAACCGCCCCGGCCATGGCCGGGGCGGCGGGGTTTCGGGGGAGCGGCAGGATCAGAACTCGATGCGCAGGCCGACCTCGTAAGAGCGGGGGGTCTGCCAAGCGATGTCGTCCCCGAAATTGACCGGATAGGCCTCGCCGTCGGCGGTGGTGGCGCTGCCGCAGCCCTGGTCGCCCGCGCCGGGCTCGTCGGGGTTGGTGGACCACACGCGGGTGCAGCGGCCCAGGACGGCCTCCCGATTGAACAGGTTGTTGACCGACAGGATGAGCTTGCTCTTGATCCCCTCGGTGATGTTGAACGCCCAGGAGGCCTGGAAGTCCACCCACCACACGGAGGGCAGGCGGCCGTAGGAGCCGCGCTTGGTGAGGAAGAGGGTGCCGTAGGTCGGCGGGCTGTACCAGTCGTCGTTGTTGTCGTCCTCGGCATCGTCGCCGTCCGCGCCGTAGCGGTCGGTGTAGATGGTGAGCGGCCGGCCGGTGCGGTAGAAGGCGTTGAAGCCCAGGGTGAAGTTGGCGGGCAGGTAGAAGTAGCCGTTCAACTTGAGGTAGTGCCGGTTGTCGCCGCCGGCGTAGCCGTAGCGGTTGACATAGTGGATCGGCAGGTCGAAGTCGGCGCCGGCGTTCTGGGTGTAGCCCACACTCTCATAGGCCTTGCTGTAAGTGTAGTCCAGCATCAGGTGGAACCAGTCCTTGTAGCGGGACTCGAACTTGAGGATGTAGCCGTAGTAGTACCGGAGGGCGTAGGGGTTGTTGCGCATGACGAAGAACTGGCATTGGGACCAGAAGTCGTAGGAGTCGGGATCGTCGAGGTAGTCCCAGGGGTCGATGAAGTTGCCGTCCTCGTCGTAGCCGCCGCAGGTGTCCTCCATGATGTCCTTGGTGCGCTTCTGGACGTAGGTGAGCTCCACCCCGGTGCGGGGGGCGATCTCCTGCTCGAAGCCGATGTTCCACTGCTCGGCGTAGGTGGGCTTGAGGGCGTCAATGGTCTGGTTGGGGGCGCCCACGAATTCGTTGTTGAAGATATAGCCCTCGTCGTCGCAGGGGCCGAAGTACTCGCAGACCTCCTCGGGGGTCATCCCGAAGTAGTCGGCCAGGAACTCGGCGGAGACCCAGGACTGGTAGCCGCTGCCCTCGCTGCGGAGGAAATCGGGGAGGGTGAGGGCGGAGGGGTGCATGAAGGTGCCGTAGTAGCCGCGCACCACGGTCTTGGCGTTGTTGAAGATGTCCCACGCCATGCCGATGCGGGGCTGGAACATGTCCATGTCGGCGATCTTCACCCCGGCGTCGTTGGTGTACTCGACGGCGTCGTAGCGCACGCCGGGCTTGAACGTCAGGTTGGGCAGGACCTTCCACTCGTCCTGCAGGTAGACCGTCCACTGGATGCCCTCGTTGGAGTAGGGGAACTGGGGCTCGTAGACGTACTTCAGGTAGGAGTCGGGGGCGCCGTCGCCGGTGTAATCGTAGGTGTAGTAGGCGCGGTCTCCCGGGGTGAAGGAGAGGTAGTCGAAGCTAACGTCGTGATATTCGCCGCCCATCTTGAAGGTGTGGTCGCCGGCCAGGTTGTTCTTGAACCAGGTGAGGGAGAAGAGCCCCTCGACGCGGTCCCGGTCGGAGAACTGGGCGTTGAAGGCGTTGTTGTAGGTGTAGCCGGTGTAGAGGTCGTAGTAGGGGGGGGAGGTCAAGTCCCCGCTCTCCGGGTAGGCGTCCAGGTACTGCTGGTTGACGCCGAGCTTGGCGGTGAAGAGGAGCGACTCGGAGAGGATGCGGGAGTAGTCGGCCTGCCAGATGTCGCCGCCCTGGTCCTGGCGGGTGGCGGCCTCCTCGGCGACCCAGATGCTGGCGTCCACGTTATGGATCGCGGCGGGATCGGAGGACCACTTGCCGATGAGGGTGTCGTTGGGGCTGATCTGCCAGGTGACCTTGGCCAGGTAGTTCTGGCCGTCCCACTTGTAAGAGTAATCCACGCCGGCGGGGGTGATCTCGGTCTGGTCGGTCTGGGCGGAGACGAAGAACCAGACCTTGTCCTTCAGGATGGGGCCGCCGAGGGAGACGGCGGGGTTGTAGAACCAGGTCTCGTCGCGGGAGGGATCGTAGGGGTCCCACGGGGGATAGTTGTCGGAGCCCTCGTAGAAGGTCTCGTTGGAGTAGCGGATGTCGAAGGAGCCCTCGAAGGCGTTGGAGCCGGACTTGGTGACCACGTTGACGATGCCGCCCGTGGCCTGCCCGTACTCGGCCTCGAAGCCGCCGGTCTGGAAGGAGATCTCCTGGATGGCGTCGAAGTTGAAGTTGGTGCCGAAGGTGGCGGTGACGGGGTCGGTGGTGGAGAGGCCGTCGATGAGGTAGTTGTTCTCGCCGCCGGTGGAGCCGAGGACGTTGACGTTCCCGGAGCCGGTGACGCCGCCGGCCTGGGTGAGGACCGACTGATAGGAGCGGCCGCCGGAACCGATGGCGGTCTCCTGCAGGTAGGTCTCATCGAACACGCTGCCGACGTTGGTCTGGGTGGGGTCCACCACGGGGGCCGCGCCGGTGACGACGACGGTCTCCTGGAACTCCTGGGCCGTCTGCAGCTTGACGATGAGCTTGGTGGTGCGGTCCAAACTCACCTTGACTTTCTCGTTCTTGACGACCTGGAATCCCTCCATCTGGCACGTCACGGTGTAGTCGCCGGGGCGCAACTGGATGAACAGGGACTCGCCGCTCTCGTTGGAGAGCTGGGTCCGGGGACCGCCGATGAGGGCGTCGGACTCGATGGTGATGCTGGCTCCCGGGAGCGGATTGTTCTGGACGTCGGTGACGACGACCGAGAGCTGTCCGTACTCCACAATGGCCCAACCGAGACCACTGAGGAGGAGGACGCACAACAGCGCAGCGAACTTCTTCATACTACCTCCTACCTGAATTTGGTTTTGTTGTCGCGCGGGCGGGGCGGCGGCCTCCTGCGGCCCCACGCCTCCCCCGAGTAAATCAATAAATTATAGTGCAAGACCTATGCCATTTGCAACAAGCATCACAATCGGAGGCAGCGGATTCCCGGCGTTTATTCCATTGAACGCGCGTCCAATTATTCAAATGCGACGGGAATCAGGAACCAGCACTTCACTCTGACCCCCTCCTTGGTGGCGGGCTGGAAATCCCATTGCCGCACCGCTTCCAGGGCCGCCTTGTCGAAGCCGACGTTGGAGGGGGGGGAGATGGAGACCACCTCCACTTGATCCGGCTTCCCCTTCTCGCTGACGAGGACCTTGACCGTCACCTTGCCGGTGATCTTCTTCATCTTGGCGATGGGGGGGAAGGCCGGGGGAACCTTCTTGGTGGGGACGGGCGGGGTATCCACCTCCGCAATGGGGACCAGCTCCCCTTCCTTCACCGAGGGGGCCGACTTGGCGGGTTCGGCGGGGGCGGGCTCCGGCTTGATGACAGGCTCCGCGGCGGGGGGGGGCGCGCCGCCCGGGGCCGGTTGGGCGGCCGCCGGAGGAGCGGTCCCCGCCGGAGCGGGCAGGCCGGCCGGAGGGGTCGTCGTCCCGGCCGCGGCCGGCGGCGGTGCGGAGGCGGGAGCGGCGGACTGGGTCTGCTGCTGAATCGCCTTCTTGGCCTGCTCCGCCTCCTTCAGTTTGGCATCGAGGGCCTCCTGCTCCTTCCTTTTCGCCTCGATGGCCTTGTCGATTTCGGGGCTCTTCTGCCCCTCCTTTTGGGCCTTCAGAAGCTTTTCCATCTCCTCCTTGTTCTTCGCGGCCGCCGCTTCCATTTCCCTCATCCTCGCTTCGGATTCCTGGAGTTTGGCGGACAGTTCCTGAAGGGCCTGGGCATCGGCCTGCGAAGCGGCCGGCGCCGCAGGAGGCTCGGGACCGCCCCGGAGGAAAAAGAGGCCGGCGGCGACGGCGAGGACGGCCACCGCCCCTAGGGCGAGGAAAAGGGTGGGCGACTTCTTCTCCGCCGACTCGGAGGCCGGGGCCTGGGCGAAGGACGGCGTCGGCCGCGCGGGGACGGGGGCGGCCGCAGCGGGAGGCGGAGCGGCCGGTTTCGGGGGCGGAGCGAGAAGGGGAGCCAGGTCGAGGGCGTCCTCCTTCGCCAGCGTCTTCTCCTCTCCGTCCGCCTCCTCCCGAAAGAGGGTGTGCATGAAGAAGGCGAGGTTGAAGGTGGTGGGGGTGTAAGCGCCGGAATAGATGAGCTGTCCCAACTCCTCGCGCATGTCTTTGACGCTCGGATAGCGCTCCTCCGGCTTGGAGGCGAGCGCCTTGAGGAGGATCATCTGCAGGTCCTTGGGGACGGGCCCCTCGGCCATGGCCGGCGTCTTGACGATGGCGGCGACGCGGTCGTCCTCGCTGGCGCCGCCGGGGAAGACCTGGCCGGTCAGCAGTTGGAAGAACAGGGCGCCCGCGGCCCACACTTGGTCGGTCCGCCCCCATTCCTGCCCGGCTGCCAGCTGGGGGGAGAACCAGGGGAGAAGGTCGGCCGGTTTCCACCGGGGGAAGGCGCTCGCGACCGGCAGCGGAGAGCACTTGACCTCCCCGTCGAAGGTCATCCAGATGAGAAAGGGGTGGGAAAAGCCGAGCTTATAGTCCTCCCACCCGGAGAGGACCCGCTCCATGATGAGAAGGGCATGGTCCAGCGGAAGCGGGAAACCGTCGCGGTCGCACCGCGCCAGCACCAAACTCAGCGGAAAACCGGAAATGTACTTGTGGCCGAACAGGAACTTGCCGTCCGCCATCTCGTGATGGAGGAGGTCGAGAACCGCGATGTGGTGCGGGAACCGGTCGGGGGACTGCAGCGCTTGGGGCACTTGGTAGAAGAGGCAGCGCTCCTTCGTCTTGCCCTCCACCCAGAAGCCGCGGTGGAGGCTGGCCCATCCCGTCGAATCCAACGCCTTGACCGAAACGAAAGTCCCCAGCTTTTCCATACCCGCTTATTATAGGGGCGGGCGGGGCCCAAGTCAACGGCGGCGGCGTTGGGCGGCCACATTGCGGTTGTGTTCCTCCAGGGTGGCGGCGAACACGTGGGCGCCCGCCCCGGCGGCGACGAAGTAGAGCAGGTCGTGACGGACGGGGCGCAGGACCGCGAGGAGGGCCTCGCGCCCGGGGTTGCCGATGGGGCCCGGCGGCAGGCCGGACCGGCGGTAGGTGTTGTAGGGGGAATCGACGGCCAGGTCCAGGCGCGTCAGCCGCGCCACCGACATCCCCCGCCGCTCGAAGGCGTAGAGGACGGTGGGATCGGCCTGCAGGGGCATCCCGCGCCGCAGGCGGTTGAGGAACACCCCGGCGATGACGGGCTTCTCCCCGGAAAGGCGCGCCTCCCGCTCGACGATGGAGGCCAAGGTGGCCCAGCGCAGGGGCGACAGCCCCGCCGCCCGGACCTCGTCTTCGTGGACCCGCCAGAGCTTCTCGAAATTGGCCGTCATCGCTTCGGCCATTCGGCGCGGCGCCAGCCCCCGGGGGAAGGCGTAGGTCTCGGGGAACAGGAACCCCTCGAGGTCCGTCGCCTCGGGGGCGAACCCCCGGACCGGGGAAGCGTCCATCGCGGCGGCCTCGAAGTCGGCCGCGGCGCACAGCCCCGCCCGATCGAGGGTGCGGGCGTGCTCGAAGAGGGTATCCCCCTCGGGGAAGGTGACGCGGTGCAGGAGCACTTCGCCGCGGACCAATTTATCCAGCACGCGGGGGGCGGCGACCGTTCCCGCGAACTCGTATTCTCCGGCCTGGAGGGGCTTGCCGGGATGGACCGCTTTCAGCCAGAGGAGGGCCGCCCACGGATCCCCGATCAGCCCCCGCTCCCGCAGGGCCCGCAGCGCCTGCATCGTCCCAGTCCCGCGCGGGAGTTCGACGACGACGGGCTCCGCTTGGAGGGTTTCCACGGAGAGGGAGAAATAGACCCACGGGACCGCCGCGGCGGCGGCCAGCAGGAGGGAGGCGGCCGCGGCCCGGATCAGCATCGGGCCAGCCACGACTCGAGGAGAAGGGCGGCCGCGCCCGAATCGACCGCGTCCTCCGGGGCGCCCGGACGCAGGCGGGCCGCGGCCTCGCGCGAGGTGAGGGTTTCGTCCACCGTCTCCACCGGCAGGCCCGACGCCTCCCGCAGCCGATCGGCGAAGGCGCGGGCCTTCCTCACGATCCAGGAGTGGTCCGGGTCCTTCGCCGCGGGGATCCCCACCAGGACGAGCCCGTAGGGCTCTCCCCGCAGGACCTGCAGGACCTGCTCGACCGCGTCCCGGTCGTTCCGCACGGTGAGGGCGCGGCGGGGCAGCGGCAGGGGAACGGCCGTGTCCGCGGCGGCGAGGCCGACGGTGCGCGTCCCGTAGTCGATGGCGAGGATTTTCATTGATTTTTTATTATACAATGGGGCGTGTCTTTCCAACCCAAGGAGGCCTTATGAACGAAGTCTTCATCGTCGGTGCCCGGCGCACTCCCATCGGTTCGTTCGGCGGCGCGTTCGCCACCACCAGCGCCCCCCGTCTCGGGGCCGCCGCCCTCGCCGCCGCCCTGGAGCAGGCGGGCGTTCCCAAGGACAAGGTGGAGCAGGCCTATCTGGGCTGCGTCCTCCAGGCCGCTATCGGCCAGGCCCCGGCCCGCCAGGCGGTCATTTACGCCGGCCTCCCCAAGGCCTGCGGCGCCGTGACGGTGAACAAGGTGTGCGGCTCGGGGATGAAGAGCGTCATGCTCGCGGCCAACGACATCCGGTCGGGTGAGTTCGAGGTGGTGGCGGCCGGCGGCATGGAGAACATGTCCCTGGTCCCCTACTACCTGACCGGCGCCCGCCACGGCTACCGGATGGGCCATGGGGAGGTGACCGACGGGATGATCCATGACGGCCTGTGGGACCCCTACCACAACAAGCACATGGGTAACTGCGGGGACCTGTGCGCCTCCACGCTGAAGTTCACCCGGGAGGAGCAGGACGCCTTCGCCTTGGAGTCCTACCGGCGCGCCGCCGGGGCGTGGGCCGACGGCTCCTTCGCTCGCGAGGTCTCGCCCGTCCTCTTACCTCAGAAGAAGGGCGACCCCGTGCGGGTGGAGAAGGACGAGGAGCCCTTCCGTCTCAAGGCCGACAAGGTGGCCTCCCTCAAGCCCGCCTTCGGCGCGGACGGCACCGTGACCGCCGCCAACGCCTCCAAGATCAACGACGGCGCCGCCGCCCTGGTCCTGGCCTCGGGTCCGGCCGTGAAGGCCCTGGGTCTGAAGCCGCTGGCCCGGGTCGTGGCGCAGGCCTCCCACGCCCAGGAGCCCGAGTGGTTCTCCACGGCCCCCATCGAGGCCGCGAAGAAGGCTTTGGCCCGGGCGGGCCTGAAGCTGGCCGACATCGACCTCTTCGAGGTGAACGAGGCCTTTGCGGTGGTGGCCATGGCCTTCGTCCGCGAGCTGGGGCTGGATCCGGCCGTCGTCAACCCCTACGGCGGGGCCGTGGCCCTGGGCCACCCCATCGGCGCCTCGGGGGCGCGGATCCTCGTCACCCTCCTCAACGCACTCCAAGCGAAGGGCAAATCCCGCGGCCTGGCGGCCATCTGTATCGGAGGGGGCGAGGCCACGGCGATGATCGTCGAACGGGTGTGAGGCAGGGCTGAGGCGGGAAGCGAAAGGCCGAGGCGGGAGGCGGACCCGATGACGTCCAGCGTTCGGCGTCCGGCGTCCCGCTTCCCCCGCGTCCATCCCGACCCGTCCCCCGAGGTCCGGCACTCAACGCGGGCCGGGGCCGTAGGGCTCCTGCTGGCGCTGCTCATGCCGACCCTCGCCCGGGCCCAGGACGCCGTCTCCCTCAAGGCGGAGCGGCACGAGTGGGTGCAGGACGCCTACTGGTCGGGGCAGGGGGCGGTGGAATTGCATTACGGCGGGGTCACCATCCGGGCCGATTCCCTCTTTTACGACATGGTCAACGGAACGGTGGAGGCGCAGGGGAACGTCGTCCTGGAGCAGGCGGACGCCCTCGTCCACGCCGACCGCCTGCGGTACTCGGTGCGCGACCGGACCGGCACCCTCTACCGGGTGAACGCCGCCTTCCGGAGCGAATACTTCTTCGCCGGCGAGCGGCTCGAAAAGATCGGCGAGAATCGCTACCGCCTCTTCGACGGAGAGTTCACCGCCTGCGACATGGAGTCCCCCTCGTGGTCGTTCGGCATCCACCGGGCCACCGTGGAGGCCGAGGGGTACGCCTACCTGGGCGGCACCTCTCTGCGGGTCCACCGATTTCCCGTCTTCTACCTCCCGTATATGGTATGGCCCACCAAACGGGAGCGAAGCCCCGGCCTCCTCGTCCCCCGCTTCGGCCACTCCCAAAAGCGCGGGTTCTACCTCGGCCTCTCCCACTTCCAGCCCCTGGGGGACTCCTACGACCTGACGCTGCTGGCCGACTTCTTCTCCGAGGGGGCCCTCGGGGGGGGGGCGCGGTTCCGGTACGCTCCGGCCGAAGAGGTGACGGGCCAGGCCTCCGGCTACTATGTCCGCGATATCGACGCCCTGGGACGCTGGAAGGCGAGCGTGGACCACGCGCAGAAGGGGCTTCCCGGCGGGATGGCGCTCACCGCCCACCTCGAGGCGATCTCCGACATCGACTTCTTCAAGGAGTTCGAGAACGTCTTCGACCGCAACACCAACCGCCAGGTCTACTCCCACGTCTCGGCGGCCGGGGGGTGGGGCAACACCTCGCTCCTCTTGAAACTGGACCGGCGGGAGACCTACACCACCTCCACCGACAAGATCCTCATCCAGCAGTACCCCAAGGCCGAATTGCGGTTCCGGCCGCTCAACCTCTGGGGCACCCCCCTCGCCTTCTCCGCCCAGGCCCGGTACAACCTCTTCAATCTCGACAAGGGGGGCGAGTACCGGGGCACCTACGGACGCATCGACCTCTTCCCGGTCTTCGCGTACTCCCTCTCCACCCTCCCCTGGCTCTCGTTCACCCCCCAGGCCGGCTACCGGCTGACCTACTATACCAAGACGCTCGCCGACAGGCAGGCGCTGGAAGGCGACCCCTTCCTGAGGCACTACCTCTTCCTCGGCGCCCAGGCCGCCGGACCCCGCTTCTCCCGCCTCTTCACCCTGGGGGACCGGAAGTTCAAGCACCTGATCGAGCCCACCGCGCAGTACACCGAGTACTCTCGCCTGGTGGACGCCTCCGTCCCCGTCGCCGACGAGAACGACTCCATCACGGCCCGACGCGAGGTGCGCTATGCCCTCGTCAACCGGGTTCTGATGAAGACGGAGGGGGGCTCGTCGGAGGTGGTGCTGTTCGAGATCGCCCAGCGGATGAGCTTGGAGGAGGACCAGCCCCTGACCCGCATCACGGTGGACGGGCGGTCGCTGACCTCCCCGCGCGGCTCGTTCGACCTGGCCCTCCGGGTCAACCCCGCGCCCGCCTTCTTCACCGACCTCCGGCTTGGGATCAACGACATCACCCACGCGTGGGAGTCGCTCACCTTCCTCTCCTCGCTCACCTGGGCGGGCCAGCGGGTCAACCTCTCCTACACGACCACCCGCCCCCAGTCCACGGGGGCCCAGCCCGCGGAGTTCGTCCGTCTCATCACTGCCTTGAATTTCGCCTCCCGCGTCCAGCTCAGCGCCGGGGTCTCGTATGATCTGGAGCGCCACTTTCCCCAACAGCAGGAGTATGTCCTCGCCTATCTGGCGGCGTGCTGGTCCGCCTCCCTGGAATACCGGGACTTCCGTTCCTCCACCAACCCGACGCGGGAATACCGCATCGCCATCACCCTCAGGAACATCGGCTCGTTCCTCCAGTTCAAGGGGGACATCGGCGGCTTCGGCGCCCCCTGATCCCCCGCGCGCTTCTGTTATAATGGAACCGAAGGAGGCCGCCCCATGATCGAAGAGAAAGAGACCATGGCCGCCGACAGCCAGGCGTTCGAGGAGTTCAAGGAGCGCCTCGAGGGCCGGGACTGGCGCAAGACCATGGAGAACGCCAAGTCGTACATCCAGAACAACCCGGTGAAGGCCGTCCTCATCGGCGCCGCCATCGGGTTCCTGGTGGGCTACCTTGTCCGCCGAAGCAAAGACTGAGCAAGTCCTTCTGGACGCAGTGGTCGGCTTCGTCCGGGAGAACCCCTTCCTGGCCGTCGGGATCGCCATCGGGATCGGGTATTTCCTGGGCGTCTATCGGGGCCGGGAGATCGGCGAGAAGATCTCCAGCGCGGCCGCCGGCTACCTGATGAGCGAAGGGAACACCCTCCTCGAACAACTCCGGAAGCAGTGATCCGCCGCCTGGCCCACCTGAGCGACCCGCACTGGGGGCGCCGGTGGTCCCCGGGCGCGGCCGACGCCCTCCACACCTTCCTCCGGAACCTGCGGCCCGACCTCGTCGCCGTCTCCGGCGACCTCACCCAGCGCGCCAAGCCCCGCGAATTCGCCGCGGCCCGGCGCGCTCTCGACGGCCTCGGCGCCCCCGTCCTGGCGGTCCCCGGCAACCACGACATCCCCCTCTACCGCCTCCACGAGCGCCTCCTCGACCCGCTGGGGCCGTGGCGGCGCCATTTCCATCCGGACCCGGAGCCGTCGCACACCGACGACGGGCTGGCGGTGTTCGGCCTATGCTCCGCCCACGCCTGCACCCTCACCGAGGGGCGGGTGACGGCGGCGCAGGCGGTCCGCCTCGAGCGGGCCCTGGAGGGGACCCGACCGGAGCAGTTCGTCGTCATCCTCCTCCACCACCCCCTCCTGCACGCGGACCTCACCGATCGCGACCGCACCCTGCGCGGCGCCGAGCGGCTGGTGCAGATCTTCGCCCGGCGCCGGGTGGACCTCGTCCTCTCCGGGCACTACCACCATCGGATGGTGCTCAACCTGCAGGAGGCCTGGCCGGCCCTGCCCCGCCCCGTGCCCCAAGTCTTCGCCCCCACCGCCTGCACGGTGCGGGGGCGCAAGAAGGACCGCGGCCGGACCGGGCTGGTGACGGTGGAGGTGGAGCGGGCCGGGTTCACCGTCGCCTTCCACTACCTCGAGGGGCGGGAATACCGCCGCGAGGCCTCGCATTCCTTCGAACGGAGCCCCCATGGACAAGGCCGTCACCTGGCACCCTGAACTGGATCCCCTCTTCGCGCGCGAGCCCGAGCTCCTCGACGCGGTCAAGACCGCCCTCTACATGCACCCGGCGAGAGCGCTGGGGGGCGACGAGTTCGCCGTGGAGTCGTTCGGCCTCGAGGCCCGGTTTCGAAACGGGGAGGACGAACTCTTCCTCACCGACGTGTTCCGCCACAACCACCTCGACCCGATCCTCCTGGCCTTCGACATTGACGGCACCCTCCTCACCTCCCACGGCTACGCCCGCCGCGCCTTCGAGGCGGCCCTGACCAAGCACTTCGGCACCGCCGGCGACCTCGACGGCTTCTCCTGGTCGGGGAAACTGGACCCCAACATCATGCGCGAGCTCCTCGCCGGCGGGGACGTGCCGTCGGAGGAGGTGGAGCGCAAGCTGCCCCAGGTTCTGGAGGACTACGAGGCGATCCTGGACGAGACCCTCCCCGCCGACCAGGTGACCCTCAAAGAGGGGGTGCGGGAGTGCCTGGACCGGTGCCTCGAATACGAAGACATCCTCTGCGTCCTCTGCACCGGCAACATCCCCGGCGGGGCGCGCGTCAAGCTCACCCGCGTGGACCTCAACCGCTACTTCCCCACTGGGGCCTTCGGCTCCGACGGCGCCGTGCGGGCCGAGCTCCCTCCCGTCGCGCGGCGGCGGGCCCAGCGGTGGTGGGGCCTGGGCATCGACCCCCGCAAGGTCTTCGTCATCGGCGACAGCCCCGAGGACATCAAATGCGCGCAGGCCAACGGCTACCGGAGCGTGGCCATCGCCTCCGGCTTCCACCCGCGGGAGGAGCTCGCGCTCTACGGCCCCGACCTCCTGATCGATTCCCTCCGGAAGGACGAGGAGCGGTTCTGGGCGTTCCTTCGGGGGGCGCACCGGCCACGGTAGTCCCCGCATGCTCGCGCGACACTGGGAAGCCGAAGGCGACGCCGTCCGCTGCGGCCTCTGCCCGCACCGGTGCCTGATCCGGTCCGATCATCGGGCCGGCGCGCCCCGCTCCCTTGCGGGACGCGACGGGTTGGCTTCCTTGTGGGGAGAGGGTGGAACCCCGGGAATTCACTTCCCGGGGCGGGAGAGGGAATCGCCCTCTCCCGCATTCGATCAATCGGGAGGGCGGTAATCCATGATCGCCCGCCATTGGTCCCCCGAAGGCGATGCCGTCCGATGCGGCCTCTGCCCGCACCGGTGCCTGATCCGGGAGGGCCACGCCGGGACCTGCATGGTCCGGAAGAACGCAGGCGGTGAGCTCCACACCCTCGTGTACGGCCTCGCCGCCGCCACCCATGTGGACCCCATCGAGAAGAAGCCCCTCTTCCACTTCCTCCCCGGCTCCCGCAGCTTCTCCATCGCCACCGTCGGATGCAACTTCCGCTGTTCCTTCTGCCAGAACTGGACCCTCTCCCAGTCGCCGCGCGAACTGAGGAAGATCCTGGGGGAGGAGCTGGCGCCGGAGGAGGTAGTGGCGGCAGCGCGGCGGGGGGGGTGCGCGTCCGTTTCCTACACCTACTCCGAACCGACCATCTACTTCGAGTACGCCCTCGACTGCGGCCGGCTGGCGAAGGAGGCGGGGCTCCGGAACGTCTTCGTCACCAACGGGTTCATCGAGGCCGCGCCGCTGGAGGAACTCCGCGGGATCCTCAACGCCGCCAACGTGGACATCAAGGCCTTCACCGAGGGGTTCTACCGCGAGCACTGCGGGGGGCGGCTGGCGCCGGTGCTGGACGCGGCGAAGCGGATGAAGGCAATGGGGGTGTGGGTGGAGGTCACCACTCTCGTCATCCCCACCCTCAACGATTCGGAATCCGAGCTGCGGGACCTCGCCCGGTTCGTCGTTCGGGAGCTGGGGCCGGAGGTGCCGTGGCACGTCAGCCGGTTCCACCCCGACTACAAGATGCCGAACCGCCCCCCTACCCCGGAGCGGACCCTGGCCCGCGCCCGGACAATCGGGATGGAGGAAGGGCTCCGATTCGTCTACACCGGCAATGTTTGGGGTGACGAGGGGGAGAACACCTTCTGCTCCGCGTGCGGCCACGTCGTCGTCGCCCGCCGGGGGTTCCAGGTCAAAGCGATGGAGGTGCAGGCGGGGCAATGCCGCTCCTGCGGGGCGGCCGTCCCCGGCGTGTGGGAGGTCCCGGCCCCATGAGCGATGCGCCGGTCCGCTTCGCCGTCTTCGACTGGGGGGACACCCTCCTGCGCGACTTCCGCTCTCCCATCCCCATGGCCGAGGGGCCCGAGGTGGAGCCGATGCGCGGCGTCCCGTCCGCGTTGAAGGTCCTGCGCAAGCGGTTCCGCCCGAAGGAGGAACGCCCGTGATCGCCCCGCTGCTCGCCGCCCTTCTGCTTCAAGCCGCGCCCCCCGCCGAACGGCCGTTCCGGGCCGGGGAGGGATACGCCTTCACCCCGGCGCAGGTGGAGGCCATGGTGAAGGCCTCCGCGGAGCGGGCCGTCCCGGGCATGCCACGCGGGACCGTCCCGCCGGGACCGCCGGCGGCCCTTCTGGCCCCCCATGACGACCACGCCCTTGCCGGTCCCCTCTACCTCCCCGCGATGCGGCGGGTCTCGGCGCCGCGCCTGATCCTCTTCGGCGTGGCCCACCGGGCCTGGAGATGGGGCATCCAGGACGCCCTCATCTTCGACGGCTTCGCCGCCTGGCGAGGCCCCCTGGGGCCCCTGCCCGTGGACGCCTCCCTGCGGGAGGCGCTGCGCTCGGCCCTCCCTGCCGGCGCCGTCCTCACCAGCAACGACCACCACGCCGAGGAGCACTCTCTGGCAGCCCTCGTCCCGTGGATCCAATCGGCAGACCCCACCGCGGCCATCGTCCCCATCCTGGTCCCCGCCATGCCGTGGGAGCGGATGGAGGAGCTCGCGGAACGGCTCGCCGGGGCGGCCGCCGCCGTCTGCCGCAAGGAGGGCTGGGCCCTGGGCCGGGACCTGCAGATTCTCCTCTCCAACGACGCCGTCCACTACGGCGATCAGGGATGGGGCGGCAAGGACCACGCCCCTTACGGCGTCGGGACCGACGGGCTGGCGAAGGCCCGGGCCAACGACCGGCGGCTCATCGAATCCTACCTGGAGGGCCCCATCCGTCCGGAACGGCTGAGGGGCCTGCTCTACGAATTGGTGGACGCGAAGGACTGGCCGAACTACCGCGTCCCCTGGTGCGGCCGGTTCGCCCTCCCGTTCGGCCTGGAGTTCACGCGGCGGCTGGCGGAGAAGATGGGGTTGCCGGTCCCGGAGGGGAAGCTCCTGGCCTATTCCACCAGCGTGGAATTAGGGCAGTTGGAAATCAAGGACCTCCCCCCGACCGCACCGTCCAACCTCCGCCACTGGGTCGGTTATGCCGCGATGGGATGGTGGCCGCCGGCGGCGCCGTCTAGGGAGGGCCGTTGAACCGGCGCATCATCGCGGTCCTCCTCGCCCTGACCGTCATCGCGGCGTCTGGATGGACCCTTTCCGTTCCCGCGCCGCGTTCGGCCGCCCCGGCCCTGCAGGAGCCCGAGGACCCCAGCCGAGTGCTCAACCTCCTCGACGGACTGGTGGAGCGCATCCAGGAGAGCAGTCCCCTTCTGGCGGGGATCGTCCGGTTCCTCGGCTTCCTGGTGTGGCTGTTCCTCCACCTCAAGGTGTGGGGCCCCTCGCTCCTCGCCACCGCCCTGCTCGTCGGGGGGGTCCTGGTGTGGCAGAGGCGCAGGCAACAGAAGGCGCGGGCGAGGGCGAAGGACTTGGCCGAGGGGAGAGCGAACAACGAAGATGAGCCGCCGCTCCGAGTTCCGAGTTCCAGCCCTCCCGACCCGGGTTCATCATTTTGATATAGATCTGGCCACCTCATACATCAAGATCGCGGCGGCGGTGGAGACGTTGAGCGAATCGATCTTCCCCTTCATCGGGATTCCCACGAGGAAGTCGCACTCCTTTTTTAGATAGTCCGACAGCCCCTTCCCCTCGGTCCCCATCACCAGCAGGGTCCTGGCATCGAACTTGACTTCCCCCACCGGCCGGCCCTCCATCGTGGCGCCGTAGATCCAGTAGCCGGCCTCCCTGGCCTTCTGCATGAACGCGGCGGCGTTGGAGATATTGCCGATGGAGAGGTGGGCGACGGCGCCGGCGCTGGTTTCATAGACGGTTTCGGACAGCGGCGCGCTCTCGTGGACGGTGACGCCCACGCAGGCGAACCCCAGCCCGCAGGCGGTGCGGAGGATGGCCCCCAGGTTGCGCGGGTCGTTGATCTTGTGGAGCAGGAGCAGGGGCCCGCCGGCGGCGCGTTCGAGGAGGTCGTCCTCCCCCATCACCGCGGCGGCAGGGATCTGGGCGGCAATCCAGTGGCGGCGGTTCTCGTTGCGGAAGAAGTCGGACCCCGTCCAGTGGACCGGAATGCCTCTGGCCTTGCACAGCGCCGTCACCGCGTCGGTCTTGGCGTCGAACTTGCCGCGCTTGAGATACACCACGCGGACGCTCTGTCCCCCCTGGAGCGCCTCCAGCACCGCGTGGGCGCCGAAGACGGTCAGAGCGCCGCCAGCGCCGCGCACCATGCCGCGATCCCTTCGGCCGCGCCCACCCACCCCATCCCCTCGTTGGTCTTCCCCTTCAGCGAGACGGCCCCCTCGTCCACCCCCAGCAGTTCGGCCAGGCGCCGCCGCATGGCCGGCTTGAGGGGGACGAGGCGCGGCGTCTCGGCGATGATGACCAGATCGATGTTCACCACCCGGAAGCCCGGATGCTTCTCCCGGATGCGCTCCAGGGCCCGCCGCAGGAGGCCCGAGGAGTCGGCGCCGCGGTAGCGCTCGTCGGTCGGCGGGAACAGCTCGCCGATGTCGGACATCCCCGCCGCCCCGAGGAGGGCGTCGGTGAGGGCGTGGAGGGCGCAGTCGGCGTCCGAGTGCCCCCCCAGGCCGGGGTGGTTGGGCACCTCCACCCCGCACAACATCAGCTTCCGCCCGTGGTCGAAGCGGTGGCTGTCGTAGCCGAGGCCCACGCGGACGCTGGAGGCGGCCGTCATAGGCTGTTGGTTCTGCTTATCCGGATGCTCCATAACTCTCGATTCCTTTCAGTGTAGCGTCCGCAGTTCAGAGAGGGCGCGGGTCACTCAACTCTCAACTATTTCTTATATCCAATCATTCGGAGGAACTCCCTCCGCTTCTTCTTGTCCTCATCGGTTTCCACCCCTTTGGGCGCTTCGCCGTCCACCACGCCGAGGATGCCGTTGCCCTGGGGGAGCGACGCGATGACGGCATGGACGGGGTTGGCCGTGGCGCAGAAGACCGTCGCCACCTCCTGGCACGCCTTGACGGCGTTGAGGACATGGATGGGGTAGGCGTCCCGGAGGATGAGGCAGAAGCAGTGGCCCGAGGCCAGCGCCTGGAGATTCCCCGCGGCGGCCTCGACGAGGGCGGGATCGTTCCCCTCGGTGCGGATGAGGCAGGGGCCCGAGGCCTCGGAAAAGGCCAGCCCGAACTTCGCCTGCGGCACCGAGGTGACCATGATCTCGTAGAGGTCCTCGACGGTCTTGATGAAGTGGCTCTGCCCCAGGATGAGGTTGCACCCCTCGGGGATGGTGAGCGGGATCGCTTTCAGCTCCATGGTGGGCTCCTTTCGCCTTCCATTGTAGCAAAGAGGGGGGGTTCGGGAAGCCGGGATGGAAAGAGACCCCAATTTCTGTTTTAATAGCGCCATGGTATTCCCCTGGACCCAAGCCGCCCTGCCCGTCCTCGAGGAGGCCCGGCGCGAGGTCGGCCCCGAGGCGGTGGAGCGGCTCCACCGGAAGGCGCCCTGGCGCCACTTCGCCCTCGCCGCCCGGCAGTTCCTCGTTCTGTTCGGGGGCGGGGCGGCGCTCGCCCTCGTCACCCACCCCCTCGCCGTGGCGCCCCTGGCCGCGATGGTGGGGCTGACCGTCTTCAATTTCACCGTTCTCCTGCACGAGCAGCTGCACCAGTTGATCTTCGCAACACCCCACCCGCGGACGCACCGGTTCCTGGGATGGCTTTACGCCTTCTGGAGCGGCATCTCCGCGTCCCAGTTCACGCGCTGGCACCTGGACCACCATGCCAACCTGGGCTCCGACACCCTCGACCCCAAGCGGCACCACCTCTCCCCCAAGATCAACGCCCGCTGGGTGAAACTGCTCTACTTCACCCCGGCCCTCTTCTTTATTTACTTCCGAGCCGCCGCCCGGGAGACCGCCACCTACGACGCGTCCCTGCGCCGGAGGATTGCCCGCGAGCGTTGGATAAGCATCGGCGGCCACCTGGCCCTCCAGGCCGGGCTGGCCTATTTCGGCGGCTGGGGCGTCTGGCTGAGGGTGTATGCCCTCCCCGTCTTCGTCTTCTTCCCGCCGGCCTTCGCCCTCAACCGCCTGGGCCAGCACTACGCCATCAAGACGGACGATCCCGCCGGCTGGACCACCTGGGTGCCGGGGTCGCGGTTTTGGGACTTTGTCTATTTGAACTCGAACTATCACCTGGAGCACCACCTCTTCCCTTCGGTGCCCTGCTATCGCCTGCCGGAGCTCCAGCGCCGGCTCCTCCCCTTCTTCGAGCGGCACGGCCTCCGTCGCTGGTCTTACGGCCAGTTGTTTTGGAGCTACATCGTCCGCAACCGGGCGCCCCACACCGATTGGCCATAGAAGCGTCCCCGTCCGGCCGAGGACGCCGCTGCTGCGGGAGCGGGGGCCGACGCGCAGCGGCGCCGCGAACCGCGGCCGCGCCGGGTGGTTTCTGCGGGCCTCCTCCGCCATCCACCCGGACGATGCAGGCCAAGTCCCGGTCGCAATCGGCCCGGCCCGGGGGATGGAAGGCCTCGGCGCGCAGGGGCGGCGCGAGGTCCCCCCGGACCGGCTATTTCAGCCAACGCACCGCGTCGGCCAGGACGACGAAGCCGGCGGGTTCGGCGTCGTCGAGGGTGACGGTGTAGGTCGCTCCGGCATTCAGCCGGTGGGTCGTTCCCAGGGGGACCCATGTCCCTCCGGCGACTTGCTGATTGATGGTGTAGAGGGTCGAGCCGCCGGCGTGGGCGACGGTGAACCGGGAGGCGGTAGAGCGGTTGCCTCCCGAAGGGTAATAGACGGAGACGGTATAGTCCCCCGGTTCGCGGCAGGTGAAACGCCAAACCGCGGTGTTCGCTCCGGTCCCGCCCGTGGCGATGTAGCGGTAGTCGGCCCCCCAGTGGCCGGCGGTCACCCAACCGGTGCTCCAAGTCCCGGTGAAGACGGCCTGGGGGTTGTCCTGGATGGAGTATTGCAGGGGCTCCCCCTCGTTGCCCGCCGCGTCCACGGCGGTCACCTGGTAAAACCAGCAGGCGCCCGCGGGGGGCACCGAGGCGTCGGCACAATACGCGGAGACCGGCTCGGCCAGGACGGCGCCCTGCGCGGCTGGGTCGGTGGAGCGGCGCACGCGGTAGTGGGCCACCGTTTCGGGGCCGCCCAGGCGGTCGAGGGTCACCGGGTTCCACTCCCACCGCCCGAGGGCGTGGTTCCACCGGAGCGTGTCCCCCACGGGCGCCGGAGCCACCCCGTCCGCGGCGCATCCGGCGGTGAGATAGTCCATCGCCCGGTCCATGACGGCGTCGCGCGCGGCGGAGGAGGTAATCATCTCGAAGGGAAAGCCCAGGTGGACGACCTTGAAGGCCCCCGAGTACTGAATGCCGGCCGTCCCCCCCAATCCGCCGCTGTAGGCCAGGCAGGCGGCGGCGCCGCCTAAGGGGGTGAGTTGATCCGGGTAGTTGGTATCGTATTGCCCCGACGAGGCGTCGTCGAACGCGAACCCCGCCAGTCCCTCAAAGATCCCCCCCGCCGAGGCCGTGACGGCGTAGGTTCCCGCGTCGTCGCCGGCGTAGTCGGCCTTGAGATAGCCGTTGTAGAAGGCCGCGCCGCCGCCCGAGTAGTCCAGGTCCCAGCCGATCTCGGCCCCGGAAACGAACAGGGCCCCGCCCCCGTTCAGGTAGGCCTGGGCGAGGGCCTGCTCGGCGGCGTCGAAGGTGTCGTCGGCGGTGGACTCCTCCCCCAGGAACCAGTCGACCGCGCAATAGCCGCCCAACGGAACCTCCCCGCTTCGCACGGCCTCGTTCGATGCGGAGTCGAAAGCGTAGCCGGCGGCCGCCAAGGAGGCGGCGTGCCGGAGGATGTACCGGTAGGAGTTCATCCGGTCCACGGCCCCGCGGTGGAGGGTTCCGCCCGTCTGAGGGTCGGTGGTGACCAGGGCCAGGTTCTGGTCCATCCGGTCGAACCCGGCGACGACGAGCACCGGCGGCCCCGACCCGATGCGGACCGCCAGGGTCTCCGTGGGGAAGGACTCGCCTCCGGCGTTCGTCGCGGTGACGCGATAGTAATAGACGGTCCCGGCGGCGACGGAGGCGTCGGTGTAGGAGGTCCCCGTCACGGCCGTCCCATTGTCGAACCCCAGGCCGTCGGTGGAACGGTACACCTTGTATCCCGTCGCCGCGTCGCCGTAGAGACCCTCGTGGCTGGAAAAGGGGGGGGCATCCCAGGCCGCCACCACCCCGCCCCCCCCGTTGTGCCGCACCCGCAGGTTCACGGGCGGCTCCGGCAGGAGGGTATAGGAGACGCCGTCCCGCCCGGCGTAATACTTGACGATGCCCTGATAGACGGCCCGGGCGACGATCTGTCGGAAGACCGGGTTGCGGAGGCACGCGGCGTCGGCGGCGTTGTCGTGGTAGGCCATTTCGAAGAGGGCCCCGGGCATCTCGGGATTGTTGGAGGGGTTGATTTCTCCGTACCAGTTGGTGTGCACCCCCCGGTTGGCCCACGAGGCGTCGAATCCGGCCCTCAGGTCGGCGATGAGCTCGTTGTGGACGGCGTTGCGCAGTTCCAGACCTCCGGCGACGCCGTTGAACGGAGCGTCCCACCCCCCGGAGGCGTAGGCGAAGGAGGAGGTGCCCCGGCTGGTCCCGTCGTAGGCGTTGGAGTGCCAGGAGATGTAGATGGGGTCCTCCCACGATTCGTTTTCCCAGGCGGCGTACCGCGGCATGGCGTTGACGGTGGAAGAGCCGCAGGTGGCCGATGGACAACCCATGAAATGGGCGTGGTAAGGTCCGGCTTCCTCGAACCTCGGTTTGCCGCTGGCTTCGGGCTCGCCGAAGGGGGTCTGGGTTCCCGTCCCCCCGCCGAGCCGGACGGCATCGGCGGCGACATAATGGCCCGCTTGGGCGCTCTGGTTGGAGACGACCACCGCTCCGGACGACGGACTGGATCCGGCGGCGAAGTGGTAGCGGCCCAGGTCCTTCCAGGTGGCGCCGTCGCGCGCCTGGTTGAGCGTCACCACGGTGGAGCCCCCCGTGTGCCGAATGGTGATCTTCACATCGGTCGCGTTCTCGCTCGTCCCGCGGAACCAGTAATAGACGTTGTAGAACCCGGCCGAGGGCACGGTAGGCACGAAGGTCGCCGAGGCGCTTTCCGTGCCGGAAACGAGGGCCCGTCGATAGCTTCCCCCGTAGGCGGAGGCGTGGGTGACGGTGGTCCAGGCGCCGGTCTCCGAGTAGCCCGTTCCGCCGTTGTCGAGGATGGCCATTGAGGCGGTCATGTCCCGCTCGCGGCAGGTGTAGACGCCCGCCCCGGCGTTCCAGAGGTAATGGGTCAGGTAGGTGAGAACGGCTTCGGCGTTGGAGTGGTCCTCGATCATGTAATGGCCGAGCCCGCGCTGGGTGACCCAACCGCCCGCCGAGGAGGAGTAATACCAGCCGTGGCCGGGATTGATGAACACGCTTTTCCCGGAGAGAAAGCCCGCCGGCTGTCCCTGTCCTCCGGCGGGGGGTTGGCCTGTGGCGCGGAAGGCTGCGGGCGATTCGAGCTCGCTCTCCTTTTGGGGGACGGGCGGCGCCGGCGGCAGGAAGTGGTCCAGGGGGTGATGGCGACCGTCCGCAGGGTCGCGGATCTCCAGAACGTGGCGCGTAACCGTCGGAACGGCTCGGGAGAGGCCGAGGAATAGATCGGAAAGGAACTGGGCCCGCTCGGCGTCGAAGTTCCGAAGGCACTCCGAGGGGAGGGTGATGAAAAACCCCCCCTGGTCGCCCCGAACGCGCGTCTCGTCCACGACGACCCCCTCGGGCAGGGCGCGCACCAGCCCCCGCGCGGACTCGGAGCGGTCGGGGCCGGCGAGGGCGGCCCCGGCCGCCGTCCACAGGATGTCGATCGCCCGGCGGTCGGGGTCCACCTCCGCCCACAGACGCTGGCGCAGGGAGGCGTCCGACCGGCCGGACCAGATCAGACGCCCCGCGCCGTCCAGCAGGGGGACGGCGTAGTCGGCGGGCTCCTCCGACGGAGGAGCGGCCGAAGGGAACGGGTCGTCCCCCGGGAGGAGGCGGGCGCACAGGAGGAGGCAGAGGAGCAGGCGGCGCATGGGGATATTGTATCGGATGCGCCGCACAAGAAAAAGTCCCTCCCCGTTCGGGGAGGGACACGCAAGAGGATGGTGCCTGTTATGTTTTTCTGATTATTGGCAGGAATCGAGGCAGGCCGAATAGACCACGTCGCAGGAGACGAGGCAGGGGTTGGCGGCGCAGACCCTCTGGCAGTCGCGGTAGGCCTGCTGGCACTGGCCGGGGCACGCCCCGATGAAGTCGTAGTTCACCACCTCCAGGACGGGCGCCTGGCAGGCGGAGCAGACGTTGGGCAGGTAGATGCCCTCCACCCGCACCTGCATCCCGTCGCGGTAGAAGTTGGGGTCCAGGCTCAGAGGGGCATACACCTTGTTGGGGGCTTCGAGCCGGAAGCAGCCGCCGGCCAGGTCGTAGTGCCTCAGAGTGCCGACCACCTTGGTGGTGGCGTCGGCGTCGAAGGAGCAGACGTCCACCAGCATGCCGCAGTGGGAGGGCATCATCAGCGGGGACCAGAGGGCCTGCATGACGCCGGTGAGGCCCTCGCGGAGGATGTTGGCCGGGGAGGAGACGATCTCGTACAGGGAGCCGTCGTCGGCCGCGAACTGCCAGCAGTCGGTGTCGGCGAAATAGTGCATGCTGCCGTGGGCGGTGACGTCGGCGTTGCCGCAGGTGCCGGCGGCGAGGTGGGCCGCGGGAAGGAGGAGCAGGCAGGCCAGGACGGCGCGGGTCATGGGCGGGCTCCTACCGGATGGAATCGAGGCAGATGGAGAACACGGTGTCGCACGAGATCAGGCAGGGGTTCTCCGAGCAGACCTTGGCGCACTCGCGGGCGGTCTGCTGGCACTGGGCGGGGGCGGCGCCCAGGAAGGTCCAGTCCACGACCTCGACCACGGGGCCGGTCATGCACAGGGTATAGACGTCGGGGCGCAGGATCCCCTGCACCTTCACCTTCTCGCCGTCGCGGTAGAACCGGTCGTCCGCGCTTTCGGGCTGGTAGCTCTTGTTGCCCACTTCGAGGGTCCAGCAGCCGCCCTCGAAACCGTCGCGGTAGCGGAGCGTCCCCACCAGGTTGACGGTGTTGTCGGCGTCGAAGGAGCAGACGTTGACCAGGGAGCCGCACACCGAGGGCATCATCAGGGGCGACCAGGTGGCGGACATCAGGCCGGTGAGGCCGTCCCGCAGCACGTTCGGGGAGGCGTACACGATCTGGTAGAGGGAGCCGTCGTCGGCCGCGAACTGCCAGCAGTCGGTGTCGGCGAAATAATGGACGGTGCCGTGGGCCATGATGTCCACGTTGCCGCAGTTGCCGGCGAGCAGGGAGCAGGCGAAAAACACACTGAGCACACCAAGGGCGAAGCGCTTCATAAGGACCTCCAGACGGTTTTTTCGGGGTTTGCGGCGCGGATTTTATCAGGTTAAAACTGGGTGTCAAGTTCAATTGTGAAAGGATTCACCCGGCCGTACTAAATGTCAATTATTGACATTTGGCACTCCTCGAACGCTTCGCGATGGGATCGGCCCCCGCGCGAAGGCCGGGCCGAGGCCCATTTTCTTCCTGTCAGGGCCGTTCCGCGGGACGGCCGTGGACCGCGTCGGAGCACAGGGTCTCCCGGTAGGAGCGCTCCTCCCCCCCGAACCGGAACTCCAGGATGGCGTCGCAGACGCAGGGAGAGGCGTGGCACCAGCCGGGAAGGTCCACCCGCACCGTGCGGGGCGCTTGGAGCGGCACCCCGTACAGCAGGGTCCGGTCCCCCGTGCGGGGATCCTCCACCAGCACCCTCGCCTCTTCGAAGGCATCCTCCACGCCCGCCGGGCAGGCGCGGGCGAACCCGACGTCCAGGTGGTCCCCTTCCGGGACCAGCGTCGTCCGTGGCACGCAATGGACGCCGTTGGGCAGGAGGTATTGCGGGGCCGGGGTGTCCATGAGCCAGGCGCGCCCCTCGCCCGACAGCGTGAGGTACGATGGCACTCCATAGGGGTGGGGCTGGAGGGAGGAGCGCAGGAAGGCGATGCTCCCCTGCTCCACGCTCTGCACCATTGTCGTCACCGTGCTGTTCACCAGGGTGACGGAGGCCGTGCCGCTGACGCCGAGGAAGCCGCCCGAGCCGTCGATGGTGCTGCGATAGACCCAGGTTTCGCTCTGCTCCGACCCCAGGATCTCCCCCAGGACCGAATTCTTCACCACCAGGCGGGTGTCCTCGTAGGGGTAGAGGTTCCAGGTCCAGATGCGGCTGTCGAGCACCCGGAATGCGCGGTCCACCACCGGCAGGGTGAAGTCGGCATGGTCGGAGTTGTTCCGCAGCGACAGGACGGCGTCCTTATACAGGAGATGGCCCACGATGAGGTGCCGGTCCTCTGGGTTATTTAGGAGCGTCACCTGTGAGCCCGGCTTGACGAGGAGGGGCCAGAACGGGATGTTGACGTCGTCCAGGAGATAGGAGAACGCCGTCGTGTCGCCCGGGCCGGGGAAGGTGAAGTCCTGGAGCCCCGGCGGGGGATAGGTGAGCGTGGCCGTGTCCCCCTCACCGAAGGTGGACCACACCCACAACTGCGTACGGAGGGGATCCTCACCCGCGGGCGGGATGCGCCGGGCCTCGAACCGTCCCTCGTCCAGCAGGATCACTTCGAACGCGCCCCGTGAGTCCTCCAGCGTGATGCGCCCCCGCCCGTACATCCCCGGCTGGGTGGTGCCCGCGGGATCGAGAAAGAAATCAGAGCTCCGGATCGAGATGGTTCCGTCGTCGAGGGCGATGATCCCCGCCTGCCAGCCGTTGCTGGAGAACCGGATGGAATCGATCTCGATGCGCCCTGTCTCCAGGGCCGCGAGGAAGAACTGCCCGTTGTAGGTGGATTGGAGGCGGAAGTTGCAGCCGTGGATCTTCAGCAGGCCCCCCGCGAAGACGCCGATGAAGCCCGTCTGCGTGAAATTGGCCCGGATGTCCAGCACGCCTCCGTCCAGTATGACGATGTTCCCCTCGTGGACCGTGGGCGTGGTGATGGCCATGGTCTCGTTGGCGATAAACCAATCCTCGGCGGGGAGGAGGGCGGAGAGAAGCATGATCAGCGCAAGGGCTCGCATGGATTTAAGATACCCGCATCGCGAGGGAGATGCAAGTAGCGCAGACACTCTTGTCGGCGACCAAAACCCGCAGGTCGAGAACCTGCGCCACATTAATAGCCGCCCCCGCCTTGCGATGAAACCTCGATTGCGATATCATTTGAATCGAGGCATCCATGACAGCCCTTGAATTCATCGGCACCAAGCGGAACGAGATCCTGGACCTGGCCCGGCGGCACGGCGCCACCGACCTCCGCGTCTTCGGTTCCGCCGCCCGGGGCGAGGAGGGACCGCTCAGTGACATCGATTTCCTCGTCCGCCTGGAGCCGGGTCGTTCTTTGTTAGATCTCGGCGCACTCCAGATGGCCCTCCACGCCCTGCTGGGGCGCGAGGTGGACGTGGTGACGGAACAGGGGCTCCGCCCCCGCCTGCGCCCCCGGGTGCTGCACGAGGCCCGACCCATATGAGGACCGATTCTGAGCTGGTGGCCGACATTTTGGAAGCGATCAGCAACATCGAACGCTATTCCGGGCATGGCAAGGCCCGTTTCATCGAAGATGAGCTCGTGCAGGTCTGGACCCTTCATCATCTGCAAATCCTGGGCGAAGCCGTGCGCAAGTTGTCGGAGGATTACAAGGCGGCCCACCCCACCGTCCCTTGGAACGCGATCATTGGGATGCGGAATATCCTGGTTCACAGCTACTTCGGCATCGACCTGGAAGCCGTCTGGGGCGCCGTGGAGCGTGATCTCCCCGAGCTGAAAAAACAGCTTTCTTGACCTTGGCGGGTTTTAAAGCCGTCCTCAGCTCGCTGAGGACGCTACAGGATCAGCTAAAGCATCGGGCGGGCCCTGCGGCCCGCCAGAGCAGGTCTTGAACTTGAAGCATGAAACCTGGAACTTGGAACTATTTCTGAATGTGGCGCCGAATCTCCAGTCGGCGATCCGATCGATCGCAGGTCGAAGGACCTGCGCCACATTTATGGATGGCCCAGGGGTCGGGTGTGGCCGGACAGGGTCAAGGACCAGACGCCGCGGTCCGTGGCGGCAAGGAGGGTCGGGGGATCGGAAGGGAGGAGGGCCAAGGCGCTGGGATTCCGATACAGCAGCCCTTCGGGAAGCGGATACCAGGACGCGCCTCCATCCTTGGTCATCAGGACCCCGTTCTCCTCGACGCCGGCGAACAGGATGGCGGGATCGGAGGGGTCCATGATGAGTGAATATACGCCATAGTAGCCGTACCCCGCCAACCCTGTCGCCCCCCAGATCGCACCGCCGTTATAGGACTTGAAGACTGCTCCGCGCGTTGCCGCGTAGAGGATCGCAGAATCAGACGGATCAATGACGAGGGCGTAGGCCAGCAGGTCGATCAGGTTGCCGTTGGCGGACGCCCAGGTGGTCCCTCCATCGGTCGTTTTATAAAGGATGCAACTGGCGCGGTCATCAGTGGGATACGTATTCACATAGACGGTCGACGCATCCGAAGGGTCCACGCTGAACGCGGCGATCCCCCTTATATATTGAGACATGCCTGCATCGTTCCAGGTTTCGCCGCCGTCGGTCGTTTTGAAGACTCCGCCCTGTTTCCATTTGCTACCGCTGGCTGCTGCATACACCGTGTCCGGTTCCACTGCGGAAATGGCCAGCTTTTTGGCGCTCAAGGGGGCCCCGCTATAGAAGTTGGGATTCCAGATTTCGCCCCCATCGGTGCTCTTGAACACGCCCTGCGAGGTCGCCGCCCAGACGACCGCCGGCGCCTCCGGATCTACGGAGAGGGCGTAGATCTTGGCATCGCCCATTCCGGATGGGCTCCAGGTCGCTCCACCGTCGGACGTCTTATAGACTCCCGAGTGGGTTCCAGCGAACGCGACCGTGGGCAATGAAGGAGCAGCCGCCAGGGCTGTGATCGCGATCCCGTTGATTCCAACATTAGCGGCATTCCAGGACCAGCCGCCGTCGGTCGTCTTGAACACACCGCCCAGGCCCAGCCACCCGACGTCGCCGATTCCGGCGTAGACAGTCGAAGTGGTGGAAGGGTCCACCGCCAAAGCATAGATGTAGGGGCCTGCCAGGCCGAAATGGGCGGGTCGCCAGGTTTGGCCCCCATCCGTGCTCTTGAGTACTATTCCCTTCTCCTCTTCGGAGGGGTCTAACGTTCCTGCATAAAGCGTCTTTGGATCGGACGGATCCACGGCAAGCGAACTGATGCTATAAGGCTCCTGCAATCCCGTGACGCTCCAAGTGAGGCCGCCGTTGACGGTCTTATAGACCCCGCTCCCCTCGGTGCCCGCGTATAGGATCGATGGAGAAGCCGGATCGATGCCGAGGGTCACGATCCAGCCCCAACCGCCGGGCAGGCCGGCGTCCATGGCGACCCAATGATCCCCGCCGTCCGTGGTCTTGTACACACAGCCATTCCAATAACCGTAGCCGGCCGCGTAGATCGTACCAGGGACGGCAGGATCGAAGACCAAAGCATGGATGGCCATGTTCTCAAGTCCGCCTCCGGCCGGGATCCACGTCGTGCCGCCGTCGGTCGTCTTGTACACGCCGACGTCCGGGAGATCGCTGACCCAGACCGGCATGATCCCCGCATAGAGGGTCCCCGGGGAGAACGGGTCGAAGGCCAGGGACAGAACGGCCATGCAACCCCATTTCCCCATGACGCTGTCCAGCCAAGTCCAGGTCATACCGTCGTCGGTGCTCTTGAGGATGCCGCCGTTTGCACTGCCCGCGCAAACGGTCGACGGGGAGGAAGGATCGATGGCAATGGATGAGATATCGAGGTCATCCTGGGAGGTGAAGACGGCACGCCAGGCGCCGCCGCCGTCGGTCGTCTTATAGACGCCCTTGGCCGCCCCGGCGTAGAGGGTCGAAGGGGTGGCCGGATCGATGGCCAGGCACCGGATCGGCCCGCCGTACGGCCCGCTTGTGGTCCAGACGCCTTGACCGGCAATGAGCGGCCCGGCCGCCAACATCAGCAGGCAGCAGCCAAGAAGAAATCCAACTGATAATCTTTGCTTCGCCGGCATCGGCTTGCCCCTTTCCGCATCTTGATCCCGATTTCGATTCGCTTCTCCATTAACAGTATACGAATCCCCGGGCCGGATCGCCAACCCAAAACGAATGGGCGGGCCCTTCGGCGGCCCGACCGATTATGGTCTTGAACTTGAAACCTGGAACCTGAAACTCTTTCTGGATGTGGCGCCGACTCTCCAGTCGGCGATTCAATTATTCGCAGGTCGGAGGACCTGCGCCACATTCCGCCTCCTTCCGCCGCTGGAAGGCTGGAAGGCAAAAGGCCGGAACGCGCTCCGCCCGCCCGGCTTCATGTGGAGCCGACACTCTTGCCGGAGTTCTTCGAACCTAAGGACGTTCCACGGGCCGGGTGTGCGCGGAAAGGGCGAGGGACCAGACGCCCCTCCATGTCCCGACAAGAACGCGTGATGGGTAGGAATCGAGGACGGCCAGAGGCCCGGCATACCCGAACGGCGGGCCGGCCGGCAATGCGCGCCAGGTCCTGGCTCCGTCGACCGTCATCAACACTCCGATCTCATCGAGGCCGGCGAAAAGGGTGCCGGGGTCTGAAGGATGGATGATCAAAGAGCGGACGGCATGGTCTCCATAATCCGCCAGGCCCGTCGCCCCCCAAATCTGACCGCCGTTCGAACTCTTGAACACATTCCCCCAGGTCGCGGCATAGATCGTGCTGGGCGATCGCGGGTCAATGGCGAGCGCGAAAGCCATCAGATCGGTCAAGTTGCCGTTGGCAGAAGCCCAGGTCTCGCCGCCGTTGGTGGTTTTATACACGATAGCCCCACTACGGCTGAGGCAATTGCTGGGATAGGTGCTTGCATAGACCGTCAGCGACGATGACGGATCCACGATGAGTGTACCGATGATCTCCTGGTATATGGATAATCCCGTGTCGGTCCAAGTTTCGCCACCGTCCGTCGTCCTGTACACCGCACAAGGCCAATGCCTACTTCCGTGCTGTGCAGCGTAGGCGGTTGAGGGATTGGAGGGGGCAAGCGCCAACTCGTCCAATATGATAGGATCTCCCTCGAAGTTGGTCGACACCCAGGTACTCCCGGCATCCACGGACTTGAAAATACCTTTTGATGTTGCCGCCCAAACCGTCGAAGGGCTGGAAGGATCGAGGGCAATGGAACGAACGTGAGCATCGGGAAATCCCGACGCAATCCAATTGGAGCCGCCATCGGTCGTCTTGTAGATTCCTGCGAAGGTCCCCGCATAGGCGAGCAGAGGCGAGGACGCATCCGTCGCCAGGGCGATGACAGGTTTCTCATTGATCCCGTCATTGATAGCCCGCCATTCCGCGCCGGCGTTGGTGCTCTTGTAAGCGCCCCCCATGTAGGGATTCTGAGAACTCCCCACGCCGGCGTAAACCGTGACGCGATCGGAAGAAACTACCGCAATATCATAGGCGGTAAGACCCGGCGATCCGAGCGAAACTGCCTGCCAAGTCCTGCCGCCGTCCGATGATTTATATATTCCTTCTTGAGAGTAGCCATACGGGTCCGCGATCCCCGCATACAACGTCTCAGAATCCACCGGGTCCACGACCAGGGATAGAACAAAGGGCTCCGTCAGATTGGTCGTGGCCCAGGTCGCTCCTCCATCAACGGTCTTGTAGATGCCGGCGCCCCAGTAAGCCGCGTACACCGTCGTGGGGGAACTGCCAGCCACAGCCAGTGCCGTCACGGTCATCCATGGCAAATCAGAACTTAAATCAGTCCAAGTTTGACCGCCGTCCGAGCTTTTCAGCACTCTGGTCCATCCGGCAGCCACATAAAGGGTGGACGGTACAAGCGGATCGATGGCGATATCCGCGACCCGCATCCCTATCAGGTCCTGGCTTACAGGACTCCAAGTGACGCCGCCATCCAATGATTTGTACAGGCCAACATCATCATAGTAGGGACTAAATCCTAGATAGACCGTGCTGGGATTGGAAGGATCAACGGCAATGGCATTGACCTGGAGTGCGGGCAGTGATTCCCCAAGATAGGTCCAAGAGCCACCTCCATCGATCGTTTTATAGAGAATAGCGTTCTGGTTTCCGCCAAAGTAGACCGTGGACGATGACGAGGGGTCAAAGGCAATGGCCGTTACATTGGGAGGAACTTCATCGGACGAAAAAACGGCGTTCCAATGGGCTCCGGCGTCAGTGGATTTATAGACGCCATGGCTGGCACCGGCGTAGAGGGTCGAGGGCGAAGAGGGATCCACAGCGATGCATTGGACGCGCCCGCCATAAGGGCCATTCATTTTCCAGATTTCTTGCCTGGCCTGGACAATTCCGGGCAGCTCCATGACAAGCAAGCAACCGATTCCCAAAATCGCAGGAATAGAGGCTTTATTCCTCTTCATCTTCATAGTATACGATTCTGGCGCCCGATCTGCTTTATAGATGATTCGGGCGGGCTCCTTCGGCAGCCCGCCCGATATAAAGTCCTTAACTCGGAACCCATAACCTGGAACCCGGAACTATTTTTTCCAGCGCAGCACCGGCGTGCGCGCCGCCCGCACCTCGTCGAGACGCTTGACCGGCGTGGTGTAGGGGGCCCCCTTGACGAAGTCGGGGTCCTGCTCCGCCTCCTCGGCGATGGCCTTCATGGCGGCGACGAAGCGGTCCAGCTCCGCCTTGCTCTCCGTCTCGGTGGGCTCGATCATGAGGGCCCCGTGGACGATGAGGGGGAAGGAGACCGTGGGCGGGTGGATGCCGAAGTCCAGGAGCCGCTTGACGATGTCGATGTTCTTTACCCCCCGCTTCGCCTGCACCGTGTCGTCGAAGACCACCTCGTGGAGGGTGGGGCCGGGGTACTTGAGGCCGTAGGCGTCCTTGAGGCGGGCGCGGAGGTAGTTGGCCAGCAGGACCGCCATCTTCGAGACCTCGGTCAGCCCCTCGCCGCCCAGGGTGAGGATGTAGGCGTAGGCGCGGACCAGGATGGCGAACTGGCCGTGGAAGGCGCGGACGCGGCCGATGGTGTCGGGGCGGTCGTAGTCGAACCGGTAGCCGGCGGCCGTTTTCTCCACCATGGGGACGGGGAGGAACGGGACGAGCCCCTCCGCCACCGCCACCGGCCCGGCGCCGGGGCCGCCCCCGCCGTGGGGCGTGGAGAAGGTCTTGTGGAGGTTGATGTGCATCAGGTCCACCCCCATCTTCTGCGGGGAGGCGATGCCCATGAAGGAGTTGAAGTTGGCCCCGTCGAGGTAGAGGTAGGCCCCCTTGGCGTGGAGCAGGCGGGCCGCCTCGGCGATCCCCTCCTCGAAGATGCCGAGGGTGTTGGGGCAGGTCACCATGAGGGCGGCGACCTCCTCGTTCACCTCGCGCTCGAGGGCGGCCAGGTCGAGCTTGCCGTCGGGGGTGGATTTGATTTCCTTCGTCGCGTAACCGGCGAAGATGGAGGAAGCGGGGTTGGTGCCGTGGGCGGAGTCGGGGATGAGGACCACCTTGCGGGGGTTGCCCTTCTTTTGGTGGGCCTTCCGGATCATCATCAGCGCCGTCCACTCCCCGTGGGCCCCGGCGTTGGGCTGGAGGGCGACGCGGGCGAGGCCGGTGACGGCCTTGAGCGCCTCCTCCAAGAGGTACATCAGCTCCAGGGAGCCCTGGATGTAGGTCTCGGGGAGGTGGGGGTGGGCCCCGGCGAACCGCGGAATGCGGGCCGCGGCCTCGTTGATCTTGGGGTTGTGCTTCATGGTGCAGGAGCCCAGGGGGTAGAAGCCGTGGTCCACGGAGTGATTGAGCGACGAGAGGCGGGTGTAGTGGCGCACCACCTCCACCTGTGACAGCTCCGGGAAATCCGGAATATCCTTGCGGCGGTAGGCCGCTGGGACGGAGAGCGTATTCTCAGGGACCTCGACGCCGGCCTCGGGGAGGAGCAGCCCGACCTTGCCGGGGGAGGAAAGCTCGAAGAGCAGCTGTTCGGGTTCTCTGCGATTCACTTTCATAACGCCTCCAGCGCCGAGACGACGGCCTTCAGCGCGGCGGGGTCGTTCATCTCAGTGACGGCGAAGAGCCAGCCGTCCTTCAGTTCCGGATAATCGTCGGCGAGCGGCGGGCCGAAGACGAATCCTTTCTTCTCCAGCTCGGCGGCCCGGGGAAGCGCGACGGCGAACTCGTTGAAGAACGGGCCGTCGAAGAGAGGCTTCGCCTTGCCGGTGGCCAGGAGCCGCTCCCGGAGCCATTGAGCCCGCTGGGCGTTCATCAACGCCAGCGCCTGCATCCCCTGGCGCCCCATCAGGGCCATGTAGATGGAGGCGGCGAGGGCGCAGAGGGCCTGGTTGGTGCAGATGTTGGAGGTGGCTTTCTCGCGGCGGATGTGCTGTTCGCGGGTGGAAAGGGTGAGGACGAATCCGCGGTTCCCCTCCGAATCGACCGTCTCGCCGGCGAGGCGGCCGGGGAGGCGGCGCAGGTGCGACTCGCGCGTGGCCAAAAACCCCAGGTAGGGGCCCCCGAAGGAGAGGGGCAGACCGAGGGACTGTCCCTCCCCGCAGGCGATCTCGATACCGAGGGCGCCGGGGGATTCCAGGTAGGCCAGGGCCAGCGCCTCGCTCGTCGTCGTGATGGTGACGCCCCCCCGGGCCAGGAGGATGGACTGGAACTCCCGCAGGGGCTCCACCACCCCGAAATAGTTGGGATACCCCACGGCGGCACAAAGGGTGTTCTCGCTCACTTGGCTCTTCAGCCAGTCGAGGTCGATCTGGCCGGCGGGGGTGAACGGGATCTCGGTGATGGTGTAGTCGAAGTTCTGGAGGTAGGTGCGCACCACCGCGCGGTAGTGCGGGTGGATGGAGCGGGCGAGGAGGACCTCCTTGCGGCCCGGGTTGGCGCGCCCGGCCAGCAGGACCGCCTCGGCGAGGGCGGTGGCCCCCTCGTAGAGCGAGGCGTTGGCGATTTCCATCCCCGTCAACTGGCACATCAGCGTCTGATACTCGAACAGCGCCTGCAGGTTGCCCTGCGACACCTCGGGCTGGTAGGGGGTGTAGGAGGTGAAGAACTCTGCCCGCTGGAGGAGAGCGTCCACCACGGCGGGCTGGTAGTGGTTGTAAGCGCCGCCGCCGAGAAAGGTGCGGGCCAGGTCGGGGACGCAGTTGCGCCCGGCCAGGGCCTGCAGGGCGGCCCACACCTCCTGTTCGGAGAGGGCGGGGGCCAAGGGAAGGGGGCCGTCCAACCGGACGGCGGCGGGGAGGTGGGCGAAAAGGTCGTCGGCCGTCTTGACGCCGACGGCCGCCAGCACCTCCGCCGTCTCCTCGGGGGAGAGGGGAAGGTAGGGGTGCATGGATTACTCCGCGATGGTCTTGAGGTAGGCCTGGTAGGCGGCCTCGTCCATCAGCGGACCCGGGACGAAGGGTTGGGCCACGGCCATCTTGAAGAGCCAGCCGCCGGCATAGGGCTCCTTGTTGACGAGCTCGGGTTGGGAGCCGAGGGCGGGGTTGACCTCGAGCACCTTCCCGTCGGCGGGAGCGTAGATGTCGGAGGTGGCCTTGACCGACTCCACCACGCCGACGGTGTCGCCGCGCTTGACCTCCTTGCCGACGGCGGTGATCTCGACGAAGACGATGTCGCCCAGGTGCTCCTGGGCGTACTGGCTGATGCCGGCCTTGCCGTCGGCCGGCGCGATCCACTCGTGGGACTGGGTGTAATAGCGTTCGCTCATGACTTCCTCCTGGAAGATTCTATTTCTTGGGTCTTTTGTAGAACGGGGTCGGAACCACCTTCGCCTTGAGTTTCCGGCCGCGGACGCCGACGGCAATCTCGGTCCCCTCGACGCTCTTCTCCACGGGCAGGTAGGTAAGCCCGATGTTCTTCTTCAGGAACGGCGCCGGGGAGCCGCTGGTGACGGGGCCGACCTCCTCACCGTCGAGGAACACGGGGTAGCCGTGGCGGGCGATGCCGGGCTCGATCATCTCGAACCCCTTGAGGACGCGTTTCACCCCCTCCGCTTTCTGCTTCTCCAGGGCCGCGCGGCCGATGAAGTCCCCCTTGCCCATCTTCACGATCCAGCCCAGGTCCGCCTCCCAGGCGGTGTGGGCGTCGTCGATGTCGTTGCCGTAGAGGGCCATCTTGGCCTCCAGGCGCAGGGTGTCGCGGGCCACCAGGCCGCAGGGCTTCACGCCCAGGGGAGCGCCGCGCCGGAGGAGCTCCTGCCACACCTTGGGCGCCTCGGCGTGGGAGCAGTACACCTCGAAGCCGTCCTCGCCGGTGTAGCCGGTGCGCGAGACCAGGGCCTCGACGCCCATGACCTTGGTCATGGCGAACCAGTAGTACTTCATGGCGGCGAGGTCGGCCTCCACCAGGGGCTGGAGCAGCTCCTGGGCCTTCGGGCCCTGAACGGCGATCTGGCTGACGGTGTCGGAGACGTTCTCGGCCTTGGCCCCGAAGGGGTTGTGGCTCGACACCCACGCCCAGTCCTTGGCGCAGTTGGCGGCGTTGACGACCAGGTAGAACTCCTGCTCCCCCTTGCGGTAGACGAGCAGGTCGTCCACGAAGGTCCCCTTCTCGGTCAGAAACGCGGAGTAGTGCACCTGCCCGACCGCCAGCTTGGCGGCGTCGTTGCAGGTGACGTGCTGGACCAGGTCGAGGGCCCTGGGGCCCTGGATGGTGAACTCCCCCATGTGGGAGACATCGAAGAGGCCGACGGCCGTCCGCACGGCCAGGTGCTCCTCGATCGGGCCGGAATACTGCAGGGGCATCTGGTAACCCGCGAACTCGACGATGCGGCCGCCCAAGGCCACGTGTTCGTCGTACAAGGCAGTCTTCTTCATCGGCTTCGCTCCCTTACGTGTTGGATTGTGGATGCGTGATTCATCGCCGGCTATGATACCACCTCGCCCCCCTCTCGGCAAGGGGATGTGTGAAGCTCTTCACAAGAGGGCGGAAAGCAACTAACCTCCAGAAATACCGGGGGGTTGGAAGTGGCGCGCCCAGCGTCCCAAGGGCCGTTTCATGGCTGGGAGCGCTCGAGGGCGGCCTTGCCCGCCACGGGCTTTCCGGTGGGCAGGGGAACGAGGGTCACGTCGAGATCCACGGGGGCGCCGGCCACGGTGACGGTCTGGGTGACGGAACTGTATCCCGGACAGGAGAAGGTGAGGGTGACCGTCTGTGTCCGGCGGGTGTTGACGAAATAGCGGCCGTGGCTGTCGGTGGCGCGGGGGAGCTCCCCCCCCGTGAAATCGATGCCGGCCACCGTCACCGTGGCGCCGGGGAGGGGGCCGCCGCGGAACGGATCGCGCACCGTGCCTCGGACCTGCGGGCCGTCGAGGATGCGGTCGAGGAAGAACCCCCAGGCGGTCCGCTGGCGCTGGACGGTGATGTCCCGCCACTGGGTGTAGTTGGGCTGGAACTCCCGGTTGACCTCGATGCAAAAGGAATAGGTGCCCAGGGCCGCATACGGCTCGTCGTCGGAGGAGCCGTCGGTGGGATAGTTAACGGTCTGGGTGGCCGTCCCCACGATGTACTGGCCGGTCTGCCCGAAGTCGTCCTCCAAGATGTCGTTGAGGGCGTGGGCGATCTCCAAGAACGTGTCGTGCTCGTCGGTGGGGCCGCACCCGTAGGGGACGATGATGTACTGCCCGTAACTGTGGTAGGTGAGGTAGTACTGAGGTTTGATCGCGTACATGAGGGCGATCATCGCCTGGGTCTCGGGCTCGGAGGCGGCCGCTTCCCCGCGGTAGGTGTCGTCCAGGCACTGGTTGGAGGAGCCGTTACAGCCGTTGCCCCCCCAGCCCCCCCCCGCCTCCCCGCCACCCCAGCGGTAGGGGTAGTTGCGGTTGAGGTCCACTGGGCAGGGGATGTGGCGGTTGCGGCGCCACCAGTTGTTCTGGCGGAAGCAGAAGGCCGCCCCGTCGGGATTGACGCTGGGGACAATCCAGATCTCCACCTGGTCCATCCAGCGGGTCACCTTCGGGTCGGCCCCATAGTTCGTCACCAGGTACTCGATCATGTCCCGGGCGATCTCGGGGGTCATCACCTCCCGGGCGTGGTGCTGGGCGTCCACCAGGAAGGCCGGCTTGGGGGTCTTGACGATGGAACTGCCGAGCTTGACCGCGTACAGGGTGTGCCCCTCGAAAAGGGCGTCGGAGAGGACCACGACGTCCATCAGGGCCGGGTACTGGGCGGCGGTGTCGAAGAGGAACTGCTCCAACTCCTCGGGGTCGGTGTAGAGGTCGAGGCCCGGGGCCCGCTGGCCCTCCTGCAGGGTCTGCCGGACTTCCAGGGGGACGCCGAGGGCCTTCAAGCGCGCCAGGAACGCGTCGTCGGCGATCACCTCGACGGTCCCCGCCTTGCGGTCGGAGCCGGCGATGTCGGCCTGCATGGCGCCGAGGGCGCGCATCGTGGCGGGCCAGTCAACGGGGGTCAGCACCACCCGGTGGAGGTCGGCGGCGGTCGGGAGGGCGGCCAGCAGGAGGAGGGAGGAAAGGGCGAGGGTTCGAATACGCATGGTCATCTTCCTTTGCCGGGAATACTTATTAATACGGTTCCACGGGAAATGGTTATTCCAGGCCGGAAATGGGCTGGACCCATACCTCCCGGTCCCGCGGGCCGTCGAATTCGCAGAAAAACACCCGCTGCCAGGTCCCCAACCGGACCCGCCCCCCCTCCACGGGGAGGAGGCACGAGGGGCCTGCCAGGAGCGCCTGGGCGTGGGCGTCCGAGTTGCCCTCCGCATGGCGGTAAGGCCCCCCGGCGGGGGCCAGCCGCCCCAGCACCGTCTCCAGGTCCCGGGCCACGTCGGGGTCGGCCCCCTCGTTGACGGTCACGCCGGCCGTGGTGTGGGGGACGAACACGAGGGCCGCCCCCTCCCCAAGCCCCAACCGGGCCACCGCCGCTTGAATCCGGTCGGTGACGTCCACCAGTTCCTTGCGCCGGCTGGTGCGAAGCGAGAAACGGTCCACGGCGCCCCTACTGCTGGGACCAGATCTCGTACAGACGGACGGGCGGCGGCGAGAGGTACGGGATCAGGTTGTGGATATAGGGCTGGTAGAAGATATACTCCTTGGCGTAGAAGAGGAACAGCACGGGGGCGTCCTCCACCACGATCCGCTCCAACTCCTGGTAGATGGCCTCCCGGGCGCCGACGTCGGAGACGAACTTGGCGCGGTTGACCATCTCGTCGAGCCGGAGGTTGCGGTAGTGGAGTTGCATCAGGTCCGAGGAGGAGAGGAACAGCGTGGAGTAGAAGTTGTCCGGGTGGGGGAAGTCGGCCAGCCACTGGGTCAGGAACAGCGCCGAGCGCTTCTTCTCCCGGCGCAGGCGCTGGATCTCCTCCGGGGGCATGAAGGAGACCTCCAGGTTGACGCCCACCGCCCGCAGGTCCTCGATGAGGAACGGCAGGATGGTGTCCTCCGCCTTTTCGGTCGAGGGGTGCCAGAGGGGCAGGTCCAGGCCGCCCCCGAACCCGGCCTCCCGCAGGAGGGAGCGGGCGGCCTCCGGATCGTGGCCGTAACCCATGAGCGTGGGGTTGTAGCCGAACATCCCCGGCGGCAGGATCCCCTGGGCGGGCTTGTAGAACCCGCCGTAGAACTCGCGGTTCATGCGGTCCCGGTCGACGGCCAGGTTGAGGGCCTTGCGGACCCGCGCGTCCTTGAGCGGCTCGTAGTTCTGGTTCATCCCGACGAAGAGGGTCTTGAGGGAGTTCATGGGGACGAAGAAGACCGGCTGCCGCTTGAGCTGGTCGAACCGCGCCAGGGGCAGGTCGGCCAGGATGTCGGAGCGCCGGGCGAGGAACTCGTCCACCGCGGCGGAGGGGCTCAGGGGATGGATCTGGAACTCCACCTCGTCGACGTGGGGGTACTGGTAATCGTAGTAGTTCTTGAACTTGCGCAGGACGATGAAACGCTCCTTCTCCACCCGGTGGAGGCAGAAGGGGCCGGCGCCGACGGGCTCGGCGCCGAAGGCGGCGAAGTTCTCGGCGTGCTCGGCGGGGACGATGGCCGTCTCCCCCATGGCCAGGAGGGAGGAGAAGTAGGCCAGGGGGTGCTGGAGGCGGATGCGCAGGCGCAGAGGATCGGGGGTCTCGATCCCGGCGATGTCGCGGGCGCCGCCCGCCAGGTAGGCGTCGGCCCCCTCCACGTCGGCGAAGATCCACTTGGCGTGGGAACGGGAATCGGGGTGCATCAGCCGGAGGAACGAGGCCTTCACGTCGCGGGAGGTCATCTCCTTGCCGTTGTGGAACTGGACGCCGCGGCGGAGGTGGAACAAGTAGGTCTTGCCGCTGTCGGTGACCTCGTAGTCCTCCGCCAGGTTGTTCTCCAGGTTCAGCCCGGAACCGTAGCCGAGGAGGGTGTCGAAGACGTTGTGGATGATGTAGCTGTTGGCGATGTAGGAGGAGGTGGTGGGCTCAAAGGCATAGTCGCCCCGCCAATTCAGGTGCATCCGCACCGTTCCGCCCTTGACCGGCTCGGCGAGCCGGAAGGAGCCCAGCCGGTTGCGCATCGTGTGGGCCTCGGAGTCCAGCCGCTCCGCCGTGGAGGTCAGGATCTGGGCCCCGGAGCTGGTCTCCTGGTTGACCTTGTGGAGCACCTGCATGGCGTTCAGGATCTTGTCGGTCCCGTTCTTGAGCTGCTTGGAGACCTGCACCAGTCCGGTGATCCCCTTTTGGACCGTCTCCACGGCCCCGGAGATGCTGCGCGATCCCTTGGACTGTTCGTCGAGGGACTTGAGGATCTGCCGCGCGGAGTCCTTGACGTGAAGGGCCTTGGCGGTCACCTGCCCGGCGGTGCGGGAGAGCTCCTCGGAGGACTGGGCCATTCCCTGGATCATCCCGGTAATGTTCTCCATGGCCCGCGTCACCTGCTCGCTGCCGCGGGTCTGTTCTTCAGTGGCCCGGACGATCTCGTCGCCCGCGGAGGAGGAGCGCTCGATGAAGCGGTGGATGGTGCCGAAGGTCTCGCGCGCCTCGTTGGCCAGGATGACGGTGCGCTCGACCGTCCGAGTGCCGCGGTCGATGGCGTCGATGGCCTTCTCGGCCCCCTTCTGGACGGCGCTGATGAGGGCGGAGATCTCGCCGGTGGAGGTGGCGGTGCGCTCGGAGAGGTCGCGGATCTCGTCGGCCACGACGGCGAAGCCGCGCCCTTTCTCGCGCGCCTGGGCGGCGATGATGGCGGCGTTCAGGGCCAGGAGGTTGGTCTGGCTGGTGATCTGCTCGATGACGCGGACGATCTCCCCGATCTCGCGCGAGGAGGCCCCCAGCCCGCGCACCACCCCCAGCGCCTCCGCCATGACCGTCTGCATCTCCTGAACCGAGGCGGTGGCCGATTCCACCGCCTGCTGGCCCTTGCGGGCGGCCAGAAGGGTCTCGTGGGAGAGCTGGGAGGTGGCCTTGGCGCGCTTTTCCACCTCGCCGATGGAGGCGTTCATCTCGGTCATGGAGGCGGAGGTCTCGACGGAGAACGAGGAGATCTCCTCCAGGTTGGCTTCCATCTTTTTGAACGACTTTTCCATCTCGGCGATGACGGACGAGGTCTCCTCCACGAACTCGTAGAGGTTGCGGGCGAACATCGAGGACTCCTCGATGGAGGCCGACATCTGCAGGATGGACGAGGCGGTGTCCTCGGAGGCCTGGGAGAGGCGCTCGATGGAGGAGTGGATGAGCGAGATGGAGCCGTGGATCTCCTCCAGGATGGCGGAGGTGGTCTCCGTGGAGGCGAGCTGTTCGGAGGAGGAGTTGAGGAGGTTCTGGCTGATCTTGAGGATGGACTTGGACGCCCGGTTGATCTCCTGCGAGAGGTTGAGGAAGTACTGGATGGTCCGGTGGAGGATCTGCCCCAAAAACGCCAGGGAGAGGGAGACCTCCGTGGACTGCGTGGCGGCGAGGAGGTCGGCCTGCGACAGGCGCAGGTCCCCCTCCGCCATCTGGTGGAAGGCCTCGTTGGTCCCCTGGCTCTGTCGCCGGAGGGCCTGGGCGTGGAGCGCGGCGAGCGCCGCCCCCAGCCCGGCGAGGACGCCTCCCCCGAGGAGGGCCAGCAGGGCCTTCTGCCCGCCCGGCAGGGGCACGAGCATCAGGACCACCCAGTACAGAAGGACCGCGGCGGCGGTGACGAAGATCGTGGCCATACTATAAGGTATGGTAGCATAAAGCCCGTGGAACTGAAAATGCTCCGGGCGGAGCTGCTGAGCGCCGTCGAGGAGCGGCTCGGCGCCCTCACCGCCCCCGAGCCCGACGAGCCGCCCCGCCTGACCGAGGCCGTGCGGTACGCCCTGTTCAACGGCGGGAAGCGGGTCCGGCCCCTCCTGGCCCTCCTGGCCTCCCACTCTTTTGGCGGGCGGATGGAGGGGTGTTTGGACCTGGCTTGCGCGGTGGAGATGGTCCACGCCTCCTCCCTGGTCCTCGACGACCTCCCCTGCATGGACAATTCCCCCCTGCGCCGGGGCCGCCCCTCCCTTCACGCGGTCTTCGGGGAAGACGTGGCCCTCCTCGCCGCCTACGCCCTCCTGAGCCATGCCTTCCGGGCGACCGGACGGGCGGCGGCCCGTCTGCCCCAGGATCGCCACCCGGCGGAGGCCTACGTGGACGAACTGGCCCGGGCCGTCGGCACGGCCGGGCTCGTCGGCGGGCAGTATCTGGACCTTCACCCGCCGGCCGCCGTGGACTTCGCCGTCCTCGAGTATGTCCACAGCCACAAGACCGGGGCCCTCTTCATCGCCGCCGCCCGGTTGGGGGCTATGGCCGCCCAGGCACGCCCCGCGCAGCTGGAGGCCGTCACCGGCTACGCCAAGAACCTGGGACTGGCCTTCCAGGTCCAGGACGACCTCCTGGATGCCCGGGGGAGCACGGCGGACCTGGGCAAGCCGGCGGGACAGGACCAGGGCAAGGCCACCTTCCTGTCGCTGGCCGGCGAGGCGGCGTGCCGCCGGGCGGTGGACGCCCTGATGGACGCCGCCCGGGCCTGCCTGAGGCCGCTGAAGGAGCCCTCCCTTTTGGAGGCGTTCGCCGAGCATGTCCGGACCCGCACCGCGTGATTGGGAGACGCTCCGCGCCGAACTGGAGGAGAAAGGATACCTTGCGCCCCATCAGGGCTCGTTCCTCCTCCGTTTCTCCCTTCGCTCCCTCACCCCCGGCGGGCCGCTCCTGCGGTTGGGGGTCCTCAGCGCTCTCCTGGCGGCGGGTCTCCTGTCCCTGCTCCTGACCGCCCTCGCCTCCCTCCTGTATCGTACCCCTCTGCCCGCGGTCTTCCTGTACTACCTTCCCCTGCTCTTTCTCCTGGCGTTCGCCACATTCACCCTCGTGCGCGGCGCGTTCCGCCTCCATCCCTTCCGAACCCCCATCCGCTCGGCGTTCGTCTTCTCCGCCGTTCTGGCCGTCGCGGCGGGAAGGTTCTTGTTCCAGCCGTTCGTCCCCTATTTCCCCGACCGGGCGCGGCCGCTCCTGCTGCTCGCCGCCTACGCCGTCCCGTTCGTCGCCCTCTATCCACCCCTGCGGGCGCTGGCCTTCTTGAGCTGGCGGACCCCGGCCTTCGCCGCCGTCCGCCGCCCAAGGAGCCACTGGCGGATCGTCCTGCCGGTCGCCGGCGTCTTGGCCGGAGTCGCGTGGATGCTGGCGGGACGCATGCCGCCGCCGGACCAACGCATCGCCCTCCCACCGCTCGACGCCCCGCTCGCGGTCCTGGCGGTGGACGATCTTCGGCCAGACGATGCCGTCTTCGGCCCCTCGCTTCAGGCCTTCATGAGGGAGAGCCTCATCGTCCCCGTGGAGGTCCCGCGCGGCATGAGTCCGGCGGTCTTCTGGACCATGGTCTCCACCGGATGGCCGCCGGAGGAGAACGGCGTCCTCTCCCTCGAGGCCTACCGCCTGCCCTTGGTCCGGCGCGCCCTCTATCCCCTCCCGATGGCCTGGGTGTTCTCGGAACTGGGGCTGGCCCAGGAGACCGTGGCGTCGACGGCGGAGCGGCGCAAGCCGGCGTTCTGGGAGCTGGCGGCCTGGGCCGGGCGCACTGCGGCCTCCGTCAATTGGTGGACCGCCTGGCCGCCCAAGAACGCCTCGACGGCGGTGGTGGCCAACCTGGCCCTGCTCAAGACGGTCAAGGGCGAGGCGGGGACCGAATGCCAGCCCGCCGAATTGTGCTCCCCTCCATTCACGGCCAAGGGGTCCACGGAAGGGTCGCGCTGGGACGCCCTCGTCCTGGAGGCGATGGACCGGGCGGGCGGCGAACGAGACCTCGTGACCGCCTATTTCCCCGGCCTGGACGTCCTCCTTTATCGAACCGCTCCCATGGCCCTGGGCGAGGGGATGGACCTGGGGCGGGGCCTCGGGGAATCGCTCGGCACGCTCGACCGCGCCCTGGAACGCTTGATGGAGAGCAACCGGCGCATCATCCTCATCGGCTACTCTGGACGGCAGGGCTTCCCCTGGGCCTACGCGGCCTTCTGGCCCTCCACGGAACACGGCAACACCGGCAAGAGCGCCCGGGCGCTGGACCTTTTCCCGACCCTGTTGGCGGCGCTGCGGATGCCGGTCCCGGAGAGCGCTCCGGGCAAGCCGCTATATCTGCCCTGGCTTCCCCGTGAGATCTCCACCATCCCCGCCTACCCCGACCTGAACTCGCCGGCCGGGACTTCCGTCCCTCCGCCGGTGGAGGAGCTGCGGTCGCTGGGGTATCTGCAATGAAGCAGTTCCTGGTTCCGAGTTTCGAATTTCGAGTTGCCCCCTCCCCCCCTGGATGTCGCTCTGTGCTTGACCCGGAACCCGGAACCCGGAACTTGGAACGGAGGTGGAAGGACGGTCTCCCATGAGCGTTGATTTCCAATCCATCCTGGCCGAACTCGAATCGATGAAGGACGATGCGGCGAAAGAGGGGATGGCCCGGTACGGCATCGCCACCGACAAGGCCTGGGGCGTTTCCGTCGCGGCCCTGCGCGGCATGGCCAAGCGCATCGGCAAGGACCACGAGCTGGCCGCCCGCCTCTGGAATCACGGCTGGCGCGAAACGCGCCTTCTGGCCGCCATGGTGGAGGACCCCGCGCGGGTGACCGAGAAGCAGATGGACCAGTGGGCCCGCGCCCTCGATTCCTGGGACGTCTGCGACGGCCTCTGCAACGACCTCTTCCGCCTCACCCCTTTCGCCCGCGCCAAGGCGGTGGAGTGGAGCGCCCGGCCGGAGCCCTATGTCAAGCGGGCGGGGTTCGTCCTGATGGCGGTGACGGCGCTCCACGACACGCGCGAGCCCGACGGCACCTTCATCGAGTTCCTCCAATGGATCGAGCGGGAGGCGGGCGACGACCGCAACGCCGTGAAGAAAGCGGTCAACTGGGCCCTACGGCAGATCGGCAAGCGCAACCACGAGCTCCACGGACGGGCCGTCCGGACCGCCGAGGCCATCCGGGAGCAGGGCACCCCCAGCGCCCGGTGGATCGCCCGCGACGCCCTGCGGGAACTGACGAGCGTGGAGATGAAGCGGCGGATGCGGAAGCCTCCGCCGGCGCCTCGGCGCCGGAGGCGCTGAGCCCCCACCCACTCGGCAGCCGGCCGCTGAAACCCATCCAAAAGCAATGCCCACCCCCTGCGTCTCGATAGCGTCCACAGCTTACTGAGGACGGCCCTTGACCTGGGCGGGGCTCCATGGACCGGATCTTTCTTATGCATGAAGCGTGACAAGATAATCCCATGACGATGAAGGTTGTGGGGAGCCCTTCGGCATGATGGTCAAGGATCCCGGCTGTCCAGCGGCGTGTTATTTTACGAGCCGATCGGCGCATACTTTTACGAGGCC
>CAZRVT010000010.1:0-63689 GCA_964603505.1 uncultured Holophagales bacterium | reverse complement strand
TCAATATTATATGTATACTGTTTTTAGAGCAGTTTTATGCAACTACAGGGTATACGGCGTGGGAGGTTGAGACCCAATCCTCCCGACGCGAAGAGGTGTCGGACGTTTCCGTCGGCAGAGGTATAATGCGGGGTGGAGCGCAAAACTCACCGTGTCGCTCCCGGGGCTAAGAGGTGTCCCTAATAATGGTCCCTAATAATGGGGCGCCGATGCGACGAACTGCGCCTGCAGCCGCGTCTGGACCGTGACGGAGGAAGCGGCCCCTGATGGGGCCCGGCACCCCTTCCGTATCGCTGTTGCCGCGCCGTCCGCGCTTCGGCTCTTGAAATAAGGTATATTATTCGTATTATGAACCTTAGCGCCTGGACCGGCATCCGAAAGCCCGTCTCGCGGACGATGGCCCTGCTGCTGGGCTCGATCCCCGTGGGGGGGCTCTTCCTCCTCTGGGCCGCGCTGACGCACGGCGCCGCCGAGGAGCGGGTCATCTCCCCAGTCATCCTCCCGTCGCCGATGGAGGTCCTTCGGTCGTTCAAGTCCCTCTGGTTCGACGCCGGGCTCATCTGGGCCGTCATGGCCTCCACGGCGCGCGTGGCCGGCGGGTTCGCCATCGGCCTGGCCGCCGCCTTTCCGCTGGGCCTCGCGATGGGGGCCTTCTCGCGCGTCAACGCCCTCTTCGCCCCCATCGCCCTCTTCGGCGGCTACCTCCCCATCCCGGCCCTGGTGCCGCTGACCATGTCCCTCTTCGGCATCGGGGAGCTGCAGAAGGTGATGTTCCTGGCCCTGGCCTTCTTCGTCTATCTCCTGCCGCTCTTCGTCAAGGCGATCCACGACGTGGACAACGCCTACCTTCAGACCGCCTACACCCTCGGCGCCTCGAAGGCCCAAGTCCTGCGCCACGTCCTCCTCGGCGTCTCGTTCCCGCGGCTGTTCCGGGCCATGCGCCTGGGGTTCGGCATCGGGTGGAGCTACATCATCCTGGCCGAGATGGTCGCCGCCGACCGCGGCCTGGGCAACATCATCATCGTGGCCCAGCGGCGCGGCCCGCGCGAGCACATCTACCTCGTCCTGGTCACCATCGTCCTCATCGCCTGGGCCACCGACAAGGTGTGGAAATGGCTTGGGCAGTGGCTCTTCCCCTACGTGGAGGAGCAGTGAGCGCCGCCCCCCCGCTCGCCGCCGCCCCGCCGGTCATCGAGTTCCGGGAGGTCTCCAAGGTCTTCAACCCCGGGATGCCGCAGGAGTTCAAAGCGCTTGAGGGGCTCTCCGCCGTGGTGGAGGACCGCTCCGGCGCGGGGGAGTTCGTCACCGTTTTGGGCCCTTCCGGCTGCGGCAAGTCCACGATGCTGAACCTGGTGGCCGGGTTCCAGGAAGTGCATCCGCCCACCTCCGGCCAGGTGCTGGTCCGCGGCGAGCCCGTGGCGGGGCCGGGGAAGGACCGCGCCATGATCTTCCAGAAGTACTCCTCCTTCCCGCAGATGACGGTGCTGGAGAACGTCCGCATCGGGCTGGACTTCAACGCGCGGGAGATGGGGCTCTCCGAGCGCCAGCGCACCGAAATGGCGCGCGAGTGGCTGGAGAAGGTGGGGCTGAGGGCCCACGCGGCGAAATACCCCCACCAACTCTCCGGAGGCCAGCAGCAACGGGTGGCCATCGCCCGGACGCTGGTGCTCCGGCCCCGCATTATCCTCATGGACGAGCCCTTCTCCGCCTTGGACGAGCCCACGCGGATGGAGATGCAGCAGCTCATCACCCGGCTGTGGGCCGAGGTGGAGGCCACGGTGCTGATGGTCACCCACTCCATCGCCGAGGCCGTGTATCTGGGCGACCGCGTGTGGATCTTCTCTCCGGCGCCGGGGCGCATCGCCCACGCCTTCCCCCACATCCCCAAGACCCCCGCCGGGGCCGATCCCAAGAAGGTCCTCAAAAGTGCCGATTTCCGCGGGCTCGTGGAAGAGGTGACGACGATCTTCGACGCGGTGCAGGAGGCGAAATAGGATGGCCCGCCTGGATTTCTGGGGCTATCTGAAGGAGGCGTTCCACCTGAAGGTGCGCCTCCCCCTGCTGGGCTACATGCCCCTGAACAAGATGTTGCTGGCGGCCTTCGCCGTGGGCGGCCTGGCCCACCCGGCCGTGTGGTTCCTCGGGCTGGCCTACGAGGCGGCCTACCTCACCTTCCTTCCCGGCAACGAGCGGTTCCAGAAAGTCGTGGACGGGCGCAAGCTTCAGGAGGAGCAGGCCCGCACCGTCCGCAAGCAGGTGGAGATCTACGGCGAGCTGGACCGCGCCTCCCAGGAGCGGTACCAGCGCCTGCAGACCGTCTGCGCCGACATCCTCCGGGCGGTGGACCACCTCCCGGGCCGCCTCCCCGGCGAGGAGCTCAAGGCCGGCGGGATGGCGCCCCTGCTCCAGATCTTCCTCCGCCTTCTCCACAGCCGGCTCAAGATCATGGACATCCTCACCCGCACCGACGAGCGGGAGATCCGGCGCAACATCGCCGACCTGGAGGAGAGGCTGAAGGGGGCGGCCGAGGGGTCGCCCATGCAGCGGTCGCTGAAGGGCTCGCTGGAGATCCAGAACCGCCGGCTGGAGAACCTGGTCCGCGCCGGGGAGAACCTGAAGGTTTTGGAGTCGGAGCTGGACCGGATCGAGAACCAGATGAACCTGGTGCGGGAGGAGATGGCGGTCAACTCCGACCCCGCCCTTATCTCCACGCGCCTCGACGGCGTGATGGACTCGCTCCAGGGGACCACCCGGTGGATGACCGAGCATGCCGAGCTCTTCGGCCCCATCGAGGAAACCGCCCTGCCGGAAGCCCTCGGCCCCGCGTCCTGGACCCCGGCCGAGCCCCCGCCCGCGCCCCGTCCCCGCCGTCCCCAGAAGGAGGGATGATGCCCGCCCCCGCCCTGCCCCCGTGGGCCCGGACCATGAAGGAGATCTTCCGGGCCGGTCCCACCTGCCAGTTCATCCTCACCGGCAACATCCACGACCGCGTCGCCTACCTCCGCGAGGGGAAACCCGCCTTCCTCCCCCTCCGCGAGTTCCTGGCCGAGGCGCTGTTCGAACCGTTCGACGTCGTCCTCTTCTACGACCGCGGGCGCGGGTTCCAGATCGCCAAGGGGGCGGACCATGTCTTCCGCTACTTCCGCCTCTTCGACCGGTTCCACGGCACCCGGTACGCCCAGGACGCCGGGGTGGGGGCCGACGCCGACCGCTCCCTCGACCATCCCGGACTCCTCCCGCGCGACCCGCGCGAAGCCATCCCGCTCCTCGACCGCTTCCTCCGGTGGGCCGCCGCCGGGGGGGGGCAGGAGAAGGGCAAGACCGCCCCGTCGGTGGCCGTGGTCCTCGACTACGCCCACTTCATCCTTCCCCAAGGGGAGTCGCTTTACCTCGGCGGCGACATCGCCGGCAACCTCATCACCGTCCTCAACTGGTCCAAGGACCCCGCCATCGCCAACGCGCACATCGTCACCGTCCTCGTCACCGAGACCCTGGCGGAGCTGTCGGGCTTCGTGGTCAGCAACCCCTACGCCGCCAAGGTCGCCATCGACCTCCCCGACAAAGGGGAGCTGGAGGCCTTCATTGCCGACCTGGTCAAGGACGAGCCGTCGTTCAAGGCATTGTGCGAGGTGGACATCCCCGTCCTTGCCGCGAAACTCGTGGGGCTCAACCGCATCGGCGCGCAGGGGATCATCCTCCGCTCCCTGCGGAACGGCGAGCGGATCACGGCGAAGAAGCTCTCCACCCTGAAGAAGGAGATCCTGGAGAAGGAGAGCTTCGACAAGCTGGAGTTCGTCGAATCGAACCGCACCCTCGACGATGTGGCGGGCCACGCCGAGGCCAAGCGGTGGATGCGCGAGGATGCCCGGCTCCTGAAGAAGGACGCCCGCCGCGCCCTCCCCATGGGCTACCTCCTCTGCGGCCGCATCGGCACGGGCAAGACCTATCTGGCCCAGTGCTTCGCGGGGGAGTGCGGCATTCCGTTCGTGGAGCTGAAGAATTTCCGCGACAAGTGGGTGGGCTCCACGGAGGGCAACCTGGAGAAGGTGTTCCGCATTCTCCGGGCCCTGGGGCAGGTGGTGGTCTTCGTGGACGAGGCCGACCAAGCGATGGGGAAGCGCGAGAGCGGCGAGGGGGACTCCGGCCTCTCCGGGCGCATCTACGCCATGCTGGCCAAGGAGATGGCCGACACCGAGAACCGGGGCCGCATCCTCTGGCTCTTCGCCACCAGCCGCCCCGATCTCCTCGAGGTGGACCTCAAGCGCCAGGGGCGCCTGGACGTCCACATCCCCCTCTTCCCCCCGGCCGACGCCGAGGGGCGGCGGGAGCTCTTCCACGCCATGGCGGTGAAATTGAAAATGGGGCTGAAGCCGGAGGAGCTCCCCGACCTCCCCTTCGACGCCCCCGTCAGCGGCAACGAGCTGGAGGGGCTCCTGGTGCGGGCCCTGCGCGAGTACGAGCTCCAGCCCGAGGAGGGGCGCAAGTCCCTGCCCGAGGTGCTCCAGGGGGTCGTCGCCGACTTCCGTCCCTCGGCCCACACCCATCGCCTCGAACTGATGGACCTGCTGGCGGTCAAGGAGTGCACCGACTCCCGGTTCCTCCCCGACCGGTTCCGCTCTATGGAACCCGAGGCGGTGGAGCGACGGATCCGGGAGCTGGAGGCCCTGGTCGAGGGTTGATCGGGTTCTCGTTCTCCCGCCTCACGACCGCCTTGACCGAAGTCGGGCCGCGAGAGGTGCATCTAAGTAATTCAATGACCGATATTTAGAGCCATTTTGCCGGCGGGGGAGGAACCCGCCCGGCCCTCCTGCTCCCGAGCGGTCCGGCTGCCCCGCCCCCTTGCCAAACCGGCCGGAATCGGGTATAATCCGCGCGCCATGTCGAAAGAATGCTTCGGTTGCAGCAAGAAACCCATGAGCGGGCACAAGATCAGCCACGCCCACAACCTTACCAAGCGGCGCTGGCTGCCGAACCTGCAGAAGGTCCACATTCAAACCGACTCCGGGCGGAAGTCCGTGTACCTCTGCACCCGCTGCATCCGCGCGGGCAAATTCCAGAAGGCGGTCTGATCGGCTACTTTCCCGCGGAAAATTGAAGGTTGTCGGGAGGGGTGGTACAATCCATCCGTGTTCCAAGACCTTGACCTCGCAGCGGATTTCTACGACTGGGTTCTCAGCGCCTTACGGCCGGCCCTCCCGGGCCGGAAGGGGATCCTCGTTTACGAGGCGGAGGACACCGCGCCGCTCGCGGCGCTAATCAAGGACGGCATCTCGTTCGACAGTTTGGACCGCCGGGCCCTCGCCGCGGCCCCCGACGGCTCCCACGACCTCATCCTCTGCCCCTCCCTCTTCCTCTCCCTCGAAAAGGAGGCCGTCCCGGCCGCCGCGCGCCTGATGGCGCGGATCCTGGCCCCGGGCGGCGAGGCCCATGTCCTCTTCCCCCCCGCCTGGCTCCCGTCCCCCTGGGCCGACAAGGTGGTAAAGTTCCATAAAGAGGGCAACACCAAGCTCTACTTCCGGTTCAAGAGCCACATCTCCGCCTACACCTACTACACCAACCGCGAAATCGAGCTCCTCCCGACGGACCTGCGCCTGGAGCGCCTCACCATCCTGCGCGACGGGTTCCGCCGGGCCCACTACACCCGCCGCCCCAAGGAGACCGCATGACCCGCCGCTCTGTCCACCTGCTGGCCGCCGCCTGCCTGCTCGCCGCCCCCCTGACCGCCCAGGAGGTCGCCCCCTTCGCCGTGGCCTCGTCCACCGCGGGGGCCGAAGCCGTCCTCCTCAACCCGGCCGCCCTCGCCGACCTGGAGGGGCTTCACGGGTACCTGGGGCTGCAGCAGCTCTACCAGCGGACGGATTGGGAGGCCATCGAAGGCGAGGCGGACCGCTCCATCCAAGCCCCCTTCGCCGTTGCGTGGAACCTGGGGGACGACTGGGCCTTCGGGATCGGCGAAATGCCGGCCTTCGACGGCAGGGCCGATTTCGCCGCCCCCACCCCCTTCGGCCTTGAGTTCCGCAAGTTCGAGTTTTCCGTCGCGGAATGGAGAGGCGCCGCCGCCTACCGGGTGACCGACGCCCTGAACCTCGGGATCGCCCTCCGGTTCCTGCAGGCCGATTATGCCCTGAGGGGGATCTCCTGGTCTTCCGGAGCTGGCGGGTATTATTATTATCTGTTCGGCGCTTATTCAGGGAACCGGGACCGCATCGGGTTGGAACTGTCCGCCTGGTGGAAGGCCGAAGGGTTCACGGTGGGAGCGCTCCTGCGCCCGGAAGTGAAATTCGACTTCGGATACGGCGATTTTGGCGTCTCGTTCGATCTCATCGAGGAAGTGGATGAGGAAACCGAAGCGATCCTGCGGACCTTCTTTCCCGGCGGCGGGGTGGCCACCGAGGCCGTCCTCCCGCTGGAAGCGCGCGTCGCCATTTCCCTCGCGCCGCGGGGCCGCTGGCGCTTCTCCGGGGAACTGGGCTGGGCCCAATGGTCCCGGTGGAACGCCGTCTCCCTCGACTACGCCAACGAGACCGTGGACCCCGCCACCGGCGAGCCGGTCCTGGCCGACGCCTCGTTCCACACGCAATTCCAGGACGCCTTCTCCCTCAGCGGCCTGGCCGCCTTCACCTTCGAGAACGCCGTTCAAGCCTACGGCCGATTGGGGTGGCAGGAAGCGATCTGCGGCGACCCCGCCGGGGCCACCCTGCGGTCCAACGACGGCGTCATCGCCACCCTTGGCGGTCGGTATCCGTGGAAGTTCGGCGAGCTCACGCTCGCCGTGGACGCCTTCACCACCTTCGGGATTTATTCCTCCCACAACGGCTTCGAAATGAGCCGCAACCTCCTGGGGGCCGGGATATCCTTCGCCTACTGATCCTCGCCCTGGCCCTGGCCCCGGCGCTGTTCGGGGGCGATGTCGTCCTGGTCACCCTCGACACCACCCGCGCCGACCGGTGCTCCCTTGACGGCCGCGGGAAGCCCACCACGCCGAACTTCGACGCCCTCGGGCGGCGGGGCCGGGTTTTCGAGGATGCCTACACCGTCGTCCCCCTCACCCTTCCCTCGCACGCCTCCATCCTGACCGGGCTCCCGCCGCAGGGGCACGTCCTCTTTCTCAACGGCCAGCGGCTGGGGCCGGAACTTCCCACCCTGGCCACCCTGTTCAAGGCGAACGGCTACGCCACTGCCGCCTTCGTCAGTGCCGCCGTCCTGGACCGGGGCTTCGGGCTGGCGCGCGGCTTCGACCGCTACGACGACGCACCGGGGAAGGAGAACGCCGGAGGGGAGGTGCGCGAGCGGGCGTGCCGCGAGACCACCGCTGCGGCGCTGGAATGGCTGAAAACGGCCCCGCGGCCCTTCTTCCTCTGGGTCCATTATTTCGAGCCCCACGCCCCCTACCGGCCGCCGGAGCCGCACCGCTCCGCCTTCGCCGACCCCTACGACGGCGAGCTGGCCGCCATGGACGCCTGCCTGGGCGAACTGCTCCAGGCCTTGCCGCCCGGGTCCTTTGTGGCGGTGGCGGGGGACCACGGGGAAATGCTGGGAGAGCACGGCGAGGCGGAGCACGGGATCCTCCTCTACCAGGGGGCTCTGCGCGTGCCCCTGGTGCTGGCGGGGCCCGGCGTGGAGCCGGGGCGCGAAAGGCGGACCGTGTCGCTGTTGGACCTCTTCCCCACCCTCCTGGCTTCGCAGGGCCTTGAGGTGCCCCCGGGCCGGCCGGGCCGGGATCTGCGGGTCCCCGGGGCGCCCGCGGCGGTCCTGGCCTCCTCGCTCTACGGCCGGGAGGTGTTCGGCTTCCTCCCCTCGCGGGCGGTGGTGGACGGCGGATTCAAATTGGTGGCCTACGGCGATTCGGACCTGAAGCTCTTCGACCTCCGCCGCGACCCCCAAGAGGGGACCGACCGCCTTGATCGGGAGAAGAGGACGGCGCGACGCCTCAAGGGCCTCCTCAAGGACCTTCCGCTGCCCGAACGCCTCGAGGTGCCCCTGACCTCCGAGGAGCGGAAGACCCTCGCCTCGCTTGGTTATCTGGCGCCGGCGAAGCAGGGGACGCTCGTCCACCCGGAAGAGGGACTGAAATTCGAGGCCGAAGTGGCCCGGGCCAAGGAGCGCCTTTCGATGTACGATCTCCAGGGGGCGGAGGCCGCCCTCGACGGGGTGTTGAAGGCCCTTCCCCGCCACGCCGAGGCCCTCAACCTCCTGGGCAAGATCCGGCTCCAGAAGGGGGACGCCGCGGGCGCGATGCAAACCTTTGGCGTGGTGGCGGCTTTGAGGCCGACCGATCCGGTGAGCCATTGGCGGTTCGCGCAGGCCCTCGCCGCCGCCGGGGAATCGGCCCGGGCCGAAGCGGAATTGAGCGCCGCCCTGGCCCTCAACCCCCGATTGTCGGAGGCCTATGGAGAGCTGGCCCGCCTCCTCTTGGCGCGGAAAGACGGAGCGGCCCTGGCCGCCTTGAAGGCCCGTGCCGAGGCCCAGGGAGTGGAGGATGCGCTCCTCTTTACCGCTTTGGCGCAATGGGAGGCCGGTCAGGGGCGTCCCGAGGCCGCCTTCGCCCTTTTCCACCGAGCCATGCGGATGGAGCCCGCCAACCCCGTCCCCCTCCGGGGGCTCGCCCGCGCTGCGCTCGACCAGGGGCGCCGGCAGCAGGCCCTCATCTACTACCGGCAGGCCCTCCGGCTGGACCCCCGGGACGGGGAGTCCAACTTCGAGGCCGGCCGCCTGATCTTCGAATTGGAGGGGAAACGCGGCGAGGCGCTTCAGCACTTTCACCGCGCCCTCGCCGTCTGCGGCGACCCCGCGCGGTGCGCCATGGTGCGGGAGTGGATCGCCAAGATCCAGTAGCCGGCATCCGGCCGACAGAAGCCGGCAGTAGATTGTGTTGAGCGGGTCTTGAAGTCGCCGGCTACGGGCTAGGGGCTGCGATTTTTCCGCGTCAGCTCGCTCTCGCACGCCCGCCGCACCGCCTCGGGCAGGGCCCGGTTGCCGGCGATGTCGGCGAGGTCGCCCGGCCGCAGGAAGCGGACGTTGAACCGGGCGATGAAGAGGGGAGTGGAGGGGTTGAGCACGAGGGTCTTGCGCACCTCATAGCGACATCCCCACTTTCCGCTGTAGTGGATGGCCCCCAGGACGGCGGCGGGGGTGCGGGCGTTCCCGGCCAGGGCCGTCACGTCGGGCTCGGTGAGGAAACGGTTCTGCAGCAACGCCTGGACCACGCGGGGCTCGCTCTCCCCCTTCAGCGCCGACAAAAGCCCCCGGGGGCCACGTCGCGCCAGGGTCACCCGCTCGCCGATCCCCAACTCCGGGAGGCGCTCCCCCAGCCGCCGCTCGCAGGCGTGGCGGACGGCGGGGTGCACCCGCATGTCCACCGCCGTCTCCATCAGGTCCATCCAAAACAGGTGGGGGATGAGGCGGAGGGCGTCCGCCGCCGGGGTGTGCCGGCAGGCGACGAGCGCCCGCTGAACCGCGTAGGCGGCCGTGAGCGGCGGGTGTCCCAGGATGAGTTTCACCGCCTCCCGGGTGAGATTCTTGTTTTTCAGGATGGCGAGGACATCCTGCGCGGAGAGGCGATCACGCTCCTCCCTCAGGATTCGGTCCAGCGCCTCGGCGGGGGCCTCCAGCAGAAAGGCCGCGCGGTCGGCGCCGGGGTCCTGGGCCATTCCTCCGGAACGGGGAGGCTACGCCTTTTCCCGCTTGAAGATGACGCCGATGTGGTCGGAGGCGCCGGACTTGAAGTTGATGGAGGCGATGGACACGATCTCCCATCCCTCCTCGCCGTGCTTGTTGAGCTCCGCCTCGTAGTTGGGGTCGATGCGGTAGTTTTCGGAGCGCAAATTGATGATCTTATACTCCCACTTCCTCATGGGATGCTTCCCCCTCTCAGTGAAGTCCGCCTCCAGCATAGCACACCCCCCGAACGGATGACAACCGCCCCCGTCGAAATGTCGTTCACCGTATGCCCTGCCGCGTAGTAGCACGCCCGCGGCCTTCGCCCTTCCGGCGTGCGGTGCGCGATGTTCCCGCCTTCAGCCTTTCCTCCTCCAAGAGAAGCCAGTGGAACGCGTTGAGCACGAGGCCGTGGGTGATCCGCCCGGAGCGGATGAGCTCCGGGACGGCGGATAGGGGGGCCAGCTCGACCTCGGTCCGCTCCTCCGCATCGTTGCGGATGGGGGCGACGGGCCGCGCCCTGCGGACCACGAAGGAGTGGCACCGGTTGGTGATGATGGCCGGGTTGGGGTGGACCCACCCCAGGGGGGCCCAGTCCTCGCCGGCGTAACCCGTCTCCTCCAGCAGTTCGCGGCGGGCGGCCTCCAGGGGGGAGGGGTCTCCCGGGTCCATCTGACCCCCCGGCACCTCCAGGGTCTCGGCGCCGATGCCGTGGCGGAACTGGCGGACGAACACCACCTCCCCGGCCGGAGTCAGGGGGATGACGTTGATCCAGTCGGGGCACTCGATCCGGTAGAAGCGGGCGGTCCCCTCCCGGCGGGAGGCGAGGGTGAAGATGGGGGTGATCCATTCCGGAGTGAAGTCGGGCATGGGCACAGGATAGCGCGGCCAGGCGCGGCAGCGCAAGTGCGCAAGTGGTATTGCGTAAAGGCGCGTCGAGGTTTCGCCCCCAGGCTTGCTCCATGATCGACCGGGCGTGCCTTAAGGCCACCGCATTTCTACGCTGTTGGGCATTGGCGCGCTTGCGCCGCTGCGCCCCCCTTTGCCTCGGCTCGCCATATTTGTTAAAATGAGGGCACAAGGAGCGACTCATGCATATCAACGACCTGTTGAAGATCGCGGTGGACCGCGGAGCGTCGGACCTTCACATCAAGGTGGGGAGCCATCCCGTCATCCGGGTGGACGGGGCCCTGCAGCCCATCCTGGACCAGAAGCGCCTCATGCAGGAGGACACGGTCGCCATGGCCTTCTCCATGATGAGCGCCCGGCAGAAGGAGAAGTTCAAGAACAATCTGGAGATCGACTTCGCCTACTCCGTGCCGGGGCTGGGCCGGTTCCGCTGCAACATCTTCCAGCAGCGCGGCACCATCGCCCTCGTCCTCCGCGTCATCCCGGTCAAGATCCGCACGATCCGCGAGCTCCTCCTCCCGCCGGTCCTCGAGAAGATCTGCTGGGAGCAGCGGGGCCTCATCCTCTGCACCGGAACCACCGGATCGGGCAAGTCCACCTCCCTGGCCGCCATGATCGAATACATCAACAGCCACCGCGTCGAGCACATCATCACCATCGAGGACCCCATCGAGTTCCTCCACCGCGACAAGAAGTCCATCGTCAACCAGCGCGAGGTGGAAGTGGACACGAAGTCGTTCGCCCAGGCCCTCCGCAGCGCCCTCCGCCAGGACCCCGACATCATCCTCGTCGGCGAGATGCGCGATTACGAAACCATCGAAACGGCCCTCACCGCCGCCGAGACGGGCCACCTCGTCCTCTCCACCCTCCACACCCTCGACGCCACCGAGACCATCAACCGCATCATCTCGGTCTTTCCGCCCCATCAGCAGAAGCAGATCCGCCTCCAGCTGGCCGCCGTCCTCAAGGCCATCATCTCCATGCGCCTGCTCCCCCGCGCCGACGGCATGGGCCGCGTCCCCGCCGTGGAGGTGCTCATCTCCACCGGCTACATCCGCGACTGCGTCGAGAACAAGGAGAAGACCAAGCTCATCCACGACGCCATCGCGGCCGGCACCAGCCAATACGGCATGCAGACCTTCGACCAGTCGCTCTTCCAGCTCTACAAGAGCGGGCTCATCACCCTCGAGGAGGCCCTCCGCCGGGCCACCAACCCCGACGAATTCAAGCTCAAGATCCAGGGCATCCAGTCCACCGCGGACATCGCCCGCGAGCAAATGGACAGCACCATCGCCGGTCCCGAGGAGAACCCGATGGACGAGAACCCCCTGGGCACCGACGAGCTGAAGATCGACTTCTCGAACCAGGAGCTGTAGCCCCCTTTGCCCTCCCCCCCCTCCTCCCCCGGGAGCCGCGGGTGGCGGGCGGTCCGCCCGTTCGAGTGGATCGCGGCGGTCTCCTTTCTCCTGCTGCTCCTCTTTCTGGCCCTGGGGCCCGTGCGGCTGGCGTTTTGGGTCGTCACCGCCGGCAGTTTGTGGCTCTACCTCCGCCTTGCGGCCCTGACCGTGGCCCTCCTGGCGGGCTTGGCGCTCCTTCGCCGGGCCGGCCGGGGGTGGCGGGAGTCGCTCCGGGCCTCGGAGCTGGCGCGCCCCGCCTTCTGGGCGGCCCTCCTCCGCATCGCCCTGGCCATGAGTTGTCTCGGCACCGCCCACCTCCTCTTCAAGCTCTACCTGCCGCTGCTCAACCGCGCCAATTTCGACGCCGCCCTCGCCGCCGCCGACCGCCTCCTGGGGTGGGGGGCCCTCCCCGTCGAGCGGCTGGCGTTCCTCGCCGGGAGCCCCGAAGTCCTGCGGGCTTTCGACTTCCTCTACAGCAACCTCTACTACCTTCTCGTGTGGGGCGGCGTCCTGGTCTTCTTCACCGCGCTGGAGGGGGAGGCGCGGCTCCGGTTCTTCGACGGCTTCGCTCTTTTGTGGCAGGGGGGGCTCGCCTTCTACCTCCTCCTTCCGGCCTGGGGGCCGGTCTTCGTGGCGCCGGGCCTCTTCGAACCGCTCCTGGAGCACATGCCCGCCACGGTGCGGGTCCAGAGCGTCCTCTACCGGGAGACCCTCGCGGTGGTGCAGGGCCGGCTGGACTTCCAGGCCCGCTTCTTCGGCCTGGCGGCCTTCCCCTCCCTGCACGTGGCGGTGCTCACCTTCTACGCCCTGTGGGGGCGGCACGCCGGGCGCTTCTGGCGGGGGTGGAACGCCGCGTGCGCCGGTCTGGTCCTGGTCGGCTCGGTCCTCACCGGCTACCACTACCTGGTGGACGGCCTCGCCGGGGCCGCCCTGGCCTGGGGGTGCTACCGCCTCTTCCGGCCGGGCGGCCGCGCCTGACCCCCTGGGGACAAAAAAAAGCGGCCACCCGAAGGTGGCCGCCCGTCCATTGCTGAGGAAGCGGTGGATCAGCCGCGGAAACGGATGAAGATGCCGTACCGCTCGGCGTCGAAGTCGGCGGCGCTGAGGAGGTCCTCGGAGTAGTCGTAGGTGTCGTACTCCAGGCCCACGCCCCAGGTTTTGTTGAAGTCGAAGGTGAAGCGGGCGAAGACACGCTCCAGGGTGAAGAGGAAAGAACCCTCGTTCTCCAGCGAGGAGTAGCCCCCGGAGATGTTGAACCGGCCGGCGGTCCAGTCGAAGCTCCCCTCCATCAGGGTGCCGTCGTCGGCGTAGACCGAGGTCTCGATGCCGAGGTCGTAGGGGCGCCGGATCGCGACGGAGGAATCGGTCTCGAAGGAGTCCCACGTGCCCCGGATGACCAGGGCCTTCGCCAGCGTGAGGTCGAACTCGGCGGCGTAGTGGGTGGTCTCGGACTCGTAGCCGACCCCGGAGTCGAGGTTGTCGGCGTCGATCTGCTCGGCCGTGGCGAAGATGTTGAAGACCCCGCCGATGGGAAACTTGATGCGCAGGCGGGCGCGGTCGCGCGCGGTGAAGTCGGTGCGCATGACCGCCGCGTCGCCGTCCTGATTCTGGTAGTCCAGGGACACGGTGCCGTGAAGGACGTCCACGGATGTGCCCAGGAAGTAGGTGGTGACCTCGCGGCTGTACTCGCCCTCCTGGGCGCCGGGGACCACGATCTCCTCCGCGTCTTCGTCGAACGAGAGGTCCTGGGTGTCGACCGAGCCGCCGGCCCAGAACTTGAAGGGGCCGACATCGGTGACGCGGAGGGTCAGGTCGGCGACCTCCTGGTCCCGCTGCATGCTGTTGTTCATCTCGATGAGGCGGGTCAAGTCCCCGGCCTCGATGCCGCCGAGGGTGAGGGTGTCGGTGTAGAGGGAGGCAACGAGGGCCCAGCCCTCCATCTCCATGCTGCGCATGGTGTAGCCGGCGTCGATGTTCAGGTTCGCGGTGATGTCGTAGGTGGCGCGCAGCTCGCCCCTCCACGAGGGGCGGTCGGCGGTGGAGGCGACCGTCTCGTCCAAGCCGGCGAAAAAGCGGCCGATCTGGAAGGAGACGAGGGAGCCCGAGAGGACCTCGCTGGAGGACGCCTCGGTCTCGGCGTCGGCGTAGGCGTAGGCGGCCTGGAGGTGGAGCGTGTTCTCCAGCAGGTTCCCGGTGACGAAGAGATTGGTGACCGGCGTGTCGGCCTCGGCGGTATCGGTGCGCCCGTAGGCGTCGGCGTAGATGTCGGTGCCCAGCACGGGGCGCGCATTGTTGCCGTCCCCGGCGCCGGGGGCGAGGCCGAGGCGGTCCTCGGACTCGAAGGTGCGCCAGCCCTGGATCAGGGTGCCGGTGAAGCCGCCGGCGTTGAAGCCGAGCCCGACGTAGAGCTTCTCCTCGGTCTGCTCAAGGTCCGACTCGAGGCGGAACTCGTCGCCGCCGGCGAACACGGTGGTGGCGCGGGGGCCGTCCATCCGGTTCCAGCGGTAGCCGATGATGGGGGTGACGGTCTTGCCAGGCATGAGCTGGAGCTCGACGGAGGCCATGTCGCGCTCGCGGTCGAAGGTGTGCTGGCCGGGGATGATGCCGTCCTGGATGAACGGGTTGGCCAACGTCGGCAGCGCGCTGAAGTTCTCGAAGTGGTTGTAGTCGAGGACCAGGTTGTAGGCGTGGGCGCGGCCCATGTCCATGCGGAACCGGCCGCTGGGGCTGCCGCCGAAGCCGGCGGCGTCGATGCGCAGGCGGTCGAAGAACCCCTCGGCCTTTGGGTCGAGGACGGTGAAGCTGAGGTTGCGCAGGACGAACCCGCTGTCCTCGTTCACCTGGGTGCGGTACAGGTCCTCGTTGCCGTTGACGCTGACGTCCTGGTAGCCGGCCTCGATGTCGAAGGCGGTGGTCTGCGCGGCGGCCGGGAGGGCGCCGAGGAGGGCCAGCGCGAACAGGGTGATCAGGATCTGGAGTTTGCGCATGGTCGGCCTCCTACTTCAGGAACAGGGCCGAGCTGTTCGACCCGTGGATGGCCACGTGGCACACGGTGCAGTCCCGGTAGCGGGGGCTGCGCAGGTCGTGGATGGAGGGCGGCTGGGAACCGAGCGTGCCGCCGGCGGTGGGGCTGTGGCATTCCAGGCAGAGCTGGTACACATTGGTGCGGGTCAGCGCCGAGGGCTTGACCGAGCCGTGGGGCTCGTGGCAGCTCATGCAGGACCCGGCCTTGTCGCCCGCGTGGGCGAACACGAACGGGCCGCGCTTCTCGGCGTGGCAGGTGACGCAGGGCCCCTGGCCGGCGTGGTCGAGCTTCAGGCTCTTCTCGCCCTTGCCGGCGTGGGGGTTGTGGCAGGAGACGCAGCGGATGCCGCCGTTCTCCAGGTTGTGGCCGTAGGGGCGGGCGAAGGCGGCCTTCTGGTCGGCGTGGCAGGTGAGGCACAGGTCGGAGGGCCGGGCCGTGAGGAGCGCCCGGTCCGTGGCCTTGGAGCCGTGGACGGAGTGGCAGTCGAAGCAGTATACGGAGCCGGACGGATGAGCCGCCCCCGAGGGGAGGACCCGGTCCTGCAGGGCGGTGTGGCAGGCGCGGCACGCGGCCTCGCCCTTCGCGCCCGCCGGCTTGCTGATCTTGGCCTTGTCGCCGCCGGCGTCCATGTGGGCGGTCCCGTCGCCGTGGCACGCCTTGCAACCGGGCGCGCCGCGCTGGGACAGGCCGTGGGCGGTGGCGGCCAGCTGGGCCGCCAGCTCGTCGTGGCACGAGGCGCAGGCCTCGTCGTCCCCGGCTTCGGCGCTCCACGCGGACCCGACCGCGGCCAGCATCAGGAACAGGAGCATGCTGATGAAGCGGATCGGCTGTTTCATCTATTCCTACCTTTCTACACGTATCGTGGGATCCTTCGCCGCAACGCCCCGAGCTCCCCGGTGCAGGGGACCGCGAAACGTCACGCCGGAGGATGGCGTCATCGTTGGGCCGGACCGTGTCCGAGGATTCGGGCTACCGGGCGTGGACCTTGGCGACCGAGAACTCCATGGAGTCGCCGTGGCACGCCGCGCAGGCCTCGCCGAAGGGCGCGGTCATGGTGTAGGCGTGGGCGGCGGCCTCCTGAGAGCTGTGGCAGGAGAGGCAGGCCGCGGCCTCGGGCAGGATGGGGGTGTAGAACTCGCCCTCGTCCGGGGTGGGCAGCAGGCCCGCGCCCAGGGGGAGGCTCGTCGTCCCGCTCAGGTGGCAGATCTCACAGGCGCGAAGGTCGCCCATGAACGCGAAATCGCTGAGCACCTCGCCGCCGAGTTCGTAGGGCTCGCGCAGATCCTCGCCGGTGTGGATGCGGTGGATCATCCACTTGAAGCCGTAGTTGATCTGAGTGGCGTCCTCGTCGGAGCGGTCGTCGGTGGCCATGGGCATATGGCAGATCACGCACTCCTGGACCTGGAAGCGCTGGGGCCCGTGGGCCCCCATCCGGTCGTGGCAGACGTTGCACTTGGCGGTGCTGGCCACTTCGCGGCGGGGCTCGGCCGCCCGGGCGCTCCCGATCGGGGCGTAGTAGATGGGGTTATCGGCGGCCTCACGGACGGTGAGCCCCTCCTCGGTGTGGTTGTCGATGACGACGTTTCGGTACACATCCATGCTGAAGCCCGCGGTGCCGGTCGCGTCCGCCGGAACGGCGTTGGTGAAGGTGAAGACCACCTTGTCGCCGTTGAGGGGGGCCGCGAGGGCGTCCTCGCGGAACTGCCAGGCGTAGTCGCTGGTGGGGCCGCCCCAGATGACGCGGCAGCGGTTGAGGGAGGAGGGGGCGATCACGTTGCCGGCATCGTCGGTGATCCGGAAGGTGATGGTGGGGAACCCGCCGGGGACCACGCCGGTGACGCTCAGGATCTCGGTGTGGAGGCCCTCCAGTTGGGTGGACTTGAAGGGGACGGTGTGGGCGCCCTTGATGGAGGCGTCGAACTCGGACTCGCCCTCGGGGGCGTGGCAGGAGGCGCAGGCGCTGTCGTCGGCCTGGGCCGGGTGGCCCACGCCGGCGGCGAAGTCGATGTCGTCATGGCAGGAGCCGCACGCGGCGCGGGTGGGTCGGGTGAGCCAGATGTCGCCCTCGGGGGAGTCGGCCCGATGGCAGGTGTCGCAGTTGCGGATGTCCTGCGGCATTTCCACTTCGGACCAGTCATGGACCGACTGCTGGAAGCCGATGATCTGGTAGGGGATGCCGGCTTCCACGGAGGGCAGGTTGGCGCCCATGTGGATCTTGTGGATCATGACCTTCATGTCCACGGTGTTGCCGGTGTCGGGGTCCCAGGTCTGGGGGCTGTGGCAGGTGACGCAGTTCTTGATGTGCTTGCGGGAGCCGCCGTGGAGGCCGAGGTCGGTGTGGCAGGCGTTGCAGGTGGCCTCGGTGAAGGCGTTCCAGGTCTCGGCGACCGCGCCGCCGTCGGGGCGGAAGTCGTACTCCGTGTTGGCGTAGTAGTTCTTGCCGAGGATGTCGGTCAGGTTGCGGGTGCCGTAGGCGGCCAGGGTGTGGGTCTTGGAGCCGTCGTAGCCGGCGGGCATGGTGGACTTGAAGGCGTATTTGGCCCGGCCCGTCTCGAGGTCGGTCCAGGTGCCGCCGCTGTCGGCGGAGGCCTGGATGGCGCTCTCGCCGGTGATGGGGCTCTTCTGGGTGCGGGTGGTGTAGGCGGTGTACTGCCGCAGGTCCCCGTCGTACCAGGCGAGGATGAAGCTGACGCTCAGCGCGCCGGGGGTGACGTTGCCCAGGCGGTCGAGGGGCTGGTTCTTGTCGTCCTTGAAGTTCACGACCACCTCGACCTTGCCGTCGGCGGTGATGGTGACGCTCTCCACCCCGATCTTGAAGCCGGGACGGATGTAGCTGGCCTGGTCGGCCGTGAGGTAGTACTCTTTCTGGTGCTCGGTGTAGGCCGGGCGGCCGTCGGTGGCGGGGCCCTGAAGGATTCCCGTCGGGCCGACGACGACGGCGGCCGCGGTGATGAGAAGCACGGTGCGGATGACAGACAACATACGACGCCTCCTATTGGACTTTAATGACCGGTTCCGGCGCGGGTCGAAAACCGACCGTGTTTCCGCGCACCCTACATTTCGTTACAGATTTCACATGCCAACGATAAATGGATGCAGCATTAACGGATGATCGTTATGCAATCATCATGCCAAAAGCAAGCTAATCCGATGTATTTGAAAATTATAAATGTTAGATCTTAAGGCCCGTCGGGAGTGGGTCAAATAGCCCAAAGATTATCCCTGGGTGGGGCATTGGGCGCATTCAATTAGCGTTCCTAAGTGTATAGGGGCCCGGCCGGGACGGACGGCCCGGGGGCCGGCTTCCGCGCTATCCTTCCGCCGGCCCCTCCATCTCCTCCCACGCCTTGTAGGCGCGGCGGATGTGCGGGATGGTGATGGAGCCCCCGACGATCAGCCCCACCCCCAGGGCCTCGGTCAGCTCCTCGGTGGTGAGGCCCTCCCCCCTGCACTGGATGAGATGGTAGGTGACGCAGTCGTCGCACCGGAGGACGAGCGAGGCCACCAGCCCCAGCAATTCCTTGGTCTTCTTCGGGAGGCGCCCCTCCCCGTAGGCCTGGGTGTCCAGGTTCCAGAACCGCTTCATCACCAGGTCGGCGTTCTTGAGAACGATGGCGTTGAGCGCTTCGCGCTCCTTCCGAAACTGCTCCACGCTCTTCCGGTCGCTCATCGCATCCTCTCCTTCAGGCCTGATTTTCCTCAAACAGCCAGGTCGACAGGTACCGCTCCCCCGGGCTGGCAAGGACGACCACGACCATTTTATCGCGGTTCTCCTCCCGGCCGGCCACCTGGACGGCGGCCCAGAGGGCGGCGCCCGACGAGATGCCGGCCAGGATCCCCTCCTCGCGGGCCAGGCGGTGGACCATCGCCCCGGCGTCGGCCTCCTTCACCCGCACCACCTCGTCGATGAGCGTGCGGTCGAGGACCTCCGGAACGAACCCCGCCCCGATCCCCTGGAGCTTGTGGGGGCCGGCGGGCCCGCCCGAAAGGACGGGAGACCCTTCGGGCTCCACGGCCACCGCCTTGAACTCCGGCTTGAGCCCCTTGAGGACCGACGCCACACCCGTGAGGGTGCCGCCCGTCCCCACGCCGGCCACGAGGATGTCGGCCCGGCCGCCCGTGTCCTCCCAAATCTCCACCGCGGTGGTGCGGCGGTGCACCTCCGGGTTGGCGGGGTTGGAGAATTGCTGAAGAATCAGGGCCCCGGGGATGGAGGCGGCCAGCTCGTCGGCCTTGCGCAGGGCCCCCTTCATCCCCTCGGCGCCGGGGGTGAGCACCACCTCGGCCCCGAAGGCCTTGAGGAGCTTGCGCCGCTCCACGCTCATCGTGTCGGGCATGGTCAGGATGAGGCGGTAGCCCTTGCGGGCGGCCACGAAGGCGAGGGCGATGCCGGTGTTGCCGCTGGTGGGCTCGATGAGAACCGCGCCGGGCCGAAGCCGCCCGTCGGCCTCGGCGGCCGCGATCATGGCCGCCCCGATGCGGTCCTTGACGCTGGACATCGGGTTGAAAAACTCCAGCTTGGCCACGATCTCCGCGGCCAGCCCCCGCCCCAGGACGGGGAGGCGCACGAGGGGGGTGTTGCCGATGGTGTCGAGGATGCTGTCGGCGATGGGGGGGCGGCGCAGGCGTTCCACGGTCGGTTCCTTTCTTGGCGGAGGTCAGATCCCGGCGCCGGCTTCGAGGGGGGCGTCCTCGGCGCGGCCCTGGAGAATGCGGCCCCCCGGGGGGACGTCGCGGGTGAGCCACACGTTGCCGCCGATGACGCTCCCCCGGCCGATGGTGACGCGCCCGAGGATGGTCGCGCCGGAGTAGATGATGACATCGTCCTCCACGATGGGGTGGCGGGGGATCCCCTTGATGGGACGCCCCTGGTCGTCGAGCGGGAACGAGCGGGCCCCGAGGGTCACCCCCTGGTAGAGGCGCACCCGACGGCCGATGCGGCAGGTTGCCCCGATGACGATGCCCGTGCCGTGGTCCATGAAGAACCGCTCCCCGATGGAGGCGCCGGGGTGGATGTCGATGCCGGTGGCCGAGTGGGCGAGCTCGGCGATGATGCGGGGGATGAGCGGCACCCCGAGCCGGTGAAGCTCGTGGGCAATCCGGTGGTGGGTGAGGGCGCGCAGGCTGGGGTAGCAGAAGATGGTCTCCCCCGGGCTGGTGGCCGCCGGGTCCCCCTCGTAGGCGGCGGCCGCGTCGGAGGCGAGGAGGCGGCGCACTTCGGGGAGGTGGAGGAGGAAGAGGTCCACCGTCTCCCGCGCCTTGCCCGCGCACCGGGGGCACCGCTCGTCGTCGGCGGCGTCGTCGCAGGCGAAGCAGAGGCCGCGCTCCACTTGTTCCGCCAGGAGGCGGTGGGCCCGGTCCAGGGCGCTTCCGACATAGAAGGGCATCGTGGAGGGCTGAAGGTCGGAGGGGCCGAAGTAGCCGGGGAAGAGGACGCTCTGCAGAAGCTCCACCGTCTCGGCCAGGGCGGACGCGGAGGGCATGGGGACATCGTGGCGGTCTCGATGAGCGACCTGCTCGTATGAAGCCGGACTGCACAGCGCGTCGGTGACCCGCTGAAGGACGGTGCCGTGGGTGGCGGGATCCATGGGTTTCATGGCATTTTATCCTCAAACAGGAGGGGGCCGAAAACTATTCCGAGATTCGCTTGAAGTCCAAAAGCATTTTTGGTATAATTTCGTTCGGAAGCACCATAATCACTCTTCACCGTGAGCGATCAATGAATGATAGGAAGGTTTGGGTATTAGAGGTTTCGGTCGGGAACCACAGGGTGCGCCGGATGAAACTCGACGCGCCGGAAGTGATCCTCGGCCGCGGCCGCGACTGCCACATCCAGCTCCCTTCCGATTCGGTTTCCCGCCGGCACGCCCGCCTGGCCCCCGCCTCCACCTATGTCATCCTGGAAGACCTGGGAAGCACCAACGGCACCTATCTTCACGACAGGCCCGTCACCCGGGCCATGCTCGCCGACGGCGACAGGGTCTTCATCGGCCCCTATGCCTGCGCGATCCGGCGGACGGAGGACGAGTTGGACCTCAAAGGGGTCCCCGCGGCCACGGTGGTCCTCGACGATCCGGGGACCCGGACCGCGATCATGGACGACGAGGTGCGGCGGAGGGTCCAGGCGCCTGCCGACCCGCTTGAGGAAACCGTCCAGGCCCCGTCGCGGAAGAGCCCCCTGCGCTGACCGAACAAGGGGCTGGTGAAGGCCCTCCCTTTGGAAGGTTGGGGAATTACACCCAATCACCTTGCGTTTGGAAAATGGGGCATGGTAGCATTGGGGCCATAGAACATATTGTAGAGGTTTGTATGATCGGGGTTTCGATCACCGTTATGCTGAAGGGGAAGGACGAAGAGGAGCGTTTCCTGGCCGCCTTCACAACAGCCATGGAGGCGGCGGGGAAAGTCCCCGGCCTCCAGGACCTCAAGGCCTGCAAGGTGCTGGGACGGGACTATTGCTACCACCTGTTCACCCTGTGGGAGTCCGAAGCCGCCATCGAAGCGTGGGTGCAGCACCCCCGGTACCGCGCGATGATGCTTCAGGGCGGCCAGGAGCTGGTCGCCGCTTTCGAGTCGTATCGCTGGCAGCCCGTGCGGCCCCCTCTCCGGAGGCCCTGAGCGTTCATGCCTCCCGCCCTTGCGGCCGTTGTCTTCGTGAGCAATTACCTGCACGATCTCGCCACGGCGGTCTTTTTCGTGGCCACGCTCTTCGCCTGGTGGACGCGGAGGCGTCTCCCGCTTCTGTATCCGGAAGTGCGCCCCCGCCTGGGGCGTCTGGCCCTCTGGAGCGTTGCCGCTATCCTGGCGCTCGGGGCGGTGCGCACCGTTTTCTACTCGAAGATGGAGTGGCTCCCGGCCCTGGAGCGAAACCAGGTGACCATCCTGGCCGCCAAGCACCTCCTGCTGGTGGGGCTCACCGCCTGGGCGGGGTGGGCGTGGTGGCGGATGCGGCGCGCGGGAGTCCCCGTTGAATAAAGCGGCGCCCGAGATCCTCTTCGTCTCGGCCCCGTACCACTGCGGCGTCGTGGAAGTGGCCGGGCGGTGGCCGCCCCTTCACTTCTGCTACCTGGCCGACGCGGCGGCGCAGGCCGGCGTCCAGCCGGTCCTCTATGACGCCATGTCCAAGATGGCGACCCACGCCGAGATCCGCCGCGTCCTGAAAGAGCGGCGCCCGAAATACGTGGGGCTTTCGGCCATCACCGCCACCCTCCCCGACACCCTCGAGATCGCCCGGAGCGCGCGCGAGCTCCTGCCGGAGGCGGTCATCCTCCTCGGGGGGGTCCATCCCTCGTTCATGCCCGCGGAGGCCTTCGAACGGGCCCCGGCGGTGGACTTTGTCGTCCGCGGGGAGGGGGAGGTGACCCTGCGCGACCTCCTGCGGGCCCTGGAGTCGGGGGGCGATCCCGCCGCCGTTCCCGGCCTGGCATTTCGGCGGGACGGCGTGGTCCACCGGACGCCGACGCGGGGGCACATGGCCCTGGACGAAACCTTCCGCGCCCGGCATGAGTTCCTCGACTGGGACGATTACAAGTATTTCGTCCTCCCCGAGGGGCGGTTGGGGGCGGTCTCCACCTCGCGCGGCTGTTCCCACACCTGCACCTTCTGCTCCCAGCAGAAGTTCTGGTCCCAGACCTGGCGGGGGCGCGGCCCGAAGCCGGTGGCGGAGGAGATCGAGTCGCTCTACCGGGATTTCGGCGCCCGGGTCCTCCTCCTCACCGACGAGTTCCCCACCAAGGACCGGGACCGCTGGGCGGAACTGCTCGACCGCGTCACCGCCCTGCGGCATGACGACCTCTACCTCCTCATGGAGACCCGGGTGGACGACATCCTGCGGGACGCCGACCTCCTCCCCGCCTACCGGAAGGCGGGGATCGTCCACGTCTATGTGGGGGTGGAGTCGGGCCGCCAGGCGACGCTGGACCTGATGAAGAAGGATCTCCAGGCCGACCAGGGGCGCGAGGCCCTGCGCCTCCTGCGGGAGCAGGGGATCGTCACCGAGACCTCCTTCGTCCTCGGGTTTCCCGACGAGACGCCCGAGACGGTGGCCAACACCCTTCAGATGGCCTTCTGGTACGACCCCGACTTCGCCCACTTCCTCATGATCACCCCGTGGCCCTACGCCGACCTGTGGGCCGACCTGGCCCCGCGCGTCCGCGAGCGGGACTACCGGCGCTACAACCTCATCGACCCCGTCGTGGAACCCGAAGCCATGACCATGGACGCCCTCGACGAGGCGCTCATCACCTGCTACCGCGACTTCTACATGAAGCGGTTCGCCTCCCTGTTGGGGGAGCGCGACGCCTTCAAGGCCCAATACCTGAAGCGCTCCATGCAGCTGATCATGTCCAGCTCCTTCATCGTCGAGAAATTCAAGCGCTTCCCCCTCCTGGGGACCGCCATGGAGGGGATGATGCGGCTGGCGGGGAAGCCCCGGCTGTGAAGTTCCGCCACCTGCGTCTCCTGCTGCCCATCCTCCTCCTCCACATGGTGGCGGTCCCGGGGCTGGTGCACATCTTCTTCGGCTACTATGAGAAGGCCTACCAACGCATCGAGCAGGAGGCGGTCCGGGACTTCCTGGTCCGCGTCCAGGACGAGATCGCCCGGCACCAGATGGCCCGGCCGGGCGACGCCCAGGAGATTCAGCGGCTCCTGGAGGGGCTCTACGCCGGGCGCCGGTATCGGTCCCTCAGCGTCTACGACATGGAGGGCCGGCGCATCGCCTACCAGGGGGAGGACGCCTCCGGTTCCCCCCCGCTCCTGCAAGCCACCCGCATCGACCACGCCCACGGCGGCGATCTGATGACCGTCACCCACTGGGTGCAGAACGCTCCCCAGTGCTACGCCTGCCACCCCCGGGAACAAGCCGCCATCGCGGTGCTGGAGGGGGTGATGCCGGTGGCGGGGCGGGTGCGCGTCTTCGGCCTCAGCCGGATGCAGGTCCTGGCCGCCAGCACGGGGGTGGCTCTGGTCGTCTTCGCCGCCGTCCTGTTCTTGATCAACCGGTTCGTCACCCGCCCGGTGCGCGAGGTCATGGCCGCCATGCAAGCCGTCCGGAGGGGCGATCTCGACGTGCGGGTCCCGGTCCGCAGGAAGGACGAGTTAGGGGAGATGGCGGAGAACTTCAACCGGGTTGTCGAGGCCCTCAAGAAGGCCCGGGAGGAGGTCCAGGCCCGCCACGAGGCGGGGATGGCCCGGGCGGAACAGCTCGCCGTGATGGGGGAGATCGCCTCGGGGCTGGCCCACGAGGTGAAGAACCCCATCGCGGGCATCTCCTCCGCCCTCGAGGTGGTCCTCTCCGAAAGGGGCGAGGACGACCTCCACCGCGAGGTACTGGTCCAGATCGGGGCCGAGGTGCGGCGCATCTCGGACATCATCACCCAATTGCTCGACTACGCCCGCCCCCGCGCGCCGCGGCCCGAGTGGATCGAGATCGAGGTCCTCCTGGCCGACATCCGGGCGATCTTCAGCCCGCAGTGTCAGAAGCGGCGCGTGGACTTCACCCTGGAGTCGCCCCCCGGGCCCGGCCGGATCTACGCCGACCCGGGCATCCTCCGGCAGGTGATGTTCAACGTCCTCCAGAACGCTCTCCATGCCGCCGGCGAGGGGGGGCGGGTGACCCTGGCCGTGGAGGCGGGGGAGGATGCGGTGGCGTTTAGGGTCTCCGACACCGGGCCCGGCATCCCCCCCGAGGCCCGCGCGCGCCTCTTCCAGCCCTTCTACACCACGAAGCCCGGCGGGACGGGGCTGGGGCTGGCCATCGTCCACCGCCACGTGACCGGCATGGGAGGGACGGTCGAGGCGGAGTCCTGCCCCGGGCGCGGGACCTGCTTTACCATCCGGCTGCCCCGGGAGACGCACGATGAAGCTCCTGATCGTTGAGGACGAAAAGCTCCTCCGCTGGTCGCTGAACAAGACCCTGGCCAAGGCGGGGTTCGAGACGTTGGAGGCCGCCACCATCGCCGACGGGCGCGAGGCCATCCTCCAGCAGGAGCCGGAGATCGTCCTGATGGACATCGGCCTCCCCGACGGGAGCGGCATGGACCTCCTGAAGTGGGCTCGGGGTTCCTTCCCCCACACGATGTTCGTCATGATGACGGCGCGCTCCCGCGTCAAAGACGCGGTGGAGGCCATGCGCAACGGCGCGCACGACTACCTGGAGAAGCCGTTGGAGATGGAGGCCCTCGTCGAGCACATGAACCGCGTGCGCGAGGTGGTGGAGCTCAAAGCCGAGCTGCAGCGCCTGGCCGCCGCCGGCCACACCGAGGATGTCCAGATCATCGCCCACGCCCCGGCCATGACGGAGCTGGTGCGTCTGGCCCACACGGTGGCCGAGAGCGGCGCCCAGGCCATCCTCCTCCTCGGCGAGAGCGGCGTGGGAAAGGACCACCTCGCCCGCTACATCCACGCCCACTCCCCCCGCCGGGGACGTCCCTTCATGATCATCAACTGCGCCGCCCTGCCCGAGGCCCTCCTGGAGAGCGAGCTCTTCGGGCACGAGAAGGGGGCCTTCACCGACGCCAAGGACCAGAAAAAGGGGATCCTGGAACTGGCCGACGGCGGGACGGTGTTCCTCGACGAAATCGGCGAAATGAAGCCCTCCATGCAGGCCAAGCTCCTGCGCGTGCTGGAGGACTGGACCTTCAAGCGGGTGGGGGGGGCGCGCGACATCAAGGTGGACGTCCGGATGATCGCCGCCACCAACCAGGACCTGGAGGGGATGGTCAAACGGAAGGACTTCCGGGAGGACCTCTTCTACCGGCTCAATGTTTTCCCCATCCACATCCCCCCCCTGCGCCGGCGCCGCGAGGACATCCTCCCCATGGCCCGGTACTTCCTCCAGCAGTACAACCGCCGGTTCGGGAAGGCCGTGGCCGGGTTCGCCGAGGACGCCGCGGCGGAGTTGACCGGCTACCCGTGGCCCGGGAACGTCCGCGAGCTCAAGAACGCCGTGGAGCGGGTGATGATCCTCTGCACCCGGGACACGATCCGGGCCGAGGACCTGCAGTTGCGCCGCCCGGAGGGTTCGGCGGCCGGGACGCCGGGAGAGGAGGTCGTCCCTCTCTATGCCGCCGAGAAGGCCCTCCTCCAGCGCGCCCTCGCCAAAGCCGGGGGCAACGTCAGCCAGGCGGCCAAACTGCTGGAGATCACCCGCGACAAGATGCGCTACAAGATCAAGAAACACGGGCTGGGGGCGGGGGAGGAATAGAGGGTCGCCTCCTCTACATCGCGCCCGGGGTGGGTGAAATGACCCAGTCGAACGGCGGTTGCCCTGCGTTTTTCATGGCATCAAAATTGCATAAGAATATTCTGGTGAATAGCGTTCTGTTGTTCGGCCGGGACCCCAACTTCGCGTGGGCCCTCCAGAAAATCCTGGGGGAGTGGGGGTATCGGGTCGAGCATGTCTATACCCTTTCCGAGGCCCGCCTCCGCATGGAGCGGTTCACCTACGGGGCCTATCTCCTGGACGGCCTGCGGGCCGATGAGATAGAGGCCTTCGAGGGGGCCAAGGGCCCCGGCGGGAGGGTGATTGTCTTCGACGTCCAGCCGTTCGATCAGCCCCGAGGGGCTGCCTTCCTTTCGAAAGACCTCCCTCTGGCCCATATGGCCGCCTCGCTCCGCGAAACTCTCCAATAGCAGCCCCATCGCGCGACGGCCGTGTTCCTTTGCCCTTGAAGCCGACCGGGCCATCAGGGCTGCTGGAGGACTTTGATCCGCTGTCGGGCCCGCTCCCGGATCGGCGGGCTTGATCCCCCCATGGTGATAAACCGGCGGTAGGCGCGGAGGGCCTCTTGGCGCGCGCCCATCCTTTCATACCCCATCCCGATGTTGAACCAGAGTTCGGGCAGGGGCGCGGAAGTGTCCGCGGCGCGGAGCCAGAGATGCAGTGCCGTATCGGTTTGGCCGCGCAGGTAGGCCAGGTTCCCCAGGCTGAGGAGCGCATTGGCGTGGGCCGGATCGAGCCGGAGGGCCCGCTGCCAGGCCTCTGCCGCCGCGCCTTCCCTCCCGGCCATAATGTGATCCTGTCCAACGATATAGGCCAGATCGGCCTGGACGAAGCCGAGATCCATCGCCTTTTGCGCATGAATCGCCGCCTCGCTGATTCTCCCCAATTCATGCAGACAGCGGGCCAGCGCGGCGTGCGGCTCGGCGAACGACGGCAGGATCTCGATCGCGCGTTTGAGGGGCGCTTCGGCCTTGTGGATCCTTCCCCGCCGGAGTAGCGCGTTGCCGTAATTGGCGTTCGCCTTGGCGCTGAGGGGGGATGCCTGCGCCGCATGCCGCCACAGGCGAAGTTCGTCCAGCCAGAACGAGCTTTGGCGCGCGGAAAGGACGGCCATGATCAGGATGGCGGCGACGATGAAGGAGCGGCCGGAGCGGAGACCGGTCCAGCGGACCGCAACCCAGGCGGCGATGAGCGCCACGGCCGGCATGGAAAGATACAGAAGGCGGTCCGCCATGACGGTGCCGATGGGCATGGGGAGGTTGGAGACCACCCCAAACGGTCCCAGGGCGGCCAGTGCCAACCATCGCGCGACCGGCGCGCGGCGTATGTGCCAGGCAAGCAGGGCCAGCCCAAGGAGCACCAGGGCCGCCCCCAAGAGTCGGCCGTCTCCCAGTCGCTCGATGGGGACCACCTGCCGGAAGGAGTAGTCCGGCGAGAGGTTCCAGGGCAAGGCCACCTGGAGCGCATAGAGCACGGCCACCCAGAGGGCAGACAGGATGCGCCACCCGGGGGAAACGTGGGCCAGCGGATTGTCCAGAACGGAGATTTCGGCCAAACTCCAGGCCCCTCCCAGAACATGGAACCGGACCGCCAGGAAGAGGACGATGACCAAGGGATAGGCGGCGAGCCGGCGCCACGCCGGCCTCTGCGCCGGGAGACAGAAGAGGAGCAGCGGAGTGACGATGGCGTGCTCCTTGCTCAAAAGGGCGCCCGAGAACGAGAGGACCGCCAAGACGTCCCGGCCGGAGGCGTAGAGCAAAATGGCCCCCAGCATGCCCGTGCAGGCCATCAGGTCGAACCGTCCGGTGATGTAGGCCACGGCCTCGGTTTGGATCGGGTGCACGGCAAAAAGGGCGGAAGCGAATACGCCCGCCCATGGCGGCATCTCCAATCGCCGGGCCAGGAGATACACCAGGAGGGCGTTCAGGATGTGCAGCAACAGGTTGCCCACATGATAGGGGGCGGGATGGAGGCCCCAGACGGCACGGTCGATGGCCAGGGTCCACAGGGGCAGGGGGCGGTAGATCGGCATGTTCCTTCCGCTCCCGGCGCCCATGGGTTCGCTGAACAGACGGGGCCAATCCCTCGGGTGTTCCAGGTAGCGGTTCTGGACGATTACTGGGGCGTCATCAAAACAAAATTCCCCCCAGATGGCCGTGCCGAAGGCCGCGAACACTAGAAGACCCGCCGCCAAGGTCCAACGGGCGGGCCGATAATCGCGGGCCCAGGGGGCCCTTGCCGCGATTCGGAGCGACCGCCAGCCGAACATGCCCCACCATCTTACCAAAGTCCGGCGGCCATGCCGCGGCAGTCGTGATATTCTATCTGGACGACTATGACCACTATCCATCGCATCCTTCGTTCAACTCCAACGGCGTTGTTGCTCCTGCTGTTCCCCGCGGCCGCCCATGCCGTGCGCGACGGGGTCCACCCCTCGCTTGTCGATCCGGCCCAGACCAAATGCGAGACCTGCCACGCGGATCTGCTCAAAGGCAACGTCCACCCCGTCGCGGCGGCGGGATGCGACAACTGCCACGCCTTCGCCAAACGGGAGGGCAAGTGGATCGTCTCCCTCTCGGCCGAGGGGAAGGACCTGTGCGCCCAGTGTCACGAGGAACAGGCCCGGCGCGCCGCCCTCCCCAAACCCCACGGGGCGGTGGACGACTGCTCCAACTGCCACGTCCCCCACGCCAGCGAGCAGGCGCCCCTCCTCTCCGCCGTTCTGCCCGACTTGTGCCTGGGGTGCCACGACAAGGACGAGACCAAGGCCCGGCACAAGGGCCAGCCGGTGCATGCCACCAACTGCGGTCAATGCCACGATCCCCATGGGAACGACAAGCCGAAGTTCCTGACGGGGAAGGTGATGCACCCTCCCTTCGCCGAGGGCTCCTGTGAATCCTGCCACCGACCCACCCGGTCCCAGCAAGTCCGTCTGATTTCCAAGGTCCCCGCCCTGTGCTATGCCTGCCACACGGACCTGGAAAAGAAATTCAACGGGGTGTCCATCCACGGGCCGGTGGCCAAGGGGGAGTGCACCCGGTGCCATGACCCGCATATGGCGGGCGAGGCCAAGCTGGTCATAAAGCGCTCGCCCAAGTTGTGCTTCGGTTGCCATCCGGCCATCGAGCAGACCCTCCAGGCCCATGCCCACGCCCCGGCCAAGGATGATTGCGGCGCCTGTCACGGCACCCACGCCACCGGCAAGCCCCACCTGATCCTGGATGCCATGATGGGCGGAGCCGGCATTCCATCCCTCTGCGCCAACTGCCACGAGGCGGACCCGAAGTGGAAGGCGAAACATTTGGGCGCCGACCCGTCCGCGCTGGATTGCACCGGCTGTCACAACCCCCACGGCAGCACGCAGAAGCACCTGCTCAACACCGCTTCCGTCCATCCCCCCTTCACCGAGGGGTGCGAAAACTGCCATTCGGAGGGAACGGCCCTCTCCGAGAAGGACCCCGACCTCTGCTTTATGTGCCACGACGGGATCAAGGAAACGGCAGCCAAGGCCAGGGTGCCCCACCCGGCCCTCGATATGGGCTGCACCTCCTGCCACACCCCGCACGTTTCCGCCGAAACCCACCTCATCAAGGGGCCGCAGGTCCAGGTGTGCGGCGAGTGTCATCCGACGGAACAGCCGTTCATGCACGGCGTCATCGCTTCGGTCGGGTGCCAGGCCTGCCATGAGCCGCACGGCGGCTCCGGCCCGAAGCTTCTCAAACAAACGGGGAACAAACTTTGCCTCGATTGCCATGGCGTCAATGTGAAGCCCGGTCCGGCGGGGACCGAGCCCCCCCGGCAGGGAAGGCCCATCGCCTTGAGCCAGGACCTGACCCGCGGCCATCCCGTGGTCCAGCACCCCGTCGCCGGGAAGCCCGCTTTCCGCCGGAAGGTCTGGATGCCCAAGGGGATGGAGGAGATGTCCTGCCTCTCCTGCCACAACCCCCACGGGGGCCGGCACCCCCAATTGTTCGCCTTCGACCAGGAGGACCAATATGCGCTCTGCGCGATTTGCCATAAAAATAAGTAGAGGCTATCCCAAAACTGGAAAATGGCACCAAGCTAATGAAGATCCTGGTCGTACAGAATGCCAGAAACAGCCATTTCCAGAGAGAAAACGCAATTGGGACATCTATGCACCTCGATCATTTGCCTATCTAAAGGTCTCGATATTAGGTTTTGGGATAGCTTCTGGTAAAGCGGTATGGGGCATGGCCCTCGCGGCGGCCCTGTTCGTCCCGATGGGCTGTTACACGGGCGCCAAGGAGCCCCCCTCTGCGGCCGTTCCGGCGCCCGCGATCGTCTGGCCCGCTCCGCCCGACCCGCCGCGGGTCAAGTTCGTGGAGATCATCCGCTCCAACCGGGACATCGAGGGGCGCACCAAGCGCAATCTCAAGGAAATCCTCTTGGGCATCGATCCGGACCGCCTTGCGGTCGCCCTCAAGCGGCCCCTCGATTTGGCGACCGATTCCAAGGGCAGGATCCTCGTGGTGGACGCCGGCGCTCCGGGGGTGCACGCCTATGACCGCCAGGCGCGCTCGTTCGATCTTTACGGAACCCATGGCGAAGGGGGACTCGCGTGGCCCATCGGCATCGCGGTGGACCAGCACGATGCCATCTATGTGACGGACCATGCCCAGAAACGCCTCGTGAAATACGACTCGGCCGGAAAGTTCCTCTTCGCCGTGAAGGGATTCCTCAATCCCGTGGGGGTGGCCGTAGATCCTCCGCGGTCTCGGGTAGCGGTGGTGGATTCCCAGGCCCATGCATTGAAGATCTACGATCTGGAAGGCCGCGAGCAGGCCGTGGTCGGGGAGCGCGGCAAGGAGGAGGGGCAGTTCAATTTCCCCACCTATTGCGACTTCGACGCCCAAGGCAGCCTCTACGTCATGGATACGGGCAACCATCGGGTCCAGGTCTTCAATGCGGATCTCGAAGTGGTGGGCTCGTTCGGCTCCATCGGCGTCCATCCGGGCCAGTTCACCCGGCCGAAGGGGATCGCGGTGGACCGCCACGGCATTATCTATGTGGCGGACGGCGCCTTCAACAACGTTCAGATGTTCGACACGGAATTCCGGCTCCTGATGCCGTTCGGGACCGGCGGCGAGGAATCGGGGCAGTTCACCCTCCCGGTCGGGATCCATGTCGATGAAAGGGGGATGATCTATGTGGCGGACTTCGGCAACTCCCGTATTCAGGTTCTTCAACTGCTCGCGGAAGGGCTGGAGGAGCCCGCGCCGATAAAAAAAACTGAAATCACGGGTCCCGCCGGCGCCTCCCGCTGAACCGGCGGAATCCGGCCCCCTCTCTCCCCTGACCGGCCCGCCATCCCGGGAGACCGCCGCCGCTGCGTCCCCTCCTGTCGCTGCGGCCCCGGCGTCGGAGACCGCTGAATCCGTCCCATCAAACCCGGCGGACGCCGGGGCGCCGAAACCGCTGTCCCCCTCCGGGGGGGAGGGGGGGGGATGGAGTCCCTGGACGAACGGGCCCGGGCCCATGCCGAAGCGGGGAAAGCCCTGCCGCCGGGCCATGTTACCCTCCAGCTCATGGTGGCCTGCAGGGCGGGGAGCGTGGAGCGTCTGCTCGGTGTCCCCAACACCGGGGATCGTCTCTGGTTCATCCCCTACAACCACCAGGGGCGCTCCTGCTACAAAGTCCTCTGGGGCCGCTACACCACGCGCCAGGAAGCGGAAGCGGCCCGGGCCGGCATTCCGCGGGAGATTGCCCGCCAGCTCGAGCGCATTCCGGTGGTTTCCGTTGATTCCCTGCTGAAATAGTCGAAATGGGGGATATCACCCACCCGTTGGGTGATGTGCCCCAGGATTTGTGATACTAAATGGAAAACAAATGCCCAAGGGCACGAAAAACCCCTGAAATCGCTGAACCTCATTGCTGTTATTCTTCTCCCCACTTTAATTTTTGGCTTGGCATATATATTGCACTGCCCATATCGAGTTCGACCCTCGACCATAAAAATTTTTTAGGAGGCTCCATCATGCGCAAAGTGCTGTTCCTCTCCGTCCTCGCCCTGGCCACCGGTCTGCTGGCGGCCGTCCCCTCCCAGATGATCAACACGGGGCACGACCTCTCCACCGGCAGCACCGGCACCACCTTCGACGCCACCAATGTCAACGAGATCTGTGTGTTCTGCCACACGCCCCACCAGGCCGCCGCGGCCAACGCCCAGGATCCCCTGTGGAACCATACCCTGAGCTCCACGGCGAGCTACGGCGCCTACTCCAGCGTCACCATGGACGCCAGCCCCACCGCCTTCGGCGGCGGCGCGGCGACCGTCGGGACCGCCAACGTCTCCCAGCTCTGCATGTCCTGCCACGACGGGACCATCGGCGTGGGCAGCCTCTACAATCCCCCCAACGTCGCCAACCCCGACAACAACGCCACCCTGATCACCGGCACGGCCCTGGTCGGCACCTCCCTGGCTGACGACCACCCGGTCAACTTCACCTACAACGCCGCCCTGGCCACCGCCGACGGCGGGCTCGAGACCCCGGTCAGCGCCAATTACGTGGATGCCGGCAGCACCGTGCCCCTGTTCGGCGCCACCGTGCAGTGCGCCTCCTGCCATGATCCTCATGATGACACCTACACCCCGTTCCTGGTGACGACCAACGCGGACAGCGCCCTCTGCGTCACCTGTCACGCCAAGTAAGTTGAAGCAACGCCGCTCATGCTAACATAGGGGGGCGCCGTAGGGCGCCCCCCTTTCCTTAGTGATCACTAAGCCATGATCCTGCGCCGGATCCTTCCCCTGATGTTGCTTCTCGCCTCGGCCGTTGACGCCCGGGGCCAACAGGCCTTTTCCTGGGATGTGATCATCAGCGGGGAGTATTGGCAGAACGCCTTGACGCTTGCCGAAGGGGGAGGGGCCGACGAAACGGAGACCCTCGTGGGGCGGTTCCAGGCCCGGTTCGCCAGCTCGTTCTGGAGCCGGCGCACCTTGAAGTATTCCCTGGGGGTCAACCTGGAGGAGGGCCGGATCTCACAAAACGGTTCGGATGAGCCCACTCATCGGCTCGGTTGGGCGGTAGACCTGAATTTCCTGCCCGAGTCGCCAAAGCAATTCACCCTGCGTTTCGGCCAGGACACCTACGACTGGGAGCGTGCCTACGGGACCGACTACTCCCGGCGCAATACCTATTGGGGGTTAAAGGGCCTGTGGGGTTCCCTGCGGGCCGAGGCGCTCGTCAACGACAGCGAAGCCACGGGCTTTGAGTTGGACCGCCGGACCGACGAGAGCGCCTGGGTGCGCAAGAACTGGTCGGGCCGCACCCTCAACCTGGACCTGGAACTGCGGCACTACCGGAATGTCATGGACCTCTTCCGGTACTCGGACACGCGCCAGACCGGCTACCTCTATGGAAACGCCGCCCTGGCGGGCGAGGGGAACCTGTGGCTGTCGCTCGGGTTCCAGCGGCAGGCCTACGAGGATGAGGACATCGGGTATGCCTCGTCCCGGGAGATGGGCGAGGCCTTGGCCACGTGGACCCAGCCCTGGTCGCATCGCTTTGAAACCCAGATGAATCTGCGGTCGGGCTATTCGGAGGACAGCGACGCGTTGGACCTTTCTGGCCTCGTGCGATATCGGGCATGGCGTCCCGCCCAGTTGGAGCTGCTGGGGGGCTACGCCTCCCTGTCCTCCCGGGATGTCGAGGACCGTTACCCCTACTACGGGGTGGGGCTTTTCCTGCAGGATGGCTCGGGGGCCTGGTCGTGGACCGGTCGGGTGGGCATCCGGGAATGGTTGCGGAACGGGGGGCCGGCGGGACCGGAGCAGAGCCAGCCCTACGCCGTTGTCGGCTTCTCCCGGCAGGGGGAGCGCCACTCCTTCGCCCTTGACGCCAACTATAGCGGCACCAAACTCCATGTCCCCAGTGCCTCGGCCGGGGGGGGCGGGCCGGGGTTCGACGAGGAGATCGCCTGGGTTCAGGACTTCTTCCAGGGCAGCGTTACCGGCCGGGTGAACGGAATCTCCGGCTGGCGCCTGGAAGGGCGCGCCCTCTATTCCTCTTATGGGGTCCGAAAGGGTTCCGACGAGGCCTTGACCGAGACCCTCACGGCCACGATCGACGCCGGGTTCCTGGCGGGGGCCCTCGGCGTCCAGTGGGCTTCCACCGACCAACAGGACATGCCCGGCGGACTGTCCATGGATTCCTGGGATGCGCACGGCGATTTCCGCCTCAACACCCACCTCGCGCTCCGGGCCCGCTACATTCAGCGGGACAAGGCCTACGACGGGCTGGAGGAACTCGAGGAAGAGCTCTCGCTCGGCTTCGACTATGCGGCCGGCCGCTTCCTCTTCGGTGCGACCTTCGATCAAGTGACCGCCACTTCCGAGGCCACCTTCCGGCAATTCACGGTTGTCCGCGCCGTGATTGCGCGGCGGTTCGGCAATGAATAGGGTCCTTGGCGCCGCCTGCCTGCTGACGACCACCCTGGTTTGGGGGCAGGCGCCCGTCTACCGGATCGCCGCCGCCTACCGGGCCCCCGCGGAAGCGGCAAAGGCCCGATCCTTTTGGACCTCGTTCAAGCGGGTCGTGCTGGGTGATGGCGAGGCCTTGCCCCGCTGGGGCCAGCCGATGAGCGTCCTCCCGGCCAACGGTCTGTTGGCGGTGGCGGCCTCGGGGGAACCCCATGTCTGGCTTTTGGACCCCCGGGCCAGGAGCGTCCGGCGCGCCGCGCCCCCGGGGGGCTTCGGTGCCCCCATCGATCTGGCCGCCTCGGCCGACGCGTTGTTCGTCTCCGACTCCCAGCGCGGCGCGGTATGGCAATATGCCTTTCGGGACGGCGCCTGGACCCTTCTGCCTCTCCGCCTGCTGCGCCCCACCGGACTGCATTATTCCAAAGCGCGGAAGGGCCTGTTGATCACGGACACGGGGGCGCACACCCTGTGGGTATGGGACGGGACGATGGCGAGACCGGTCCGGGAGTCCGGGCTCAATTTTCCCACGGACGTCGCCGAGGCCGGCCCCGCGGAACTGGTCGTCGCCGATGCGATGGACCACCAGGTTGAGATTCTGGGGTGGGACGGAAAATCCGAAGCCGTCTGGGGAGAAGCGGGAAGCCAGACCGGGCAATTTGCGTTCATCCGCAGCATCGCCGTGGACCGCCAGGGGCGAATCTATGTTTCCGACGTCCAGCAGAACTGGATCCAGGTCTTCGACCGCTCCGGCCAACTGCTGACCGTCCTCGGAGAGGGCGACCTGTTCAACCACCCCTCCTATCTGCAGATCCAGGAGCAAACCCTCTGGGTCGCCGATTCCTTCAACCAACGCATCGTGGAGATCGCCATCGATGAGCCTTAGGCCCCTTGTCGCGCTCCTGCTGTGGGCATCCGTCGGGCTTCCGTCGGGGCCCGATTCCGTTCTGCGCACCCGCCACAACCTCTCCCGGTCGGGTCCCGGTCCCATCCGATCCGCTACCGACCAGGACCCCTGCGGTTTTTGCCATGTCCCCCACGGCGCCGAGCCGAAGGAATCGCTGTGGGGCCACCGCCTCTCCGCCGCCAGCTACAAACTCTACCGGAGCGATACGCTCAACGCCGTCGTCGAGGCGCCCAACGGGGCGTCCAAGCTCTGTCTCTCCTGCCACGACGGCACCATTGCCCTCGGCGATCGGGAGCGCGCTGATGCGGGACTGGGAAAACTGCCGCCGGGGAGCCCGGGGTACCTGGGGACCGACCTGTCGGGCACCCATCCCGTCTCGATGGTCGTGGACCAATCCCTCGTGGACCTCAATAACCGTGACTCGTTCAGCCTGCGCGCCATGGAGGAGATGCGCCGGGATCCCGACGGTGTCCGCCTGGATGCCGGGGCCCGGATGCAATGCACGACCTGTCATGACCCCCATTCCGACGGCCGGCGCGGGTCCAGCGGGGTCCCGTTCTGGCGCAAACCCACCTTCTCCGAGGTCTGTTTAGTATGTCACCAGCTCTGATCCTCCTCCTGGCCCTTTCGGTGCCCGGACACCAGAACTGGACCCTTGTCCCCGGGAAATGCCAGTCGTGCCATGTAGGACACGGGATCGGGGGCGAAAAGATGCTGCCAGAGCGGGGGGAGGCATTCTGTTTCCAGTGTCATGGCGGACCCTCCGCGTCAGCCGAAATGCTCCGCAAAGGGCGTTTGGCCCCCCAAGCCAATCCCCAGGACCTCCATGCCGTTGCCAACCGGCCGTATCGCCACCCCGCCCAACTGGGTTGTCTCGCCTGCCATGCGGGACACGGCCTCCAGCCAGTCCGGCATGAGCCGAACCAGGGCCCCAAGCCCTCCACCAAGAAGATCGGCCAGTACGAGCACGAGTTGTGCGGCCATTGCCACCGGAACAATCTCGTCTACCAAACCCCCGCCTCTTTCCACCCCGTCCTCGCTTCTTCCATCGGGGAGCGGGCTCCATCCCTCGGAGAAGCGTTCGGAGAGCGGTCCTGGATCAACTGCTCCGACTGTCACGGCTCCGCCGACGCCGAGATCCCGCCCGGCATCCACGGATCCCGCGTGCCCGCCATCCTCAAAGCCGACTACCAGACCCAGGACGGCTTCGAGGAGACGGAACAGACCTACGCGCATTGCTATGGATGCCATCGACGCGATTCCATTCTGGCGGACGAAAGTTTCCCCCTCCACCGCCTCCACATCGTGGAGGCCAAGGCCTCGTGCTTCACCTGCCATGATAGCCACGCCAGCCGCACCCTGCCGCACCTCCTGGCCATCGAGGATGACAGCCGCAGCGGTCGCATCCAGCCGGATCAATTCAGCCGCAAGACCTATTGGGACAACGGCGATCGGGCGGGCGTCTGCTATCTCACCTGCCACAACGTCGAGCACGACGGCTGGGCCTACGGGCCGGAGGGGGCGAAGCGTTCCCTGCGGAAGGGAACGCCGCAATCGATGCCGGGAGCGCGCAAGGCGCCCGCGGTCCAGCGGCCGCCAAAATAGCTTAGCCGTCCGAAGAAAGAGCCCCCCAAGTCGCTGAGGAAAGGGCGGAATTAATGAGAAGTATATGGTGAGACGGCCCCGCGCATGGGGCAAATGGCGCATACCTGGGTGAAATCCCCCAAGCTGTATGATTATTGCACGGAGCGATAGCAGTTTATATTTAGTAGCCCCAATCGTTATATGCGTGATGACAATAAAAGATTTGCCTATAGCGTCGGCAAGGGGAGGGGATGCATTTCATTAAGTGCCTTTACCGGCAGGGGTTTGCCGAGAGTTCGTGCCAGGTCGCTCCATTCCACTCATGGCCCACCCGCCGTGTGTCGCCCCCAATCCCTTCCATCATTGCGGCTGGCACTTCTTTTGCATAAAATTTGAATATGAAACAGGGAAATTGTTGCTGCGCTCCATGGACCCGGGTCTGGACAGCGCTTTGGGTCCTCCTCATTCCCTTGGGCCTTGCCGCCAATACCGCTCCGGTGGTGGACAGCTTCACCGCCTCTACCCTCTCCGTGTTGCCCGGCGGCACGGTGGACCTCGCCGTGACGGCCCACGACCCCGACTGCGCCGGCACCTGCACCTCCGGCTGCGGCCTCACCATCCGGGCGGACCTCACCGCCTGGAGCGCCTCCGGCGGGACCTACCTGTCCACGAACAACGGCGCCACCGGCTCCCCCTATTCGGCTTCCGCCCAGTGGCAGGCCCCCGCCGCCGAGGGCTCCTACACCCTGCGCGTCACCCTCTACGACAGCGGCACCTTCCTTTGCGGCGGCCGCCTCTCCAATTCCGCCCAACTCACCGTCCTCGTCACCACCACGATGAACAACCCTCCCGTCATCGCCTCCCTCACCGCGGAGCGCAACCCTCTCTACCTCGGCGAAAGTGTCCTGCTGACCGCGGAGGCCTCCGATCCCGACAACGACCCGATCGTCTTCGAGTGGACCACAACCCTCGGCGCCGTGGCCCCGCAGGCCCCCGGCACGGCCCTCTTCCTGGCCCCCGTGGAGCCCGGCCTGGCGGCCGTCACCTGCAAGGTCACCGACAGCCAGGGCGCCTTCGCCGTCCGCACCTACGAACTCCCCGTCACCAGCGCCATGGCGGAGCGCAAGATCGAGGGGCTGGCCGCCCCCTTGCGCGTGGCGGTGGATCCCTACGGCTACGCCTTCGTCGCCGACCGCAAGGCCGGCGGCATCGTCGTGGCCTCCCTGGCTTCCGGGAGGGTCCTCTCCGTCCTGTCCCGGCCCGGCGTGTCCTGCGTGGCGGTGGACTGGAACGGGGACCTTTTGGCCGGCGGGGAGGCGGGCGTCGCCGTCCTCGACCGGAACGGTGCCGAGCGGGCCGTCTTGGCCCCGGCGGGCGACCTCGGTCCCGCGGCCGACATCGCCGTGGACGCCGCCCAGCATCAATACGCCGTCCTCTTCGGCCGGACCGGCCGGATCGTCCTCTATGACGAAAACTACCGGCCCGTCCGCTCCTTCGGCACCAACGGCGAGGGGACGGGGCAGTTCCGCGGCGCGGTCTCGTTGGCGGTCCACTCCAGCGGCGAGATTTTCGTGGCCGACCAAGGGCACGGCGCCATCCGGGTTTTCGACGGCGCGGGCAACTACCTCCGCTCCTTCGGCACCCCCGGTTCCGGCCCCGGCCGGTTCAACCAGCTGGCCGGCCTCTCCTTCAGCGCCGACGGCCTCCTCTACGCCACCGACTCCTTCCAGAGTTGGATCCAGGTGTTCACCCCCCAGGGCGAAATCAAGGAAGTGCTGGGCCATTACGGCTGGGGCGTGGGCGAGTTCATCACCGCCACCGGCGTCTCGATGTCCACGGCCTATCGGAAGCTCGTGGCCACCTCGCTCAACACCTCCTCCCTCCAGGTGTTCAACCTCCCGGGCGCGGTCAATCCGTCGCCCAACACCGCTCCCACCGCGGCGTTCCCCCTCAGCCCGGTCAACGAGGTCCTGCCTCACCTGACGCCCACCATCCTGACGGTGGAGAACGCCTTTGATCCGGACTTCCAATCGCTGGTCTATGCCTTCGAGCTCGAGAAACAGAACCCCCAGGGGGTGTGGTCCCTCCAGAACAGCTGGATGGTGAACGAGGGGAACCAGATCACCGCCGTGGACGCCTCCGGGTTCACCGGCGGCATCGGCAACTACCGGTGGCGCGTCAATGTCTTCGACGGCCTGGCCTGGTCGGGTTGGACCGATCACCAGGTCTTCCAGATCATGCAGGGCCAGCCCAACCGCGCTCCCGGCGTCCCCGCGCCCCTCAGCCCGGCCGGCGGCGTCGAGGTGGCCTCGCTCAACCCGGTCCTGACCGGCTCCACCACGACCGACCCCGACAACGACCCGCTGAACTACCAGTTCGAGGCGGCCCTGATGCTCAACGGCGCCCCGGTGACGGTGGCCTCGTCGGGCTGGATCATCCCCTCCGGCGGCACAGCCTCCTGGACCGTTCCGGCCGGCGTCCTGGGGCTGAGCCAGCAGATCTATTGGCGCTGCCGCGCCACCGACGGCTACCTCTACGGCGGCTGGTCGGCCTACGCCATGTTCCGCACCGCGCCCCTGCCGGTGCCCGACGCGGCCCCCTACGGCAACCTGCCGGCCGGGGACGCCACGCGGGCCGCGGAGGTGCGCTACACCCTCGGCCCCCTGACGGACACGCTGGAGCTCTACTTCCAGGTGTTCGACATCACGGCCCCCACGCACCTCCAACTGCTGGTCAACGACGCCGCCCAGTACTGGGTCGATGTCTACGCCCCCGACGCCTGGTCCACCACCCTCGGCTTCGCCATCCCCGCGGATGAGCTGAACCCGGACGGCCCCAACACCTTCGCCTTCATCCACTACAGCTTGACCAACCCGTGGGGCATCCGCAAGGTGGGGCTCGTCGCCCCGCCCATGCCCGTGCTGGCGGCGGAGGCCTTCAATTCCGTCGTGGACCTTTCCTGGAGCACCGCCGCGCCGGCGGAGGCGGGATCCGTCCTGCGCCTCTACCGCGGCCCCGGACCCGACGGTCCCTACAGCCCCATCGGGGATTACGCCCCCGGCCTGGCGCGGGTCCGCGACACCGGCCTGACCAACGGACTGACCTACTGGTACACCGCGGCGTTTGTGGACGCGGAGGGCAACGAGGGGCGGTCGGCCGCCCCGGTGTCTGCCACCCCGCTCGCCGGCCTCCTGACGCCGGTCACCGACCTGCGGGTGTCCAAGAAGGGCAGCGACGCCTTCCTGACCTGGACGCCCGTCCCCACGGCCGACGGTCTCCAACTCTACGAGGTCTACCGCGACGCCTTCGGCCGGTGGGAGGAGGACACCGGCGCCTTCTCCAACCGGGTCGGCGTCCAAAGCAACCCGGCCAAGGGGGAGTACGCCGACCCGGGCGCCCTGCTCCAGCCGGCCGCGGTCTGGTACTCCGTCGTGCCGCTCACCTTCAGCGGAGAGAGGGCCCTGCCATGAGGACGATGAATCTCCACACCGGGATCGCGCTGGGGCTGCTCGCCGGCGCGCTCTTCGCCTCCGATCCGCCGCACGACTCGTCGCCCACCGTGACGGCGGAGTGCACCACCTGCCACGCCGACCACCACGACCAGGGGGGCATCCTGACGAAGTTCACGACCAACGCCCTTCTCTGCCAGGCGTGCCACTACACCGGCAACCCCAACAACGGCCTTCCGGTGGAGAACGCCGACAAGGCGGCGCCGGGCGCGGACGGCACCCACCACGCCTTCGAGGTCTCCGCCACCAACGCCGCCTATGGCGCCCTTCCGCCCCAGGATACCCAGATGGCGCTCCGTGTGATGGGCGGCAACCTGGTCTGCTCCACCTGCCACAACCAGCACAGCGCGGCCAACAAGGCCGGCACGCAGTCGGTCTCGACGCCCCAGCGGGTCGTCGGCTCCGGGGCGGGAACCGTCACCATCGCCGCGGTCACCGCGGCGGCGAACCCCAAGGCCTACCTCATGGAGATCGTCGCCGGGGGCACCCCGCCCGCGGCCACGTTCCGGCTCTCCAACGACAACGGCGCCACCTGGTGGGGATGGAACGGGGCGGCCTGGGTGGCCTACGCGGGCAACCCGCGCGCCACCGGGGCCGGCATCCCGCTCAACGACGGCGCCAACGTGAGCGTCACCTTCAGCGGGGCGTTCACGGCGGGGGACCGGTATTACTTTTACGTTTCCTATCCCTTCCTCCGCGCCGCCCTCGACACCGGCGACAACGCCACCGGCGCCAAGTTCTGCCGCGACTGTCACCGGGACTGGACCATGGAGCACGGCAACCTGGAGTCCAATCCCGGCGGCGCCAAGCGGATGGGCCACCCCGTGGGCATCGCCCTCAACGCCAATGGGCGGGCCTACGACCGCGCGGTTCCCTTGGACGGCAACGGCGGGGCCCAGGGCGGCGGGGCCGCCGACGCCAACGCCACCAACGACCTGAAACTCGACGGAGGGCGCATCCAATGCTGGACCTGCCACGGCGTCCACTACGCGGACGGCAACACCCTGACGGAGGACCGGCCATGAGGCGCGGCATCCTGAGGCCCAACCTCCTGCCTCTCTGGGTGGCGATCGGGTGCTTGGCGTCTGCGGTCGCTTACGGACAGGTCGTCTTCCAGGCGGCCGGGACCGCCGCCAATGGGACCAATACCATCAGCCCCGCCTGGCCCGCTCATCAGGTCGGCGATGTGGCCCTTCTGTTCGTCGAGGCCGCCGGAGGACAGGCCATCTCTCTGCAAACCGCTAATGGGTTTGTTGGAGTGTTGAATTCGCCCCAATCCACAGGAACGGGGACCGCCGGCACGCGGTTGGCCGTGTTCTGGGCCCGCGCCACCTCTTCTTCCATGCCGGCGCCCGTCGTCGCCGACCCCGGCGACCACGCCTACGGAGTCATTCTGACCTTCCGGGGGGTTGTGGAGAGCGGGGACCCCTGGGATGTCACCGGAGGTGGATCCAAGGGCACTGCGTCCACTTCCGTGACGGTTCCCAGTATCACCACCTCCGTCGCCAACACCTTGGTGGTTGTGGCGGTGACGAAGGATCTTGATGCGGTCGCGGCCTTCGCCTCCGGCTGGACCAATGCCAATTTGACCTCCATCACGGAGCGCTTTGACGCGGGAACCAATTCGGGAAATGGAGGCGGCATCGCCGTCATGGACGGTGGGATGGCCGCGGCCGGATCCACGGGAGATACCACGGCCACGGTCACCAGCAGCGTCAACGCCTTTATGGCCATCGCGCTCAAACCGCAGGTGGGAACCATCGCCGGGACGGTTACCGCTTCCTCCTCCGGCTGCACCCAGATCACGGTCAACGCCCCCTACACCGGCGATTCCGACGGCGACAACACCCTCTCCTACCGGTATCGCACCCCCAGCGGCACCGGGGGATGGTCCTCATCCACCAATCTGTCCCACAGCGCCTCTCCCTATAATTTCACCCTGTCCGGCCTGACGCACGGGGCCACCTACGACGTGGAAGTGACCTATGTGGACGCCGACGGCGTGACCGGGACCAATCCGCAGACCGTCTCCAACATTCTGGTGGGCGGCAACTGCACCGGGGCCGGGACGGTGACGGCCGCGCAGGCCGCCGGCGCGACCCCGTCCATCGCCGTGTCCGCGACCTACACCTTCGACAACAACGGCAACAACACCCTGCGTTACCGGACCGCCACGCCGGCCGGATCGGGCAACTGGACCGGGTGGACCAACCTGTCGCATTCCGCCAGCCCCTACGCCTTCACCATCTCCGGCCTGGCCTGCGGCTCCAGCTATGACGTGCAGGTGGAATACCAGGACGCCGACGGCATCGGCTCGGGCACGGCGGTGCAGACCGTTTCCAATATCGTGCTGACCAACTGCACGACCGCGGGGACGCCCTCGGCCGTGGTGGATACCTGCACGCAGATCACCGTTTCGGCCCCCTTCACCAACGACGCCAACGCCAACGGGAGCACCACCTTCGAGCGGGGCCCCACGGGCGCCGGGCCCTGGGCCGCCGCATGCTCCAATGTGGCTGGCGCCTCGCCCCGCACCTGCGTGGACACCGGAGTGGCGGAATCTTCGACCTATTACTACCGCGTCACCTACGCCGATGCCGACGGGGTGGGTGGAACCGCCCAGTCGGTGATCGGCCCGTTCACCACCCCCGCGTGCGCGGTGAACGGCGTCACCCCCGGCGTCCCGACGGCCGCGGTGGACACCTGCTCCCAGATCACGGTGTCGAGCCCCTACACGGGCGACAGCAACGGCAACAGCACCACGACCGTCGAATACAACACCAGCAACACCTGGCCCGGGACCATCGCTTGCAACGCCCAGACCGGGGCCAGCCCGCGGGTGTGCGTCGTCGGCTCCCTCCAGAACGCGACCGCATACTGGTTCCGCGTCACCTTCGCCGACGCGGACGGCGTGACGGGGAGCAACCCCCAGGTCATCGGGCCCTTCACCACGCATGACTGCAAGACCACCGCCGGCGCCGCCTCCGGGACGGTGGACGCCTGCTCCCAGATCACCGTCAGCGCCCCCTTCACGGGCGACTGGGACGCCGACGGTTCCACCGCCGTCCGGCGCGGGACGGCGGTTGGGGGCCCCTTCGGGACCGTGATCTGCAACGCCCTGGTCGGGGCCAGTCCCCGGACCTGCGTGGACAGCACCGCCTCCGGCGCCTCGACCTACTACTACCAGGTGGATTTCACCGACGCCGACGGCGTCAACGGCACCGACCCGCAGGTGATCGGACCCTTCACCACCCCCGCCTGCGGCGTCAACAACACCACGGTGGGGACCCACACGGCCGCCGCCTCGTCCTGCAAGCAGATCACCGTCACCGCCTATTTCACGGGGGACGACAACGGCAACGGCGCGACCCTGGTCCAGTACAAGCGGACCGCCGACGCCGTCTGGTCCACCGGGTGCGCCGCGCTGACCGGACCCTCTCCCCGGCAATGCATCATCCCCGGCCTCTCCGCCTCCACCAGCTACGACCTCCGGGTGGACTTCACCGACGCCGACGGCGTCTCGGGCACCGACCCGCAGACCATCACCCCGGTGACCACGCCCGCCTGCGGGGCCGACCAGACGGCGCCGATGGTCCTCTACCTCAGCCCCGCCGAAGGGGCCGTCGTCGGCGGCACCGAGCGGGTGAAGGTGCAGGTCTATGAGCCCACGGCGCCGTCAGGCGGCATCGCCAGCGTCCAATGGAAGGTGGATGCGGGCCCCCTAGCCCCCGCCGCCGTCAATCCCAATTACGCGGGGCTCTGCGGGACCGACTGCGCCGTCTACGAGTTCGACCTCGACACGACGCTCCTCTCCAACGGCGCCCACTCCCTGACGGTCGTGGCCACCGACACAGCCGCGCCGACCGCCAACATCACCACGGTCACCCGGGCGGTCCGGATCAACAACGCCGGCGGGAAGCCGGCGGGCAGCGGAACGCTCCTCCGGCGCTCGCACGGCGCCCAGCTGTGCCTGGACTGCCATGCCCTTCCCACCCACTCCAGCCAGGCCACCAGCGACCAGTACGGCTCCTGGGCCGTGGACTGCCTGGTCTGCCACACCGCCCACGACACCTCCAACATCTACCTGGTGCGCGAGACCATCCGAACCCCCAACAGCGGTCTTAAGGCCGTGAAGTTCTGGGAGAACGCCACCGGGCTCAACTATCTGGGCGACACGGCCGGCACCTACGACGACGGCCTATGCGAGGTGTGCCACACGCGCACCGACCACTACCGCAACGACACCTCCGGCGGCGACCACACGCACAACCAATCGTCCGCGTGCACGAGCTGCCACAAGCACGGCGAGGGCTTCGCCGGAGCGGGATGCAACGGCTGCCACAAGGCGCCCCCCACGGTGGGGCGGCACGGGGCGCACGACGAGGTGTGGGACTCCACGGACGGCAACACCGCCACCTCCTACACCGACACCGCCTCCCATGCCACCGCCACGCAGTACGGCTACGCCTGCGCCAAATGCCACGCCGGCACCCATGTCAACGACACCCACACCGGCGCCGCGGGCGACCCCTACCGGGTGGAAGTCGCGTTCGACAATACCGCCGACCCCAAGAACGGCGCCGCCTCCTACGCGCAGACCTATCCGGGGACCGAAGACCAGGGGGTGGACACCACCAAGTACTGGTCCTGGTCCAACGGCACCTGCTCGAACGCCTACTGCCACTCCAACGCCACGCCCGTCGGCGGCGTCCTGGCGTACCAGACCCCGGCGCCCACCTGGGACGGCGCCGCCACCACCTGCTCCTCCTGCCACGCCGCCACCGGCGCCACGGCCGCCGGCCAGACGACGCTCTCCCAGAAGCACGCCTCGCACATCAACGGCGGGGCCGGGAACTACACCTTCACCTGCGACGAGTGCCACGCCCTGACGGTCCAGAACGACTCCTCCTCCGTCTTGGCCGACAAAACCCTTCACGTGAACGGCGTCAAGGACTGGCGGTTCTCGACCACCGCCACGGCGGGGGCGGTCAACCAATCGGCCGGCACCTACGACATGGCCGGCACCAAGACCTGCTCCGGCACCTACTGCCATTCCCAAGGCACCACCACCACGCCGGGCTCCTTCCTGGCCCCGAACACGGCCCTGGCCTGGACCGCCGGGACGGCCGCCTGCGATTCCTGCCACGGCGGCAACGCCGCCGCGGCGAACACGATGAGCACCTTCGCCCACGCGGCCCACATGAACCAGGCCGCCTACCTCGGCTCTGACTTCATGTGCTTCCGCTGTCACCAGGACACGGTGAGCGCCTCCTCCGACACCGCCATCAACACCGTCAGCTTCCACGTCAACGGGGCCCGGGACGTCAAGCTCTCCAACGGCGGCGCCTACGCCGCCTGGGCGTGCTCCAATTCCTACTGCCACTCCTCGGGGCAGGCCGTCGCCGCCCCCATCGCCTACTACGACCCGCCCACCTGGAACTCCGGGACGGCGCTGGCCAACGACTGCAAGGCGTGCCACGGGCGGCACGCGGACAACGCCTTCGTCTCCGTCGCGGGGGAGCCCAACTACACCAACGGCGGGGCGGGCAACGTCAAGGCCAACAGCCACCAGAAGCACGTGAGCGCGGCCTCCGACTGCGCCGACTGCCACAACAACACCACCCTGACCGGGACCGTCATCCTCGGCGGCTCCACGATCCACATCGACACGGTCCGGGACGTCCACATCGCCCCGGCCTGGGACACCAACGGCGGGACGAAGAGCGACAACTACAACGCCGCGACCAAGACCTGCTCGTCCATCCAGTGCCACGGGGCGGGATCGCCGCAGTGGGGCGGCCCCTCGCTGACGTGCGGTTCTTGCCATCTGCACGCCACGACGGACACCAACGACTGGGTGTACAACAACGGGACCATGGCGCAGGTCAGCCAGAGCGAATGGACGGCGGTGGGCCATGGGCAGGCGGCGATCGGCTTGGGTGGGGCGAACCCCTGCCTGTACTGCCACGAGGACTCGGCCGGCCACGGGGTGGGGACGAATCCGTTCCGGCTCAACGGCGCCACCACCGACGCGACGGCCCTGCCGGGGGCGTTCAACGCGGCGGTCAAGAACGGCAACGACGCCTGCCTCAACTGCCACGGCACCGGCTCGTTCGGGGTGGACCCGGACGGGGCCAGCGGGGGCTACGCGAAGGTGAACGGGACGAAAAAGGTGGACGCCTGGCACTACGGGGCCGACCACGCGGCGGCCCAGGACGGCGGGATGCGGTGCTGGGACTGCCACGACGGGCACGGGGACGGGTCGAACATCAAGATGATCGGCTCCGACACCCTGCGCGACGGGGCGGACGCCTACGGGCTGACGGGGACCCGTTCGACGACGGCGGCGGTGTTCACGGCCAACGCGGCGCCGACGGACTACGCGAAGACCAGCGCCCCGTTCAACGGAATCTGCCAGGTGTGCCACACGACGACCAACCACTGGCGGGCGGACGGGACGCTGAACACCCACCAGACGGGGGTCAAGTGCACCGCGTGCCACCAGCACGACAACGCGACGGCGAACCTGGCGTTCACGGCGCCGACGGCGTGCAACGGCTGCCACAACGCGCCGCCGACGCTGGGGAAGCACGCCCAGCACGACGAGGTGGCGCCGCTGCCGACCGACTACACGGTGACGGCGAGCCACGCGACGGCCACGCAGTACGGCTACGCGTGCGGGCAGTGCCACACCGCGGTGATCGGGAACCACATGGACGACCTGGGCGGGACGGCGGCGGACCCGTATGTGGTGGACGTGGACTTCCAGTGGGACGCCACGACCTACACCCCGGGGGGAACCAGCGCCAACGAGACGCACGCGGCGACGGGGCTGGTGTACAAGTCCACCAACGGGGCGTGCACGAACTCATACTGCCACGACCCGCAGGGGGCGGTCTATAACGCGAACACGGCGGTGACCTGGACGACGGCGGGGCCGCTGGCGTGCACGGGGTGCCACGACGACGGCACGGCGCAGGCGACGACGCTACTCCCGAACGCGCACGCCAAGCACATCACCAACGCCGCGGGCTCCTACAGCTACGGATGCGAAAAGTGCCACGCCAACACCACGACGACGGGGAACACCATCACGGGCAAAGACCAGCACGCGGACAACTCGAAGGACGTGAAGTTCAACGCGAGCCCGCTGGACCAGTCGGCGGGGACCTTCTCCGGCGGCGCGGCGGGGACCTGCTCCAACACCTACTGCCACAGCAACGGGCAGGACCGGACGGCGCCGTTCACCAGCGGCCCCTCCATCGCCTGGAACGCCACCGCGGACGTCGAGTGCGATTCCTGCCACGGCGGCAACGCCTCGGCCTCCGTCAAGATGGGTCCGAGCAACGACCACGCGGCGCACATGGACCAGGCGGCCTATCTGGGACGGAACATCGCCTGCGGCCGCTGCCACAGCGCCACGGTGAACCAGTCGAACGACCGGGTCATCACGACCCTGGCGAACCATGTGAACGCCGCGGCCGACGTGGCCATGGTGAACGTGGACGAAACGGCGGCGGGGACCTACAGCGGCCCGGGCACCAAGACCTGCACCAACGTCTATTGCCACTCCGACGGCACCGAGACCCTCGGGTACATCAACACCAACCTCGATTGGGACGCCGGGTTCGCCAAGGCCAACGACTGCAAGGCCTGCCACGGCACCGAGGCGGGCTCGGTTGCCGGGGCGCCTTGGTATGCCAACAACACGGCCTCCAACGACACGCGCAACAGCCACCAGGCCCACGTCGGCGCCGCCACCGACTGCGTGGACTGCCACGCGGGCACGGTGACCGCCGCCGGCGCCCTCATCGCGGGCGGGACCCTCCACCTCAACAAGGTCGTCGAAGTCAGCGGCGCGGCCATCGGCTCTTACACCGACGCCACCGAGACCTGCAACACCGTCACCTGCCACGGCGGCGGAAGCCCGCAGTGGGGCGCGACGCTGACCTGCCGCGACTGCCACATGCCCGCCTCGGCCGCCGGCGACCAGGAGGTGGACGACTACACCTACGGCAATGGGACGACGGCCCGGATCGACCGGGACGACTGGTACGCTTACGGCCACGGCGCCACCGCGGCCTTCGCCGAGTCGGGCAACACCGCCCCCAACTTCGACAACGGCAACCCCGGGACCCGCAACGGCTGTCTTTACTGCCACACCACCGGCGTCCTGCACAACGTCGCCGCCAACCCCTTCCGCCTGGCCAATATCGGCGCCGGCTCCACGGTGGCCGAGAAGAACGGCGTCTGCACCGTCTGCCACGGCGGGACCGGCTACGATCCCGACGGCGGCGGCGCCATGGCCTCCATCGACGCCCCCGACAACATCGACGCCTGGCACTACGGCGCCGCGCACAGCGCCACGGGCGACGGCGGCCAGTTCTGTTGGGACTGCCACGACCCGCATGGGGACTACAACTACGGCTCCACCCAGCGCCTGGCTTACATGATCGAGGAGACCCCCACGCAGGACCACTCTGGTTCCGCCGGATGGGGCATCCCGACCACCCTCGCCCCCACGCCTGACTTCCGCTACAACCGGGACGGAAGCGGCAGCCAGGGCGTGTTCAGCTGGGGCGACTATGTCAGCAACACCCTCGTCTCCGGCACCTACCGCGGCATCTGCCAGGTCTGCCACACCAGCACCAGCGTTTCGCATTTCCGGCAGACACAGTATAACGCCACGCACAACAATACCAGTCGGTGCACCACCTCCTGCCACACCCACGATCAGCCCTCCGCCGACGCCTTCAAGCCCGCCGGCGGCGACTGCAAGGGGTGCCACGGTGCCCGAACGGGCGCCATCCCCCGGGCCCAGATCGTCGGCGGGACGGCGGGGAACGAGGGGGACGACTTCATCCGCGCCAGCCGCCACGTGAGCAACGGCGACACCACCGAGATCGTCACCAATCTCGACTGTATCCTCTGCCATGCCGAGGGGAGCGTCGCCAGCACCGACACCAACATCCAGACTGTGGCCGCCAACCACGGGGCCGACGGCGGCACGACCACCGTGGACCTGCGCAACGTGGACTCCTCCGGGGGCACGGGGATCCAGGTGGCGTGGCCGGGCAAGCGGCTGGCCGCGTTCACCGCGACCACCGCCAACCGCGACAACATGGACTCCTTCTGCATGGGCTGCCACGACGCCAATGGGGCGAGCAACGTGGCCGTCAACGCCTCCAACACCGGTCTCGACACCTCCACCACGGGGGCCGCGGCCCGGCGGCTGACGCCGTTCAACACCGCGGACAACCTCCAGCCGTCCAGGGAATCGTGGGCCGCCATGAAGAGTTCCCGGACCCGCGTCATCGACGTCAAGGGTCAGTTCAATTCCACCAATCAGGCGGGCAAAGCGTGGGCGAGCCACCACAACCTCAACCAGTTCACCAAACGCTACTCCACCAACAATACGACCCACCTGCCCAACACCGCTTGGACCAATTACACGACGAAAGAAGGGAAAGTCCTCAATTCCGGAGCCGCGGACAGCGGCGTGGTGGCGGGCTTCCACTGCTCCGACTGCCACCTCAACGAGGTCAACGCCCACGGCAGCCGCAACACTTGGTACATGCTTTCCAATGCCAGCGGCGCCGATGCGGCCTTCACCAACAGCGGCTACCCGACCTCGACGGACATCTGCATGAAATGCCACAACCCGCAGGCCTATGGGGAGGCGGGCACCAGCTCCACCACCGCCCCCCGCACCGACGCCCACGACGGGGACTGCGGCCGCGTCGACGGCGACCAGGTCTTCAGCAACCGGGGCGCCTCCATCGGGTACGGTCCGGCGACGCCTCACAACATCGCCTGCCTCCTGTGCCACGGCGGTCTGGAGCCGGGGATGATCCACGGGACCAACTCCACCTATGAGCCGTGGGACCCGACGCCGGACGGCACCGGGGTGAGCAAGCGCTTCCGGTTCATGGGGACGGGCGGTTCGATGCGGTGGTATTCCCCCAACGGGGCCGCCTTCCCGGACAACACCAGCGACGCGCTATGGGAGGCGAGCACCCAGTACGGCTGCTATACGCTGAGCTCGGCCGATACGTATGGGGCCTGCACCCAGCACAGCGGAGGACGAAACGGCAATGCCGTGAACCGGGCGCGGCCGCTCGAGTATTAGGCGGCGCGGCGGACCGTTGTACAATGAAGGGGCGGCGCGCGCCGCCCTTTCCGCTTTTAGGGAGGATCATGCGAACGAGTTTGCCCGTGATGGTCATTGTGTTCCTGGCCCCCGCCCTTATGCGGGGGGAGGGGGTGGAGGGGACGGTCCGGGCCTCTTCCGACGCCGCCATCTGGCTGGAGGGGCCTCAAGGGCCGGAATTCCTTTTTCCCGCGCGGGCCTGCACCCTAGCGGGAATCCCCGCCCTCAAAGCGTTCCGCCCGGACGATGGGGTGCGGGCGTCGTGCACCGGGCCCGGCCCCGTCCGGGTCTGCGACAGAATGGAATCCGCCCTCCCGCTCACCCTGGCCGCCGAATGGGTCGCCACCCTCCGCGATGTGCAGGAGGCGGGTCCCGGGGGCCGCCTATGGCTCGTGGATGTCCGCCCGGAGGCCGAGTTCCGGGCCGGCCACCTGCCCGGCGCGTCCCCTTGGCCGCTTTCACGGCACACCCCGGACAAGCGGCCGATCGTCCTGTACGGCCGGTCTGAACGCGATCCTGTTCCCCACGCCGTGCTGCGGGAGCTGTTGGATGCCGGCCGGCCGGAGGTTCGGGTGTACCGGGGCGGCATCGAGGAGTGGAACCTGGCGGGCCTTCCTCTCTCCTTGAATCCGGCCGGGCTTCGGACGCTGATGGCGGCCGAGCCCGCCATCGTGGTGGATGTGCGGGGGCCCGGCGAGCGTGCCCGCGGCGCCGTTCCGGACGCCTACGGCATTCCCTTGGACCGGATGGACTGGAGGATGTTCTCGAGCGCCTTGGGCATGCCTTCCCTGGTCTTTGTCGGCCAGGACGGCGCCGACTCCCGGCCGGGACAGGCCGCCGAGAAGGCCCTTAAATGGCGGTTCGGCGGCGCCCGGGGGATGGACCGCCCCGTGCGGATCCTGGAGGGGGGGATGGCGGCATGGTCGGCCGCGGGTCTGCCCATGACCACCGCGGACCTGCCGGAGGGCATCAACCTCTCCGACCACCTTCCCGAGGGGGCGGTGGCGCCGGAACGGTTCCGCGCTTGGCTGGAGGCGCCACCCCCCGACCGGGTTCTCGTGGACCTCCGGGCGGCCGATGCCACCCCCCGGCCCGGCACCCTCCACATTCCCCTCGAAGATCTTCCCCGCCGATTGGCGGAGCTTCCCAAGGACAAACCCCTGGTCCTCTTCTGCGCTGCAGGGCGGCGCGCCGCGGTGGGAAGGGCGTTGCTGCACCGGCTGGGCTACCGGGCCGAATACATGCCCGCTCCCATGCCCGACCTCTGATCAAGATGAAGGGAAGGTGGGCGGTCTGGTTGGGAAAGGGGGCCGCTCCGGGGCTCCTTTTCGTTGCGCTCCATCTCCTTTTGGACCCCCGGCCGCCGGCCCCGCCCGAGGTGGCGGCCGGCCGGCCCGGCATCCTCGAAACCCTGATGGACTTCAACGCCATCTGGAGCGACTTCTTCGCCACGGGCGGCGTTCCGGCGATGATTGACGAGTTCCCCGCGGCGAAGATGGTCAAGCACGGCATCTTCCGAGACACCGGCTGGCTGGAGTCCATGGACCGGGTCCAGGTGTACGACCTCGCCCGCATGGTGCCCATCGAGGTGCGGTTTCGGCCGGACGGCTCCGCGGAGGCGGATGTCTATGAGGAGTGGAACTATGTGATTCAGGAAAAATCCACCCGCCGTCCCGTGACCGAGGTGAAGGGGATGGGGCAGGGATTCCGCTACCGCTTGATGAGGGAGGGGGGGGGCTGGGTCGTGACCGGCTGGGACCCGCTCGACGTTCCGGCGCCGCCGCCGCTGGAAGGGCGGCCGTTCTGATGCGCCGGCTCCCCGCGTTCTTCGGCCCCTGGTCATCCGCCGCTCCCGCCCTCGCCTTGGGCGGCGGATTGGCCTATCTTTGGCTGGCGCGGGACATCGCGGCGGTTCAAGCGGCCTCTCTTCCCTCGGTCCGGATCGTGGCCGCCCTGTGCGCCGCCGCCCTCCTGGGGCTGGCCGTCGCCTCCCTGTTCCACCGGCGTTGGAAAGGGCTCCTGGCGGGGCTGGGCGGTCTCATCCTGCTGGGCCATGTCGCCTGGTGGGCCTCGGCCCATTTCCAGGCCGTGCTCAACCTGGGGGTGGGGGAGCCCTCGGCCCCCTTCGAGGAGGTCCGCCGAGGGCCGGCAGGAAGGCCTCCCGACGCCGCGGTGGGCGTGATCGAGGCCTCTCAGGATGCGGTGGGGCGTTTTCAAGTGGGGCTCGACGACCGGACGGTTGCCCTGGAGATTGGACAAGCCGCCTCTCATCGGGGCTACCGCTACCGGCTCGCCGCGGCAGGCCACGCGCCCAAGTTCTTCCTGGAAACCGAGGAAGGGGCGCCCATTGACGGGGCGCTGGTAAAATTGCGGTTGGGAGATCCCCCCGACCGGTTTATTCAGCTCGGCCTCCATCCTCACCGGTTCTATGTATCCAGGGAGGCAGGCGAGGGGGAGGCGGGTCCCCTGCGGGCCCCGGCTCGACTGGGTCTGCGTGTGGTGCGCGGCAAGCTGACCGCATGGCGAGGGACGATCGACAAAGGGAAGGCCGTCCCGTTCGAATCGCTCGCCCTCCGCTATGACGACGGCGTCCCGTGGGTCCGGATCGAGGTGAGTAAGGAGCCCCCCTCCCGGCTGTGGCTGGCGGCGGCCGCGGCCCTGCTGGGGGCGGCGGGGGTGGTTCGATGAGATCCCTCCTCCTCATCCTCGCCGGCTCGGCGGTCCTGTTCATGGGACTGGCCATCCTCCAGGAGTGGTCGGTCTTTCAGCCGTTCTTCGCGGGCCGGACGGCGCCCGCGGCCCCCCCCGAGTGTCCGCCGGAGGCCGTGAACGCCCTGGAGCGGTTCAACACCGTCCTGCCGCATCTGTACCTCTTCGGCGGCGATCCCCGCTTTTACGATCGCCTCCCCGCCTCGGAGCGGGTGAAGCTGGCGATTGCGGAGGACTTGGAATACCTCGCCCGCACCGGCATCGTCCAGGTGATGGACGAGCGGGAGATCCGGGTCCTCGAACAGCGCCCCCTGCCGGGCGGCGCCTGCGAGGTGCGCACCGAGGAGACCTGGGCCCTGCATTACGAAAGCCCCCAGGGGGAGCGGTTCAGCGACGACAAGGCCTGGGCGGTGCTGTGGCGCTATGTCCTGCGGCAATCGGTCGGCGGGTGGGAGGTGGCGGTCTCGGAGCCGGTGCATGAGCCGTAGCATCTGGCGGGGGTTCCGCTCGCTGAAGACGACGGCCGTGCTCCTGGCCCTACTCCTGCTCCTCCTCCTGCTCAACGTCCTCCTGCCGCAGGAGCGGGTCGTGGGACGGGAAACCGTTGCGGCCATCACCGCCCGGGGCGGCATTGGAGCGTTCCTGTTCAAGACCCTCGGCCTTGCGCATATCCCCACCTCTCCCCCCTTCCTCGTCACCCTGGCCCTCTTCTTCCTCCAACTATTGGCCGTCCTGTGGACCTTCACGGCGGTCACGATCAAGCGCGTGCGGTTCCAGCCGGCGCGCTGGGAGGGGTGGGAGCGGTTCGGCCTGGGTGTGGGACGGGACGACGCCGTCCGGAAACTGCAGGGAGCGGGGTTCCGCGTCCAGGCGTTGGAGGGCGGAGCAACATGGGGCGTGCGCAACCGCATCTCCCCCCTGGGATTCCTCTTCTTCCACTACAGTTTCCTCTTCTTCCTGGCCGGGGGGCTCCTTCTCCACTACACCCGTTGGGTGGGGACGGTGGACCTGGCGCGCGGGGCCTCGTACGCCTTCAGCCCGAAGACGGCGAAGGCAAGCCGGGTCCCGGCCCTGGAGCCGCCGGAGGGGTTCAATGTCACCCTGGAAGAGGTCGAGGCGAGAAAAATTGGAGGCGAACCGGTCCGATTGCGGGCGGTCCTGCGGTTCGCCGACGGCCCCGGCGCCCTGGCCGCCGAGGCCGCCATCAATCGTCCGGCGCGGTTCAGGGGGTACGCCTTCCTCCCCCTCTCCACCGACGAGGCCATGAGCTTCAAGCTCTACGACGCGCAGGGGTTCCTCCTCGACACCCTGGCCGTGATGACCCGGTGCGGGAGCGGGGAGGACCTGGTCCTGCCCCTGCCGGACGGCTGTTCGCTCGCGGTACGGTGCGCCCGGGGCCGGGTGGGGGAGCTTCGGTGCGGCGGAGGATCGGTCGCCTTCCCCCTCGCGGAAGGGGGGCGCGGAGCCGCGGCCGGCATCGAAGTGCAGTACGCTTCCTCGATGCCCTGGGTCTCCTTCCTCGTGGTGTACGAGCGCGGGCCGGGGCTTCTGGTCGCGGGGTTCGTCCTCGCCATCCTCGGCCTCCTGTTCCGGTTCCTCTTCCCGCGGCAGGACGTCGTGCTGGAGGGCGGGACGCTCCATTGCAAGGGGGAGTATTTCCCCTCGGTGCTGAGGGAGGAGTTGGAGACGATGAAGGAGGCAACCCATGACGCCCCTTGAGGGACTGGCCTACTGGCTCGCCGTTCTGCTCTACACCCTGGCGTTCGGGGCCGGGCTGGCCGGCGCGATGTTCAAGAAGGATAAACTGGAGCGGTTCGCCCCCTGGCCGGCGTGGATCGGGATGGGCTTCCACGCCGCGGCCTTCGCGCTCCGGTGGTCCGTCACCGGGCATGTCCCCACCATCGGCACCTATGAAAACGTCCTTGCCGGCGGCCTGATCATGATCCTCATGGCGTTGGTGATGTTCCGCCGGCCCCCGCGCCGCATCGGCCTCCTGGGGACCCTCCCCTTCATCATCTTGATGATGGGGGTCGCCGCCGCGTCCGATACCTCGCCCCGACCCTTCGTCGCCTCCCTCCGCTCCTTCTGGCTCTATGTCCACATCTTCTTCGCCTGGCTGGCCTACGCCGCCTTCACCGGCGCGGCGGGGGTGGGGGCGGCCTACCTCCTCAAGAGCAAGTGCGGCAAGCCGGCCGACCCCCTCAACGAGCTGATGTTCCGGCTCGCCGCCTTCGGCCTCGTCACCGACGCGGTGATGATCGCCTCCGGGTCCATCTGGGCCAAGAGCCTTTGGGGCTCCTACTGGTCGTGGGACCCGGTGGAGACCTGGTCGCTCGTCTCGTTCCTCCTCTACGGCCTCATCCTCCACCTGCGGGTCACCCTGGGCTGGAAGGGGCGGCGCCTGGCGTGGCTCCTCATCGTCTCCCTCGTCACCGTCCTCGTCTCGTTCTGGGGCGTCAATTTCGTCATGCAGAAGACCCTGCATGTCTTCACGGTGGGATAGGCATGATCCACCATGGATTCCGAGCGGACCCCTTGGTGTCACTCTTCGTGGGCCGGTTGGGAAACGGCGGGAACGGCGCGGCGCCCAAGCTGGTGTGCTAATATCTTAAGCGCTTCCCATGGTTGAACGATATTCATGATCATTCTCCACGCCTCCTGGCTCGACCGGCGCCTCCATCTGTGGGGGGAGCGGTCCGTTTCGGCCTCCGGTGCGGTCCGCCCGCGCCGGGGACGGCCGTCGGCCTCCGTCCAGGCCAGGCCCCTTCCCTTCGGTGTGGTTGGGGACGGCTTGGAGGCGGCGATCGCTTTCGGCCCGCCGCGATGGGTGCGCACCGGGCCGGCGCCCCGCGCCGCCTGGGCCTGGCTTCCCACCGTTGCGGGGCAGGCCGTCCCCTCCAGCCCCTTGATCGGTCCGGCGCCCGAGGAGGGGACGGCCGCCCTCCTGCCCTGGCAGATCGCGGCCCTTCCGATGGTGGGGACCTGGGCCGAGGATCTGCTAGCGCGCGCCGCGGAGCGGGAGTTGCTGGAGCACGGCCTGCTGGCCGGGGCCGATCTGCGGGCGTGGGCCGCGCTGTCCGGGTTCGCCCGGGAATTGGCGGCCCGCCAGGAGTGCCTCCCCGGCTGTGAATCCACGCCGAACGGGTGGGCCGCCCGATGGCACCCCCTCCTGGCGGGAGAGGACGGGGAACGGCTCGAGGCGCTGGCCCGGGCGCTCCCGCCCTCGGCAACCTGCCTGACGGAGAAAGGATGCGCCCAAGCGCCCGCCGGTCGGTCGGGGGAGGCGGCGAAGGCGTTTCTCACCGCCGTTCTGGACGCCCGCATGCGTCAACTCCTGCCGGCGGCGGGCGGCGGTCCCGTGGACAGTGTCCATGACGCCTGGCTCCAGGCCCTCCGGGGCGACTCCCCCCTCATCCGATGGAAGGACGCCCAGGCCCTCTCCCTCTTCGCCGATCAACTCGCCCGCTGGCAGCGCCCCCTTCGCCTGGAAACCCAGACCGGCCTGCGGCTCTGTTTCCGGTTGGAAGAGCCTGAACCCTCCCCCCGCGCACGGCGACGCACCACCGCGCCATGGCGGCTGCGCTACCTGGTCCAGCCGCTTGAGGACCGCAGTCTGCTGGTCCCGGTGGAGGAGACCTGGAAATCGCGGGACCTGGCGTTCAAGGCCCTGGGGAAAAACCCCGGCGAAGTGCGGGAGTGGCTCCTGGCGGCCCTGGGACAGGCGGCGGCGCTCTGCCCTGGGGTGGCGGCCAGCCTGGAGCGGCGGGAGCCGGGGGAGGCGGAGCTCGACAACGCCGGGGCGCACCGGTTCCTCACCGAATTCGCCCCCGCCCTCCGCGCCTCGGGGTTCGGCCTCCTCCTCCCGGCGTGGTGGACGGGGCGCGGTGCCCGCCCGGCCCTGACCCTGCGGGCGAAGGTCAAGAGCCCCAAAATGACCGGCGCCGGCGGCCTCACCCTGGCCGCCCTGGCGCAGGTGAATTGGACGGTGATGATGGGCGGCCGGCCCCTCTCCGCCGGGGATCTGGCGGCCCTGGCCGAATACAAGTCGCCCCTCGTCCGGTTCCGCGGGGAATGGATGGAACTGGACCCGGCCATGATCAGGGAAGCCGCCGCCCTGCTGGGACGAAGGGGGACGGAATCCCTCGCCGCCGGGGAGGTCCTGCGTATGGCCCTTTCAGGAAGGCGAGGAGAGCGGGGAGCGGTGGTGGAGGAGGTGGAGGCCGACGGGTGGATCGGGGAGATGATGGGGCGCCTGCGCGGCGAGGGTCGCTACCGCCCGGAGGAGCCGCCCAACGGGTTCGACGGCGCCCTCCGTCCCTATCAGGAGCGCGGCTACTCCTGGCTGGCATTCTTGCGGCAATGGGGCCTGGGGGCGTGCCTGGCCGACGACATGGGGCTGGGCAAAACCATCCAGACCCTCGCCCTCCTCCAGAGAGAGCGGGAGCGCGGGGAAAAGCGGCCCGTCCTGCTGGTCTGCCCCACCTCCGTGGTGCAGAACTGGGTCCGGGAGGCGGCCCGGTTCACCCCCGCGCTGAAGGCCCTCGTCCACCACGGGACCGAGCGGGGCAGGGCGGCGGCCTTCGCCCGGTCTGCGCGCACCCATGCCCTGGTCGTCACCAGCTATGGCCTCCTCCACCGGGACCTCGACGCCATCCGCAAGGTGCGCTGGGCCGGCGTGGTCCTGGACGAGGCGCACAACATCAAAAACCCGGAGACCCGGCAGTCCAAGGCCGCCCGATCGGTCCCGTCGGACTACCGGATCGCCCTCACCGGGACCCCGGTGGAGAACCATGTGGGGGACCTCTGGGCCCTGATGGAGTTCCTCAACCCGGGCCTGCTGGGGACGCAGACGGCCTTTCGGCGGGACTTCTACCTGCCCATCCAGGCCGAGAAGGATGCCGGGGCCGCCGGCCGCTTGAAAGCCATGACGGGCCCGTTCATCCTGCGGCGCCTCAAGACCGACCCATCGGTGATCAGCGACCTGCCGCCCAAGGTGGAGATGAAGGAGTACTGCACCCTCACCCGGGAGCAGGCCGGCCTCTATGCGGCGGTGCTGAAGGAGGCCGAGGAGGCCCTGGAGGAGGCCGAAGGGATCTCCCGCCGGGGGCTCATCCTGGCCACCCTGTCCAAGTTGAAGCAGGTGTGCAACCACCCCGCCCAATTCCTCAAGGACCACAGCCCACTCGACGGCCGCTCGGGGAAGCTGGCCCGCCTGACGGACCTGCTGGGCGAGGCGATGGAGGAGGGGGACCGGGCGCTGGTATTCACCCAGTTCGCCGAGATGGGGGAACTCCTCCGGGCGCACCTCCAGGACGCCTTCGGCCGCGAGATGCTGTTCCTGCACGGGGGGACCCCGCGGGTCCAACGGGACCGGATGGTGGAGCGGTTCCAGACCGATCCCGACGCCCCGCCCGTCTTCATCCTCTCGCTCAAGGCCGGCGGCACCGGGCTCAACCTCACCCGGGCCAACCATGTCTTCCACTTCGACCGCTGGTGGAACCCCTCGGTCGAGAACCAGGCCACCGACCGGGCCTTCCGGATCGGCCAGCGACGGCGGGTGCAGGTGCGCAAGTTCGTCTGCGCCGGCACCCTCGAGGAGCGCATTGACGACATGATCGAGAAAAAACTGGCCGTGGCCGGACAGGTGATCGGCGCCGGCGAGGCGTGGCTGACGGAGCTCTCCGACCGGGACCTCAAGGCGGTGTTCGCCCTGGGCCGCACCGCCGTGGAGGAGTGAGATGGGGCGCCGCCGTTCAACCTGGGACGGGTTCTCGTATTACCGGCCCCAGCCGCCGAAGGCGGTCAAGGGCGGCATCCGGGCCCGTTCCCAGCGGGGCGCCTTCGCCTCGCAATGGTGGGGGCGCCGGTGGATCGCCACGCTGGAGGGGTTCTCCATCGGGGCGCGCCTGGGGCGCGGCCGCTCCTACGCCCGGGGCGGCCAGGTGGCCGACCTGGCGATCGAGCCGGGCCGGGTCACCGCCGCGGTGCAGGGGACCCGGTCCAAGCCCTACGCCGTGGAAATCCGCCTGAAGGTGCTGACCCAGGCCCAATGGGGGGAGGTCCTGGCGGCGCTGGCCGAACAGCCCATCCAGGCGGCCCGCCTCCTCGCCGGTGAGATGCCGCCCTCGTTCGAGGAACTCTTCCAGGGCCTTCGCCTCTCCCTGTTTCCGGCCCGGCAGGACGACTTGAAGACCCAATGCTCCTGCCCCGACTGGTCCAACCCCTGCAAGCACATCGCCGCTGTCTATTACCTCCTGGGCGAGGCCTTCGATGGGGACCCCTTCCTTCTGCTCAAATTGCGCGGGATGGATCGGGAGGCGCTCTTCGCCCGCATGGGGACGCCCGAAGGCGGGCCGAAGACCCGGAAGGGGGAAGCGGCGGTGGAAACAGCGGAGCCCCTTCCCGCCGATCCCGCCGCGTTCTGGCGGGGGATCCCCGCCTCGGCCGGGCCGGGAAGAACCGACGGTTGCCCATCGTTGAACGCCGCCGCCGTCAAGCGCCTCGGGCCCTTCCCCTTCTGGCGCGGCCGGGAGGATTTCATTTACGCCATGGAACGCCTCTACGCGGAGGCCGCCGCCGCACTGGCGCGCGATCCCGGGGAAACTCCCCATTCTTAGCCAAGGAGATCCCATGTCCCCCACCGCTTTGCCTGTCAAGAAAATACCAACGGGCCCGGTGCCGCTGTACACCCTCGAGGTCCGCATCACCGACGGGCCCATGGAGGAGGAATTCCTGGAGGCCAACCCGGAAATCGTCCGCACCCTCCAGATCAGGGGAGACCAGACCCTCAATCACCTCCACCTGGCCGTCTTCGACGCCTTCGAGCGGGTGGAGGAGCACCTCTACGAGTTCGCCGTCGGCGGCGCCGGGCCCGACGACCCGAGAGCGCGCCGGTACGAACTGCCCGATCCGGAGGATGACGAAGGCGAGGCCCTGGGGGACGCTACGCGCACGCGCCTCGACACGCTCCACTTGAAGGTGGGGGACACCTTCTACTACTGGTTTGATTTTGGAGACGATTGGCGGCATGAGATCACCGTGGCGGCCATCGCCCCGGAGTCCCCCAAGGGGCGCTTCCCCAAGGTGGTGGGGCGCGTCGGCGCCAGCCCGCCGCAGGATTCCATTTGGAACGAGGAAGGGGACGAAGTAGGGGACGCCGAGGGCGCCGAGATCATCCCCCTGTTCCCGGGGCGGCCATCCCAAGCCGGCAAGCCGACCAAGGCGGTGCTCGACTCCATGCCCGACCGGCGCCTCATCGAGCGCCACTCCTGGGCCATCAGCCAACTCTGCGAGAGCGGTCAATACAAAACCGCGGAGGAGGCCCAGGCGGCCGTCGGCGAACTGCTTCAGGGGGGCGGCCAGCCCCCCTGGGAGCCCCGCACCCCCGTCGAGCGGGCCCAGGCCAAAATGTTCGACGCCTTCGCCGCCAAAGGCAAGAAGAGGATCAAGCTGGCCCGGGAGGCCCTCGCCATCAGCCCCGACTGCGCCGACGCCTATGTCCTGCTGGCCGAAGAGGAGGCCGACACGCTGGACGAGGCCCTGGCCCTCTATGAGCAAGGGGTGGAAGCAGGACGGCGGGCACTCCCCCCCGAATATTTTCAGGAACATGCCGGGATGTTCTGGGGGATCGTCGAGACGCGCCCCTTCATGCGGGCCCTCGCTGGAGCGGCCGACTGCCTCGCGGAGTCGGACCGCCGGGCGGAGGCCGTCGCCCATTGGCGGGAAATGCTCCGCCTCAATCCCAACGACAACCAGGGCGTCCGGGTCCCCCTCCTCATCGCCCTGCTGGAGGCGGGCGACGACGCGGGGGCCCGGCGGTTGATCAAGCAATACGAGAAGGATTACTCGGCCGCCTGGATGTGGTCGCGCCTCCTCCTCACCTTCCGCACCCAGGGGCCGGGGAAGAAGACGGAGGCCGCCTTCCTCGACGCCATGGAGTGCAACCCGCATGTGCCCCGCTACATGATGGGAATCTCCCGGATCCCCGACAAACTGCCGGACCTGTATTCGCCGGGCGGCGAAGACGAGGCCATGATCTATGTCACCGAATCGGCCGGGCTCTGGCTCGCCAACCGGTCCGCCCTGAATTGGCTGGTGGACCGGGGCGGCCAGCTCCTGGAGGAGGACCTTCCTCCTGAACCGTCCAACCGCCCCCGTCGCCGGTAGGCCGCCCCGTCGCCCGGCGGCGAGAAGAATTACGGAAGGGGACGCAATCGTCGCCCGACGCAAAACGCTTTGCTGCTGTAGCATCCTCAGCGCGCTGAGGATGGCCCCTCGCGTTGTTCTTCGTCCATGCTTCCAAAAGCGGGGAATAGGAAGGAATAAGGATAATAAGGTTGACACTTATGCATAAGTATAGGTAATATTATCCGTATGGTATCCGAGAAACTGGCGGCTCGAGCGGAGCGGATCTTCTCCAAGCGGGGAGGGATGCTCCGCACTGCGGAGGCCCTCCGGGCGGGGGTCCACCCCCGGACTCTCTACTTCATGCGAGACCGGGGGATGATCGTCTCCCTCTCCCGCGGCCTGTTCCGTCTGGCCGCCCTGCCGGAGATGGGGGATCCCGATCTCGCCACCGCTGGGGCCCGGGTCCCCGCCGCCGTTGTGTGCCTTATTTCGGCCCTGGCCTTTCACGGCATCACCACCCAAATCCCCCGGCAGGTGGACCTCGCCCTCCCGAGGGGGAGCAAGGGCCCCAAAGTGGATTATCCCCCCGTCCGGATCTTCCATTTTTCTCCTGCGGCATTTAAGGGGGGGATCGAGACCCATACCATAGACGGCGTCCGGGTGCGGGTCTTTGGCCCGGCCCGGACGGTGGTGGATTGCTTCCGCCTCCGGGGGCGCCTCGGCCACGACATCGCCGTGGAGGCCCTCCAACTGGCCCTGCGTCGGGGGAAGGCGACCCCGGCGGAGATCCTGCGCCACGCCCGGCCGCTGCGCATGGTGCGGGTGATGATGCCGTACCTGGAGGCGATGCCGTGAGCCCGGAGCGCAATGCCGACCTGCCGCGGTCGGTGCACCAACGCCTGTTGAACCGGGCGCGGGCGACGGGCCGCCCCTTCGGCGAGCTGCTGCAGTATTTCGCTATGGAACGCTTTCTCGACCGGCTGGCCCGGTCGCCGCACCGCGAAGAGTTCCTCGTGAGGGGGGCGCTGATGCTGGGGGTGTGGGGCGTGCCCGCGCCGCGCGCTACTATGGACATCGATCTACTGGGCCGCGAGGGCCTCTCCCCCTCCGACCTGGAGGCCGCCGTGCGGGCCTGCCTCGCCGTGCCCGCCGAGGACGGCCTGGTCTTCCATCCCGAATCGGTCACCGTCGAGCCCATCCGCGGGGGCGACGAGTTCCTGGGCCTGCGACTGTTGTTCCGGGCCCATCTGGGCAACGCCCGGATCCAGCTCCAATTGGACGTGGGGCTGGGCGACGCCGTCGTCCCCCCGCCCGAATGGTTCGATCTCCCCTGCCTCCTGGACTTCGCCACGCCCCGCCTGCGGGGATACCGGCCCGAAACCGCCATCGCGGAGAAATTCGACGCGATGTTGAAACTGGACATGGCCAACAGCCGCATGAAGGATTTCTACGATCTGGCCATCCTGGCGGCCCATCTGCCGTTCGAGGGCCGCGTGCTCCAGGACGCTTTGCGTCGAACGCTGGAGCGGCGGGGGGCGGCCGTACCGGCCGAGATCCCCACAGCGCTGACCGAGGCCTTTTTCGAGAGCCCCGTGAAGATCGCGCAATGGGCGGCGTTCGCCCGGCGCCTGCCCCAGACGACGGCCCCGCCGGCCCTTCGGCAAACCGTGGAAGCGATCCGGACCTTCCTTCTGCCGCCGGTCCTGGCGTTATCCAAAGAGGAAGCATTCGAGGCACTGTGGCCGCCGGGCGGGCCGTGGAACGCCGTGTCATCGGAAACGAAGGGAGCCGACCGATGATCAAGAAAGTGGCCGAGATCCGATTCGAAGAAGGCATCGAGCCCATCCCCCTGGCGGCCAAAGGCCATCCCGATCGGTCGCTCTCCATCCGGGCGGCCCCTCGCGCCTATCGGTTTCCCTATTGAGATCCGGACACATCTTGTCCTTCCTCAGGCGCATCCTATTAGGTGGGCATTGCTTGACCCTCCCTCATACGGGGGAGTATACCCTAATGTTGCATTAAATGACGAAAACTAATGTTCTCTATCAGGCGGC
>CAZRVT010000009.1:0-64926 GCA_964603505.1 uncultured Holophagales bacterium | reverse complement strand
GGTACACTTTTCATGATCATTTTTGGTACATTTTTACACGACCGGCGACAGCGTGGCGCCCAAGCGCGCCCGGATGGGGCTCTACGTCCAGTTTCGGCAGGCTAACTTCACGGCCGTGCAGGTGGCCCGATTCCTGCGCCGGCTGCTGCGGCACCTGCGCGGACCCGTCCTCCTGCTGTGGGACGGTAGCCAGATTCACAAAGGACCGGCGATCCATGCCGTCCGCGACGCTTACCCCCGGCTTCATCTCGAGCGCTTTCCCGGTTACGCTCCGGAACTCAATCCCGTCGAGCAGATCTGGAACGATTTCAAGCGGCATACCGCCAATAGCCTCCTGCGCAACAAGCAAGACATTCGGCTTCAATTGCACGGCAATACCCGCCGAGTCCGGCGCTCCCCAGAAAAACTTCGCTCGTTCGTGTTGTCCTCGGATCTGCCGTCGGCGCCATGGGAATAGACTTTCCATTACTTACGCAAAGCTCAATAGCCCGGGAATCAACTTCTTTTCGGTTCCTTTCACCAAGGAGGCGACATTGGGAGCAGCCCTGGAGAGAATCTGCTCGGTTGATTCACTATTGCCAACGATGAACATATCGCCCCCATAGCCCAGGAGGCCATTGGTGGACGGCAGGCTAAGGACCAAAGGTGGCTTATGAAACACACCTTCCAGCATACCGTAGAGGCGCTGGGTGATCCAATCGCGCTCCGCCATGAATAGCAGACACAGGATCCCATTCGGCTTCAGCCGGGCTTTGGCACTCTGGAGCCCCTCGATCGTGTAAACATAATGATCGAGGCGGATGTTGTTATAGCTTGATCCCTGTGTGTGCGAGTCCAGCAATCCGAAACTGATGACGTCGTATCGACGGTCGCACCGCTGTAGAAAGGTGCGGGCGTCCTCAATGTGAACCGTCACATTGGGCTGCTGATACGGCCTTTCCGGATGATAGAGGCGGCCAATCCTATAAATGGCGGCATCAATCTCCACGGCATCGATCCGAGGGACTTGCCGCCGGAGCGCGCCCGCCACATCATTCCCCCCCCCGCTCCGAGAATCAACACTTCGGAAGGCGAAGGATGAAGAAGGAAGGGCAATTCGTACTGATTCACCTCGTATAGCGCCTTGACGCCGGGTGAATACCGCCCGAGGTGTTGCTCCATAAAGGTACGGGAGAGATCAATCAGCCACATGTAGCCTATAGAATTGACCAGAACGCCATATCCGTTTTTCGTTTTACTTCCCGGAAGAGTATTTTCGTATACTTCCAATTTCTGATAGGAACTCCATATGGTGAGGACGCGGCTGACCGTTGGCGCGAGCATGACGGTGATGGAAGATATCGCAATTCCGGCGAATACCAAGCCATTGATGCGGCTCCATGAAATCAACGGTGCCCCCAGCAACAATGCGAGAACCAGCCAGACCCACGGTGGAGCGTTGAAGTATGCGACAAGGGCGAACAGCCATGTGCCCGCGATGCTCCCCACGATGTTGACCGAATAGGCAATGATCGCTTCATGGCTGCGATTGAAAAGACTCCCAAGAATCTGCCCCATGGGGATGAATACCGCCACAATTATGCCGAACATGATTAACGTGAGCAAGAAACCCAGGACGGAGGGCAAAAGGACGTCTTCCGGTTTGGTTTGCTGCCAAATGACAGAATCGGAGAAATGGGCAATGTAATCGGTGATCTTGACAAAGACCTTTGATCGGACCGCTAAAACCAATACGCCTATAAAGCCATAGCTCCAAAGCAAAGACCCTTTTCGATCCGCGAAGCAGCAACCAACCCCGATGCCAATAAAACAAGCCAACAACACCAGGTTGCTGACATAAGCGAAAACACGGATTTCCGTTGATATCCAGCGGATGAGGAATATCTCAGTGAACAACATGGCGATGCTGATAAACAGGATTCTTGATCTTATCGAGTTCATCGAGCGTTTCCCTTCAACTGATTCGACACCTGTAGCCGCAGGCGGCTCCATGCGCAACCCCATCGGAACTGGTGCCTCGGGCCGAGCCACTGGCACTCAAACGGGCCGCAAGACGATTCGGGGTCAGTGGCCTATTGTTCGACAATTGATATCTCCTGGAGGCTATCAGCATTCATTATAGCAGACCATCGCTAATTAGGCCGGGCCTCCTGTGGCTCGCAGGCCAGCTCGGCCCGGAGGGTCCCCAGGGGGATGGAAAAATCTATGCGCAGGGGGAGGCGGGACGGGCCGGGGCCGAGCCAGAGGACCATGCTCCCCTTCCGGGGCTTCTTCCCCCCCTCCTCCACCATCTTCGGGACCACCTTGCGGGCCCGGACCCGCCGCCCGGCGACCGTGATCTCCCGCTCCCCCTGGTCCTGCAGGGTGAGGCGGTAGAACTTGCCGCGGTCGTAGGCCCGGGGCGGGGCGCGGGGGACCGCGGGGGAGAGGCGGAGGAGGTGGATGAACGAAAGGGTGTCCACGCACGGCCAGGGGAGGGGTTTGAAGTCGCGGTAGTAGAGCCAGCCGCCCTCGAGGTCCAGGAGGGTCTCCCCCTCTTTCTCGGGTTTTCCGGGCTTGTGCTCCCATTTGCGGAAATAGAGGGTCTGGAAATCGGCCTTGCGGACGAGGGACTCCAGCTCCTGCTCGACCGGGTAGATCTTCGCCCCCGCCCCCTCGGTTTGGGTGGCAAGGAAGAACGCCCAGTTCTCTCCGGCATCCCGGGCCGTCAGCGTCATCGTCCCCACCCGCATCCCCATCCAGTGGAGGGTGTAGTCCAGCCGCTCCCCGCCGGCCCAGGGGGCGGCGGCAGTGGCGGCGAGGAGCAGGGGAAGGATCACCCCGCAACCACCCGCCGGTTACGGGTTCCTGGTTCCTGGTTCCGGGCAAAACACCCTACCAAGCCGGCCCGGGCGGGGGGAACTCGGAACTCGGAACTCGGAACCAGGAACTTCGTCATGCCGACAACGCCTCCACGAACTCCCCCATCGTCCGGGGGTCCGGTGGAATCCGGTCGAAGACGAGGTGCCGGGAGAACCGCGGCCCGTTGCGCCACGCGGGGAGGCGCGTAAACCAGGAAAGGGTGGGGACCCCCAGAGCGTCGGCCAGATGGAGGAACCCGGTGTCGGGGGCGGCGAGGCAGGCGGCAACGGACAACAGGGCGGCGGTCTCCCGCACATCGAGGGGCGGCATCCGGCGGCAACCGAGGTGCGCCGCGGCCTGCTCCGCCATCGGCTCCTGCCCGGGACCGGAGGAGAGGACCGGTTCCCAGCCCCTCGCCCGAAGGGAGGGTATCAGCGCCTTCAACGGGTCGAGGGGAAAATCCTTGTCCCGCCGGCTCGAGAAGGGGTGGAGGACGGCGGGACGGCGGCCGTGGAGGGAACGGAGGAATGACTCCACCGTCCCCCGCGGATCGGCGGCGACGGCCGCGAGGGAATAGCCGTTCAGCGAACGGTCGGAAACCCCCGCCAAGGCCGCCAGGGCCAGGTTCTTGTCGATGATGTGCGCCCGACACGGCGGCGCGGCGTGGCGGTGGTAGGCCAGGGCGGCTAGGGGCTCCCGGCACGCCCCGAACCCAAACCCGCCGCGGAGGCAAGCGCCGGATCGGAAGGCGACGAGGGCCGATTTATAGAGCCCCTGCGCGTCAAGCAGGGCGTCCAAAATCTCCGCTCGAAGAACCTTCGCGGTGGCGCCCGGCGCGGCGGGGAGGGCGAGGACGCGGTCGAGGAAGGGGAGGTCCATCGTCCAGACGGCGTTACGCTCCGCGGTGGCCAGAAGGACCTCGGTGTTCGGCAGGCCCCGCTTGAGGACGAAGCAGAGCGGAAGGACATGGACGACGTCCCCAAACGCGGAAAGCCGCAGGACGGCCACTTTCACCCCCGCCCTCCCATAAAGAGCCGTACCGTGCACGGCGCATGGGGTCCAGCGTCCCGCCCCCCCTTGCGCGGAACGCGGAACGCGGAACGCCGGACCCCGAACGGCTGGTGCATCACTTCCCCATCTTCTTCAAGAGGGCGGTCGTGGAATGGTCCTTGGGGTCCCCCACGATGGCCACGCGGCCGCCGAGGCGCTCCACGAGCTCCCGCTCCGGAACGGCCTCGACGGTGTAATCGGTGCCCTTGCACTGGACGTGGGGACGGAGAGCCTTTATGACGGCCAGGGGCTGCCGACCGGGAAACGGCACCAGGAAATCCACGCACGCGAGGGCGGCCAGGATCTCCATCCGCTCCCCCACCGGCATCAGCGGCCGTCCGGCCCCCTTGAGGAGGCGGACGGAGTCGTCGTCGTTGACCGCCACCACGAGCAGGTCGGCCTCACGGGCGGACGCCTCAAGGTAGCGGACATGTCCCACATGGAGGAGATCGAAACATCCGTTGGCGAAGGCGATGGTCCGCCCCTCGCGCTCCGCCCGCTCGCGCAGGGCGGGGAGGTCGGCAAGGGCGAGGATCTTAGAGGGACGCGTCGATCTCACGCCGCAGTTCCTCGGCCGACACCGTCGCGGTGCCCAGCTTGCGCACCTTCAGCGCCCCGGCGATATTGGCCAGGAACGCGGCATGGCCCGGGGAAAACCCGGCGGCCAGCCCTAGGGTGAAGGCGGCCAGGACGGTGTCGCCCGCGCCGGTGGTGTCGGCCACCTCGCCGTCGCCGTGGGCGGGAATGGCGTGGGGACGCTTTCGGGGCTCCATAAGGAGGACGCCCCGCGAGCCGCGCGTCATGAGGAGGGTGCCGGCCTTCAGCGCCCGGAGGATGCGGCGGCCGGCGGCTTCCGCGTCGGCGTCGGAGGCGATGGCCAGCCCCGCGGCCCGGGCCGCCTCCTCCTCGTTGGGAGTCACCGCCGCGACGCGGGGGAACTCCAGAAGGCGGAACCGGCTGTCCACCACCACGGGGACGCCGGGACGCAGCCGCCCCAGGGCGGCGGGATCGACGGCGCGGTAACCGTAGTCGGAGACGACGAGGGCGTCGGCCCGGAGCGCCCCGTCGGGGACGATGCGCATCCCTTCGGGGAGGGGTTCCTCCCGGTCGTACCGGACCACTTGCTGCTTCACGCCGGTGTCGGGGCCGGCCAGGACGCGGGTTTTGGAGACGGTCCGATAGCCCCGCACGGTCCGGATGTGCCGGATGGGGATGCCCCGCCGGCGGAAGCACTCCAGGAGGCGGGCGCCGTCCTCGTCCCCCCCCACCGCGCCGACGGGGACGGGTTCCCCCCCCAAGGCGCGGAGGTTCATGACGGCGTTGGCGCCGCCCCCGGGGACCCACCACTCCCGGCGGACCCCCAGGATGAGGACGGGGGCCTCGCGGGAGACCCGCTTGGGGGCGCCCCAGAGGTAGCGGTCCACCCCCAGGTCGGCCCACACCACCACCCGCCGCCCGACAAAGGCGCGGAGCATCTCCAAGAGTTCGGCCTTCGTCGGCCGCCCCGGCTCAGGCGATGATCTCGTGGCGTTCACGCTCTTCTCCTTCCGTGGGCTGGACGGTCCACTCGAGCCCGAGGGCGGCCAGCCGCTCGCGCCAGGGCTCCGTTTCCAGCTCCCGGACCACCTCGGGATGGCACCGCACGACCAGCGGCCGGCCCGGTGCGGAGGCCCGGACCTGGACGATGTGGTCGAAGACCTCCTGCGCGAGCAGGGCGGCCGACCGGACGCGCCCGGCGCCCCCGCAGCAGGGGCACTCCCGCAGGGCCGTCTGTTCGGGGGAGCCGTACAGGCGCTTGCGGGTGAGCTGCAGGAGGCCGAAGGCCGACAGCGCCTCGACGCGGGAGCGGGAGCGGTCCCGCTTCATCTCGGTGTGAAACGCCTCCATCAGCTCGCGCCGCAGGCGCTCCGGGCCCATGTCGATGAAGTCCACGACGATGATGCCCCCCAGGTCGCGGAGGCGGATCTGACGCACCACCTCCTTGACCGCCTGGAGGTTGATCTTGAGGGCCGTTTCGTTGAGCCCGCGCTTCCCCACGTACTTGCCGCTGTTGACGTCGATGGCCGTCAGGGCCTCGGTCTGGTCCACCACCAGGGTGCCGCCGCTCTTGAGCCACACCCGGCGCCCCAGGGCGCGGTCCAGGTCCTTCCGGAGCCCCAGGTCCTCCAGGAGCGGGACGGCCCCCTCGTAGAGGCGGAGGCGGCGCCGCAGGTCGTGGGGCGGGTCCTCCAGGAAGGCGGCCAGGCGGTCGAGGGCGGCGCGGTCGTCCACGGTGATGGAGCGGATCTCCGTCCCCATCCGGTCGCGCAGGACCCGGAGGTAGAGGGGCAGCTCCTCCTCCAGCAGCGCGGGGGCCTTCACGGCATCGGCCCGGCGCAGGATGGCCTCCCAGCGCCGCAGGAGGGCGTCCCGGTCGAGGGCGAGCGCCTCCGCGGGGAGCCCCTGGGCCGCGGTGCGGACGATGAAGCCCCCCGCCGGCGGAGGGCCCAGCGACTCCAAGGCGTCGCGCAGGCGCTGGCGCTCTGCGTCGCCCTCGATGCGGCGGGAGACGCCGGAGAACTCGTTGAAGGGGAGGTAGACGAGGGTGCGCCCCGCCAGGGTGACCACGGTGGTGACGCGCGCCCCCTTGGAGGCCCGCTCCCCCCGGCGCACCCGCACCAGGACCGTCTGCCCCTCGCGGAGGATCTCGTCGATGGCGGCCCGCCGCGGCGGCGCGGCGGGCGCGGGGCCGAACAGGTCGGCGTACTCCTGCCACTCGTCGAGGACGTCGCGCTTGTAGAGGAAGGCGTTCTTCGGGAGCCCCAGGTCCACGAAGGCGGCCTCCATCCCGGGCAGGACCTTCTGGACGATCCCCTTGTAGATGTTCCCGACCAGGGAGGGCTCGGCCTTCGACTCGAGGTAGAACTCCTGGGGTTGGTCGTCCTCCAGCAGGACCACCCGGTCGAGGAGGCCCCGCGCGGCGACGACGAGGTCAACTTTCATACTGCCCGTACCGCCGGATGGAGACCGAATGGAGGAGCCCCGCGGAGAACCAGCAGGCCGTCAGGAACGAGCCCCCGTAGGAGAGGAAGGGCAGGGGGATCCCGGTGATGGGAACGAGCGCCACGACCATCGCGATATTGTACATCACGTGGAACGAGAAGAACCCCGCGATCATGAAGGCCAGCATCCTCGCGTCGGGCTCCGGCGAGGCCCGCCCCGCCGCGGTCATCCGGAGGATGAGGAGGGCGAAGAGCCCCAGGGCGATGGACGCGCCCAGGAAGCCCCGGCGCTCGGCCAGGGTGGCGAAGATGAAGTCGGTGTGTTGCGCCGGGAGGAACCGGAGCTGGGTCTGGGTCGAGAGGGACATCCCGCGCCCCAGCAGGCGCCCCGACCCCACGGCGATGAGCGACTGCTTCGCCTGGTAGCCCGAGTGGGAGGTGGCGTAGGAGGGGAACAGGAAGGTGAGAATGCGCTGTTTCTGGTACGGCTTGAACAGGAAGAGCCAGGCGGCGAGGAAGACGACGGCGCCCGCCACGGCCACGGTGACCACCATCCGGAGGGAGAACCGCTGGAAGTAGAGGGCCACCGCCGTCACCGTCCCCAGCGCGACGGCGGTCCCCAGGTCGGGCTGGGCCAGCACCAGGGCCAGGGGGACCGTCCCGAGGACCAGGAGGCGGGAGAGGCGGGCGGGGGGGCGCATGTAGAGCTCGGCCAGGGCCAGCGCCAGGACCGGCTTCATCCACTCCGCCGGCTGGAAGTGGAGGGGCCCCAGGACCAGCCACGCGCGGCTCCCGGCGATGGGGGGGGCGAAAAAGAGGGTCGCGAGGAGGAGGAGGACGAACAGTCCGTAGAGGACCCGGGAGAACCGGACGAAGAGGCCGTGCCCCAGGACGGTGACCGCCAGGAAGAGGGCGACGCCGGCGGCGGCGTATGCCGCCTGGGCGGGGAGGGCCCTCGGCACGGTGACCGCGATGAGGTAGAGGCCCGCCAGGGTGAAGAAGAGGGGCACCAGGGAGAAGACAGGGTCCCAGTGCCGGAGCCGGAGGGGCCGGCGGAAGACCGGGCCGGTGGCGCGCGCGCTCACGCCCGCCCTCCCCTGCCGGTTCCAGGTTCCGGGTTCCGGGTTCCGGGTTGTCCACCCCGTCCCGGCATTCTCTGAACTTGGAACCAGCAGTGGCGGAGGTTCATTTGAGCGCCTCCCGCATGAGCGCGGCGGCCAGCGGGGCCGCGGCCTCCGAGCCGTGGCCCCCGTGCTCCACCAGCACGGCGCACGCCACCCGGGGGTTCCCGCGGGGGGCGAACCCGGCGAACCACGCGTGCTCCTTGAGGTAGGGTTTCCCGTCCACCTCGGACATCACCTGGGATGTACCGGTCTTGCCCGCGATCGTGGGGAGCCCGTCCTGCTCCTGCCGGTGGGCGGTCCCTCCGGGCTCCGCCACGACATCGCCGAGGGCCTGGCGGAGGAAGGCCAGGGTGGAGGGGGAGACCTCGACGGCCCGCCGCTGCGGCGCCCCCCCGGCGGCGAGCCGGGGGGTCAGAAGGGCGCCGCCGTTGGCGATGGCGCCATAGATCTGACACACCTGCATCGCCGTGACGAGCACCGGCCCCTGGCCGATGGCCAGCGACACCGTCTCGCCGGGGAACCATGGGACCCCCCGCACCCGCCGGCTCCACTCCTCGGAGGGGACCAGCCCCGGCTTCTCGAAGGGGAGGTCCACCCCCGTGCGGGTCCCCATCCCGAACCGCTGCGCCCAGGCCTGGATGCGGTCCACCCCCAGGGCAAGGCCGAGCTGGTAGAAGTAAACGTCGCACGAGACAATGAGCGCCCGGCGCAGATCCACCCAGCCGTGCCCGCCCCGGTTCCAGCACCGGAACACCTTGTTGCCGAACTGGAACGCCCCGTTGCAGGAGACCCCCCGTGCGGGCCCCCAGATCCCCTCCTCCAGCGCCGCCGCGGCCAGAATCACCTTGAAGACCGAGCCCGGGGCGTAGGTCCCCTGGGAGACCCGATCCAGCATCGGCTTGCGCGGGTCGGCGAAGACCTGCTTCCAGACCGCCTGCGCCAGGCTGGAGGTAGGGGGAACGGCCGGGTAGCTGGGGGAGGAATAATAGCAGAGTACCTGCCCGGTCTGGACGTCCATCACCACCGCCGCGCCGCTGTCTTCCCCGAACATCTCGCGGGCCACCTGGTGGAGGCCGATACGGAGGCCGGTGGAAAGCGGGTTGCCGTCCTGGGCCCGCGCCACCAGGTACCGGGCCACCTCGCGTTCACGGCTGTCCACAACCACGGCCCACCGGCCGTCGGCCCCTCGGAGCCGGTCGTTGTAGGAGCGCTCCAGCCCCGCCTTGCCCACCCAATCGCCCACCCGCCCGCCCGCCGCCCCCTCGTCCTCGGGGGAGAGTTCTGCGATGTAGCCGAGGGCGTGCGAGAAGAGATCGGCGGTGGGATAGAGGCGGCGCATGGGCTTGACCACCGCCAACTCGGGGAACCGCACCTTTTCCAGCTCGATAATCGGGATTTCGTCGTCCCGGAGGTCGGACAGGACGGGGTGGGGAATATAGGCGGGGGTATGGGCCATCTGCCGCCACCGCGCCTGCACCTCCTCCGCGCGGTAAGGCAGGAGCTGGCAGAGGCGCCGCTTCAGGGCCTCGGCGTCCCCCATCTCCTCCCGGTAGACCACCAGGTCGGTGGAGGCGTGGTTGCTGGCCAGCGTGGTGCCGTCGGCCGACCAGATGGTTCCCCGCGGAGCGGGGATGGGGATGTAGCGGAAGTGGTTGCGCAGCGCCATCTGCTCGTACTCGGCCCCGTGACGCACCTGGATGGAGAAGAGGCGCAGGAGGAGGACGGCGAAACCGAGGACCACCGCCGTTTCAAACAGGCGTTCTTTCTTCATGGCGGAACCCGAGGGCGGCCGCCGCCAACGCGGAGAGGAGGGCGGAGGCGGCCAGCGGGGGAGAGAACGGGAGGCCCAGCCCCAGGCCGAGGGCGAGGTCGAGGAGGCGGCGGAGCGCCTCGTGGACGACGAAGAGGAGGAGGGCCAGCAGGAACAGGGGGCCCCGCGAGGAGACCAGGAGGTGCCGGGCAGCGCGGAACGCCAGGTAGGCGGTGGCCGTCAGGGCGGCCCCCTCGAACCCGAGAGGGGTCCCGCTCACCCAGTCGCCGGCCAGTCCAAGGGCGGCGGCCAGCCAAAGGGCCCCGGCCCCGCGCAGGACCAGGGCGGCGTAGACCGCCCCCACGAAGAGCGGGTCCAGGACGGCGGCATCGCGCAGGAGCCCGAACTGGACCCGGAGGGCCAACAGACAGAGCACGGCGACCGCCAGGGCGCGGCCCACGGCTACGAGGCCTCCTTCACGAGCGTCAGCCAATGGAGCGAGGAAAGGTCCGCCTGGGGCCGCAGCCGCACCCTCAGCTGCGATTCGTCGGCTCCCACCTCCACGGCGGTGCCCAGCGGGAGCCCCGGGTGGTACTGGAAGTCCCAGCAGTCGGTGACGAACCGATCCCCCGGCGCCACGTCGGCATAGGGGGGGAGATACTTGAGCTCCAGGAAGCCGGTGCCGTCCCCCTTGGCCACGGCATGGGTCCCGGTGCGCAGGTCCACCACCGAGACCACGCTGTCGGGGTGGACGACCGGGCGGATCGTAGCGCTGAGGGCATCCACGCCGACCACCAACCCCACGACCCCCTCGGGAGCGAGGGCGATCTGGCCCGCTTTCACGCCGCGGAGGGCGCCGGCGTCCACCAGGAGCTCCGCGGAGTAGCTGGCGCTGCGCCGCCGAACCACGGCGACGGTCCTCCCGCCCGACGCCTCCAGGGAGGGGTGTTCGGCCAAGCGGCGGAACCCCTGCAGGTAGAGGTTCTCCATCCGCAGGCGGTCGTTGTCGAGGCGGGCCCAGAAGAGGCGGTCCCGGAGGGTGCGGTTCTCCTCCTGGGCCCGACCGAGAGACACCAAACGCTCCCACCTCTCCGCCACGCGGTCGAGGGCGCGGTGGACGAGGATGACGGGGGGCCCCAGGACCGCGGAGAAGCCGCGCACCCAGAGGTCCGCTTGGCTCTGGAACGTCAGGAGGACGAGGTTCAGGAGGACCAGGGCGAGCAGATGGAACTCGAGGCTGCGTTTCACCCGCATGGTTCGCTCCCGATCAACGGCGGCGCAACGGGCGGTTCGGCCTACGCGATGGCAATGCGCTTGAGGAGGTCGAAGTCGGTGAGCATCCGTCCGCTCCCCAGGGCAACGCAGGCCATGGGGTTCTCGGCGATGCTGACGGGGAGGCCGGTCTCCTCCCGGAGGCGCTGGTCGAAGTTCTTCAGCAGGGAGCCGCCCCCGCACACCACGATCCCCTTGTCCATGATGTCGGCCGAGAGCTCGGGAGGGGTGCGCTCGAGGGCCACGCGGACCGTCTCGACGATGGCGGAGACGGTCTCGGCCAGGGCCTCGCGAATCTCCTCGTCGGTGACGACGATGGTCTTGGGGATCCCCTCCACCAGGTCGCGTCCCTTGATCTCCATGCTGATCGGCTGGCTCAGGGGGTAGGCGGAGCCGATCTCCATCTTGACCTGCTCCGAAGTGCGCTCCCCGATGAGGAGGTTGTACTTCTTCTTGATGTAGGAGATGATCGCCTCGTCCATCTCGTTGCCGGCGATCCGGATGGAGCGCGAGAAAACGGTGCCCGCGAGGGAGATGACGGCCACGTCGGTCGTCCCTCCCCCGATGTCCACGATCATGTTGCCGCAGGCCTCGGTGATGGGGAGCCCCGCTCCGATGGCGGCGGCCATGGCCTGCTCGATGAGAACCACGTCGGAGGCTCCGGCCCGGAGGGCGGAATCCTTGACGGCCCGCTTCTCCACCTGGGTGATCTCCGAGGGGACCGAGATAACGATGCGGGGCCGCACGAGGTAGGTGCGCGAGTGCACCTTCCGGATGAAGTAGTTGAGCATCTGTTCGGTGACTTCGAAGTCGGCGATGACGCCGTCCTTCATGGGGCGGATGGCCACGATGTTGCCCGGGGTGCGGCCCAGCATCTCCTTGGCCTCGAAGCCGACCGCCTCCACCCGGCCCGTGAGGGTGTTCTTGGCGACGATGGAGGGCTCGTGGAGGACAATGTTCCGCCCGCGGGCGTAGACCATGGTGGTCGCCGTGCCGAGGTCGATGGCCAGGTCGTTGGAGAACAGGCGAAAGAGGGAGGACCACATGGCGTCAATAATCCTGCACGGTGACGTTGACCTTCTTGACGGTCTCGTTGCCGAAGGGGTCCACGGCCTTGACCACGACCTGGTTGATCCCCACTTGCTTGAGGGTGATATTGGCGTAGAAGGACCCGTCCTCCTTGGTGAAGGCCTGGTCGCCGTTGATGGTGACGGTGGCGCCGGGCTCGGTGACGCCCCGGACGATGCAGGAGTTGCCCATGGGGTTCTCCGGAGCGACCTCCAGGGGGGGTGGGGTCCGGTCGAGGTTGGCGGCTTCGCCGGGGGGGATGATCCGGAACTTGCAAGGGTCGGGAGTGCTCCAGGGGCTCTGGTTCCCGTTGGCGTCGAGGGCGGCGACGCGCCAGTAGTAGTCGGCCGGGGCCGGGATCCGGACGCTCAGATAGTTCTCGGCCTTCCGCTTCTCCTGCAACTCCACGAAGAAGGAGGAGTACGAGACCTGGACGATGTACTGGACGGCGCCCGGGACCTTTTCCCACTGCAGCTTGACCGCGAGGTTGTGGGTGAAGACAATCGTCTTGTTGTTGACGGGCTCCATCAGGCGCGGCCGGGGGAGCACCTGCACCACCTCGCCCGCCTTCCCCCCGGCGATGTTGACCTTCTGCAGGGGGTTGAGGGCGATGGTCTGCCCGTCCTGGGTGCTGACGGTGGTGAGACCGCGGTCGTTACGGATCTCGGTGCGGTTCTCCCGGACGGAGACATAGGTCTGGGAGTTGAGATCCACCTCGCCGGTGGCGGCCACGGTGACGATCTGGGCCTTCTGGCTCTGAGTGATGATGTCGGCCTGCCCGTAGATGAGCTTGACCTTGTGCTGTCGCTCGCCGGAAGAGGTGGTGGCCGGCTGGGCCACCTCGTGAAGCGAGTCGGGGGGCAGGAAGATGATGACGTTGCTGTCGGTGATGAGGCGCGCGCTCCCGCCGGACCCCGTCTTGACGAAATCCCCCGCATAGAGGGGCATGCGGGGCTTGGCGTCCTCCCAGGTCCCCTGCTCTTTCCGCTGGACCTGCACCTTGCCCTCCAGGTCGAGAATCTCCTCGACCCCCTTGCCTTTGGAGGTCTGGGCGCCGGAAAGGACGTCCTGGGCGCGCTGGGCCGCCTGGGTGGCGGATGAGAGGGCGGCGGCGTAGTCCTTGGCCATGAAGGCCTTCTGGGCTCCCTGGAGAAGCTCCTGGAGCTGGATGTACACCGGCCGGAGGGAGGCGAAGTCGGGGAGCTTCGGGATCTGCTCCACCAGGTTGACCGCCTCCTTCAGCCGGCTCTGGGCGCGCGAACGGTCGGAGGTGAGGTGGTTGTAAGCCACGTAGCCCAGGCCGGCCACGACCAGTCCGACCAGGAGGATGAGCCCGATCTTCTTGAGCGTGGAGACCTGGATGAGGTACCAATCCAGATCTGCGCCGGCCTGACGCGGGGGCTTGGCCAAGGGGCCCCCTTTATTTCACCGTCCCGGAGACCGGGATCTCGATGGTCTTGAACTCCTCGGCCGCAGCGTTGGTCTTGACCACCACCTTGCCGGAGAAGTCGCCCTTGGGGGGGGTGGTGCTGAACTTGACGACGAGGTTATACTCCTCGTTCTTGTTCACCACCTCCTGCGCCACCGTCAGGAAGGGGACCGTGCAGGTCACCGCGGTGAGCTCGAAGGTGCCCGACTTGGTGTTGTCCCGCACCTTCAGCATGCGGGAGAAGTCGGGGGCCGCCTCGACCGTCCCCATCTCCAGCCGGGGGGGGGAGGCCATGACGTCGGGCCGGACGAGCCCCATGATCTTCACTTTCAGGGCCGGCATCTTGGGGCTGGTGGTGTAGAGGGTGCCCGACTCGTTGACCATCCCCACCGGGGCCTCGGGACCGATGATGGCGGTGACCTCGTACTGCGCGTTGGGGTAGTTGGCCTGCCGGACCTCCTGCGGCGCGGGGGCGACGTCGAACTTGATCCAAGGTTGGGAGGCCTCGGTCTTGGTCACCTTGAATTCGAACCCGTCCTCCTCGGTCACCAGGAGCCGCTTGACTTGGCCGGACTCGCGCTTCAACTTGTTGAACCGGAAGTTGACGTCCGGGACCAGGTCGACCACGGCCTTGACGGTGGCCTTGAGGAAGAGCCGGGCCTGGGGCGTCTCCGGGTCGTTGGAGACGATCGTGATGGTCTTGTTGATGGGCCCTTTGAAGTCCTTGGTTTCCAGCTTCGCCGTGACCTTGCCCGTCTCTCCGGGCTTGATGACCTTGTCCCACTGGGCCACGGTGCAGCCGCAGCTGGGGCGGGCATCGGTGATGGTCAGGTCGGCCGTGCCGGCGTTCTTGAGGGAGTAGGCCCACTCCACCACATCGCCTTTCACCACGACGCCGAAGTCGTGGATGGCGTCCTCGAGGACCAGTTTGGGGGCGTTCTGGGCGAACAGGGCCGCGGCACAAAGGAATGCCACGAGCCAGACGCACTTCTTCATAAGGAACCTCCTTGCGGTTCGCTGATATTGTAATACAACCTTACCTTGACATTCAAGGGAAGGTCTTTGTAATATACGGAGGCCGATGAAGAAAAATTTAGGGCACATGCTTCTGGAGGCCAATCTCATCGACGAAATCCAGATGCAGATCGCCCTGGAAGTCCAGCGGAAAACGGGGAAACGGTTCGGGTCCACCCTCGTGGACCTGAAGTTCATCGACGAAAACGTCCTGGCCGCCTTCCTGAGCAAGCAGGTGGACATCCCCTGCGTCTCGCTCCTCAACATCGCCATCCCCCCCCGGGTCCTGGCCACGGTGCCGGCGGAGATGGCCCGCCGGCACAACGCCGTGCCGTTTAAATTGGAGGAGGGGACGCTCTATGTGGCCATGACCGACCCCACCGACATCAATGCCGTGACCGAGATCGAGGCCCACACCGGCTGCTCGGTCACCCCCCTCATCGCTCCCCAGTCGTCCATCGACAAGGTCATCCAGAAGCACTACGAGCAGAAGGACCCGGAGGACACCCTCCCCTCCCTCAAGGAGCTCGGATCCCTGGTGGAGGACCTGGACCCGGTGGAGGCCCTGCGGAGGATCCTGGACCGGCTGGACCGCGTCGAGGCGGCCCTTCGGGACTTGGAGGCCCGGGTCGCGTCATGTACTTCGTCAGCAAGGAAATAGAGTTCTCCGCCGCCCACCGCCTCCGGGGCTACCAGGGGCCCTGCGAGAAGGTGCACGGGCACAACTACCGGGCCCGCGTGTTCCTGCGCGCCGCGGCCCTCGACCCCTTGGGCATGGTCCTCGACTTCACCGAGTTCAAGCGCATCCTGCGCGAAGCGACCGCCCCGATGGACCACGCCGACCTCGCCGCGGTCCCCCCCTTCGACACCGTCAACAGCACGGCCGAAAACCTGGCCCGCCACATCGCCGCGGAGGTGGCCCGGCGCCTCCCCCCCGGCCCCGCGGTGCACCGGGTGGAAGTGTGGGAAACCCCCACCTCTTGCGCCGTTTACGAACCCCCCCCCCAGGAGGCCCTCTGATGCTCCGCTCCCTGTTCATCTCCCTCTCCAAGTCCAGCGCCCTCCGCTCCTTCGCCATGAAGAACCGCCTGGCCCAAAGGGCCTCCGGGCGGTTCGTCTCCGGCATCACCCTCGACCAGGCCCTGGCCCCCGTCCGGGACCTCAACGCCAAGGGCATCCTTGTCACGATGGACTTCCTGGGGGAGAGCGTCACCACCAAACCGGAGGCCCTCGCCTCCGCCGACGAGGCCATCCGCATCCTGGAGTTCATCGCCGCCCGGAACATCCAGGGGAACGTTTCCATCAAGCTCACTCAACTGGGGCTGGAGCTCGGGCAGGAGTTCTGCCGCGGCAACGTGGCGCGCATCGTGGACCGGGCCAAGGCCCTCGGCAACTTCGTCCGCATCGACATGGAGGACAGCGCCGCCACCGACCGCACTCTGGACATTTTCAACGCCATGCTGGACCGCGTCGGCCCGGAGCATGTGGGCATCGTCCTGCAGTCCTACCTCTACCGGACGGAAAATGACGCGGCCGCCGTGATGGCGCGGGGCGCCCGCATCCGGCTGTGCAAGGGGGCCTACAAGGAGCCCGCCTCCGTCGCCTTCCCCAAGAAGAAGGACGTCAACGCCAATTTCGTCAAGGTCATGCAGAGGATGCTGGATTCGGGCCTCTACCACGGCATCGCCACCCACGACGAAGCCATGATCCGCGCCACCCGGGACTACGCCGCCCAGAAGGGGATCACCCCCGGGGCCTTCGAGTTCCAGATGCTCTTCGGTATCCGGCGCGACCTGCAGGAGGGGTTGGTCCGGGAGGGGCACAACGTCCGCGTCTATGTCCCCTACGGCGATCAGTGGTACCCCTATTTCATGCGCCGTCTTGCCGAACGGCCGGCAAACCTCTTCTTCATCCTGAAGAACTACTTTCGGAAGTGAAGCGAGAACCAGGCAACAGGCTCCGGCCAACAGAATACAGCCGTTTTTCCCCTGTTGCCTGCGGTCCGTAGCCCGTTGACGATGTTGCGCCTCGACCTCTTCGATTACCCGCTGCCCCAGAGCGCTATCGCCCAGGCGCCCCTTCCCCGGGGGACCTCGCGCCTCCTGATTGGCGAGCGCGCCTCCGGCCGGTGCCGGGACGCCACCGTGGCAGACCTGCCAACTTACCTCCCTCCGGGAACCGTCCTGGTCCTCAACGACACCCGCGTCTTCCCCGCCCGGCTCCATGGCGCGTTGGCGAGCGGAGGGACGGTGGAGGTGCTCTTGACCTTGCGCCTCGATGCGCTCGAATACCTGGCCCTGGCCCGGCCCGGACGAAAGCTGAGGCCGGGCACGCGGATCCGTTTCGGGGAGGGCCTGGAGGCCGAGGTGCGGGCTTCGGGCGGGCGCGGGGAGCGGCGGCTGCGGTTCTCGGAGGACCCGCGGCCCCACCTGGACATCCGGGGACGGATCCCCCTCCCCCCCTACATCCGGCGCCCCGACGGCCCCGAGGACCGGGAGTGGTACCAGACCGTCTATGCCCGAGAGGAGGGCTCCGTGGCCGCCCCCACCGCCGGCCTCCATTTCACCCCCTCCCTCCTTTCGGCCCTCGGGGCGGCGGGGGTGGAGGTGGCGCGCCTGACCCTCCATGTGGGAACGGGGACCTTCCGTCCCATCACGGGGGAAACCCTGGATGGGCACCGCATGGATCCGGAGCGGTTCCGCATTCCGACCGCCACCGCCGAGGCGGTGAACCGGGCCAAGAGCGAGGGGCGCCGGGTCGTCGCCGTGGGAACCACCGTCACGCGCACCCTCGAGGCCTCCGCCTTGGAGCATGGGAGCGTGACGGCCGGGGAGGGGGAGACGGGGCTGTTCATCGCTCCCGGGTTCGAGTTTCGGGTCCTGGACGGCCTGATGACCAATTTCCATCAGCCCCGCTCCACCCCCCTAGTCCTCACCTGCGCCTTTGGGGGCCGGGAGCGGGTTCTGTCATGGTATAATCATGCGATTTCAGCGGGCTACCGCTTTTTAAGTTACGGGGATGCCACGCTCATCCTCTAACTTTCACATTCGCCCCCCAACCGGGGTTTCCCTTGCCTATAATGTAAATCGGGAGGCCGCCATGACCATCACCGGCAAGAAGAGCACCGCCAAGAAGAAGAGCCCCGCCGCGAAAAAAGCCGCCCCGGCCGCCGGCGCGACAATGGCCACCATCCGGGCCGCCGCCAAGGCCCTGGGCATCCCGTCCTTCGGGAAGACCAAGAAGGAACTCATCCGGGCCATTCAGCGCGCGGAGGGCAATTTCGACTGCTACGGCACGGCCACGTCCGGATACTGCGACCAGACCGGCTGCGCCTGGTATTCCGACTGTCTGAAAGAGTCGGTCCCGTAGTCCTGTTCCCTACGATTTTGCCAGATCTTTCAGCAGTTTCCGAACCGAATCGTCGTCCCAGTCCGCCGCCCCCACCTGCTTGCGGGCGATGTTGCCCTCCTTGTCCAGGATGAAAGTCGCCGGGATCCCCTGCGTCCGGTACAAAGCCGGAAGGGCCCCGTCCAAGACCGCCACGGGGAAGGAGTAGCCGTGCTTCTCCAGGAAGGGTTTCACCTCGCGCCCCTTCTCGCTGGAGATCATCAGGAAAGCCACATTCTCCCCTTCCATGGAGTCGTACAGCTTCTGAATGGAGGGGAGCTCACTGACACAAAACCGGCACCAGGTGGCCCAAAAGGTGATGAAGACCGGCTTGCCCGTGAACGCAGCCATGTCGAGGCGCTCTCCCTCCAGGTCCCGCAGGGCGAGGGCGTAGGCGGCTCCGGCTTCGGAGCCGGGCATCAGGTGGGCCCCCTCGGGCGGGGCCCCGCCCGGCGCCGGGACGGGCGCCAGGGCCTCGCGCTCCATCTCCCGCATCTCGGCCAAACTGTGGAAGAAGAACCAGACGCCGAAGGCCACGATCAGCAAGAGGACGACCACGGCCGGCCAGGCGAGCCCCACCCTGGTGCTATATTTCTCCATGGACATATCTCCTTTTCATACGCATCTTCCTGATAATCGCCCCGCCTCCGACCCCTATTCCCGGCCCTTGCAAAAAGGGGGGAAGTGTGAAAAGATACCACCCTTGAATACCTAATTAAGGAGCGAGAGCATGGACGTTGCCAAGATCGCCGTCGTCGGGTGCGGGACCATGGGCCGGGGGATCATCCAAGTGGCCGCCGCCTCAGGGTACAAGGTCGCCGCCGTCGATTCGTTGCCCAAGGCCATCGAGGGGGCCCGGGCCTCCATTCAGAAGGGGCTGGACAAGTGGGCCGAGAAGGGGAAGCTCACCCCCGAGGCCGCCGCCGCCGCGCGGGCCTCCATCGCGTTCTCGACGGAGCTCTCCGACGCCGCGGACGCCGACCTCGTCGTCGAAGCCATCGTCGAGAAGCGCGAGGCCAAGCAAGCCCTCTTCGCTGCCTTGGACGGGTTGATGAAGCCCGGCGCCGTCTTGGCTTCCAACACCTCCTCCATCAGCATCACCCTCCTGGCCGCCGGGACGAAGCGCCCCGCCCAGGTCATCGGCATGCACTTCATGAACCCCGTCCCCTTGATGCCGCTCGTGGAGGTCATCCGCGGCCTCGCCACCGACGCCGCCACCGTCCAGGCGGTCATGGAGACCTGCAAGAAGATGGGAAAGACCCCCGTCGAGGCGCAGGACAGCCCCGGTTTCGTCTCCAACCGGGTGCTCATGCCCATGATCAACGAGGCCGTCTTCTGCCTCTACGAGGGGGTCGGCACCGCCGAGGCGATCGATTCCGTCATGAAGCTGGGGATGAACCACCCCATGGGCCCCCTGGCCCTGGCCGACCTCATCGGCCTCGACGTCTGCCTCGACATCCTCAATGTCCTCCACGACGGCTTCAAGGACCCCAAGTACCGCCCGTGCCCGCTCCTGGTCAAGATGGTGGACGGCGGCTTCTTGGGGAAGAAGAGTGGGAAGGGATTCTACACTTACACGGCCTGAAGTCCTCTGCCAGGTCTGCGGGGGCTCCAACCCCGAGGAGGCGGACCAGTGCCGGGCCTGCGGGGCCCCCCTCTACATCGTCTCGGGAACCGACCGCGGCGAGGACTTCTTCGAGGCCGTCCCCCCCGCAGCCGAGTGGGAGGACCGCCTCCGCCTCCTGGAGGAGCGGGAGCGCGAGCTTCGCCGCCTCCTGGAGCGGACCGTCGCCGAGCTGGAGAACCAGGGCCGGGGGATCTCCATTCTGCAGGGCGGCGTGGCGGCCCTGCGGGATCTCCTGCGCGACAAAGGGCTCTTCGAAGAACAGGAGTGGACCGACCGCTGGGAGCAGGTGCTGGCCGACCAGTTCTTCCTCATGGAGCAGCGCAACAAGCTGATGCAAAAGCGCGACGCCATCCTGGGGGCCTTCCGCGGGCACGACCTGAAGGGGTTCACCCGGGCCCTCGACAGCGCCCTCTTCCACCTCACCGCCCAGGGGCGGGGCGCCGCCCTCGACGCCTTGAGCGCGGCCCTGGCCCTGGACGGACGCAACGTCGAGCTCCTCACCTTCCTCGCCGGGTTCCATCTGCAGGGGGACGAGCTGGCCCCGGCCGCCCGCTGTCTGGCGAAGGCCCTTGCCCGGGAGCCGCGGCATCCCGAGGCGCGGTTCCTCCTGGGGCTCCTCAAGGCCCTCCGCGGGGACACCGGCGAGGCGGTCCGCCTTCTGGAGTCGGTCAAGGGGGAGGCGCCCCAGCCGTTCCTGGTGCGCTACACCCTCGGCACCCTCTACGCCTCGCTCCGGCGCAACGACCGGGCCGAGGCGGAGCTGCGGGCGGCGGTGGCGGCCGAGCCCCAGCCCGCGGCGCGGGCCGCCCTTGCCTCGGTCCTCTACGCTCGGGGCCGCTCCCCCGAGGCCTTGCCTCTGCTGGAGGCCCTTTACGGGGAGCGGCAGGCGGACCCCGAGGCCCTGTTTCTCCTCGGGCTCTGCTACCTGGACCGGGACCGCCCGGGCAAGGCCCGACGCGTCCTCAAAGAGCTCTCCCGCACCGGCCCCGCCCGCTGGAAATACCAACAAGCCCTGGCCTTGGCCGAGGGGTGGAACGCCATCGCCCCCGTCCCCCCCACCGCCGCGGACGCCCTGCGCGCCGCCGAGGCGGCCCTGGCCGACGGCCGGTTGGAGGAGGCCCGGGAGGCCTACGCGGCCGCCTCCCGTCCCCTCCCCCGCCACCCCCTGGCCCTCCTGGGGTGGGCGGTCCTGGCCCACCGCACCGGCCGGCGCGAGACCTGCCTCCGCGCCAGCCGGGCCCTGGAGCGCACCGGCGCCCCCGAAGTGGTGCTGGTGCCGGCGTGGGCCGCCGCCCTGGCCTCTTTGGCCGAGGCGGGGCGGGACGCTGCCTGCCAGCGGGAGGCCCAGCGGATGGCGGCGCGCATCCGCTCCCCCTACGGAAAGTCGCTGGCCTGCGCCGCCTGGGCCGGCGCCCTCGTTCGGCAGGGGCGACACCTCGAAGAGGCCCTCGACCTGGCCCGCACCGCCCTTCATTTCGCCCCGGAGGAGCTCGCCGCGGCGGCCCTGGAAGCCCGCGGCCGCGTGCTGTGCGCCCTGGGGCGCATCGAGGAGGGGGCCCGGGACCTGCGGGAGGCCGCGCGGACCGACCCCTCGGCCGCCCTTCTGGAGGCCCTGGCCGGGGCCGAGCGGGCTCTCGGCCGCCTCGCCGAGGCCCGGGAGGCCCGGCGGAGCGCCCGGCGGCTTCCTCCCGCCCCCGGCGGGATCCCCTGGAGATTGTGGCATGCGGTAAAACTCGAGACAAGGAGAAAATGGCCATGCGCTGGTCCGGCTGCTTCATCCCCACCCTGAAGGAGGTCCCCTCCGACGCGGAGGTGGTCTCCCACCGCCTGATGCTCAAGGGCGGCATGATCCAGAAGGCCGCCTCGGGCATCTATTCCATGCTCCCCCTGGGGCTGCGGTCCCTCCGGAAGCTGGAGGCCATCGTGCGGGAGGAGTTGGACCGCATCGGCTGCATCGAGATCCACATGCCCGCCGTCCAGCCCGCCGAGCTCTGGATGGAGTCGGGCCGCTGGCAGAAATACGGGAAGGAGTTGCTCCGCATCAAGGACCGCAACGACCGCGACTTCTGCTTCGGCCCCACCCACGAGGAGGTGGTGACCGACATCGTCCGCCACCACGTGAAGTCGTACCGGCAGTTGCCCTTCACCCTCTACCAGATCCAGACCAAGTTCCGCGACGAGATCCGTCCCCGGTTCGGTCTCATGCGGGGGCGGGAATTTTCGATGAAGGACGCTTACTCCTTTCACGCCACCCCGGAGTCGCTCGACGAGGTCTACTGGAAGATCCACGGCGCCTACTGCCGCATCTTCGAGCGGTGCCAGCTCCAGTACACCCTCGTGGAGGCCGACACCGGCAACATCGGCGGTTCGCAATCCCACGAGTTCATGGTCCTGGCCTCCACGGGCGAAGATGTCGTCTTCCGCTGCGCCGGCTGCGGCTACGGGGCCAACGCGGAGAAGGCGGTGTCGGTCCCGGCCGTTCCGACGATCGCCGACGAAAAGCCCAAGGCGCTGGAGCGCGTCGCCACCCCCGGCGCCCGGACGGTGGAGGAGGTGGCCGCGTTCCTGGGCGTCGAGCCGCGCCGCATCCTCAAGACCCTCCTCTACGAGACCGATCGCGAATTCGCCGCCGTCCTCATCCGCGGCGACCTGGAGGTCAACGAGGTCAAGCTCAAGAACGCCCTCGACGCCCAGCACCTGGCGCTGGCCTCCGAGGCCAAGATCGAGAAGCTCACCGGCGCGCCGCAGGGGTTCGCGGGGCCCGTGGGGCTGAAGGGCGTCCGCCTGCTGGCCGACGAGTCGGTCCGCGGGATGGCGAACGCCGTGTGCGGGGCCAACGCCGCCGACGCCCACTTCGTCGGCGTCAATCCGGGGCGCGACTTCGAGCTCCCCCCCTTCGCCGACCTCCGCCTGGCCCGGGACGGCGAGCCGTGCGCCACCTGCGGCCAGCCCCTCTCCCAGTACCGGGGCATCGAGGTGGGGCACATTTTCAAGCTGGGCACCAAGTACAGCGAGCCGATGAAGTGCGTCTTCCTCGACGAGAAGGGGGCCGCGCACCCCATGATTATGGGCTGCTACGGCCTGGGGATGGGGCGCACGGTGGCGGCCGCCATCGAGCAGAACCACGACGACATGGGGATCGTGTGGCCCAAGCCGCTGGCCCCCTATCTCGTGGACGTCATCGCCACGAACCCCGACGACGCCGCCGTCCGCGCCGCCGCGGAAGCGGTGTACGCGGGGCTGATGGAGCGGGGCATCGAGGCCATCTACGACGACCGCGGAGAGCGGGCCGGCGTCAAGTTCAAGGATGCCGAGCTTATCGGCTTCCCGCTCCAGGTGGTCGCCGGGTCGAAAAAGGTCAAGGAGGGAAAAGTGGAGCTGGCCGACCGCAGGAGCGGCGAAAAATCCGACGTGGAGGTGGCCCGTGCGGTGGAAGCCGTGGCTGATCGCCTGCGTTAGCGTCCTTGCCCTCGCCTGCGTTACGGCCCCGGAGCCGCCCCTGACGGCCACGGTGGTCATCGGCACCCTTCAGAGCAAGCGCGCCCTGGAACTGAACGGGCGCGACTACACCCTCACCCTCACCTCGATAGGGATGGACAAGCGGCCCCAGGTGCGGACGGCCTCCGGGACGCTGGACAAGGAGGCGTACAGGCGCCTCGTGGAGCGGGTCCGGGCGCTGGACTTCGCGGCCTTCAAGCCGCTCTACACGAGCAAGGACCTGGACATGAGGGGGAACTCCACCTCCATCCGCGTTTCCTTCGGCGGCCGGCAGGTGACCGTCACGATCATGGGGCGGCCCCCGGCGGCCGTGGAGCCCCTGTTGGCCCCGTTCCTCCCCCTCCTGGACCGGCCGATCTCTTAGATCCGCCCCCTCCTTGGGATATCGGGCCGGCCTGCGCTTCGGGCCGGACGGGGTGGGTTCCTCGCGGGGAGAGAGCGGATTTTCGGGAATTCACTTCCCGGGGCGGAAGGGGGCTCCGCCCTTTCCGCATGCAATTTGTTGTAGAATAAGGCCGTATGTTCGACAGCATCATGGTGCTGAAGTTCTTGGACGGCTCGTTGATGAAGGGGTTCGGCTCCGTCATCGCCCCCGGGGAGACCGTCCTGGAGTTCAAGGACCTGGAGGAGAAGATCCACTGGGTGGACCTGAAGAAGGTCAAGGGCGCCTTTTACGTGAAGTCGTTCGAGGGGACGGGGGTGAAGGCCCAGGCCGGCCGGCAGACCTTCACCCTCAGCTCCGGGCAGAAGGTGCGGGTCGTCTTCAAGGACGGGGAGATGATGGAGGGGTTCGTCAACGACGTCGCCCGTCTCCCCCAGGCCGTCGGCTTCTATGTGGTCCCCGCCGACCCCGTCACCAACAACATCCGCGTCTGGGTCAACCGCGAGGCGGTGCGGAGCGTGCACCATCTCATCCATCCGTTGGACGAGAAAAAAATCATCTGACCCCGGCGGGGGTCGAGGCCGTTCGGACTTGAGGCTTCGGAAACTCGTCTTGCCGGGAGCAGGCCGACGGCGGCGATCCCGCCGCCCCTCCAAGGCAATTCCCAGTTCCGCGCTGAACGTTGCGGGGTCCCCCCGCCTGGGAACAATCCAAGAACTCGGGAAACCTACTCGATCCCGGCTTCCGTGCAAACTCGGTCGGCAAAATCCAGAAGGTCCTGCAGGCGGTTTTGGACGATATCCACGAGGATGCCCAGATCCAGGACCTGGTACTGATGAATCAAAATGTTCCGGAAGCCCACCATCCGTTGCAGCCGTTCCGACAGGTCCGCGGGAATGAGTCCGAAGCGCGCCAGGATGATAAAGCTTTCCCGGCTCTCCTTGGGAAGCCCGAGTTTGTGCGTTCGGATGAGATGATTGGCAAGGTCAATGGCCTGTTCGCATGCCCGCTGGATATTGATGGCGATGGCATCCTGTTTCAGAAAATCCTCGCTGAACGGGACCCCGCTTTCCCGCCGGTAGTATTCCCGGGCCTGGCGAATGCACCGCTCGATGCTTTCCCTTTTATTGATCAGGACGTCGTTCATCCGGCGAAGAACCTCCCGCTTCTCAACCCCTCTTCCAGGATGCCCCGCCGTTCCTCGTTCAACTTCTGATAAAGGGAGAGCACAAGCATTTCAAAAGTGTCGGCGGCGAAGGGATCCCCGCAGTAGATACGCCTCTCCGCCAGAATCACTTCCTTCTGGAGGACGGTGGGCACGCACCGCAGATTCAGCAGGTCCACCCCCCTTCCCAAGACCTTCTCCAGGGCGAACCGCGTCTCGATCAACCCCAGAGCACCGCCAGCCGCGGCCTCTCCGGCAGGAAGTAGGATGGCGATGTCGGCGTCGCTGCCCGGCAACTCTCCCTCGGTCCCGAAGGACCCGAAGAGATAGACGGCCTCCGCTCGTGGGTGGAGCGCTAAAACCGTCTGGACGATACGCTCCTGATCGCTCTGCACGATTCCATTATCCCAAAGATTCCGTCCATTTACAAGGAACCATCGTTGCGGGGGTTCGGCTCCGTCATCGCCCCCGGGGAGACCGTCCTGGAGTTCAAGGACCTGGAGGAGAAGATCCACTGGGTGGACCTGAAGAAGGTCAAGGGCGCCTTTTACGTGAAGTCGTTCGAGGGGACGGGGGTGAAGGCCCAGGCCGGCCGGCAGACCTTCACCCTCAGCTCCGGGCAGAAGGTGCGGGTCGTCTTCAAGGACGGGGAGATGATGGAGGGGTTCGTCAACGACGTCGCCCGTCTCCCCCAGGCCGTCGGCTTCTATGTGGTCCCCGCCGACCCCGTCACCAACAACATCCGCGTCTGGGTCAACCGCGAGGCGGTGCGGAGCGTGCACCATCTCATCCATCCGTTGGACGAGAAAAAAATCATCTGACCCCGGCGGGGGTCGAGGCCGTTCGGACTTGAGGCTTCGGAAACTCGTCTTGCCGGGAGCAGGCCGACGGCGGCGATCCCGCCGCCCCTCCAAGGCAATTCCCAGTTCCGCGCTGAACGTTGCGGGGTCCCCCCGCCCTGGAAAAACTGGCTCTCTCCGGATCTCGCAACATAAAAATGGGCTTCATCGGGGCTTGACAAGCGCACGAAAAACGACATCGGTTCCTACGGGCAGGATCGGCTGGGGGTGGGCTCAATGGCGCTTCAGGCGGCCCCGCAGGCGGTTGATCACCGGCACCATCAGCGCCGTGTCCTGGGACTCCCAGGCCTCCAACTCGATCGCCCGCCAACACTGCTTGGCACGGTCCCGGTCCCCCACGCCGACGGCGGCGATCCACTGGAGGTAGAGGGGGTTGCCGCCCTGTTTTCCGGCGTAGGCCTCCATCTCGGCCGGATCGTAGGTCCCGGTCAGGATGCGGGCCAGGAAGTAGCCGGCAGCGTGCGGCTCGAAGCTCGGTTCGGTCAGGGCGCCCTTAAGCACCGGGATGGCCGCGGCCGGGTCGCCTCGAAGGAGCGGGATCCACCCTCTCTGCATCGCCAGGAACCGCCGCCAGTAATACCCCTGTTCCATGCCAGCCGAATATTCCTCGATCATGGCGCGGAGGCGGTCGTCCGGGACACCCTCCAGGAGGGAGGCGAACACGCAGGCGGGATACAGCTCCCACTCCTTTCCCCCTCCCACGAGGGCGGCGGAAGGGTGTCCCAGCCAGGTGGTCCGGGCGCCGGCGAAATCCCCCGCGAGATAGCGGTAATAACCCGCCCAAACCGGGAGTTCCTGGGCGCGGGTGGGGTGCTCCTTAACTAGGGAAAAGCATTTCTTCACGGCGCCTTCGATATCACCTTCCCGGGCGAGGCGTTCCGCATCCAGCCATTTCATCACCAGCTCCCACCCCTGGAGGCCGCTTTCCTCGGCGATCCTGCGTGTCTCTTCAATCAAACTCGCCGCCTCCGGCCAACGCCCGATGTTCATCTGCTCACGCACCTGGAGGACCGCGTGCAAGCAATGAAGAGAGCGGTTGGAGGCCCCCGGCCCCATTCCCTCCAGAGTATTATCGTCTCGCAGAACCAGATCGCCTTTGGACGAGGGCACTTGAATGCTGCCCTCCGGGCTCATCTCGGCCACCTGGCTGCCCGTGTTGAAATTCTCCAGCAGATAATAAGCGCGCAGATTTGAAACATTGGGTTGGGCCCCCCCCAGGCCCAATCCATCTGCCGTCCCCTCCCTCCCCACGGGCCCCGTGAGGGCCAAGCAGGTCAAATGGAGCAGACGGGCATTCCCCCCCCAAATGGCTAAGCCGTCCTTCCATCGCTCGATTTGATTGATCCAGCCGGGATGCTCCAACGAAAGGATCTCTTTTCTCTGCTCCGCGCTCCAAATAGCGAGATAGAATGGATAAAAGGTTTCGTGCTGCAAAGAGATGACGAGATCATCCTGGCTCTTGGAAAACAACTTTTGACGCTTGATGATCGCCCGATAATTCGGAGAATGGGCGCCAAAGGAATCAAGCAGATGCCCTGTATTTAAGAACAGGGGTGGACCCGGGTCCCCGGAAGCTTTCCATGTCGGGAAGGCCGAGGGGGATGAACCAGAGGACACCCGAAGACGCAATCCGAGAATGACCTCGTCCGCCTCATCGCCGTCCACATCCATGAGGACGTGTCCGAGGACGGCGGAATCGAATTTCTTTTGCCATCGCAACCGTCCAGCTTGCGCGCAGGAGACCGTTCGGCCCTCGATGGTCACCTCCAATGGCCGGGTGCGGGCCAAGCTGCGGGGCGCCAAGAATGCCGCGCCGCCCGCGAGGCAGATGATGGCGGCCGCAATCACTGCCCGACGCCGCTGCTGCGGCAAGAGGGGCAGGCGGCGCCGGGTGCAGTAATGCCGGGCCTCGATTGCGCCCCAGCGCCGTTCCGGTCGCTTATCAAGGAGCCCCAGGATGAGCCGCTTCAGGGGGGCCGAGAGCGGCAAGCCGCACACACCGGACAGCGGCTGGTGAAGGTGCGCCGAAGCCACCTCGCCGTAGGTCCCCTCGAAGGGGACCCGGCCGGACGCCAGTTCGTAAAGCGTGATCCCCAGAGAATAGTAGTCCGCGGCGGGCGTGAGGTTTTTGCCCTGGATCTGCTCCGGGGACATGTAGGTGGGAGTCCCGATCGCCTCCCCCGTCAGGGTCAGCCCCTCCGCCCCTTCGGTGTGGACGATGCCGAAGTCCCCCAGCTTGACCGTCCCGTCGTCGCCGATGAAGAGGTTCGAAGGTTTGATGTCGCGGTGGACGATCTCGTTCGCGTGAAGGTGCTCCATCGCCTCGACGATCTGCGGCAGGATGGCCCGGATGGTGTTCTCGTCGAGCGGCCCCCCACGGTCGAGAAGGTCCTGAAGGGTGCTGCCCCGGACCCACTCCATGCCGAGGGCCAGGCCGCGATCGAATTCATGAAGATCGTAATACTTCAGGATGTTGGGATGACTCAGCTTCCTCGCGATGGCGACTTCGCGCCGGACCCGCTCCAGATCGACCGCGCGCAAGGAACCGCGCAAGACGATCTTGAGGGCGACCTCTTCGCCGAGCCAATGGTCCCGGACCCGATACACCTCGCCGACGCCCCCAACACCGAGCGGCTCCAGGACCTCGAACCGGTCCAGGAGAAGCTGCCCGCGCTCGAAGGCGTATTCATGGATGCCCGGCGGCGGCATCGGCGTGGTGCTTTTCCCGGTCCGATCCCCTTCCATAGTGAAATCTGATTATAAGCGACGATGGGCGAATATGTAAAGCGGCCGGGCACCGCCCGCTGTGCCCCTGCGACGGGTGTCTCTACGGCCCTGCGGCCCGCTTTTTGTTAGCCGCCGCCGGCGCCCTGTCGCCTGATCTTAGGCCCACACCCCCGGAATCTTCGCCTTGCAATATTCGCATGCGCCCTTGACGACATGGTTCTCGGTCAGGCTCAACGCGTAGCGTTTGAGAATGACGTTGCCGCACTGTGGGCAGGCGGTGTTCTCGGCGGGATGGCCGGGGACGTTGCCGAGGTAGACGAACTTCAGCCCCTCGGCCAGGGCGGCATCGCGGGCCCTCTCGAGGGTGCGAACCGGCGTCGCGGGGAGGTTGCGGAGGCGGTATTCCGGGTGGAACCGGGTGAAGTGAAGGGGCACTTCGGGGCCGAGATTCCTCGCCACCCAGCGGGCGAGGGAGGCCGCCTCCTTCGCGGAATCGTTGAGGGTGGGGATCAAGAGAGTGACGATCTCCAGCCACACCCCGGCCTTCCGGACGCGGATCAGCGTGTCGAGGACGTCGATGAGCCGCCCGCCGGTTTGCTCCTCGTAGAACTTCTGCGTGAAGGCCTTGAGGTCCACCTTCACGGCATCCAGGGCCTTCAGCCAGTCCTTGAGGGGTTCCTCCTGGATCCAGCCGTTGGTGATGACGACCGAGCGCAGGCCCTCCTTCCGGTTCGCGGCGGCAACGTCGAGCAGGTACTCGGTGAAGACCACCGGCTCGGTGTAGGTGAAGGCGACCGTGGGGGCCCCCCAGCGCTTCGCGCGCGGCGGCACCCGGTCCGGCGGGAGCTTCTGGCAATCGATCTGCTCCGGACGGAACTGGCTGATCTCCCAGTTCTGGCAGAAGGAGCAGGCCATGTTGCAGCCGGGGGTGGCCAGGGAGAAGGCGGTGGTGCCGGGGAGAACGTGGAAGAGGGGCTTCTTTTCGATGGGGTCCACATGGGCGGAGCAGACCCGCGAATGGACGAGCGTGTAATAGACGCCGCCCCGATTCTCCCGCACGCCGCAGGCCCCCCGCTCCCGGTCGGCCACCCGGCATTGGGCGGGGCAGAGGACGCACTCCACCCGTCCGCCGTCCAGCTTCTTCCAGTACTTCGCCTCCACCGGGGGGAACTGCCGGTCGGCCTCCGTCAGGGGCTCGGGGAGGGCGGGAGGGAGCGTCGGCTCGGGCATGGGCTACGATGAGGCGTCCGTGGCCACCTTCAGCGTCTCGGGGCGAACCCTCGTCAGCCCGATCTCCGCCGCGACCTTCAGCCACTGCGGGGCACGCTTCTCGGCCTCCAGGGTCCCTTTCCCCTTCTCCTTGCGGATCCGCTCGATTTCGCGCAGGCCCCAGAAATCGCAGGCGACGAGGTCGGCCGAGGCGGCCACGGCCCCGAAGGGGACGACGGCGTCGGCGCGGTAGGCCGGGCCGCCGTGGTATTGGCACACCTCGGCGTCAATCACCGTCAGAATGTGCTTGCCCTGGATGAGGGGATGGTTCGCCAGGTGGGCCACGCCGGGGGTGCAGTTGTTGCCGTGGTACTTGTTGGGGTTGTGGATGACGCCGTAGTAGTTCTTCAGCCCCACGGAGACCCCCGCGAGGTCGTGGTCCTTGAGGACCCCCACATTGATGAGTTTGGTGATTTGCTGCGACAGGATAGACGAGAAGCAGGTCCCGACGGATCGGCTCTCGGAAACCTCCTTGTCGTACTGCCCGTTGGTGCCGTAACAGCGGTACCGTTTCCCTTCGGTCCGGAGGTCGAACCCGGCCCGCTGGAGCTCGCGGTCGGAGCGCTCCCACACGATCACCTGCTCCTCGGGCACCCCGGCCCGGACGAGGAACCGCACCAGCGCCTCCACCAGTTCCACCCGCGGCGCAAGCGGCCGCCCGGCGAGGCAATTCAGTTTCAGGCCGACGACATCCTTCTGCGAAAGGACCGACCGGAAAAAAGCCGTCGGCTCCCGTCCCGTCGAGTAGAGGATGGCCTTGGCGGCCTTCTCTTCAACACTTCCCCCGAAGGCCACGCCGACATCGGCGGCCGCCGGGGTCCCCGCGGGCAGATTCATCGCCAGGAGGCCGACGACTCCCGCCAGCACCTCCCTCCGGTCCCAGTCATTCATGGATCACCTCGGCGGTGAAAACGCGGAATGAGGCCCCGTCCTTCCAATCCGAAGCCGCCAGCCCCGCCTTCTGCGCCAGGTGGGAGAGGAATTGGTCGAGCGTCCACCCCGTCTCGGTGGCCACCTGCGGGAGGAAGACGGCGCTACGCCCCCGTTTCTCCAGCACGACCCCATGGGTCCCCAGAACGATATCCTTGTAGGAGGCGACCGGTTTCATGGGGGAGAGGGCCGAGACCTCGACCGAAAGAAGCGTCAGCTCCTCCGGCCGAACGGGGCGGAACCGGGGATCGCGCGTGGCGGCGTTGGCGGCGTTGTGGACCACCGAAAGCCACAGCGGCTCCCGCCCCTCGATGGAGCCGATGCACCCCCGCAGGTCCTCCCCCACCTTCAGCGTGACGAAGGCGCCGGCCACGCCCGTCAGGCCCGGAGTCAGGTCCAGGTCCCGCAGGACGCGGGAGAGGTCGTCGGCGCCGGCGACATGCGAGACGAGGGCCCCGCGGGCCAGGCGCACCAGGGCCTTCTTCTCCGCCGCCGCCAGGTTGCCGGAATGGGGCTTCCGCGCGGGCGTCGGCGTCGGGCCGTTCCACTGCCCGGTGAACGCCCCCGCCAGGTACCCCACGGCGTTGTCGTAGTCCTGGAGGACCTCGCCGCTGGAGGTGTATTGAAGCGTCGTTTTTTTCGCGCCGGACGGCAGGAGGGCGCAGAGGACCATCAGCCCCTTTTCGCCGCACACCGTCGCTCCGGTGGTCTCGATGTAGGCGGCGAACCGCTCCTGGAACCCCGGGCGCACCAGCTCCCACGCCCCCCAATCGAGGGCGCGCATCCGCGCGGAGACCTCCTCGCGGAACGGCACGTAGTCGTAGTTGGGGCCGTAATGGGTGAAGTCGGTGGAGAGGACCAGGATCGTCTTTTCGCCCAGCAGGGGCCGCAGGCCCCGGGCCACGGCGTCGGCGTCCTCGGGCGTCGTCTGCCCCCCCATCACCATCGGAACGATGGAGAACTCCCGAAGGACCTCCTGGAGGAACGGAAGCTGCACTTCCAGTGAATGCTCCCGCGCATGGAGGTGGTTGGCCACCTTGAAGCCGGCCTGTTTCGCCAACCCGGCCACGGCCGCGCGGTCCACCGGGACCGGCCCGAGCGGCGTGGCGAAAGCGTCGTAATCGGCCAGCACCGCCCCGCGCTCGTAGTAGGCCGCGTGCCCCGTCCCGATCAAAAGAACCCGCTTCACCCCACTCCCCGCCAGGGCCTTCATCGCCCGGCCCGCCGTCGGCCCGGAGAACGAGTACCCCGCGTGGGGCGAGACGAGGGCCAGAACCGGCCCCTCGATCTTGGGGTCGGGGGCGGCTTCCAGGTATCCCTTCACTTCCTTCTGCAGAGCGGCGCGGTCCCCGGGATAGAACCGCCCCACCACCACCGGTTCGCGGACGGAGAGTTGGGTCGTCATAAGGATCACCGCCAGGATGAGATGGGTCACGCTTCCATTATAGGCCAGGCCAGGCCTGCGGCGCCACCGCCGGCGCATCGATCCGCCCCCCTCGGCCCCATGAAGCCCGCGCTCCTGGCGGCGGACCCCGAGAACGCCGACCTCTTCATGATGGCCACGGAGGGGCAGGGCTGTCCTATCGGCCTGCAGCGCAACGCGATCATGTGTTCCGGCGCCGCCCCAACGGCGTTGATGCAGGAGAGAATGGAGGCCCTCCCCGGCTCCGCCCTCCCGGCAACGCCAGGGACGGCCTTGCGGGAAAAAAACGCCCCCGGGCGGTCGGGGGCGTTGGGGGACGGGTGGGACGCGGGCGCTACGGGGCGCGGGCGAGGCACCGTTTTATGGGGGGCTCCCGTGGCCTCCGATCAGCCCTTCATGAAGGGCTTGAGGACCGTGTTGAAGATGCCGCCGACCGCGTAGGTGTCCACCTCCACGAGGGAATCGAGGCGGGCGACGGCCTCGAACTTCACCGCCGTCCCATCCTCCCGTTTCGCGGTGACCGCGAGCGTCTTGCCGGGCTGGAGGCCGCCGGCGATGCCGGCGATGTGGAACCGCTCGCGCCCCGTCAGCCCCAGGGCGTCGGCGTTCTCCCCCGCCTTGAACTGGATGGGAAGGATCCCCATGCCGATGAGGTTGGAGCGGTGGATGCGCTCGAACGACTCGGCGATCACCGCCTTGACCCCCTGGAGGAACGTCCCCTTGGCGGCCCAGTCGCGGGACGATCCGGTGCCGTACTCCTTGCCGGCCAGGATGATGAGGGGCGTCCCCTCGGCCCGGTAGGCCTCGGCGGCCTCCCAGAAGTACATCTTCCTCTCCTCGGGGAACTTGAGGGTGAAGGGCCCCTCCTCCCCTTTCAGGAGCCGGTTGCGGATGCGGATGTTGGCGAAGGCGCCGCGCATCAGCACCTCGTGGTTGCCGCGCCGCGAGCCGTAGGAGTTGAAGTCCTTGGGCTGGACCCCGTGCGCAATGAGCCACCGTCCCGCCGGGCTCTCCGGCTGGATGGTGCCGGCCGGGGAGATGTGGTCGGTGGTGACGCTGTCGCCGAAGAGGGCCAGCGCCGCGGCGCCGAAGATGTCCGCGGGGGCCGCGGGGCCGCCCTGGAAGAAGGGGGGCTCCTGGACATAGGTGGACCGGCGGTCCCACTTGAAGAGGACGCCCGAAGGGGCGCGGAGCTTCCGCCAGTGCTCGTCCCCCTTGAAGACCCCCTTGTAGGAGGCCTTGAAGTCCTTGGATCGGACGAAGGCGCCCACCGCCTCGCGCACCTCCGCGTTGGAGGGCCAGAGGTCCCGCAGATACACCGGGTTGCCGTTGGGGTCGGCCCCCAGGGGGTCCGTCCCGAGGTCGAGGTCGATGGTGCCGGCGAGGGCGTAGGCGACGACCAACGGCGGCGATGCGAGGTAGGAGGCCTTGACGTGGGGGTTGATGCGCCCCTCGAAGTTGCGGTTGCCGGAGAGGACGGCCACGGTGCCGATGCCCCGCTCCTTGACGAGCTTCACGATCTCGGACGAGAGGGGACCGGAGTTGCCAATGCAGGTGGTGCAGCCGTAGCCCACTACGTGGAAGTTGAGGGCCTCCAGGTACGGGAGGAGACCGGCGGCCTCGAGGTATTGCGTCACCGCCCGCGAACCGGGGGCAAGCGAGGTCTTGACCCACGGCTTCACCCGCAGGCCCATCGCGACGGCCTTCTTGGCCACCAGGCCCGCCGCCATCATCACCGAAGGGTTGGAGGTGTTGGTGCACGAGGTGATGGCGGCGATGACCACGGCGCCGTCGGCCAGGTCCTCCACCGTGGCCCCGCCGGCCGCCGGGGCCAGCCGGATGGCGCCCCCCTCGGAGGCCAGGGGGTCGAGGTCGGTGAGCCGCTTCTTCTGCTCGTGGGGCTTGCCCAGGAACTCGAAGAACTTGGGCCCGGCCTGGGCGAGGGTGACGCGGTCCTGCGGACGGCGGGGGCCGGCCAAGGAGGGCTCCACGGAACCCAGGTCGAGGGGGATGACGTCGGTGTACTCGGGGTCGGGGGCGCCGGGGGCGGCGAAGAGGTGGTTGGCCTTGCAGTAGGCCTCGGTCAGCACCGCGGCTTCCTCGCGTCCGGTCATCCGGAGGTAGGCCACCGTCTCGGCGTCCACCGGGAAGAACCCGCAGGTGGCGCCGTATTCGGGGGCCATGTTGGCCAGGGTGGCCCGGTCGGCCAAAGAGAGGACCTCCAGGCCGGGGCCGAAAAACTCCACGAACTTCCCCACCACCCCGTGGCGGCGGAGGATCTGGGTGACCGTGAGGACGAGGTCGGTGGCGGTGACCCCCTCGCGGAGGGCACCGAAGAGCTTCATCCCCACCACCTCGGGGGCGAGCATGGCGTAGGGCTGCCCCAGCATGACCGCCTCGGCCTCGATGCCGCCGACGCCCCAGCCGAGGACGCCGAGGCCGTTGATCATGGTGGTGTGGGAGTCGGTGCCGAGGAGGGTGTCGGGGAAGGCCCATACCGCGCCGTCCGCCTCCTGGGTCATCACCACGCGGGCCAGGCACTCCAGATTGACCTGGTGGACGATGCCGGTGCCGGGGGGGACGACGCGGAAATTGGCGAGCGACTTCTGCGCCCACTTGAGGAGGGCGTAGCGTTCGCCGTTGCGCTCGTACTCGAGCTCCACGTTCTTGTAATAGGCGTAGCCGGTGCCGAAGAAGTCGATCTGCACCGAGTGGTCGATGACGAGGTCGCAGGGGATGTGGGGGTTGATCTTCGCCGGGTCGCCCCCCCACCGCTTCACCGCCTCGCGCATGGCGGCCAGATCCACCACCAGGGGCACGCCGGTGAAGTCTTGGAGGACCACGCGGGCCACCTTGAACGGAACCTCCACCTCGCCGGGCTTGGGCTTCCAGGCGGCCAGGGCCGCCACGTCCGACTCCTTCACCTGGTAACCGTCCACGTTGCGGAGGACGCTCTCCAGCAGGACCCGGATCGCGTAGGGCAGGCGGTCCACGGCCCCCAGTCCTTTCTTCTCCAGGCCGCCCAGGTCGGCGTACCGGTATTGGCTTCCGGCGGCTTCCAAGGTCTTGAACGTGCCGAATGCGTCGGGTTGGGGCATAGTCCCTCCTCGTGTAGTTGGCTTGCTCATCAAAGCGTTGATCGATTTTACCCCATTCCGACCCCGATTGGAAATGGTAAAATGACGCCATGAAGATCCTCGCCTACCTCGCTTCGGCCGCCTGTTTCGGGCTGGGGCTGCTGTTCCTCATCGCCGCCTTCCCCAGCGGCCCGCATCCGTTCTCCCCGGGCCGGCTCGCGGTGGCCGCGGTGCTGTTCGCCCTGGGATGGCTCGTCGTCCGCTGGACCTTCGCCCGGCCCGTCATCCAGAAGGTGGAGATCAAGCACACCCTCGACGCCCCCGGCGAGCTGAAGCTCCAAGAGATGCGGTGCCGGCAGTGCTCGGGCACCCTGGGCAAGGACAACATCACCGTCGCCGAGGGGGGCATCTCCGTGCGATGCCCCTACTGCGGTTCCACCTACCAGATGGAGGAGGCGCCGAAGTGGTGAAGTCGCTTCGCTCCAGTTCAGAGTTGGGAGCTCAGAGTTCGGAGTCCCGCCTGGGCCGCCCTTCCGCCTTCCGCCTTCCGCCTTCAGCTGGCCGGAGGGGGCGGGCATAAATGTTCTGCCCCCGGTGCGGCACCTCCGTCGGCGACACCGACCGGTTTTGCCGGTGGTGCGGGACCGCCACGGGGTTCGGGGGAGAGGCCCCCGCCCCGCCGGCCGCCCCCTCCAGCGGGACCGCCGCCGCCAATATCGCCCTCTTCGCCGCCGGCGGGATGCTCCTTCTCCTGGCGGTCGGCGGCGTCGCCGCCTTCGTCGCTATCCCCCGCTTGCTGAACGCCGCGGAACGCCATAAACAACTGCGCACCATCGCCGACATGCGGCGGATCGCCGCGGCGGTGGAGGCCTACGCGACCGACGCCCAGGCCTACCCCGACGCCGGCACCATCGAAGAACTGGCCGCCCTGCTGGAGCCCGCTTATATCCAGGCAATGCCCCGGACCGACGGTTGGGGCCGGGCGCTGAAGTACGAGTCGTGGCTTCAGGACGAGGCGGACGAGGCCCCCACCCTCTACGCCCTCGGAAGCGCGGGGAAGGACGGCGCATGGGAGCGATGGGACCTCGTGGACACGCCCGAGGGGACGACCCGGGGCTTCGACGCGGACATCGTTTTGATCAACGGGGCCTTCATCCAATTCCCCGAGGGGATGGATCCGGGGCGGGTGGAGATGCGCACCGACGCCCCGCCCGGACCCGGAGGGACCCCGCCGCTTCCGCCGCGCCACGTGTGAGCCGCGGGGAATAATCGCGCGGCTGCGCCCCTTCTCCCTTAGGCCCCCCGCGAAAGGACCCGCCCCCATGCGTCTCGGTCTCCTTCTCTTCGTCGTCGTCCTCGCGGCCGTGTACGGCTCGGCCCACCTCCCCCTCTACCATTTCGCCGTCCGGGCGTTCGCCCCCTCGGCGCCCTGGCTGTGGACCCTGCGAGCGTTCTTCGCCGCCTCCGGCCTGCTCTTCCTCGTCGTTCGGGTCACGCCGCTGGCTTGGAAGCCGTTGGCCGTGTGGGCCGATGTCTGGTTCGGCACCGTGTTCATCGCCTTCACCTTCTGGCTCCTCTTCCTCGTCCCGACGCTCCTCTGGAGGCCCCACGCCCGCGCCTTCGACATCGCGGCGCTGGCCCTGACGGCCATCGCGGCGGCGGTGTCGCTGGTCCACAACGCCCTTCCGCCCCAGGTGAAGGTCGTCGACCTCGCCATCCCCGGGGCGCCCCCGATGACGGTGGCCCATCTCTCCGACGTCCACCTCAACCGCTGGACCTCGCCGAAGCAGGTGGAGCGTCTGGCCGATCGGACGCTGGCCGCGAAACCCGACCTGATCGCCATCACGGGGGACCTGGTGGACGAGCGGAACGGCGGGCTGGAATTCCTGATCCCCTCCCTCCGGCGCCTGCGGGCCCCCCTGGGCGTTTGGGCCGTGCCGGGCAACCACGAGTTCTACACCGGGCTGGACCGAGCCGGCGACCTGGTGACCCGGGCGGGGTTCCGTTGGATGAGGAACGAGCGCGCGGACCTGCCCAACGGCTGGACCGTGGCGGGGCTCGACGATCCGGCGGGGCGGGGGATGGGGATGAAGCCGGCGGTCACGCCGAAGGCGTTCTTCGCCGGCCTCCCGCCGGATCGCCCCGTTCTCTTCCTGTACCACCCGCCGCGGGCCTTCGACCTGGCCCGCGCGGCGGGCGTGAAGCTCCAGCTCTCGGGCCACCTGCACGCGGGGCAGATCCCCCCGCTGGACGCCATCATCTTCGCTTTTTTCGAATACCCCTACGGGCTCTACCGCGAGGGGGACGCCTACCTCTACACCACCTCGGGCGCCGGCACCTGGGGCCCGCCCATGCGCTTGTTCGTGGGCTCGGAGATCCCGGTGTTCAGGATCAACAATCGGGAAGGCCTGACCGCGAGGCAACAGGTCGGAGGGGATCGGTGATGGAAACGCTCGGGTTTGCTCCATCGTTGAGTTGATGAATCCGGGGAAGGGCCAGGAGACTGCCGAACCCCGAAAGCTACAACGGATGGCAGGATCCCTATCCCTTTCTTTGTGCCCCAAAGGAGGAGGCCCAGACTGCGCCAGCCGACAGGGAAACGGTGCGAGAGATCGGGAGGATCATGCCATTACCGGTCGCTGCTCTCCGGCACCGGGGGGGTGAAATAGACGAGGAGGTTGACCTTCTCGGGAAAGGCGCGATAGATCTTCTCGCCGTCCTCGTTCGCCAGGGTCAGGATGAGGACGGGGGGAATATCGCCGGTGATCCCCTTGATGAAGTCGCCGAAGCGGGTGCGGAACGACTCCGCCAGCTCGGGCGGCGGAATGCCGTTCTTGGGGACCTCCGGCATGTGGACGCGGACCAGCCACGGGGCGTCGCCCCGGAAGGTGTAGTCCTGCGGCGCCTTGATGAGCTCCTCCATCGTGGGGGGGATGGCGGAGGATCCGGTCTCCTCCGGCGCGTTGGGGTCGGGGGGGATGATCTCCGGACGGGGGATTTCCACGGGGGGGTCGATGAGGGCGTCGTGAATGTAGAAGACCTCGGGAAATTTGTGGGGCACCCGCTTGAAGAAGAGGAAGCGGGCCGCGATGGTCTCGACCGCCTGGATGGGCCAGTCGGCCAGGTGGGCGCCGTGGTACTTGAGGATCATCCGCTTGGCGGGAAGGTCGACGAGGAAGTAAAACGCGTCCTTCGCCGCCAGCGACTTCTCGTGGGCGGTGAGCGCCTGCGCCTGGGGGAACAGGGCGAGGCTAAAAAATATAAACGCGATCGCCGACGCGAACGGTCTTGACCACGACCCGCAGGTCGTCGCGGCCGACGCGGATGCACCCATGCGTGACATTCCTTCCCAGGAGGCGTTCGTAGAGGGTCCCGTGAATGAGATAGCCGCCCCCGAGGGACATGGCGTACTCTCCGAGCATGCCCGATTCGAACCGCTCGGAGTAGTCCTTGGGGATCGGCTCCCCCTCCTCAATGAAGGCCCAGTCGGGTTTGACCCAGACCGGGTCCTCCTGTTTCCCCTTGATGGTGAATACCCCCAACGGCGTATCGAAGACCCAGGTCCGCTTTCCGTTGGGCTCCTTCAGCACCCCGCCGGAGCCCGCCGAGACGACCATCCTCCGGAGGAGGGTGCCGTCTCCCTGCCGCAGCCACATAATGTTGTTGGCCCGGTCCACGGCAAGGTAGGGGCGGTTGGGCAGGCCGGAGCGGATCTTCTTCTCCTCCCCCTTCTCCAGAGGGATGGGGGCTTGGGGATCGGTGGTCATTCGGTCGAGGGGGAGGGCCGCCCGGGTGACGCCGGTGGAGAGGAAGAAGAGGATGGCCAGCAGGAGGGTCCCGGAAGCGGCGAGGACGTGGTCCACCCACCGGGGCCGGGCGGCCCAGCGGCCGCGAAGCCCCCGGGGTCCCGGCGGCGGCGCGTCTCCCGGCGGGGCGGCCTCCCCGGCGGACGGCGGCTCGGCGAGATCCAGCCCTATGAGGCTTTTCCGTTTTTCCACGGCCGGCTGGCCCTCAGCTCGCTGTAGGTCTGGGTGTACCCCTCGGAGCCGATGATGACCACGGGGGTCCCCACCTCGACCTGGTTGAACACCTCTTTCATGTCCTCGTTCTTCAGAGCGACGCACCCCTCGGTCCAGTCGCCCCCCTTCCCTCCGTCCCCGTGGATCTCGATGAGTCCGCCGATGTGCGACCGGGCCGGAATGCGCCCCAACCGCTTGGCCTCGGCAAACCGGCTTTTGTCCTCGTCGTTGGGGTAGTTGATGAGGAGGGCGAGGTAGTATTTCGTCTGACGCCCGCTCTTCTTGGCGGAGACGATATAGCGCCCCTCGGGGGTCGCCAGGTCGCCGCTCCGCAGTTTCCGCTCTAGGGGGTTTTTGCCGAGCTCGACATCGTAGGTCCGGACGATTTTTCCGTGGCGGTAGACGCGGAGGATGCGCTGGTCCTTGATGGTGACGAGGACCACGCGGCCGGTGGAGCGCGAATAGTCCACCGCCCCGGCCAGGAGGCCGCGCCAGTGCCTCAGCCGGTCGGGGTCGTAAAACTTCTCGAGGACGCCGCCGATGGACTCGAGGGCCGTCTCGGCCGTGCGGATCGATTGCCCGGCCTTCTCGGAGGCCTTCCGGTACTCCCGCATCTTGAAGAAGCCCTTGGCCTCCGCGCAGGCCATCTCGGCCTGCGCGATCGCGGGGACCAGCAGCGTCCCCATCTGGGCCTTCTTGTAAATCTCCCGGGCGAACCGGGTGAGGTGCTCCGCCTGGGCGACCGCCGCCTGGGCCTCTTCCCGGAGTCGGGCGTCGGTGGCCGTCCCCGTCCTCCATGCCTCAAGCCCCAGACGGAAGGCCTGAGAATAGAGGTCGCGGGTATAATCGAAATCCTTGAGAATGAACGGCTTGGAATCCTGAATGGCGTGGATGCGGCGGGCCCGCCAGTAGAGCCGGTAGGCCTCCTCCACCTCGCGGGGGTGGTAGCGGGCCCCCGCCGATTCCCGGGCCGTCTGGACCATCCGCTCGGCGAGGCGCTGCTCGCGCCACGGGTCCCGGCTCGCCCGCTCCAATTCCCGGTAAAGCAGAATCCCCCGGGCCCCGAGGAACAGGACCAGGAGGCCAAGGGCGGCCTTGAGGACGGTCTTCATGGACAGGGCATTAAAAAAGGCAGGCCTTCCGGCGCACCGGAAGACCTGCCTGGACATTCACGGTTCTGGGGGTTACTTCTTCTTGCCCTTCGCCATCTCGATGGCGTTGGTGATGGCGTCCTTCACATAGACGGCCTTGTCCTTGGCGGCCATGATGCCGTTCTTGGCATCCATGTACTTGCCGGCGTCGAAGGAGGCCTGGGCGCCGTCAATCATCGGCTGGATGGCGTCGAGGTCGCCCTTGAGGGCCTCGAGGTCGGCCTTGGTGCCCTTGCCCTTGGGGGCCTTGGCGAGCAGTTCCTGAGCGGCGGCGAGGGCGTCCTTCGCCTCGGTGAAGAGGGCGAGCGCCTCGTTCTTGACCTGCTCCTTCATGGTGTCGGCGTCGGTCTTGGTCTTGTCCGCGGCGGCCTTGGCGCTGGCCACGAGCTCCTTGGTCTTCTCGTAGGAGCGGAAGAGGGCGAACTTGGCGGCCTGGGCATCCACCTCGGTCTGGACGGCGTTGAGGGCGTCCTCGGCGGCGCGGAGCGCCTCAGGGGCGTAGATGTCGGCCTCGGCGGCCTTGGCGGCATCGAGAGCGGCCTTGGCGGCTTCGATCTCGGCCTGGGGGGGCTTCGCGCAGGCCAGCAGGCCCAGCAGAGCGAGGAACAGCACCGCAACCTTGAACAGCTTCATACTTCTAACCTCCCATTACGGTTAACACTGATGGTGTAGAGCGGTGGCAACGGTGCATCTACGATGCCCAATGATTGCCTCCCGTTTTTCTACACGTTTGCCTTACTTCGAGTTTTCATCTTATCACATCCGCTGTTCCAAGTCAAGGGGATAGTGAACGACGGAACAACCGTGGGTGAACAGCAGAACAACGACGAGGACGGCCAGGAGGATGAAGGAGACGCCGAGGAGGGCCATCAGGACCTCCACCGCGGAGCGCTTCTTCCTGGGCCGGTCCCGGCGCAGCTTAGCCATGGATCCCCAGGCGTTTAAGGATCCCGCGGGCGGCCTTGCGGCCGGCCCCCATCGCCAGGATGACGGTGGCCGAGCCGGTGACGATGTCGCCGCCGGCGAAGACCCCGGGGATCGAGGTTTCCTGCGTCTCGGGGTCCACCTCGATGTACCCCCACTTGTTGGTCTTGAGGCCCGGAGTGGTAGAGGCAATGATGGGGTTGGCCTTGGTGCCGAGGGCGTAGATGACGGTGTCCACGTCCAGCTCGAACTCCGAGCCCGGAACCGGAACGGGGCTGCGGCGGCCGCTCTCGTCGGGGGCGCCGAGCTCCATCTTGATGCACCTCATCCCCTTCACCCAGCCCTCCTTCCCCAGGATCTCCACGGGATTGTTGAGCCACAGGAACTCCACCCCTTCCTCCATGGCGTGGTGGAGCTCCTCCCTCCGGGCGGGGCTCTCGCGCTCCGTGCGGCGGTAGACGATGTAGGACTTCTCCGCCCCCAGGCGCAGGGCGGTGCGGGAGGAGTCCATGGCGGTGTTGCCGGCGCCGATGGTGGCCACCCGCTTCCCCATCCCCACCGGGGTCCCGGAGCGGGGGAACTCGAATCCGGTCATGAGGTTGACGCGGGTGAGGAACTCGTTGGCGCTCATCACGCCGTTGAGCCCCTCGCCGTCGATCCCCATGAACTTGGGGAACCCGGCCCCCGTGGCGATGAACACGGCCCGGTACCCCATCTCGTTCATCAGTTGGGGGATGGTGAAGATCTTGCCGATGATGTGGTCCACCTTGATCTCGACCCCCATCTTGAGGAGGTTCTCGATCTCCCGGTCCACAATGGCGTTCGGGAGGCGGAACTCGGGGATGCCGTACTTGAGGACGCCGCCGGCGACGTGGAGGGCCTCGAAGATGGTGACTTGGAGGCCGGCGCGGGCGCAGTCGGCGGCGCAGGTGAGGCCGCCGGGGCCGCTCCCGATGACGGCGACCTTCTCGGAGCGCTTCCGGATCTCGGGGATCTTGGCCAGGTGGTGGGCCAGGGCATAGTCGGCGGCGAAGCGCTCGAGACGGCCGATGGCCACCGGCTCGAACTTCTTGCCGACGATGCAGGTGGCCTCGCACTGGCTTTCCTGCGGGCATACGCGGCCGGTGACGGCGGGGAGGAGGTCGGAGGCCAGGAGGATCTCGTAAGCCCTCGGGTAGTCCTTCTCCGCGATGGCCCGGATGAAACCGGGGATGTCGATGCCGACGGGGCAACCGGGAACGCAGAGGGGCTTCTTGCACTGGATGCAGCGCTCGGCTTCACGGAGGGCGTGCTCCTCCCGGTATCCGAGAGCCACCTCCTTGAAATTCTTTCGGCGCACCTCGGGAGGCTGCTCCGGCATCGTGGTTCGGTCGGGCGGGATGGTGGCGATGTTCTTCCTCTTGGTCTCACTCACGGCTTACGCTCCCTCCACTTTGGCGTTGAGCTTGCAGTGCTCCAGGGAGTGCTGTTCCTCGCGGCGGAACCGGTTCTGCCGCTGCATCAGCTCGTCCCAGTTGACTTGGTGGCCGTCGAAGTCGGGGCCGTCCACGCAAACGAACTTCACATCCTTCCCGAGCGACACGCGGCACGAACCGCACATCCCCGTGCCGTCCACCATGATGGTGTTGAGGGAGACGATGGTCTTGACCCCGAAGGGGCGGGTGGTCTCGCAGCAGGCCTTCATCATGATGCCGGGGCCGATGGCGGTGACCATCTGGATGCCGCCGGGACGCTCCTCGAGGAGGCGCTTCAGCGGCCCGACCACCAGCCCCTTCTCGCCGAACGACCCGTCGTCCGTGGTGATGATGAGCTCGTCGGAGTACTTCCGGAACTTGTCCTCCCAGAAGATCAGGTCCTTCGACCGGAAGCCGATGATGGAGATGGTTTTATTGCCGGCCTCCTTGAGCGCCCGCAACTGCGGGAAGACGGGCGCCACGCCGAGGCCGCCCCCCACCATGACCACGGTGCCGTAGTGCTGGATGTGGCTTGCGATGCCCAGGGGACCGACGAGGTTGAGCAGGGCCGCGCCCTCCTCGAAGGCCATCATCTCCTTCGTGCTCTGCCCGACCGCTTGGATGACCAGGGTGATGGTGCCCCGGGCGGGGTCGAAATCGGCGATGGTGAGCGGGATGCGCTCCCCCCCCTCCTTGTGGCGGACAATGACGAAATGGCCGGGCCGGGCGGCCCGGGCAAGGTCGGGCGCCTCCACCTCCCAGAGGTAGGTGACCGGCGAAAAGACCTGCTTTTTCAGGATCTTGTACATCGGGGCTCCTTGGCGGAAAAATCGGCAAATCATACCATAGATACTAAGGGCCCTTCAAGGAGAAACACCCCCCGCCGCCGCGCCGTTTCCGGTAGAATGGACGCGGCCGGCAGAGTCCGGCCGGGGGAAGCGACATGCCGATCAGGGTTCTGCTCGTCAACTGTTATCCCACGGATGCCGAGGTGAAGATCGCCGGCTACCGGGACGCGCTTCGGAGGGCCGCCGAGCGCGCCGGCGTTGCAATCGAGGTGCGGGAGGAGCCCGATGCCACCCTCTCCGGCGCCCCCTCCGACCTCGTGGTCGTTTCGGGCTCCCCGAAGATGGTGGGGGAGGGCCAGGTGGAGCCCGCCCTGGTGGAGCTGGCGCGGTCCTGCGCCGTTCCCCTCCTGGGGATCTGCTACGGGCACCAGCTCCTCGCGCACGCTTTCGGCGCCACTGTGCGAAGGGACGGCCTGAAACACAAGGGAGAGGAACAGGTCCGGCTCCTCAAACCCGGAGGCTTGTTCGAGGGCTTCCCCGCATCATTTCCTATGCATGAGAGCCACGAGGAAATCGTCGTGCGCGACGAGGCCCTGCACGCCATCTTCGAGGAAATCGCGGAGTCGCCCGAGGGCGGATTGGAGGGGATCCGGCACCGGGACAAGCCTCTTTTCGGGGTCCAGTTCCATCCCGAGCAATCCGGTGAGCGCGGACTCCAACTCCTGGCGAACTTTCTAAGGATAGGCCTGTGAAACGCTTCTTCTGTTGCATGATGGTCCTCGCCTCGACCCTCGCCGCCGGCGAGGCCCTCCCCCTGTTCGTCATCGAGCGCTCCCTCAACCGCAACGTCCTCCACTACGAGGCCAATCTGGACGCCCAGGGGCGCCTGGACGCCAAGCGGCCGGTCTCCGCCTATTGGGTGATGGTGGAGAAGGGGGGCGTCCGGGAGGAATTGACGCTGCTTGAAAAGGCCAAGGCCTACGGCTTCTCCACAGCGCCGATCGACGGCGGCCGGAGTTACGACCTGCGTCTGAAGGCCATCGAGACGCGGAGGGTGCGGGTGAAGCAGGAGGGGGGCGCGGTGTGGGCCGAGACCTCCATCGGAAAGCGGCTCTGCACCCTGGAGCGCATCTACATCGCCGGCGAGGGAACCTCGCTCATCCCCAGGGTGCTCTCCATCGACCTCTACGGCACCGACCGCCAAACGGGCGAACCCTGCCGTGAAACGATCCCCGGCGAGTGACCGCCCCTTGCCTTTTCCCCGCCCATTGGGCTATCGTGGAGCCATTCCATCGAAGGACCCTTTCATGAAACGCACCCTCGCCGGAACCCTGCCGTCACTGTGCCTCGTGCTCGCCGCCTGTGCCACCCCGCCCTCTCCCCCGCCGCCCGCCCCGGCGGCATGGAAAGAGGTCCCCCCCGTGGTCGGGGTGGCCCTTGGCGGAGGCGGCGCTCGGGGCTTCGCCGAAGTGGGCGTCCTGCGGGTGCTCGAGCAGGAGAGGATCCCGGTGGACCGCGTCGCCGGCACCTCCGTCGGGGCCCTCATCGGGGCCCTCTACGCCGATTCGGGATCGGTGGTGGATCTGGAGTTCACCTCGGTCCAGGTGACCGCCGAGGACATCTTCGACCGCTCCACCCTGGCCTTTTTCTCGGGCGGGTTCGTCAAGGGCGAGCGGATCGAGGCCTTCCTCGACGCCCGCCTCAAGCACAAGACCATCGAGGGGTTTGCCGTCCCCTACGCCGCCGTCGCCGTGGACCTCCGGACGGGCGAGACGGTGGCCTTCCGGCAGGGCCCGGCCGCCAGGGCCGTCCACGCCTCCGCGGCCATCCCGGGCGTCTTCGTCCCGGTTTCCATCGACGGGCGCGTCTTCGTCGACGGGGGGGTGACCGCCCCCGTCCCGGTGGACGCGGTGCGCGCCATGGGCGCCGAAGTGGTCATCGCGGTGAGCATCCCGGCGGGAGTGCCGGCCCGCGCCCCCTCCAACCCCTTCGAGGTGGCCATCCAGGCGGCGGCGATCATGGCTTCCGAAGTGGGGCGGTGCACCCTCCAACGGGCGGATGTGGTGATCACCCCCGAAGTGGCCGGCGTGGCCTACGACGACTTTACTCAGAAGAAGCGTCTCTTCGAGGCGGGAATGGCGGCCGCCCGCGCGGCCCTGCCGGCGATCCGCTCGGCCATTGCGGCTCAAACCCGCCGGGTGCCGGTCCCCGCGCCCTGAGCGATGGGAAGGGGAGCCCTTCCGTCGTTGTTATAGCGCAAACATGCCCGCCCCCTCCACGCCCATGCCCCCCCCGCCACCCGGCACCGTCGCCGTCATCGGCGGGGGGGCGGCGGGGATCGCCGCCGCCCACCTCCTCCAGGGGCGCCACCGGGTCACCCTCTTCGAGAAGGGCCCCCGGCTGGGGGGACATGTCCACACGGTCGAAGTCCCTTCCGGGCCGGACGCCGGGACCCGGGTGGACATGGGCTTTATCGTCCTCAACGACCGCACCTACCCCACCCTCCACCGGTTGCTGGCCGACCTCGGGGTCGCCTGGCGGTGGAGCGACATGTCCTTCGCCTACCACGACGAGACCAGCGGGTTCCACTACGCCGGAACGACCCTCAACGGCCTCTTTTCCCGGCGGCGGAACCTCTTCTCCCCGGCCTTCTGGAGCATGCTGTGGGAGATCCGGCGGTTCAGCCGCTCGGCGCTGGAGGACCTGCGGGGGCGGAGGGACCTGGAGACGGTGACGATGGGGGCGTATCTCCAGGAGGGGGGCTACTCGGCCCCGTTCCGCGAGCGTTACCTCCTTCCGATGGGGGCGGCCATCTGGTCGGCGGCCCCGGGCCGGATCCTGGAGTTTCCCGCCGCCGCTTTCATGCGGTTTTTCCGCAACCACGGGCTCCTCTCCCTGAGGGACCGCCCCCGCTGGCAGACCGTCGCAGGGGGGAGCCGGTCGTATGTGGACGCGTTCCTGCGGCGGTTCGCCGGGACGGTGCGGACGGCCTGTCGCGTGGAGGCCCTCCTCCGGGAGGAGGGGGGGGTGCGCGTCCGCTTCGGGGGGACGGAGGAGCGGTTCGACCATGCCGTCGTGGCGACCCACGCCGACGAGGCCCTGGCCCTCCTGGCCGACCCTTCCGAGGAGGAGCGCCGCCTCCTGGGGGCCTGGCGCTATTCGCGCAACCTCACCATCCTCCACACCGACGCCTCGGTCCTTCCGCGGGCGCGGAGCGCGTGGGCCTCGTGGAACTACGCCCGGGAGCGCGGCGCCGCGCCCGGCGACCCGGTTTCGTTGACCTATCACATGAACCGTCTGCAGGGGCTTCGGACGCGGGAGGAGTATCTCGTCACCCTCAATCGGCGCGCCGCCGTCGCCCCGGATCGGGTCATCGAATCGGTGGAGTTCGCCCATCCCCTCTACACGCGCGAGGCGGTGGCCACGCAGGCCCTCCTCCCCGGCCTCAACGGGACCCGGCGCACCTGGTTCTGCGGGGCCTACTTCCACAACGGCTTCCACGAGGACGCCGTCCGTTCGGGGGTCGAGGCCGCGCGGAGTCTCGGAGCGGCATGGTGAACTCCTTCCTCGTGCGGGGCCGGGTGATGCACGCTCGCCTGGGACCGGTCGGGCACGCTTTCCAGTATCCCGTCCTGGCCTATCTCTTCGATCTGGACGATCTGCCTGTTTTGGACCAAACCCTGGGGGGATTCGGCTACAACCGGTTCCGGCCCGTCTCCCTTTGGGATCGGGACTACCTCCGCGGCGGCGCCGGCCCGATGAAAGAGCGCCTGCTGGCCCTGCTGAAGGAGCGCGGATGCGCCGACGGCGTGGAGCGCACCCTCCTCATCACCTCGGCGCGGTGGTTCGGGTATGTCTTCAACCCCGTCTCGTTCTTCCTCGCCCTGCGGGGGGACGGCACCCTGCGCGCCACGGTGGCGGAGGTGGCCAACACCTTCGGCGAGGCCCACCTCTATGTCCTCCATACCCCCGCGGGCGACGGCGCCTGGCCCGTCCGGTACGAGTTCGCCAAGGCCTTCCACGTCTCCCCCTTCTTCGACCGCTCCGGCACCTACGCGTTCACCTTCGGCGACCCCCGCGAGGGGCTCGACGTCACCGCCCGGCTGTTCCGCGACGGCGAGGAGGCGTTCCGTGCCCGCCTGTGGGGGCCCCTTCGGCCCCTGGGGGGCGGAACCCTCCTGTCCGCCGCCCTCCGCCATCCCCTGACCGCCGCCTTGACCATGCCGCGCATCCTGTGGCAGGCGTCCAAGCTTTACTACCGCCGGAAGCTCCCTTTTCATCCCAAGCCCGAGCCCGCCTCCCCCGACACGTTCATCAAGGGACGCGAGCCCCTGCTCCAGCGCCTCGCCACCTCGCCGCTTTTGGCCCGCGCGGGGGCGCTGTTCGACCGGAGTAAACCCCATGACCGAACCCGATGAATGGATCCTCGACGCCCCCCCCGCCCGCCCCAGACCGCTCGACCGGCTCGCCCGCCGGCCCGTGCTGGGGATGCTGGCGCGGATCCGGGAAGGGCGCCTGATGATGTCTCTTCCCGACGGCGCCTCGCTCGCCTTCGGCCCGTCCGGGGGCCCGGTGGCGGCCCTGTGGGTCCGCCGGGAACGGTTCTTCCGCCGCGTCCTTCTGGAGGCGGACCTCGGCTTCGGCGACGCCTTCGTGGACGGCGACTGGGAGACCCCCGACCTGCCCGGGCTGATCGAGTTCCTGATCCGGAACGCGGCCGCGGTGGACGACCGCCGGATCGGCTCCGCGGCGCTCGGCCGCCTCCTCCACCGGATCCGCCACCGGTTGAACCGGAACACCGTGCCGGGCAGCCGCCGCAACATCCGCCGCCACTACGACCTGGGCAACGATTTCTTCCGTCTCTTCCTCGACCCCACCATGACCTACTCCTGCGCCCTTTGGCGTGAGGGGGACACGCTGGAACAGGCCCAGCGCCGGAAACTGCGGGCGGTCCTGGAGAAGGCCCGACTGGCGCCGGAACACCACCTCCTCGAGATCGGCTCCGGCTGGGGCTCGTTCGCCCTGGAGGCCGCGGCCTCCGCGGGTTGCCGGGTGACGACCGTGACCATCTCCGAGGAACAACACCGCCTCGCCCGGGAGCGGGTGCGAGAGGCCGGATTGGAAGGGCGGGTGGAGGTGCTCCTGCGCGACTTCCGGCGGCTGGAGGGCGCCTTCGACCGGATCGTCTCCATCGAGATGCTGGAGGCGGTCGGGCACGAGAATTTCCCCGCCTTCTTCCGGGCCCTCGACCGCCTCCTGAAGCCCGACGGACTGGCGGTGGTGCAGGTGATCACCATCCCGGACCAGCGGTACGAGGCCTATCGCCGGACCGGCGATTGGATCCAGAGGGCGATCTTCCCCGGCGCTCTCCTCCCCTCCCTCACGGCGCTGTCGGCGGCCATGACGCGCCACTCCGCGCTGACGGTGGAGCATTTGGAGAACATCGGCCCCCACTACCCCCCCACCCTCCGGGCCTGGCGGGAGGCCCTCCTGGCCCACCGGGAGGAGGCCCTCGCCCAGGGGCGGGACGAGCGGTTCCTGCGCGCCTGGGAATACTATTTCGCTTATTGCGAAGCCGGCTTCCGGGCCCGACACCTCAACGACCTCCAGCTGGTCCTGACCCGCCCCGGCAACCACTCCCTCGGGGGAGGGGCCGCGTGACGCGCCGGCCGGACGAGCGGCTGGACCTCGTCGGCAGCCTTCCGTTCATCTCGGTCCACGCGGGGCTCCTCCTCCTGCCCTTCGCGGAGTTCTCCTGGACCGCGGCGGGCGCCGCGGCCGGCCTCTACCTCGTCCGGATGTTCGGCATCACGGCCGGCTTCCACCGTTACTTTTCCCACCGCTCCTACCGGACGGGCCGCGCGGTCCAGTTCCTCCTGGCCCTCCTCGGCACCTCCGCGGGGCAGATGGGCCCCCTCTGGTGGGCCGCCCACCACCGGGGCCACCACGCGGCCACCGACACCGAGAACGACCCCCACTCCCCCTCGGTCAAGGGGTTTTGGTGGGCGCACATGGGATGGATCCTGTGCAAGGCCAACGAGAGCTGGGACCCGTCGCGGGTGAAGGACTGGACGCCCTTCCCCGAGCTGGTCTTCCTGACCCGCTTCCACGCCCTCGTCCCCGTCGGCCTGGCCGCCGCCCTCTTCGCCGCGGGGCAGGTCCTGGCCGCCCGCGCCCCGGCCCTGGGGACCGGCGGACTGCAGCTGCTGGCGTGGGGGTTTTTCCTCTCCACCGTCCTGCTCTACCACGCCACCTTCTCCGTCAACTCGCTGGCCCATGTGTGGGGCAGCCGCCGCTACGCCACGAAGGACACCAGCCGGAACAATCCGTTCATTGCGCTTCTGACCCTGGGCGAGGGGTGGCACAACAACCACCACCACTACCCCATCTCCGAGCGGCAGGGGTTCTTCTGGTGGGAGTTCGACCCCACCCATTATCTCCTCCGGGCCGCCTCCTGGATGGGGTTGGTGCGCGGGCTCCACGGCCCCGCCCCGGCGGTCCTGGCCGCGGGAACGGGAGGGGGACGATGAGCGCCTGGACCGCCGCCGCGCTCGGCCTGCTCCTCATGGCCGCCTGGATGGGGACTCTCTATGCCGTCGGCCGCCGGATGAGCAACGCCGGCATCGTCGATTTCGGATGGACCCTCGGCATCCCCATCCTCGCCACCCTCTTCGCCCTCGTCCTCCCGGGCTGGGGGCCGCGCCGCCGGCTGGCCGCCGTCGCCGCTGCCCTCTGGGGGCTGCGGCTGGGGCTCTATCTCCTCTTCACCCGCGTCCTCGGCCATCCGGAGGAGGGACGCTATGTCCAGCTGAGGAAGGAGTGGGGGACAAGGGCGGAGATCAAGCTGTTCTTCTTTTTCCAGTTCCAGGGGCTCCTCGACCTCTTCTTCGCCCTCCCCTTCCTCCTGATGAGCCGCAATCCCGCCGCAGCCTTCCATCCACTGGAGGGGGCGGGGGCGGCGGTGTGGTTCCTGGGTTGGATCGGAGAGGCGGCGGCCGACCTCCAGCTCCACCGGTTCAAGCAGGCCCCCGCCAACCGGGGCAAAACCTGCCGGGCCGGCCTGTGGCGGTACTCCCGCCACCCTAACTACTTCTTCGAGGCCCTTCTGTGGTGCGGATTCGCCCTGATGGCCACCCCTTCTCCCTTTGGGGTCTCGGCTTGGCTGGTCCCGGCGCTGCTGCTCTATTTCCTCTTCCGCGTCACCGGCATCCCCGCCACCGAGGCCCAGGCCCTCCGCACCCGGGGCGAGGACTATGCCGACTACATCCGCACCACCTCCGCCTTCGTTCCCTGGTTCCCCAGGCGCCGCGAAAAAGGATAGGTCATGGACTTCCGCCCCCTGATCGAAAAGGGCCTCCTGCCCGATCCCCTGATCCGCCTCGGCATCCGCCGACTCCTCACCGCCCGCCTCCGGGAGGAGGCCGCGGCCGACCCCGCCCGGCAGGAGGAGCGGCTCCAGGCGTTCCTCCGGACCCTCCGCGAGTCCCCCATTGCGCTGAGCGTCGAGGACGCCAACGCCCAGCACTACGAGGTCCCCGCCGCCTTCTTCGAGCAGGTGATGGGCCGGCGCATGAAATATTCGTGCGGCCTCTGGCCCGAGGGGACCGCGACCCTCGACGCCTCCGAGGAGGCGATGCTGGACCTCACGGCCCGCCGGGCCCTGCTCCAGGACGGGCAGGAGGTGCTGGAGCTGGGGTGCGGCTGGGGCTCGCTGACGCTGTTTGTGGCCGAGCGGTTCCCGAAGAGCCGGATCACCGCCGTCTCGAACTCCGCGTCGCAGAAGGCCTTCATCGAGGCGCGGGCCCGGGAGCGGGGGCTGTCCAACGTCGCCGTGGCCACCGCCGACATCAACGCTTTCGCCCCGGCGGGGACCTTCGACCGCGTGGTCTCGGTGGAGATGTTTGAGCATGTCCGCAACTACGGCCGCCTCATGGAGCGCATCGCCTCGTGGATGCGGCCCGGGGGACGCTGCTTCGTCCATATCTTCTGCCACCGCACCGCCGCCTACCCCTTCGAGGTGCGCGACGCCTCCGACTGGATGGCGCGGTATTTCTTCACCGGGGGGACGATGCCCTCGGCCGACCTCCTCCTCCACTTCCTAAAGGACTTGTTGATCGAGGAGCGATGGCTCGTGGACGGGACCCACTATCAGCGCACCTGCGAGGCGTGGCTGTCCCGCCTGGACCGCCACCGGGCCGCGGCTCTGAAGGCCCTGCAGGAGGTCTACGGCCCCGGCGAGGGGCTCAAGCGCCTCCGCCTCTGGCGGGTCTTCTTCATGGCCTGCGCCGAGTTGTTCGGCTACCGGGGCGGGCGGGAGTGGATGGTGGCCCACTACCGGTTTCGCGGCCGCTGACCGCCCCTTGGGGCCCGGCCCCGCGGCGCCGGCCTACTCCGCCTTTTTCTCCTCGAAGTTGACCATCACCGTGGTCCCGTCGTCGCCGGAGGCCACCGAGACGGCGGCGGACCGTCCGCCGCTTTTGGCGCTCACCACCCCGCCGGTAGAGCCGCCGCCCGAGAAGGTCTGTTTCCCCGTCTCGAACCCCGCCGCCTTGAACGCCGCCTCGTAGCGGTCGAGCACGGCCTGGGGCGCGTCGGGAACCTTGAACGTGAACCCCCCGGCCGTCCGCATTTTGTCGGTCATGGAGGTGGTGCCCTCGGGGGCGGATCCGGGGTATTCGGGGATCCAGGCCGGCGGCTTGTCCCCGGTCCCGGCGCCGAAGGTGACGTCTCCCTGGTCGGAGTGGAAGTTCAGGGTGCCCTGGCCCTCCTTCCCCTCGGCATCGATGGAGAGCTTCTCGCCCTTGGGGCCGGTGAAATCGAGTTTGCCCTTTTTGATCTGGGAAAGGTCCATGGTGACCACCTCCCCCGTTTTCTTGTTGCGAATCGTGAGGGTGCCGGCCCCCTCGTCGGTGGAGACGATCTCCAGGTCGGGGTTGGCCGCCACCACCAACTTGGCCGCGGCCATCTCGGGGTTGTGGGCCGCCTTGCCCACGGTGCGGGCCACGAAAAAGCCCCCGGCCACCACGGCCAAGCCGGCGATCAGCAGGAGCGCGCCGCAGCCGATGGCCACCCAGGCCAGGACGGGCAGGCCCTTTTTCCTGGGCGTCGGGCCGGCGGGGATGGGCGGAGGGATGGGGGGTTGGCTCATGGAGGCCTCCAAGGGTATGACGTGGGGTCATTGTAGCATGGAGGCCTTGCGAGGCGGGGCCGGGGATGCCATAATGGGCGTGAGACCCAATCGAGGAGGCCAGCCATGAGCGAACGCGGACCGCGAGCCGGTTGGACGTATGGGGGCCTCGGCTCCTTGCTGTGGATCCTCATCCTGGGGGCGGTGTTGGCCGTTCGCGGCCACGCGGGCAAGGCCCTCCTGTGCTTTGGGCTCTTCGCGGCAGGGGCCGCGTATCTGGCCGTGTTCGCCCCTTGGAAATACCGGCACACGCCGCTGTGGAAGCCGTATCTCGGATTTGTTCTCTTCCTGTGCGCCGCCTGCGCGGCGATATTTTTCGTCGTGCGCGATGTGCTCCCCGGAGAGGAGCCGTTGAGCCCCTGGACGCTCCTCCTCCTTCCCCTCTGCCTTCCCCTCTTCGGTTTCGGCCGGAAGACCTGGGCCGACCTGCACGGGAACCCCTGAACGACCCGGAGAGGCCGCGCAGAATACTCCTCGCAAGCCGGCAATTATCAGGCGGTTAGCATTCATTCGTCGGGACCGGCCCGAGGACCGGTGCCCGCCGATGAAGCCGTGCTATAATGGCGCGCCCTAACGGAACCCGGGCCGTGCGCGCGGCCGGAAAGGAGGTCCGACGGGATGCTCAAGCGGTTCGCCCTGGTCAACGACCGTGTCGTCCCCTCCGAGGCCGACGACGCCCCCATCCTGATCTACGTCAGCCCCGACGAGGCGGAGCGCCGCACGCTGATCGACGCTTATTCGGTGGACGAGCACACCCTCCAGTCGGCCCTCGACCCCGAGGAGCTGGCCCGCCTGGAGTTCGAACCCAGCCACGCCGCCATGATCTTCAAGACCCCCAAGAACTACTCCGGGTCCGACCAGCTCCTTTTCAAGGCCTCCACCATCGGCGCCTTTCTCTTCAGCGACCGGCTCATCGTGGTGACGGGGGCCGACGCGCCGCTCTTCGAGGGGAAGATCTTCCTCAAGGTCCCCACCCTGCCCGACCTGATGCTCAAGCTCCTCCACCGCTCCATCTTCCACTTCCTGGAGCACCTCAAGATCATCAACATGCTCTCCGAGGAACTGGAGCAGAAGATCAACCTTTCGATGGAGAACAAGTACCTGATCAATCTCTTCACCCTGGAGAAGAGCCTCGTCTACTACCTCAACTCCATCGCCTCCAACGGCGTCCTTATCGAGCGGCTGCGCCACAACCAGTCCAAACTGGGGTTCACCACCGAGCAACTGGAGCTCCTCGACGACCTCGCCATCGAGCACAATCAGTGCTACCGTCAGGCGGAGATCTATTCCAACATCCTGGCCTCGCTCATGGACGCCCGCGCCTCCATCGTCAGCAACAACCTCAACGTGCTGATGAAGACCCTCAACATCATCACCATCGGCATTATGGTGCCCACGCTCGTGGTTTCCATCTTCTCCATGAACGTCCGCATCCCCCTGCCGCACGACGCCCCCTCCTCCTTCTGGTGGATCATCGGGCTGGCGGGGGTGTCGGTGGCCGCCTTCCTGGCAATGTGGCGGCTGCGCCGCTGGTAGCCGCCCCCCCCATCCCCACGCCTGCGCAGACGCGCCGCGGCGCCGTTGCGCCGATCCGGCCATGGGGCAGGGCTACAGACGAGAAAAGGCGGGGAGGGAGAGGAGCCGCTCCGGAAGGGCGGTAAGGAGCTCCAGAGCGGGGGAAGCCGGAAAAATCGACAAGGCGCGACACGCTTCGGCGGCATGGGCACGGGCCAGCTCGCGGGTCTCGACGAGCGTGCCGTGCGCCTTCAGCCGGTCCAGAAGGTCGTAACGACGGCGGGGGGCGTCCTCCAGCCAGGCGAGGACCTCCCGACGCTCCCGCCCACGGAGGCGCCGGAGCAGGAGCAGGATGGGGATCCCCAGCTTGCCCTCCTCGAGGTCGTGCATGACCGGCTTGCCGGCCTCCTCCTCGCGGGCGGCAAAATCCTGCAGGTCGTCGAGGATCTGGAAGAAGACCCCGAACCGGAGGCCGAACCCGTGGAGCCGGCGGACGAGACGCTCCCGCCCGGCCAGCAGGGCGGGGATGGAGGCGGCCGCGGCGAAGAGGTAGCCGGTCTTGTTCTCGATGTGGGCGAAGTACTCCTCGATGGTGAGCCGGGGATCGCCCGCCCGGGTGAGGCCCCAGATCTCCCCCTCGGTCATCTTCAGGGTGGCGTCGGAGAGGAGCTGGATGATCCCGAGGTTCCCCTTCTCCACGGCGAGGCGGATGACCCGGGCGTAGAGATAGTCGCCCACCAGGATGGAGAGACGGTTGCCCAGGTCGTGGTGAAGAGTCCGGCGGCCGCGGCGGAGATCGGCTTCGTCGATGACGTCGTCGTGGATGAGGGTGGCGGTGTGGAGGGCCTCCACCACCGCCGCGAAGACCAGCCGGTCCTTCCGGCGGTACCCGAGCAGGTCCGAGCACGCCAGCAGGAGGAGGGGGCGGAGGCGCTTCCCCCCGGCGTCGGTGATGTAGCGCGAGGCGGCCGCCACGGCCTCCGGGCTGCGCTCCAGTTCCCGCAGGAGGAGGGCCTCCATGGCTTCCATCTGGGTCTTGAGGCGGAGGGCGTAATCGTCGAGGGTCAAGGCATCAGCTCCCGCACCTCGGCCCGGTGGCCGGAGAACTCCAGCGTGTTCCGGCTTCCGTCCTCCTGATCCACCTGGAAGCGGAGGGGCCAGCCGGTGCGGCGGTCGAGGGTGAGGGTGAAGACGGGATTCGCTGAAGCGACCTCCACGGCGTTTCCGGCGCCGGTCACGGTCCAGGCGACCCCTTCGGGCACCCGGCCGTCCAGGAGAAAGGTGAAGGGATGCATCTGGGGAGAAGCGCCGTCCCAGGGCTGGAAATTCCACTCCGCGGCCCCTTCCCGCGAATACCAGCCGTCCGCGGTGAAGACGAACGCCTTGCCCACCCCTCCCGCGTAATCGAAGCGCAGCCCTTTCCCCCAGACGAACGCCACGGTCCCTTTTTCCTCCAGGGTCTCGCCGGAGGGGAGGGCCACGGACTGGCGGAAACGGGCGGTGAAAGCGGAGTGGGCCGCCAGGGTGCGCCCGAGGTCGTGAAGCGTCAGCGCCAGCAGGAGGAGGAGGGTCATGCCTCGGTTTCCACGGCCGTGGTCGAGGCGCGGACCACGAAGACCTTGAGGTTATTGGACCCGGGCTCGGTGGGGTAGACAAAGAAGCCCGCCCCCTGCCCAGGGTCGCCCAGCACCCTCCCGCGGATGCGCTCGCCGTCGGCGAAGTGCACCACCACCGCCCGACCGGCCTTGAGGGCCTCGGGGTCTTCCTCCTTCCAGTGCCCTCGCGGGTGGCCCCGGCCGTCCAGGTCGCGGACGAAGAAGACCGCCTTGAGCGACTCGATGGGATGGGTGACGACCGACCGGTCCTCGCGGATGACCTGGACCACCCGGAGGCTGTGGGAGAAGTAGGGGCTCACGAAGCACTTCTCCATCCGGCCGTCGGCGAAGCGCAGAACCACGGGGACGCGGCGGGCCTTCATGGGAGGATCAGTGCCGGAAGTGCCGGCAGCCGGTAAACACCATGGCCAGGCCGAAACGGTCGGCGGCCGCGATGACGGCCTTGTCCTTGATGCTGCCGCCCGGCTGCACGACGGCGGTGGCCTTGGCGGCCGCGATGGCCTCGATGTTGTCGGGGAAGGGGAAGAAGCCGTCGGAGGCCACCACGCTCCCCTCCAACGGCAGGACCGCCTTCTGAGGGGCGTTGAGCGCCGCGTCCACCCGCGAGGTCTGGCCGCACCCGAGGGCCACCGTTTGTCCCCCGCGGGCGTAAATGACCGCGTTCGACTTGACCCCCTTGACCACCTCCCAGGCGAACTCCAGGTCGGCCCATTCGGCCTCCGTCGGCGCCCGACGGGTGACCACGGTCGCGCCGCGGAGGTTCTCCTCGTGGGCGTCCCACTCCTGGACCAGGACGCCGCCGTCGACGCGCTTGAAGTCCCACCCGGCGCGGGGCCCCTCGACGGGGAGGGTGACGACGCGGACGTTCTTCTTGGGCTTGAAGATCTCGAGGGCGGCCCGATCGTATTCGGGAGCCACGACCACCTCGATGAAGTTGGGGACGATAGCCTCGGCCACGGCGCCCTCGACCCGGGCGTTGAAGGCGATGATGCCGCCGAAGGCGCTCTTGGGGTCGCAGGCCCACGCCTTGGCGAAGGCCTCCTCGGCCGTCGCCCCGACGGCGACGCCGCACGGGCTGTTGTGCTTGACGATGACGCAGGCCGGGCGCTTGAAGGCGGAGACGATGCGGAGGGCGCTGTCGATGTCGAGGAGGTTGTTGAACGAGAGCTCCTTCCCCTGGTGCTGGTGGAGCATGTGGAGCCCGCCGCGTCCCTGCTCGAGGCGGTAGAGGGCGGCCGGCTGGTGCGGGTTTTCGCCGTAGCGGAGCGTCATGGCCCGTTCGAGGGTCCACTGGAGGACCTCGGGGAACGCCTCCCCCTCCATCTGGGAGCGGAGGTAGCGGGCGATGGCGGCGTCGTAGGCGCTGGTGTGGGTGAAGGCCTTCACCGCGAGGCGCTGGGCGAGATCGGGCGGGACACCCCCCTCCTCCTCGATCGCCTTGAGAATGGCGCCGTAGTCCTCGGTCTCCACGATGACCGCCGTGGAGTGGTAGTTCTTAGCCGCCGCCCGCAGGAGGGCCACGCCTCCGATGTCGATGTTTTCGATGGCCTCCGCCAAGGTGCACCGGCTGGCGATGACGTCCTTGAAGGGGTAGAGGTTCACCACGACGAGGTCGATCTTGTCGATGCCGTGGCGCTTGAGCTCCTCCAGGTGGCCGGCGTTCCGGGTGTCCGCCAGGATGCCGCCGTGAATGGCCGGGTGGAGGGTCTTGACCCGGCCTCCGAGGATCTCGGGAAAGCCGGTTAGGTCGGAGACCTTCCGCACCGGAATGCCCAGCCGCTCGATGAAGGCGGCCGTCCCCCCGGTGGAGATGAGGGTAACCCCCCGCTCGTGGAGGAACTTGGCGAAATCGGGGAGCCCGTTCTTGGAGTGGGTGGAGAGGAGGGCGGTCCTGATCTTAATAGCCATAGCCGAAGAGCCATACCCTTTCTGTATTGAGCGCCGGTTTGAGGGGGCCCCACCGCCCGCCTCCCCGTGTCCAGACATAGTACCAGATGTTGAGGACGGCCGAGAAGGCGCGGTTGGCGGTGACCTGGGCCACGCCGAAGGCGGTGCTCTGGTCGTCGAAGGCGGTGAAGTCGGCCCACTGGCCCGTCCGCGAGTAGTCCTGCCGCAGGAGCTGGGCCAGCGGCGTGACTTCGCGCCGATTCTCTTGGAGGAAGCCGAGGGCGTCCCCTCGCAGGAGGCGGCCGTCGAAGCCGTAGAAAACGACGGGGAACCGGGTCAGCCGCCGCTCCATGTACCGGGGGAAGTCCTTCCGGATGTGGGAGGCGAGGGGGTCCGCCCGGCCGTCGAGGGCGGGATCCAGCAGCCGCACCGTCCCCCGGGCCACGGCCGAGAGGTCCTCCACCACGAGCGCCATCGGCTCCTGCCGCTTGATCCGCTGGATCAGCCCCGCAATCTGACGGTCCAGGGCTTCCGGTGTGGCCGCCGGCGGCTTCGTAAGGCCGCGGCGGAAGTCCTCCTCGAAGCTTCGGAAAAGGAGCTTCAGATCCTGCGGGGCGTACTGCGACGCTTTGGAGATGACCCGGTCCTCGTAGCCGGGGAGCAGGGTGGCCGCCATCAGGCATACCACCGCCATGCAGCGGATTTGCATTCCGGCAATTTTACCATAATTAGATGGCCCGAAAGGGCGGCGGACCGTTCGCCGCGCTTTTTGCCGCCCGCCGGGGAATAGGTTACAATAACTCCATGAAAGTCAGGGCCTTGGGGCTCCTGTCCGGAGGGCTTGATTCCTCCCTTGCCGCCCTCCTGCTGATGGAGCAGGGGATCGAAGTCAGGGGGCTGTATTTCAACACCGGCTTCTGCCTGGTGGAGGCGGCCCAGCGGGTCCCTCGCCGGGGGGCGAAGCGGGCCGTGCACCACGGCCGGAAGTTCACCTCCACCTTCGAGATCCCCATGGAGATCGTGGACATCCGCGAGGAGTACCTGCGCATCCTGCGCCACCCCAAGCACGGCTACGGCTCCGGATTCAACCCCTGCATCGATTGCCGCATCTTCATGCTCCAGAAGGCCCGGGCCATCATGGAGAGGGAGGGGTGGGACTTCATCTTCACCGGCGAGGTCTTAGGCCAGCGCCCCATGACCCAGATGCCGCGCCCCCTGAAGCTGATCGAGCGGGCCGCCGGGCTGGAGGGGCTCATCGTCCGGCCCCTCTGCGCCAAACAACTCCCGCCCACCCGAGCCGAGCTGGAGGGGAAGGTGGACCGCGAGCGCCTGCTGGACATCTCCGGACGACGGCGGATCCGGCAGATGGAGCTGGCGGCCCGGTTCGGACTGACCGACTACCCCACCCCCTCGGGGGGGTGCTGTTTCCTCACCGACCCCCATCTGAAGTGGCGCTTTCTGGACTTGGTGCGCCACCGCCCCATCGACGACGTCCCCTACCGGGACTTCTTCCTCCTCAAGTTCGGCCGCCATTTCCGCCTCTCCCCCGCGGTCAAGCTCATCGTGGGGCGCGAGGAGTCGGAGAACGAGTTCCTTATGGAGCGGGGGGAGGGGTTCATCCTCCTGCGCCCCGAGAGCCACACCGGCCCCTTCGCCCTCCTGGAGCCGGGCGCCGGCCCGGCCGAGCTGGGGACGGCGGCGGGGATCCTGGCCTCGTATTGCACCCGCGCCCCCGGAACAGCCGTGACCGTGGCCGTCGAGCGGCCGGGCGGGGAACGGGAAACGGTGGCGGCGCCGCCCCTGCCCGAGGAGGCCGTCGAGGCGTTTCGCATCGCCAAGGAGACCGTATGGAAGCGAAAAAACTGAAGGAGTTTCTGGAGAAGTTCCCCAACGCCGTGGAGGTGGTCCCGCTGGAAACGATGGTCACCGACTCCACCCGAGGCACCGCCGACCGTCCCGGCGCGCTGAAGTTGACGGTGCCCGACGCGGTAGTGAAGAACCTGCGCGGCGACCCGGCGAAGCGGGACGTGTTCCTCCTCGTCCGCATCCCCCGCGAACTCGTGGAGCGGGAGGCGAGCCCCATCATCCTCCCGGGACTATGATCGCGGTGGTGGCGGACGCCCACATCGGGGAGCGCCCCGGGACCCTCCCGGCGTTCCTCGGCGCCTGCGCCCAGGCGCGGGAGCGGGGCGCCGCCCACTTCGTCGTGCTGGGGGATCTGTTCCGCTTCTTCATCGGCCTTCCCGGCTGGCGGACGCCCGATCAGGAGGAGGTCCTGGCCGCCGTGCGGGCCCTGAAGGCGGCGGGCGTCCGGACCGCCTACATCGAGGGGAACCGCGACTTCTTCCTCCGCGACCCCGCCCTGGCGGAGGCCTTCGACGCCGTGGGCACCCGTCTGCGGATCGACGACGGGAGCCGGTTCCTGTTCCTCCACGGCGACGGCCTCAACCGGCGCGACCGCAATTACCGCCTCTGGAGAGCCGTGTCCAAGTCCGGCGCCGCCTGCGCCGCCACCCGTCTCCTGCCTCGCCCCCTTCTCCTTCCCCTCTACCGGTGGGCCGAGCGGCGGCTTCGGGCGACCAACTTTAAATATCGGCGGCGCATCCCCGAAGGGGACATCCTCGCCTTTGCCGCAACCCTCGCGGATGTGGACACCCTCGTCCTCGGACACTTCCACTCCCCTTTTACGCTTCAGGCGGGCGCGGTCGGCGTGACGGGCCTGGCCGCCTTCCAGGACACCGAGCGCGCGGCCTTCCTCGCCGAGGGGGGGCGGTGATCCGGGCCGCGGCCGCCGCCCCCCGCTGGTTCCGCCGGCTCCCCGCCGTGCGCGCCCCCTTCCTGCCGCGCCTCGCCTGGGGCCGGTGGGCGGAGGGCGCGGGTGAGCTCCACTACCTTCCGCCCCTCACCCCCTCCCCCGGTCCGGAAGCCCTGGCGGTGACCTGGGGCTTTTTCGGCTTCGGGTTCTCGTCGGCCGCCTCCGCGGCGCAGGGGCCCCTCCCCGACTTGGCACGCGACGGGGACGGGTGGAAGAGGATGGAAAATGGGGAGGACGCCGGGGGCCCCTGGTCCCTCGGAGGATGGGAACCCGGCCCCGACGCTCTTCCGGCGTGGGAGGAGGCCTTCCCCCCTTCCTGGGACCCGCCGGCCGACCGCCCCCTGCGCGTGCTCGTGGAGAGCCACGGGGAACGGGGCCATGGGGCGGCGGCCCGGTATTTCTATCTTGCCGCCCTGGCCGCCGGGAAAGCCGCCGTCCTGGTCGATTGCGCCCTCCTCTCCCAGGCGCCCGGGGCCGCCTGGGCGGCTATGGAGGGCGAGCTCGCCCGGGGCGCGCGCTGTTTGATCGTCGCCCACGCCTCGGCCTGCGAGCCGGCTACCTTCGAGCGGATCCTCCAGTTCCTGATCCTGGCCCCCCACACCGGAATGGAGGCTGCGGTCACGGGATGGCCCGGCAAGCCGCTGGAGGGGTTCCGGACCCTCGCCCTTCCGGTCCTGACCGTGCCGCACTTCCTCAAGACGGTCCACCTGCCCGGGCTCGGCCCTTCCCAGGCTATCGCGCGGCTCCAGGCCCTGGGCCGGAGGCGGGGCCTCCTCCCCGGCGAACTGGTGTCCGACCTCGCCCCCGATCCGGTCCAACCACCGCCGCCCTCCCCCGCCGCGCGCAAGGGGTGGGCCCTTCTGGCGGAGGCCGGGGTCCCCCTGCCCGCGGCCGCCCTGGCGCCGCCGATGGGAGAGGCGCTGGAGGCCGAAGGGTGGGCGTTCCTCCGGGAGGAGCGGTGGTGGCCCGCCCGTCCCCTCCCGGACGCCCCTCCCGATCCCGCCGTCGCGCGGGAGGTGCTGGAACGGGGGGACCCGCCGGGTCCCGTGCGGCGCGCCCTGGAGGCGCTCCTCGACCCCGCCGCCGCGGCGGCCCGGGAGCGGGACGCCCTGACCGTGTCGGCCCGCGAAGGGAATGTGTTCGGCGTCCTGGAACGGCTCGACCGGGCGGAGGAACCGGAGCGGTGCGAGGCGCTCGTCGCCGCCTGGCAGGGGGATGCCGAGAAGTTCTCCCCCCTGAGCGCGGAGCGTCCCGGCGACCCCGACCTGGCCCTCCCCGCGTTCCTCCTCCGTTGGGAGGGCATGACCGGTCCGGACGACCGGACCCCCGAAGCCCCCGACGCGGCCCCCCTCCTGGAGGCGCGGCGGTTGCGAAGGGACGGGCGGCCGGCGGAGGCCCGGCAGGTCCTGGAAGGGGCCGCCGGCGACCTGCGGTCCCCGTGGGGCGCCCTCGCCGCCCTTGCCCTGGCCGACCTGCGAGCCAGCGAGGGGGACCGGGAAGAGGCCATGGCCCTCCTGGCGCGCTGCCAGGAGGCCCTCCCGCACCTCCCGCCAGCGGTGGCGGGCCAATACTACCGATACCTGTCTTACTTCTTCTACACCCTGGGGCGCCTGAAGGACGCGGCGGAGGCGGCCCACCGCTGGCTGGCGGAGGCCGTCTCGCGCGGCTGGCTGTGGCAGGAGGCTCTCGCCCTCAACGACCTGGGCGTCATCCTCAACGAGTCGGATCGGCCCGGGGAGGCCCGCATGGCCTTCGCCTCGGCCGCGGCCCTGGCCCGCCACCTCGGGAGCGAGCGCAAGCTCAACCTGGTGTACTTCAACCTCGGCGAGATCGCCCTCCAGGAGGGGGATCTGGCCGAGGCGGAGCGCATCTTCACGGCCGCGGCGGCCGCCGACCGAGAGCGGGACGACCGCCACGCCCTCTTTTTCGACCTGGTCCAGTTGGCGCGGGTCCATTACTGGTTGGGCAGCCACCGGGAGGTGCGCGCCCGCCTGGAGGAGATCGAGGCCCTCGGCATCCCCCTTTCGGCACACCCGTGGGGGGTCAAGGTCCCCATCCTGAGGACGGAACTGGCCAAGTGGGGGGACCGGGAGGACTACCGCGCCGCCCTCCGGGACCTCAAAGGATGGAGGGCCGATATCCCCCAGGACCGCGCGGACCGGGAGCGTCTGCTCGGCCAGGGGGCCCTGCGGAAGGCCTGCCCCGGCCCGGTCCCGCCCCTTCCCCTCGTGACGGCGGAGAAGGGGATGGACTGGACCGCGTGGGAGCGCCTCGCCGCGGAGCCCAACCCCATCCCCGCGGCCGTCCTCGCCCTGGAGTGGGACCGGTTCCACCCGGGAAAGGTCCCCCAGGCGCGCCTGCGGCGCGCGCTCGACCTGCTCAAGGAGCGGGGGGCCCTCGGCTGGGAGGCGGTGGCCCAGCCGCGGGTGGACGTCGGGGTCGTGCAGGCGTTCGAGTTCCTCACCCGCGAGGAGTTCGACCCCGACGCCGGCCCCGTCCCCTTCGCGATCACCCTCCCCAGCGGGAAGGTCTACGCCGCCGGGACCCTGACCGAGAAGCGCGCGCTCGAACTGCCTGGCGGCGGCGTCCTCACGCTCTCCGCGCCCCATTATTCGCTCCTTCCCGAGGAGTTCTGGAAGGTGTGGGGGCTCACCCTGCAGGCGCGCCTCGGGGAGGCCCCGGTGCGGCGGCCCGAGGTCCTCACCCACAGCGAGCCGCAGGTGTTCCACGGGTTCGTCTATGCCTGCCCCAAGAGCGCCCTCGTCGTGTACGAAGCGCAAAAGGTGGCCCGCGCCGCCATTCCCGTTCACATCACCGGCGAAACGGGGAGCGGCAAGGAGGTGCTGGCCCAGGCCCTCCACCGCGCCTCCCCCCGCCGCGGCGGCCCGTTCGTCGCCGTCAACTGCGCCTCCATCCCCGAATCGCTCTTCGAGGGGGAGATCTTCGGGTGGCGCAAGGGGGCCTTCACCGGGGCCCTCATGGACCGTCCCGGCGTCATCGAGGCCGCCCATGGGGGAACCCTCTTCCTCGACGAGGTGGGCGAGCTTCCCCCCGCCCTGCAGGCCAAGCTCCTGCGGGTCCTCAACGACCGGCGGATCCAGCGGCTCGGCGACGCCCGGTCGTTCGAGGTGGACTTCCGCCTCGTCACCGCCACCAACCGCTCGCTCAAGGACATGGTCAGGGAGGGACGGTTCCGCGAGGACCTCTTCTACCGCCTCGCCGTCGCCACCCTCGACCTGCCGCCCCTGCGGGAACGGCGGGAAGACATCCCCTTCATCGCGCGCGCCCTGGTGGAGAAGAACCGCCACCTCTTCGACCTCCCCCCGGTGGACCTGCATCCCCTGTATCTCACCTACCTCATGGAGCAGGAGTGGCGCGGCAACGTCCGCGAACTGGAGAACTTCCTCCTGGCCTGCCTGGTCCACGTGCAGAAGGGGGAGCCCCTCTCCATCCGGCACGCTCCGGCTCCCACCCCGGCGCCGGGGGACGAGTTGAAGATCGAGGGGAACTATCAGGCGCTGATCCGGGAGTACCGTCGGAAGGTCATCGTCCAGGCCCTGGAGCGGAGCGGCTGGGACCGGCCGAAGGCCGCCACCCTGTTGGGCATCACGCCCCAGGCGCTGGGATACCAGATGCGCGAGTTAGGGATTGCGAAACCGTGACAGGAACCAGCGTGCACCGGGACGGGCATCCCATGGGGCTTCTTCAAATAGGTAGCTGTTTCTTGGCACAAGTGCACAATAGAAAAAGAGAAACGGTGGCTGACCCTATTATTCCGGGCCCGAAGGGCGAGACGCGGTATATCTATGACGCCAAGAACCGCTTGAGCAAGCAGACCGATCCGGTGGCGGGGACCTTCGAGTGGACCTACAACGCCCTGGACCGGCGGATGACGCTGCAATATCCCAATAACCTCACGACCTACTACGACTACGACAACGCGTATCGCCTGAAGTCCCTTATCACCAAAAACAACCAAGGGGACATCATTGACGGCTACTCCTACTTGATGGACGCCGTGGGGAACCGCACCAGCATGACCTCCCTCCGCGACAACCAAGTCACGAGTTACGAGTACGATTCAACGTACCGCCTAACCAAGGCGACGTATCCTTGGGCGAACTTCGAGCAATTCACCTACGACGTCGCTGGAAACCGGCAGACCCTCACCGACAAAGACGGCATCACCACGTACGGCTACGACGATGCCAACCGCCTACTGAGCGAAGTCCGAGGCACGACAACGACGAGCTACACCTGGGATAACGCCGGCAACATGCTCACGAAAGACGATCTCTCCGGCACCACCACCTACGAGTGGAACTATGACTCCCACCTTGTTAGGACAACGGACCAAGGACAAGGGACCACGGACTACGCCTACGATCCCTCCGGCATCCGTGTCCGTATGACCGAGGGAACCACCACAAAGAGATTTTTGTACTCCAACGAGGATATCATCGCCGATTATGGCGGCGCGTCGGAAATGTACTACATTCACGGCCCGCTGATTGACGAACCGCTGGCCCAGATTGCCGTCTCGGGTACAAGTGCCGTGCTGAGCTATATGCATCGTGACGGCCTGGGAAGCGTGACGGCTTTCAGCACAACCGGAGGCCAACTGGCGGGAACAGGTACAAATGTCCCGCCCCAGCTGGAAATGGACAGTTCCGCCAAATCGTTAGCCACTAACGGA
>CAZRVT010000008.1:0-66911 GCA_964603505.1 uncultured Holophagales bacterium | reverse complement strand
GGAACCGGAACCGGGCCTGCCCTGAGCAGGAACCGCGCCGGTAACTACCAATGCCGCTTCAACGCATCCGTGCGCTGGTCCTTGTAGTGGTCCTCTTTCTGCCCCGCGCCGGGTATGCCGCGGGGAGCGGCGAGGGGTCCCATTCGCTCATCAGCAATATCGCCGTCGCCATCGCCGCCGCGGCGGGGGTCGGGCTGGCGATGAAACTGCTCCGCCAGCCGGTCATTTTCGGACAGTTGTCGGCCGGCTTCGTCATCGGCCCCGTCGGCCTCAAGCTCATCACGGACCAATCGCAGATCGTCACGATGGGAGAGATCGGCCTCATCCTCCTCCTTTTCATGATCGGCCTGGAGATCAACCTCCACAAGATGCTTTCCGCCGGCCGGCTCGTCATGGTGCCGGGGCTCGTGCAGTTCCCCCTCTGCGCCGGCCTGGGCTTTGGCCTCTTCTCCCTGCTGGAGACGGCCGGGATGGACCTTGGGGGGACATACGCCCGGGCCTACCTGGCCATCGCCGTCGCCCTCTCCAGCACCATGATCGTCGTCAAACTGCTCTATGAAAAGGCCGAATTGGACACCTTGGCCGGGCGTGTCACCGTGGGCATCCTCATCTTTCAGGACCTCTGGGCCATCATCATCCTGGCCATCCAGCCCGGCCTGGCCGATTTCCACCCGGGGGGCATTCTGCGGACCTTCCTCGCCGGGGCGGCCCTGGTGGCCGTCGCGTTGGCGGCCAGCAAGCACATCCTCCCCCGTCTCTTCCGCCGCGTCGCCAAAGTGCCCGAGCTGCTCCTGGTGATCAGTTTGGGTTGGTGCTTCCTCGTGGCCCTGGTGGCCGCTCGGCCGGCGGTGGGGCTCTCCATGGAGATGGGGGCCCTCATCGCGGGGGTCTCCCTGGCCACCTTCCCCTACAACGCCGACGTCATCGCCCGAGTGGTGAGCCTGCGCGACTTCTTCGTCACGCTCTTCTTCGTCGCCTTGGGGATGCAGATCCCCTGGCCCGACGGGTCCGTCCTTGCGGCGGCGGGGGCCGTCGCCGCCGTGGCCCTCCTCCTGCGCGTGCCCGGTCTTCTCCTGCCCCTCCTGGCCCTGGGGGCGGGCCATCGGGTTGCCCTCCTGACCTCCATCAACCTGTCCCAGGTGAGCGAGTTCTCTCTCGTCATCGTGGCCCTGGGCGCCGGGTTCGGGCATATCGGGGAGGGAACGGTGGCGACGGTCATCTGGATCTTCGCCCTCATGGCCGTCCTCTCCACCTATCTCATTCAGAACAGCCACCCCCTCCAAGCCGCGGGGGGGCGTCTGCTCCGCGGCGCCGGCGTCGGCGACATCGTGGACGGGGGGGAGTCCGCACGGGCGCGGCGGGGCCATCCGGTCGTGGTGCTGGGGTTCCATCGCACCGCCGACGCCCTGCTGTCGGAACTGGCCGCCCAGAACCCGGAGGCGCGCGCCCGGGTCAAGGTGGTGGACTTCAACCCCCTCGTGAGGGAACGGCTGGAGGCGATGGGCGTGGACTGCGTCTACGGCGACATCAGCCACATTGAGACGCTCAAGCAGGCGGGGCTGGAGGAGGGGAAGGTGTTCATCTGCACCCTCCCCGACCCCATCTTGAAGGGGACCACCAACCTGGGGCTGTTGAAGTCCCTCCGGGGCCTGTTCCCGGGACGCATCGTGGTGGTGACCGCCAAGGGCCCGTCCCAGGCGGCGGAGCTCTACGCCGCCGGGGCCGATTTCGTCATTCAGCCCTCGGCCCTGGCCGGGGCCGAGGCCGCCCGCGCGGTGGCCCTTGCCCTCGATGGCGCTCTCGCGTCCCACCGGGAAGAGGCCTTGGCCCGCCTGGCGTCCCGAGCGGAGATTGTGCCCGAAGAGTGAAGGGGCCGACAATGGTCGGCATGGCCAAACGGGATAATCTAATCTATAATGAATGCCTTTATGGGTAAGCCCAAGGTGGTCCTCATCCATCCGCTGGGGCGAAACTGGCTGCCGGGCCAGGTCGACATGACCCGCCTGGCCAATATCATGCCGCCCCACGGCCTGATGATGCTGGCGGCCGTCCTCGAGCGGGAGGGGTTCGACTGCGACCTCGTGGACCTCTATGCCCACCCCCGGAGGTTGGAGGACCTGGTGCCGGACCTCCTGGCCCGCCGGCCCGACGCTGTGGGCATCTCAACCACCACTTCCTCCTTCCTTGGCGGGGCGGCCATCGCGGCCGCCCTCAAGGAGCGGCGGCCGGACCTGCCGGTCGTCTTCGGCGGGGTCCATCCCACCTCCATCTGGGCGAGGCTCCTGAAGGAATACCCCGCCATCGACGCCATCGTGGTGGGGGAGGGGGAGGAGACCTTCCTGGAATTGGCTTGGGCGGGATTCAAGCCCTCCTCGGCCCTCCGCGGCCTTGCCTACCGCGACGCGGCGGGCCACCCCGTCTTTTCCGGCCCGCGGCCCCTCATCCGGGACCTCGACGCCCTGCCCTACCCGGCCTACCACAAGCTGGAGGGGTTTCCGAAGGCCTACCCTCTCCCCCTCTTCAACTACCCGAAGAGCCCCTCCACCACCTTTGTCACCAGCCGGGGGTGCCCGTTCTCCTGCTCCTACTGCGACCGCTCCGTCTTCGGGAGCACCTTCCGGTTCCACTCTGCCGGCCACCTGCTGGAGCATCTCCGGTTCCTCCGGATGCGCTACGGCATCCGCCACGTCAACATCTACGACGACAACTTCCTCCTGCGCAAGGAGCGGGTGGTCGAGTTCTGTGAGGGGCTGATCGGGTCGAAGCTGGGCACCACCTTCAACTGCATCGGCCGCGCCTCCGTCCTGGATGCGCCCCTTCTGACGCTCATGAAGAGGGCCGGGTGCTGGATGATCAACCTCGGCGTGGAGTCGGGGGACGAGGCGGTCATCGGGCCCCACCGCGCCCGGGCCGACCTGGAAGGCATCCGGGAGGCGGTGCGCCTCATCCACGCCGCCGGCATCCGGGCCAAGGGGCTCTTCATGCTGGGCATCCCGGGCGAGACGGAATCCAGCGCCGAGGCCACCATCCGCTTCGCCGTGGAGAACGGGTTCGACGACGCCAACCTCACCAAGTTCACCCCCTTCCCCGGCGCCCCCATTTACGACACGATCGGGGAGTTCGGGGAGTTCACGGAGGACTGGGAGAAGATGAACTGCATCAACCTCGTCTTCGTCCCGAAGGGTTTTACCCGCGAGCGGCTGGAGCAGCTGTACGGACAGTTTTACCGCCGGTTCTACGGTCGCCGGGAAATGCTTTGGAAATATGTTTCGATGCTTTGGCGCTCGCCGGAGAGCTGGTGGCGGCTTCTGAAAGACCTGCCGAAGTTCCTCGCGGCCCGGCGGGCGCTGGAGGCCGCTTGAAGCCGCCGGTGGCGGTCACGGGGATGGGGCTGGTGTGCGCCCAGGGCCTCTCGGTGGCGGAGGCGGTGCGGAACATGTTCGAGGCGCCGCGGCCGCCGGCGCCGCCGTCGCGGTTCGAGACCCCGCTCCGGGAGTATCCCGTCTTCGACGTGGAGGGGGAGTTCCTGAATGCCCTGGGCCGGGACCTCGACCCCCGCCGCTTCAGCCGGACCGTCCGCATCGCCGCGGCGGCGCTCGAGGAGGCGCTGGTGGAGGCGGGTCTGGCGCCGCTCGATTGCGCCGGCCACCGCGTCGCCCTCGTCATGGGGACCACGGTGGGGGTAACGCTGAGCGACACCGGCTTCTACCGGGCCTACCGGGAGGGCAAGGCCCCGGACTTGGGGCCGTACGACAACTTCGCGGCCTCCAACCCCGCCCTCGCTTTGGCGGAGCTGCTGGGTATTCCCGTCCTGCCGTTCACGGTGGTCAACGCCTGCGCCTCCTCCTCCGACGCCGTGGGGCTGGGCAAGCAGCTCCTCGAGTCCGGGGCGGCCGACCTGGTGCTGGCGGGAGGCGCCGACGAGGTGTGCGAGGTCAATCACACCGGCTTCGCCTCCCTGCTCATCTACTCCAAGCACCCCTGCTCCCCCTTCGACCTGGACCGCCAGGGGCTCAACCTGGGGACGGGGGCGGCGATGCTGGTGCTGGAGCGGGAGGAGGACGCCCGGGCGCGGGGGCGCGTACCATCGCGGTGGGTGGCAGGGTACGGGACGGCCCAGGACGGCCACCACATGACCGCTCCGCACCCCGAGGCCGACGGCCTGCGTCGGGCGGTGGAGGCGGCCCTGCGCGAGGGGGGTGTGGGGACGGACGCGCTGGCCTTCGTCAACGCCCACGGCACCGCCACGAAGGACAACGACCTCGCCGAGGGGCGCCTCTTCGCGCGGATCCTTCCGCCGGGCGTGCCCGTGGTCTCCACCAAGGGCTACACCGGGCACACCCTCGGCGCCGCCGGCGCCCTGGAAGCGGTCCTGTCCATGGCCTGCCTGCGGGCGGGGCGGCTCATGCCCAGCGGAGGATATCGCCGATACGACGCGGCCGTGGGGTTCGCCCCGAGCGCCGAGACGCGGGTCTTGGAGGGGGAATATGCCCTCTCCACCTCCCTTGGGTTCGGCGGTTCCAACGCCGCGCTCCTGCTGAGAGGGGAACGGTCGTGACGGTCTGCGTGAGGGGGTGGACCGCGCTCACCGCCCTCGGACTGGGGCGCGAGGCCTATGGCGCCGCCCTGGAGCGCCGGAGCGCACCGCCCGTCGCCGCCATCGAGGTCCGGGGCGTCGGCCCCGTGCCCGTCCTCAAGGCCGATCTCGCGGCGGTGAAGGACTATTTTCCCCCGCGCGCCCTCCGTCGGGTGGATCCCTTCGGCCGGATGGCGCTCCTCCTCACCGCGGCGCTGGTGAAGGAGCGGGAGGCGGGGGAGCGGGAGCCCATGGGGCTCATCGTCGCCACCGGCTTCGGCTCCTTCTCCACCAACATGGAGTTCCTGGACACGGCCTTCGAAGGCGGGCACGCCGCCGCCTCCCCCATGGTCTTTTCCTCGACCGTGCACAACAGCGCCATGGCGGCCTGCTCCATCCACTTCGGCATCCGAGGCCCCGCCCTCACCTTCAGCATGTTCGAGGGGTCGGTTCCCGGGGCCCTGCTCGCGGCGGAGGCCTGGCTGGAAGGCGGGTTCTGCCCCGAGGTGCTCCTCGTGGCGGCCGACGACCTTCCGGCGCTGACGGCCTACTACCACGCTCGGCGGGGGGACGCCCCCGACCCGTCGCGGCCCGAGACCTTGCTGGCGGAAGGCGGGGCGGCCTTTCTGCTCGGCCCCTCGGGCGGCCCCGTCCTGGCGCGGTCGGGGGAGCCCGCCGACGCGGTCTACGGCACGACGCCGCCCTCCAGCCACTCCCACGCCTACGGCCGCACCTGCCTGGCCCCCGCCTTCGAGCTGGCCGCGGCCTGCCGCGCGCTGGAAGGGGGCGGACCAACGGCCTCGGTCGCCCTGGAGTTTCCGGGTCAGCCCCGCTGGATCTTAAAACGAACGAAATAAGGAGATCGCACCATGGACATGCTCAGCGCCGACCGCAGCATTCTTCTGGTCATCGACCTGCAGGGGAAGCTCATGGAGATGGTGTACCGCAACAACACCGTCCGGGCCGTCTCCCTGCGGCTCCTGAAACTGGCGGAGATGTTCGCCGTCCCCGTCCTCCTCACCGAGCAGTACCCGAAGGGGCTGGGGCGGACCCACCCCGAGGTGCTGGAGGCCTTCGAGGCGCTGAAGACCCGCAGGGACTATCTCGACAAGACCGCCTTTGGCTGCGGGGGCGACCCGCAGTTCCTGCCGAAGCTCAACGCCCTCCGGCCCGGCCTGCAGCCGCAGGACCTCCAGGTGGTGGTGTGCGGCATCGAGGCCCACATCTGCGTCACGCAGACGGTCCTCGCCCTGCGGGAGGCCGGATACCCGACCTACCTGTGCTGGGACGCCATCAGCTCCCGCGGCGAGGAGTACTACCGGAACGCGCTGCGGCGGATGGAGGCGGCCGGGGCCGTCCTCACCAACCACGAGTCGATGGGTTTCGAGTGGGCCCATGACAAGAACCACGCCTGCTTCAAGGGCATGAGCAACCTCTTCAAGGACCCCCTGCCGCTGTGAAATACATCGGCGCCCATGTCTCCGCCGCGGGGGGCGTTCAGAACGCCCCTGCCAATGCCGCCGCAATCGGGGCCAAGGCCTTCGCCCTGTTCACCAAGAACCAGAAGCAGTGGAAGGCGCCGCCGCTGGACGACGCCACCGTCGCGGCGTTCAAGGAGGCTTGCAAGGCCCACGGGTTCCCCCCGAAGCACATCCTGCCCCACGATTCCTACCTCATCAACCTGGGGGCCCCCGAACCGGAGATGCTGGAGCGGTCCCGCGAGGCCTTCACCGACGAGATGCGGCGGTGCGAGCGGCTCGGCCTGAAGGTCCTCAACTTCCACCCCGGCTCCCACAAGGGGATCCTCTCCGACGAGGCGTGCCTGGACCTCGTCGCCGCCTCCATCGACCGAGCCGTAGAGGCCACCACCGGAGTGACGGCCGTGGTGGAGGCCACTGCCGGGCAGGGCGGCAGTGTGGGGTGGCGGTTCGAGCACCTGGCCTACATCGTCCGCAAGGTCAGGGACCGCCGGCGCGTCGGAGTGTGCCTCGACACGGCGCACCTCTTCGGGGCGGGCTACGACCTGCGCACCCGGGCGGCCTTCGACCGGACCTTCAAGGAGTTCGGCAAGGTGGTGGGGTTCAAGGTCCTGAAGGGGATGCACCTGAACGATTCCAAGGCCCCGCTGGCCAGCCGGGTGGACCGCCACCACTCGCTGGGAGAGGGGGAGCTGGGATGGGAGCCGTTCAAGCTCCTGATGCGCGACCCCCGGTTCGACGGCATGCCCCTGGTCCTGGAGACCGTCGATCCAGATCGCTGGGCCCGGGAGATCGAAACGCTCTACGATTTCATGAATTGAGGGAGTTCACCATGCCGACCAACGACTGGACCACCGGGGCCCCCATGGCCATCACCGTGACCTACACGGAGGGGACGATCCTGTCCATGAACGACCGCGCCGCCGAGGTGTTCGCCGATGACGGCGGGCGCGCCCTCGTGGGGACGGACGTCATGGGCTGCCACAACCCGGCCTCGCGGGCCATCATCACCCGCATCCTGGAGACGGGCGAGCCGCACATCTACACCATCGAGAAGAAGGGGAAGCGGAAGATGATCGCCCAGATGCGCTGGATGCGCGACGGCGCCCCCGGCGGGCTGGTGGAGCTCTCCTTCGAACTGCCGGCCGAGGTGCCGCACTTTATCCGCGGGTAGCGCCGGTTGTTCAGGACCAAGCAGCAATGCCAAACACGCGTTTGGCATCGGTGTGGCCCCAAAGGCACGATCAAATCAAAATAGATTCAGAACACCGCCGGCTCGCGGTAGGGACCGAACACCTCGCCGAGGGCCGCGGCGATCTCGCCCACCGTGGCGTAGGCCTTCACGCAGTCGATCAGCAGGGGCATGGTGTTCTCCCCCGCAACGGTGCCTTTCCGGAGGGCCGCCAGCGTCCGGGCGACGGCGTCCGCGGAGCGCTCCCGCTTGACCTTCGCCAGGAAGGCCTTCTGGGTCTCGGCCACCGTCTCGTCGATCTGGAGGATAGGGATGGTTCCCTGCTCCTCCATGACGAACTCGTTCACGCCCACCACGATCTTGTCCTTGCGGTCCAGGGCCCGCTGGTAGGTGTAGGCCGCGTCCATGATCTCCTTCTGGGGGAACCCGGCTTCGATGGCCTCCACCATGCCGCCGAAGCGGTCGATCCTCTCGAAGTAGTCGTAGGCCCCCTTCTCCATCGTGTCGGTCATCCACTCGACGAAATAGGAACCCCCCAAGGGGTCGATGGTGTTCACCACGCCGCTCTCGTGGGCGATGATCTGCTGGGTCCGGAGGGCGATGGTGACCGCCTCCTCGGTGGGGAGGGCGTAGGTTTCGTCCATGCTGTTGGTGTGGAGCGACTGCGTTCCGCCCAGCACCGCCGCGAGGGCCTGGAGGGCCGTGCGGACGATGTTGTTGTAGGGCTGCTGGCTGGTGAGCGAGCACCCGGCGGTCTGGGTGTGGAAACGGAGCCGGCACGACTCGTCCTTCTTCGCTCCGTAGCGCTCGCGCATCACCGTGGCCCAGATCCGGCGGGCGGCGCGGTACTTGCCGATCTCCTCGAAGAAGTCGTTGTGGGCGTTGAAGAAGAACGAGAGGCGAGGGGCGAAGGCGTCCACGTCGAGCCCCGCGCGGACGCCGTACTCCACATATTCCATCCCGTCGCGGAGGGTGAAGGCCAGCTCCTGCAGGGCGGTGGCCCCGGCCTCGCGGATGTGGTAGCCGGAAATGGAGATGGTGTTCCACTTCGGGACGTGCTGGGTGCAGAAGGCGAAGGTGTCGGTGACGAGGCGCATGGAGGGGCGCGGGGGGTAGAGGAACTCCTTCTGCGCGATGTATTCTTTCAGGATGTCGTTCTGGAGGGTGCCGTTGATCTTCCGGAGGTCGGCCCCCTGCTTCTCGGCCACGGCCAAGTACATGGCCAGGATGATGGAGGCCGTGGCATTGATGGTCATGGAGGTGGAGATGTCCTTAAGAGCGATGCCGTCGAAGAGGACCTCCATGTCGGCCAGCGTGTCGATGGCCACGCCGCACTTGCCTACCTCCCCCTTGGACCAGTCCGAGTCGGAGTCGTAACCGTAGAGGGTGGGGAGGTCGAAGGCCACCGAGAGACCCGTCTGGCCATGGGCGAGGAGGTACTTGAACCGGGCGTTCGTGTCGCGCGCGGTCCCGAATCCGGCGAACTGCCGCATCGTCCAGGGGCGCCCCCGGTACATGGTGGGGTAGGGGCCGCGGGTGTAGGGGTATTCACCGGGCCGGCCGAGCTTGGCGTCGAACGCGAAATCCGGCACCGAGGAGGGATCGGCCAGGGGGGGGACTTCCATCGAGGAGACGGTCGTGAAGTCGGTTTTCCAGGGCTTTTCGCTCATAATGCCTCCTAAACAATCGAAATTATAGCGCATATTTCCCGGTCCTCCCCGGCCCGCGTTCCCGGGGAAAGGACCGTAGGATTTCCGGCCCATAATCTGTTAGGATAGGGTGGAACACAATTCACCCAGGAGGGAAGCATGAGCCAGTTCATCGACGCGGGACGCCCACTGACGGTGCTGACGGAAGAGGAGCAGATGTTCTTCGATTCGGTGAGGGACTTCGCCGCGGCCGAGGTCCAACCGCTGGTGTCGAAAATGGACCACGAGGCCCATCTTGACGAGGGGCTCCTCAAGAAACTCTTTGATATGGGGCTCATGGGCATCGACATCCCCGAGCAGTACGGCGGGGCGGGGGGCACTTTTTTCATGAGCATCCTGGCCATCCAGGCCCTGGCGCAGGTAGACGCCGCCGTCTCGGTGGTGGTGGACGTGCAGAACACCCTGGTGGCGAATGCCATCCGCCGATGGGGGAGCGAGGACCAACGGCAGAAATTCCTCCCCCGGATGGCCGCCGACACCGTGGGCGCCTACGCCCTCTCCGAGTCGGGATCCGGCTCCGACGCGTTCGCCCTCAAGTGCCGCGCCGAGGACAAGGGCGATCACTTCCTCCTGAACGGCCAGAAACTGTGGATCACCAACGCCGGCGAGGCGGGGCTCTTCATCATCTTCGCCACCCTCGACCCGGCCCTTGGCTACAAGGGCATCACCGCCTTCCTGGTGGAGCGCAACACCCCGGGCTTCACCGTGGGGAAGAAGGAGGACAAGCTGGGTATCCGCGCCTCCTCCACCTGCGAGTTGATCCTCGACCACTGCGCCGTCCCCCGGGAGAACCTCCTCGGCGAGGCGGGCAAGGGCTACAAGGTGGCCATCGAGACCCTCAACGAGGGGCGCATCGGCATCGGGGCCCAGATGGTGGGGCTGGCTGAGGGGGCGTTGAACCATGCCCTCGGCTACACCGCCGAGCGGCAGCAGTTCGGCAAGCCCATCAACGCCTTCCAAGGCATGCAGTTCGCCCTGGCCAACCTTCATGCGCAGGTCGAGACCGCCAAGCTCTCCGTCTACAATGCGGCGCGGCTGAAGGATGCGGGCTTTCCCTTCCTCCGCGAAGCGGCGGTGGCCAAGCTGGTCGCCAGCCGCACCGCGGACTGTGTGGCGGCCGAGGTGGTGAACCTCTACGGCGGGAACGGTTTCACCAAGGAGTACCCGGTGGAGAAGTACTTCCGCGACGCCAAGATCGGCCAGATCTACGAGGGGACCACCCACATGCAGTTGGCTACCATCGCCAAGGCCATCATGGCGGAGTAGGCCGCAGGCAACCGGCGCCAGGCAACAGGGAGAACCGAATGGGGGATGGAAGGGCCTCTCCATTGCCCGCTGGCTGGTCTCCGCAAGCTCATCGTTCCCCTTGCAACGGGCAATATTTCGCCTATACTGTGAATGGGGAGAAGGCCTGGGGGAACATTCCAGGAACACGCCCACCCTGGGGCGCCCCACGATCGGAAGGGCATGCCGGGCGCCGTCACCCCGAGTAAGCCATCCCTCCCATAGCGGGTTCTACGGAACCCGCTTTGTCGTTATATTTTCGAATGCCTGGTCGGATATAGGGCCAACGTGTTGGCCTCTGTGGCGTCCTGCCTTCCGATAGGACGGTCGGGAGGGGTGGAGACATTCCCGGAGGGTCAGGGCGGTTCCCGCGCCGCCCCTGTAACGGTCTCAGAGCGCCGGCAGTTCGACGATGCGCCGCTCCCCGTGGGCGAAGCGGATCCAGACCCGGTACGCCCCCCGGAACCGCCGCTTCACCACGCTCGGCGGCCACTCCACTGCCTTGATGCCGTCGCCCTCCAGCGCCTCCCACAAACCGGCCTCCAGGAGGGCTTCCGGGCCGGCGTCGCGCAGGCGGTAGCCGTCGATGTGCACCAGGCCCCCGTAATCGTGCATCAGGAGGAACGAAGGGCTGTGAACCGCCCCCACGTCCAGCCCCAGGGCGCGAGCCATTCCCCGGACAAAGGTTGTCTTGCCGGCCCCCAGGGGGCCTTCCAGGAACACCACGGCCCCCGGCGGTAGGGCCCGGGCGAACCGCGCCGCCAGCGCCAGGGTGCCGGCGGGGCCGGCAGTGACGCGCCGGAGCCGGCCCCTACCCCTCGTCGTCTTCGCCATCCAGGGCCTTGAACGCGTCGGGGATTCGGTCCGCCAGGTCGCGGGGGAGGAGCGAGGCGGGGCCGGTCTCCTTCTCCGCCAGATCGCCTGCCAACCCATGCAGGTACACCCCCAGCGGGGCGGCCTTTTCGGGAGGGAGCCCCTGCCCCAGAAACGAGCCGATCATCCCGGAGAGGAGGTCGCCCATCCCCCCCGTGGCCATCCCGGGGTTGCCGGTGGGGTTCACCCAGGTGGTGCTCCCCGGGAGGGCGACGAGCGTCAGGTGCCCCTTTAACACCACCGTGGAACCGGTGGCCTCGGCCGCCCGGCGGGCGGCCGCCAGGCGGTCGGCCTGCACCTCCTCCACGGAGGTTTCCAGGAAACGAGCCAACTCTCCCGGGTGGGGCGTCAGCACCGTGGGCGCTTCCCGCTTGGCAAGCAGATGGGCCTGGCCGGCGAAGGCGTTCAGCCCGTCGGCGTCCAGCACCAGGGGGAGGCGGGAGGAGAGGACCAGGTCGCGGATGAAGGCGTCGGTGTCCGGCAGGACGGAGAGGCCGGGTCCCACCACCAGCGCGTCTTTGTCAACGAGGAATGCCAGGAGGCGCGGGAGGGCGGCGCGGGCGACGGTGCGGTCGGGGGTGCCGTCCAGGGCCAGCCCCATCGCCTCGAAGGCGTTGCCCGCCACTTGGGCCAGGACCTCCGCCACCGAGGCGCAGGTCACCAGCCCCGCCCCGGCCCGCAGGGCCCCCAGACAGGCCAGGACGGCCGCCCCGGGCTTCTCCATCGAGCCGCACACGCACACCGTATGCCCGTAGGTCCCCTTGTGGGCGTCCTTGTGGCGGTCGGGGAGGAAGAGGCGCAGTTCCTCCGCCGTGGACAGGCGCATCGAGGAGAGCCCCTCCAGCGTCTCCACGGGGATGCCGATGTCGGCCACCACCACCTCGCCGCAGAACTCCGAGGCGGGGGGAAAGACGTGCGGGGGCTTGAGACAACCGAAGGTGACGGTGGCGGCCGCCCGAACGGCGGGGCCGTCCACCGCCCCCGAGACGCCCCCCAAGCCGCTGGGGACGTCCACGGCCAGGACGGGGACGGGAAGGGCGTTGACCCGCTCGACCATGTTGGCCCACATCCCCTCCAGGGGGCGCGCCAGCCCCGTGCCGAACAGGGCGTCCACCACCACGTCGGCCCCGGCCGCCGCGGCCTCGGCGGCCTCCACCTGGCGGGCCGTGCGGACGAGGGTCAGGGGGATGCCCAGCTTGCGGCAGATCTCCAGGTTGGTGCGGGCGTCGCCGCGGGCGTCCTGGAGGGAGCCGAAAAAGACGATCTCCACCGCATAGCCCTTGTTGTGGAGCATCCGGGCCGCGGCGAAGCCGTCGCCCCCGTTGTTGCCCTTTCCGCAAAGGACGGCCACGCGCTGGGCCTGGGGGAAGCGGTGGACCACCACCTCCGCCACGGCCGAGGCGGCGTTCTCCATCAGGCAGATGGAGGGAATGCCGTAGCGCTCCACGGCCTGTCGGTCGGCCTCCTGCATTTCCTGCGCGGTCAAGATGATCATGCAAACTCCCTTCAAGAGGTTAGGATGCCGGGAAGCGATGGCGCTCGGACGCGAGGACGCTGGGACGCTTAAAACATCAACACTAAGAAGCTGGGAAGCCAGGAAGCAAGGAAGATAATCTTCTTACTATTGCCCCCCAGATGCCCGCTGCGAGCTGCCCGCTGCTAACTCCCCGATGCCGCCTACCGGCTGCTGCCTTAATAGTGTATATTATTACTTATGGCCATGGAAACCCTGACGCTGTTGACCGACTTCGGCACGCGCGACTTCTTCGTCGGCTCCCTCAAGGGCTCCCTGCTCAGGCACTGTCCGACCGCCCGCATCGTGGACCTCTCCCACGAGGTGGAGATCTTCGACATCCGGCGGGCCGCCTTCCTCCTGTGGGCCACCTGGCGCTCGTTCCCCGAGGGGACCGTTCACCTGACCGTCGTGGACCCCGGCGTGGGGACCCAACGGGCCCTCATCTACATGGAGCGGGAAGGGCACCACTTCTTCGCCCCCGACAACGGCCTTCTCACTTACGTCCACACGGACCAAGAGGAGTTCAAGCGGGTCCTCTATCCCGACGATCTCAAGGCGGCGGCGTGCCCCACCTTCCACGCGCGCGACCTCTTCGCCCCCAGCGTGGGGCGGTTCATGAGCGGCAGGCCGCCGGCGATGGAGCCCCACCCCGATCCCATCCTCCTGCCCTACCAACCGCCCCTCAAAGGGGACGACGGCAGCGTGCGCGGGCAGGTGATGGAGGTGGACCGGTTCGGCAACCTCATCACCGACCTGCCGCTGGCATGGATGAAGTATGGGAAGGGCTCGGTGAGGGTACGGGGCCGCGGGCTGGGCATCTGGGCCCTGGCCTACGAGGAGCTCCAGGGGCAAGACCCCGGCATGCTCCCCGGCTCCCTCGGCACCCTCGAGATCGCCGTCCGCAGGGGCAGCGCGGCCAAGGCGCTGGGAGCGGGCATTGGGGACCCCGTGGTGTATCAGCCGTAACGCCACCCTACCCTGATCGGGCCTCGGTAGGGGCGGCCCCGCGGCTCCACCCGCATGGCCTGGATGGGGCACATCACGATGTACCCACCATGGTGCAAGAAAATGGATTTCCGCAGCGGTCCCAATTCAATGGGAGCGGCATGGATCGCACGGCTGGTAACCTCCCGCCCAACGCCGGCCGTGGAATCGTTGAGGCCGTTGCAGAAGCCCACCAGGCATGGGCAGGGGGCCTGGGCCGAGGACGGCTCGCGAGCCGTGCCTGCCCTTAACCGGCTACATCCCCTCTTCCCCGCCCGGCGGCATCGGCTCGGCGCCCGCCTCGGGGTTCGGCTTGCCGCGCTGGCCGCGGCGCTCGCGCATCTCCTGCATCCGCTCGTGTCGGCGCTCCTGAAACTTGGCCTTGATCGTGTCCCACTGCTCCGGCGTGAGAAGGGCCCGGACCTTGACGAACATGGCGGCGCGGTTCATCTGCATCCGGTTCTGGGCGTCCAGGGCCTTCTGGGCCTGGTCCAGGAGTTTTTTCTCGTCCACCTTGGGCAAGTCGAGCATCTGCTTTAGGCGCAGCTCCTCCTTCTCGAACGCCGCCTTGAGGTCGATCATCTGCTCCAGGTGGGCGTACATAATGTCGTCCAGCTTCTGTTGCTGTTCGGAGGACAGCGCCAGCGTGCGGATGACCTCCTCGTTCTTCCACCACTTGCCGGGGGGGAGCTCCAGGAACCCCTGGGCGAAGGCGCAGGCGGAGAACAGGACGGCGGCGAACAGGGCGGTGGATTTCATAGGACCTCCTCGGTGGTCGGGGTGGCGGTCTCGTTGAGCAGGACGCCGCAGGCCTCCAGATCGCCGATGGACGAACGCCGGAGGGCGTCCTCGACGGCGGCGTAGCGAGTCTCGAAGTCATCGGGGGCAGGGGCCCGGTCACGGATCAGCACCCCCCCGAGGGCGGCCCCCAGCACGAGCAGGGCCGCGGCCCCGGCCAGGGCCCGGCGGCGGAGGGGAGTGGGGCGGGCGGCGCGCTCGCCGAGGCGAGCGGCCTGGCGGGCCCAGAAGCCCGGCGGCAGGGTCTCGGGGAGGGTGGCGTCGGCGGCGCGCCCCTCCTCCCAGCGGCGGATTCTGGCGGCGCAGGCCGGGCACGCGCAGGGGAGCGGCATCCCCTCGATCCGGTGGGCCAGGTAGTCGGCGACGGTCAGGTGGCTCATGGGCGTTCCTCCAACAGCTCCCGCAGGCGCTTGACGCCCCGGTGGAGATGCACCTTGACGGACCCCTCGGCCACCCCCATGGCGCGGGCGATGGCGGCGGTGTCCATGTCGCGGTAGTACTTGAGGGCCACGGCGGTCCTCTGCTGTTTCGAAAGCTTCGCGATGGCGGCGCGCAGGCGGAGCTGGTCTTCGGACGCCTCCAATTCCCGATGGGCCGACGGGGGCGCGGCCATGTCGGGCATGGCGGCCCGTCCGGCGAAGAGGCGGCGCCAGAAACTCTTGCGCTGGTCCTGGCTGACCCGGACGGCGACCTTCACCAGCCAGGCCCGCTCGTCCCGCAGGGCGTCAAGGGTGTCCAGGTGGCGCCGGGCCTTGAGGAACACCTCCTGGGTGGCGTTGTCGGCGTCGGCCACGCTCCCCAGGATGGCGTAGCACACTGAAAATACGGTCCGGCGGTGCTCTTCGTAGAGCGCCCGCCACCGTTCGGCGGGGTCAGCGGCCGGATTGGCGATCACCGTTCCGATGTCCATCGGAGAGGAGGACGAGCCCGGCGGCCTCCGGGTTGACATCCAGGGCCGACACGGTTCCGGAAAGGACGGTGTCGTGGAAGGTGGCCTCCTCGAAGAGGAGCCCTTCCCAGACGACGTCGGCGCCCCGGACTTCCGAGAACGCCGCGTGGCGGAGGTCGCAGTCGGCCAGGCGGGTGAGGTCCCACACCCCGCCGGTGAACTTCCCCCGGCGGAACTGGCACCCTTCCAGAACGGCCTCCCGGAGGACGCATTGGAGGAACCGCGCCCCGGGGCCGAGGGCCTTCTCCAGCCGGGCCCCCTCCAGCGCGCACCCCTCGAACCGGGCCTTGCCCAGGCCGCAGGCGCGGACGGCCAGGCCGGGAAGGACGCACTCGGCCACGGCGGCAGAGGCGAGGGAGGTCTCGGCCCACTCGACCGCGGTCCCGGAACAGCGGGCCCAGGCGGAACGGCCCAGGTCGCACTCGCGGAAGGCCGCCTCCGCCAGGCGGCACGCCTCGAAGACGCTGCGGGAAAGGTCGCAGGCCGTGAACGACACGGCCGTGAGGTCGCACCCTGAGAACCGGCAGCGGGAGAGGTCGCAGGAGGTGAAGCGGACGGCGTCGAACCGCTCGCCGTCGAAGGTTTTTTTGGCCCAGGACTCGGCGTTAATCTCCCGGTTGGAGTAGGGCATGGGTCAGGAGGGCGACCCCCCATCCCGAGGGCCCCTTGAACCGCTTGTCGGAGGGGGGGCGGTAGGCCGTGTAGGCGATGTCGAGGTGGGCGAAGGGGACGGTGCCGGCGAAGGCGCGCAGGAACGCCGCCGCGGTGATGCTCCCCGCGGCGCCGGCGGTGGAGTTCTTGAGGGTGGTGACGTCCCCCTTCGTCATCTCGTCGTACTCCTCCCACAGGGGGAGCTCCCAGCAGAACTCGCCCGTGGCGGCCGCGGCGGCCAGCAGGCGGTCGCGCAGGGCCGGCTCCCGGGTGAAGAGCCCCGCGGCGACGGAGCCGAGGGAGAACTTCATGGCCCCCGTCAGGGTGGCGGCGGTGAGGATGAACTCCGGCTTCTCTTGGGCGGCGAGGTGGATGGCGTCGGCCAGGATGAGGCGCCCCTCGGCGTCGGTGGTCATGATCTCCACGGTGTTGCCGTCGGGCCAGGAGAGGATGTCGCCGGGGCGGAAGGCCCGGCCGCCGGGGAGGTTCTCGGCCAGGGGGAGGTAGGCCGCCGTGCCTCCGGCCTTGCCCATCTCGGAGAGGGCCACCATGGCCCCCAGGACCACCGCGGCGCCGCACTTGTCGTACTTCATCTCGTCCATCCCGGCGGGGGTCTTGATGGAGATGCCGCCGGAATCGAAGGTGATCCCTTTGCCGATGAGGACCTTGCGGGTTCGGCCGGGGCCGGCGACGCGGACGAGGGCGGGAGGGTGGGCGGAGCCCTGCCCCACCATCACCAGGCCGGGGACCTTGCGCTTCTTCAACTGGGCGGGGCCCAGCACCTCGACTTTCCAGCCATACCGCTTGGCCAGCTCCCGAACCCGGCGGGCGAAGGCGGTCGGGGTGAGGATGTTGCCGGGGGTGTGCCCCAGCGCGCGGGCCACCTCGGCTCCGGCGTGGAGGGCGGCGGCCTCGGCCAGCGCCTCGTCCACCTCCTCGGGGGTCATGGGTTCGGGGGCGAGGAGGCCGCAGGCGAGCTGCTTCCGTTTGTTCTTCAGGAAATCCTGGTAGGGGCGGTCGGAGCCGGAGAGGAGATGGAGGGCCGCGGGCCACCCCCGATCCGGCCGGACCCGCAGGAGCGAAGGGGCCATGGCCACGACAGTGCCGTCGGCGGCCGTGGCGGCCCACGTCCGCAGGAGCCGGTCCAGCCGATCCATGGTCAGCTTCCCGGAGGGGCCCAGGCCGGTGAAGAGGGCGGCCCTGGGGCCGCCGGGGACGGCCAGCAGAGTGCCCTTGGACTCCCCCAGGCGTCCCTTGAACTCCAGCTTGACGGCGGCCTCGCGGAGGGCCTTGCGGAGGGGCTCGGACATCGGGAACCCCTCGAGAGAGAGTTGGTCGTCGTGGAGGAAGAGGGCGAAGGGGGCGCCGGGGGTGGGGCGGAGGGCGCGGGCAAGCTTCACGGCCGGCCTACCGCTTCATCGCCTCGCGGAACCGTTCGGAAAGGAGCGCTTGGGACGCGCAGCGCTCCGCCTGCAACTCGTTGAGGCGGGTGGCCGGCTGGGGGTGGGTCTTGACCAGGACGGCCATGCCGGGGGAGGCGGTGATCTGATCCATCTTCTTGAGGAACTCGAAGTAGGCGGTCGAGGCGTATCCCGCCCGGCAGGCCGTGGCGAACCCCTTCTCGTCGGAGGCGTACTCGTCTTTTTTGGCCAGGCCCTTGGTGAGGAGGACCTCCATGGCCTTCTGGCTGATCTTGCGGGCCAACTCGTCGCCCATCCCGCCCCCCTGGAAGGCCTGATCGGCCGCCAGGCCGGTGCCGGCGGAGAGGAGGTTGGCGCGCTTGACCTCCTTGAGGATGTGCTTCTCGGTGACATGGGCGATCTCGTGCCCCAGGACCACGGCCAGCTCGGCCTCGTTGTCCAGGATGTCCAGGAGCCCCTTCGCCACGAAGATGTAGCCGCCGGGGCAGGAGTAGGCGTTGATGGTGTCGGTGTCGAGGACGGCGAAGTGGTATTGACGGTTGGGCTCGTCGCTGGAGCGGGCGACGACCTGCCCCACCAGGTTGACGTAGCGCGTGAGCACCGGGTCGGCGGTGTAGAGCTTGTAGATGCCCAGCACCTTGGCCGCCACCTCGCGGCCGATGGCCTGTTCCTCCTCGGGGGTGAACTCCCTCGTGGCCTTGAAGAGGGAGCCGATCTTGGAGATGTCCTGGGCGGGCAGAGGGACGCCGAACAGCAGCAGGACGAGGATGAGCTTCCTCATTTCAGGCCTCCCTGCTTGGCGAAGGCGTCCACCTCGGCCGCGGTGACCGCGAACTTCTCCACCTCGGAGACCGCGGCGTAGTTGGGCTGGGCCTTGTCCATGTTGGCCTCCTCGCCCACGCCGCGGGCGCCGGCCGTGGCCGAGACCTCGCTTTGGTCGCCCATCCCCATCATGCCGCCCAGCTTGGAGATGCCGCTGAGGAGTCCCTTCTTGGCGGGGAAGGTTCCGTCGGCGATGGCGGTCACGGGGGCGACGCGCCCGCGCTCCACGGTGACGGAGCCCCACTCGGCGTGGGTCAGGTTCGCCGTCTTCAGCCCCTGGTCGTCGAAGGTCCCCTCCACCGCCAGTTTGCCGCCCAGAAGCGTCCAGGCCGCGGGGCGTTTGAACCCGGTGAGCTTTTCGGTGTCCAGGAAGAGGGCCAGGGGGAAGTTCTCCCTGGTGTAGACGGCCCCCTTGACCTTGACCCATTCCGCGCCGTTGAACTGCTGGAGGGCCTTGCCGTTGTAGAAATACGATGTGCCGCCGGGGTAGTCGAGCCGGAACTGGTCGCCGTCGGCGGTCACCCGGACCTCTCCGGAGGCGCCGCCGGAGAGGGTGTAGGTCACCATGCATCGCTCCGGCGGGAAAAGCGCGAAAAACAGCATCCAGAAGATCATAGGTCCTCCTTCAACGAAAAAATTCTAACACTTTCATGCTTCCCCTTGACCTCGGTGGCCCCCAGGGCCTCCACCGCCAGGTCGGGCGGCAGCAGGCGGGCGGTCCCCTCGGTGAAGAGGATGGAGCGCCGGTAGCTCTTGGTCAGCCCCTCCACGCGGGAGGCGGTGTTGACAGTGTCGCCCAGGCAGGTGAAGTTGACCTGCCTCCGCCCCTCGACGACGGCCCCCATCTCGCCCACGACGGCTGGGCCGGAGTGGATGCCGACGCCGTTGTGCAGCGGGGGCAGGCCCCGGGAGGCCCGCTCCGCGTTCCACTGCTTCAGCTCGAGCACCATGGCGCGGGCGCACCGGACGGCCCGTTCGGCGTGGTCGGCCTGCGGCGTCGGGGCGCCCCAGTAGGCCATCACCGCGTCGCCGATGAACTTGTCGAAGGTCCCCTGATACTTGAAGATGACCCCCACGAGGAGGGAGAAGTAGTCGTTGAGCCACTCCACCAGGATATCCGGCGGCGTGCTTTCGCTGAGGGTGGTGAAGGACCGGATGTCGGAGAAGAGGACCGTGATTTCCTTGCGCTCCCCGCCGAGGGGAGGGAGTTGGCGGCTTTCCAGGAGGTAGTCCAGGACCTGCGGGGAGACATACCGGGCGAAGGTGCCGGTCACCTTGCGGCGCTCGCGTATTTCCGCCAAGAAGTCGAGGGTGAAGAAGCCGGCAAAGAGGACGAAGAGCGACAGGGCGGGCCAGGTGAGGGGGAGGTCGCGGCCGCGGTCGAACAGGAAAGCGCTGGCCCCCGCGAGCAGGGCCAGGGCGGCCGCGAAAGAGACCCCCTTGAGGACGAGGGAATGGGGACGCCCCAGGACGAGGCCGAGGGCGCCCATCAGCAGGAGGCATCCCCCCAGCCGGAGCCAGGCCGGCAGGGGGCGCACCGCGAGACCGTCCCGGAGGTTGGCGTAGGCGGTGGCGTGGAGCTCGAGCCCGGGGTAGACCTCCGAGACCGGGGCCACCACGCGGTCGAAGCCCGAGGTGGCCGTCACCCCCAGCAGGACGGTCTTCCCGTGCACCCGGTCCATGACCTGCCGCACCTCCGGCGTCTCGCCGTCGGTCTCCAGCATCTGCGCCGCGGCGACCACCTTCCAGGCGTCAAGGGTGTCGAAGGTCCCCTGGGGGCCATAGAACCGCAGGGCGAGCCCGGGTGCGGCGGCCGACGGGTCCAGGCCGGCCATCGCCGCGGCCAGCGTGGGGTAGAGGCGGTCGCCCGAGCGCTGGACGAGCGGATAACGCCGCGCCACGCCGTCGGGGTCGGTTTCAAGGTGGATGGACGCGACGCGCGCCCCCGGCTCCATGAGGGAGCAGGGGAGCCCGGCGCCGGGGAAGTCGGGGAGGCGCTCCCCGCCCGGCGGCAGGGGAAATCCGGCGGCGCAGTCGGGGGGCGCCCCGGTCGGGCGGGTGGAGAGGTCGGCGGCCAGGATGTGGGGGAGGCGCGCCAGGGCGGCTTTCAGCGCCTCGTCCCCCTCGTCGGGGTTGGGGAAGATGATGTCCAAGGCCACCGAGTCGGCCCCGGCCGCGGCCAGAAAGTCCACCATGCGGGCCATCACCTCGCGCGGCCACGGCCACCGCCCCAGGTCCTCCTCCAGCAGTTCGGCGCTCCGCTCGTTGACGGCCAGGATGACCAGGCCGCCGGGGCCCTTCGGCGCGGGCATCCAGCGCTGGCGGGCGTCCCACCAGGCGCGCTCGAGGCCGAAGGGGCCGCTTGGGAGGGCCAGCCCCAGGAGGAGGACCCCAAGGGCCAGGGCCGCGGCGGCGGCCTTACCCCACCGGGTCACGGAGGGCCTCCTTCAGGATGGCCAGGTCGGCTATCGGATCTCCGGTCGGGCAGACCGGGGCGCGGTACTCGATCACGATGCGGGAGAAGGGTTTCGGGATGGTGTAGCGGTCCCACGAACGGAGGCGCCAGGCCCGGTCCGCGAACATGCGGAGGGGGACGATGGCGCCGTTGGTCTTCCGGGCCAGGGCGAGGATGCCCGGCTTGACCTCGTGGATGGGGCCGCGGGGGCCGTCAAGGGTGATGCCGGCGTCGTGCCCCCCGCGCACGTGCTGGATGAGGCCCACCAGCGCGGCGGCCCCGCCGCGCGAGGAGGAGCCCCGGTACGGGACGAAGCCCAGCGAGGCGGTCAGGCGCGCTTGGATCTCGCCGTCCCGGCTCCGAGAGACCATCAGGCCGATGCCCTGGCCGGCGTGGAAGGGGACGAGCGGGAACTGCTCTCCGTGCCAGAAGGCATAGAGGACGGGATGCCCGGCGTCCCGACAAGCCCGGATGTGCTCCCAGCCCCGGACCTCGACCCGGTAGGTGGAAAACAGGCCGGTGATGAAGAGGCGGGCGAGGCGGATGCGCATCGCTGCGGGGCGGCGACGGAGAGGCGGGGGTCCTATTCCAGTGCTTTTTCCCGGTTGAAGATGATGAGCGCGGAGGTGAGACGCTCCTCCAGGTCGTCGGGGATGGGGGCGTTGGCGGCGAGGGCCGCCTTGAACTGGTCGGGCTGGAAGTTCTTCTTGAAGCCCTCGTTGAGGCTGTGGAAGGCGTCCTTCAGTTCCTGCGAGCCCTTCGAGCCGTCGGCGAGGAACTCCTTGATCTTCTTGTATTGCGAGAAAAAGTAGGAAGCGGTAATGGGCACGGGGTGACCTCCTTGCGTTCCCATTGTACCGGAACGGTGGATGAATTGGAAGCATTCCCGGGGCGTGGTAAACTGGTGTGGATGCACGACGCCCTGCGCGCCCCCCTGCTCTTCGCCGCCTACGGCGTCTTGGCGGCCCTGGCCCTCCAGCCCCGGCTCGGGTCCGGAACCGCCCTCTACGGCCTCCTCCTCCTCCTGGGGGCGGCTGTGGTCTGGGGGACGGAGGCCGGGGGGGGCAAGCCCTTCACCGGCCCGCCGGCGGCCGCCCTGCTTGGCGCCTTGGCCCTTCCGGCCGCGGCCTGGGGGCTCGATCGGCCGATGGCGGGGACGGCGGCGCTCCTGGCCGGGGCCCTCTTCATCGGACGGCACCCGCACCTGCCGCTGCCCGAGCGTCCCGCCTTCGCCCGGCTGGCCGACCTGGCCGCCGGGTTCCTCCTGTCCCTCCTCGCGTATGGGGCTCCCCCCCACGCGGGCGTCCGCATCGGCGCCGGCCACCTCGGGCTGGCCTACGCCGGCTTGGTCTTCTTCACCGCGGGCGTCAGCCGATACTGGCTCCTGGGACACGCCGCGTGGCTGGGGTTCCACGGCCTGGGGGTGGCCATGGTGGGACTCAAGTTCTACCCCCTGATGGCCTTCCTGCCCTTCTTCCTGGGGTTCGGCACGGCGCTCTACTCCCTCCTGACGCGCCAGGAGCCCTCGCCGCGCGCCGTGCGCGCCTATTGGGGCATCCTGGCCCTGCTGGGGGCGGTCTTGCTGATCGACCGGTTTGTGGGGCGGTGAGCAGGGACGCGGGCGGCATGGCCGCCGGCAGCGCGGCGGTCCGAGACCAGGCGACCTAAGACGCTGAAGACCCATCGTGCAGTTCGGAATGGTGCATCCTGGATATGAAGCCGGATAAAGCGACCCTGGCGGTCCGGTTCGGCTGCGGGGCCCTCCTGGGGGCCGTGGTCGGGATTGGCATTGCAGGTCAGGTCCTGGACGCCGACCATCCGGCGGCGTGGTTGATCGTGTGCCTGGTTTCGATGCTTCTTTTGGGCTATGGCGCCGCGAAGGGGGGCGATGAATTCTGGCATTGGATCGGCAAGCGCTGGTGGTGGTTCTGATGTTTTATCCTGCCGCTTGTTGCCTGGACGGGCCGAAACGGTCGGCCCGTCCACACGGAAAGACACCGATTGGAGGGTGCTCGATGGGGGGGCGGCGGGCTTTTCTCCCGTTGAGGGCCTGCCGCCTTGTCGGGCCTTCGGCCCGTCAATACGGATGCGGCAGATCGAAGTACCGGGCCTCCAATTTCAACTCGGAATGGATCCTCTCCGTCAGCGCCTGGATGCCGAAGCGTTCCGTGCGGTAGTGGCCCGCCGCGATGAAGTGGCACTTCAGTTCCGCCGCCAGTTCGACATTGTATTCGCTGATCTCCCCGGTGAGGTAGGCGTCGAGGCCCGCGCCGGGGGCCTGGATGAACTCCCGCTGGGCCCCGCCGCTGACCACGCCGACGGTGCGGACCGTCTCCGGGCCGCCGGGGAGGTGGATGACGGGCTCACCCACGAGGCCGCGGACGCGGGCCAGAAGCTCGGGCAGGGGGGCGTGGAGCATGCCTTTCATCCCGATGAGCGTTCCGTGGTAGGCGCCGAAGGGTTCGATATCGGCCAGGCCGAGCTTCTTCGCGATCTGCGCGTTGTTGCCCAGTTCCGGGTGGGCGTCCAGCGGCAGGTGCCAGGCGAAGAGGTTGAGGTCGTGGGCGAGGAGGAGCTTGAGCCGCTCGCGGTGGGCGAGCCGGATGTCTAGGTCCATCCCTTTCCAGAGGAGGCCGTGGTGGACGACGACCGCGTCGGCGCCCCACGCCAGGGCCTCGCGGAACAGCGCCGCGCAGGCCGAGACGCCGGTGGCGACCTTTCGTATCTCCTCCCGCCCCTCCACCTGCAAGCCGTTGATGGCCGCATCGGAGAACGCCTCCGGTCTCAGCCAGCCGTTCAGGGTGATCTCGAAATCCTTCCGGTTCATGGGGCCTCCTGAAGGAATCATCCCCGCCCGGGGGCGGGGATGTGGTGGGTTCCTTCTGCCTTCAGCTTGGCGCCTTCAGCCCGATCAGTACGCCTCGCTGATGGCCTTGCCCTGTGTGAAAAGGAGCAGGTAGTCGCGGCCGCCGGCCTTGGAGTCGGTGCCGGACATGTTGAACCCGCCGAACGGGTGGGCGCCCACCAGGGCGCCGGTGCACTTGCGGTTGATGTAGAGGTTGCCGCAGTGGAGCTTCTTCTTCCCCTCGAGGATCTTGGCGCGGTTGCGGGTGATGAGGGCGCCGGTGAGGCCGAACTCGGTGTCGTTGGCCAGCCGGACGGACTCCTCGAAGTTGCGGGCTTTCAGCACCGCCAGGACGGGGCCGAAGATCTCCTCCCGGACGATGGTGTGGTTCGCCTTGCACTCGGAAAAGACGGTGGGCTCGATGAAGTAGCCGTCCTTGCCCCACCGCCGGCCGCCGGTCAGCAGCTTGCCGCCCTCGGCCTTCCCCTTCGCGATGTAGTCCAGGATGCTTTCGAAGGAGGACTGGTTGGCCACCGGCCCCAGGTAGGTGTCGGCTTTGGCGGGATCGCCGATCTGCATCTTCTTGACCATGGGGATGAAGCGGGCGAGGAACTCGTCGTGGATCTTCTGGTGGAGGATGAGGCGGGAGCAGGCGGAGCACTTCTGCCCCTGGAATCCCCACGCGGAGGCGTAGACGGCGGGGACGGCGATGTCGAGGTCGGCCTCGTCGTCCACGATGATGAAGTCCTTGCCGCCCATCTCGAGGACGGTGCGCTTGAGCCAAATCTGGCCCGGGGCGGTCTTGGCGGCGTTCTCGAAGATGCGGAGGCCCACCTCCTTGGAGCCGGTGAAGGAGATGAAGCGGGTCTGGGGGTGCTTGACCAGGGTTTCGCCCGCGATGGAGCCGGGGCCGGTGAGGAAGTTGACCACGCCGGGCGGAAGGCCGGCCTCCTCGAGGCACTCGAAGACGGCCCAGGCGATGCCGGGGGTGTCGGAGGCGGGCTTGAGCACCACGGTGTTGCCGGTGACGATGGCGGCCGTGGTCATGCCGGTGAGGATGGCGCATGGGAAGTTCCACGGGGGGATGACCACCCCCACGCCGAGGGGGATGTATTTGAGTTCGAGAGCCTGGCCGGGAAGGGTGACCAGCTCCTGGTGCTCGGAAAGGCGGAGCATCTCGCGGGCGTAGAACTCGCAGAAGTCGATGGCCTCGGCGGTGTCGGCGTCGGCCTCGGCCCAGTTTTTACCGATCTCAAGGATCATCCACGCGTTGATGTGAAACTTGCGGCGGCGCAGGATGGAGGCGACGCGCATCAGGAAGATGGCCCGCTCCTTGGCGGAGAAGAACTTCCAGGTCTCGAAGGCGGCGGCCGCCGCCTCCATGGCCTTCTCGGCCAGTTTGGCGTCGGCCTTCTGGTAGCGGCCGAGGATCTCGGACGGGCGGGAGGGGTTGGTGGAGGCGAAGGTCTCCTTGGCTTTGTAGCGCTTCCCCCCGATGACCAGGGGATACTCCTGGCCCTTGTTTCGGAGGACGGCGGCGATGGCGGCCTCCTGGGCGGCGCGGTTCTTCGGGTCGGAAAAGTCGGTCAACGGCTCGTTGACGAACGGCGGCAGGATCTTCATGGACCCCTCCTTGCATATTTTGCGGATCGGATGCGCGCATCATAGCGCAAGGCGCCGTTCCGGTCAAGCCGCAGCGGTCCTAAATGCAGTGCTTCCAACCCTCAAGGCAGCAGGAGACGAGCCCGGCCCCCCCAGCGGCCCGGCCCCGGGGTTCGCAGGGAGGAACGGAGCGGCCGCCATGGAACAATGCTTGCATCTTTCGCATTGCCCCTGTAGAATAGGCAAAATACTAAGGAATCCAAAGGAGCATTCGCATGCAGAAAGCCACCCTGTTCCTCCTTCCCTTCATCGCCGCCGGCGTCTTGGTGGCCGCCGACGGCCACCAGGGCCAGACCGAGGCCTCGAAGGGCGATTGTTGCGCCTGGATGAAGGACGCCAAGTTCGAGGTGGTCAACACCGACAACGGCGTGAAACTCACCGTGACCGCCGCCCACGCGGAGACCGTCAAGGCCGTCCAGGAGCATTTTGCCGGGATGGCCAAGGAAGGGTGCGGCCGGCACGGGGGGAAGGCCGGATGCACGCTGGACGACAAAGCCGGCTGCGGCAAGAAAGACGGCTGCAAGCACCATGAGAAGGCCGGGGCCAAAGCCGGTTGCCCCAAGCCCTGCTGCAAGGACCAGAAGGCCGAGGCCCCCCCAAAGTGCCCGCACGCCGAGGGGCAGGCCGCCGCGCAGCTCAAGCGTTAACGCCGCCGCTGACGATGAACCAGCGGGGGGCCCCCCGTCCCCCGCTTTTTTGTCCCTGGTGCTACAATGAGGGGGACCGTCGTCGAGCGAGGTGCCGAATGAGCCAGATCCCGGAAACTCCTCATACCGTCCCTCCGGAACCTCCCGTCCATCCAATCACCCCGGCCATGGTGCTGGCGCTTAGGCAGACGCGGCCCTGGGTCTTCTTCCTCGCGGTGATGGGGTTCGTCTTCGCCGGCCTGGCGGTGGTGGGGGGGCTGGCCGTGGTCGCCCTCATGGGGTTCGCCGGCTCCATCGCGGGGATGGCGGGGGAGTGGGGCGCCGGGATGGGAGCGGCGCTGGGGCTCGGGTTCGGGGCACTCTATATCCTGATGGGCCTCCTTTACTTTTTCCCCTCGCTTTACCTCATGCGCTACGCCTCCGGCATCCAGGCGATGCTGCGGACCGAGCCGGTGGCCGGTCTCGAGCGGGCGCTGGCGGCGCAGAAGTCGTTCTGGAAGTTCGTGGGGATCGCCGTGATCTCGATCCTGGCGCTGAACTTCCTCTTCATCCTGGCGGTCTTCCTCGTCGCCGGGGCGGCGGCGTTCGCGGGGATGGCCCGCGGCTGAGCGGGGCGGCCCCGGCCATGGCTTCCCCGGGGCCTTTATGATAGGATAGAGGGGCGATGGTCCTTTTCAATTACGGCACCAAGGAGGTCACCACCAAGATCGTCTTCTACGGGCCCGGTCTGTGCGGGAAGACGACCAACCTGAAGTTCATCTACGACTCGCTCCCCAGCAACTCCAAGAGCAAGATGATCTCCCTGGCCACGAACCAGGATCGGACGCTCTTTTTCGACTTCCTTCCCCTCGACCTCGGCACCATCAAGGGGATGAAGGTCCGTCTTCAGCTCTACACCGTCCCCGGCCAGGTCTACTACAACTCCACCCGCCAGCTCGTCCTCAAGGGGGCCGACGGGGTGGTCTTTGTGGCGGACAGCCAGGACTTCGCGATCGACTCCAACCTGGAGTCCTGGGCCAACCTCAAGGAGAACTTGGGGCTGATGGGGACCTCCCTGGAGCATTTTCCCCACGTCATGCAGTACAACAAGCGGGACCTTCCCGACCTCCTTCCGGTCGAGGAGTTGAACGCCCGCCTCAACGAGTACCAGGTCCCGTGGTTCGAAGCCATCGCCACCACGGGCTTCAACGTGGAGGCCACGCTCAAGGCCCTGACGAAGATCGTCCTCAAGCGCTTGGCGCGGCAGTATGGGGTGGCGCCCGGCGAGGATATCAGCGAAAAGGACATCGTGCTCATTCCGCACGCCGAACCCGCGGACCCGCGCAAAGGGGGTGGATCGCTCATGGGGAACGACAAGGACCCGCTGGAGGCCCTCTGGGAGAAGGAGGAGCCCGCCGACAAGAAAAGTTTCGCCTTCGAAGGCGAGGAATTCGATTTCGAAGAGATCTCCCCTCCGGCCCCCGCCATGCCCGGCGGCCCCGGGGCCCCCTTCGAGGATCTGCCGGCGCCCGCCGCGGCTCCGCCCGCGATCCCCCCCGCACCCCCCGAGCCGTTCGGCGTTGTGGACGACGCCCATCGCCTCGCGGGCCCGGAGCCGGGGCCGTTCGAGGAACCCCCCGCCCCCGTCCCGCCCCGGCCGTTCGCCCCCGCCCCGCCGGCCATGGAGACAGTGCCCCCCGAGCCGCCCCCGGGGGGAACCATGGCCGACGAGGGTCTGCCCTTCGAGGACTTTCCCGCGCCGCCTCCCCCGGAACCCGCCCCGTTCGAATCCATGCCGATCCAAACCGATTCCGGAAAGGCGGCCTTCCTGGACCTGGCCCCCGCGCCGGTGCTGGGCCCCCCCTCGTCCGAACTCGAGCCTGCCCCCCTGGCCGCGGAGAAACTCGAGCGGCAGATGAAGGCCGGCAAGGGGCCCGTTCCGGCGACGCCCCCGCCGCCCTTGCCCAGGGTCCCGGCGCCGACCGTCCCGGCCGCCGGGTCGAGGGACCTCCTCGTCCGGGAGGTGGAGGTGCCGGTGGTCATCTCCTCCGTGGACCTTGCGGGGGTCACCGAGATCGAGTTCCGGATCAAGTTGAAGGTCAAGATCGAGCCGTAGAGCGCGGCGGCGCAAATGGACAGGTGCGCAAATGCGCAAGGGCTCAACAGCACAAATGCGCAGCAGCGAAGTTCATGCGCTGAACGCATCCTTCTTCCCGGGCTTGCATATTGGGGGGAGCGCTGTTGCGCCTTTGCGCCGTTGCGCGTTCAGTTAAACAGGTCCCGCACCTTCCCGATGAAATCCTTGGGCTCCTTGAGGGTCTTCTGGAACTCCTCGAGGAGGCGCTTCTGCTCCTTGTTCAGCCGTTTGGGGACGAGCACCTTCACATGGACGAACAGGTCGCCGCGCCCCGACCCCTTCAGGTGCGGCACCCCCTTCCCCTTCAGCCGGATCACCTCGGAGGGTTGGACGCCCGCGGGGATTTCGAGCTTCTCGCTCCCCTCGATGGTGGGGATCTCCACCTCGGTCCCGAGGGCGGCCAGCGTCATGGGGAGGTCCACCTCCAGGTGGAGGTCGTCGCCCTGCCGCCGGAAGACCTCGTCCTCGGCCACGTGGAGGACCACGTAGAGGTCGCCCGGCGGGCCCCCGTGGACCCCCCCCTCGCCCTCGCCGGTCAGGCGCAGCGTGGTGCCGTCCGCGACGCCGGGGGGGATGGTCAGGTCGAGCGTCTTGGTTCTCTCCAGACGCTTGCGCCCGCGGCACTTCGCGCATAGGTCCTTGTGGAGGCGGCCCTCTCCTCCGCACTGCGGGCAGGTGCGGGCGACGGAGAGGAACCCCTGTCGGTAGAGGATCTCGCCGCGCCCCTTGCAGGCCGAGCACGCCTCGGGGCGGCTGCCCGGGGGATGCCCCGTCCCCCCGCAGTAAGCGCAGGCCTCGAGCCGGGGGACCTCGATGGCGCGCCGGGTCCCCTGGACGGCGTCCCGGAAGGACAGCTCCAGGTCGTAGCGCAGATCCCCGCCCCGAACGGCGCCCTCGGGCCTCCGGCCCCGCCCGAACAGGTCGCCGAAGCCGAACAGGTCGCCCAGGATGTCTTGGAAGGGAGAGAAGACGGTGGGGTCGAAGCCCGTGAACCCTTCGCCCGGGGCCGCCGCGGAGCCGAACCGGTCGTAGCGGGCCCGCTTCTCGGGGTCCGAGAGGACGGCGTAGGCCTCCGCTGCGGCCTTGAACTTCTCCTCGGCCTCGCGGTCCCCGGGGTTGCGGTCGGGGTGATGTTTCAGCGCGGCCTGCCGGTAGGCCTTCTTGATCTCTTCCGGGGTGGCCTCGCGGTCGACCCCCAGAATCGCGTAGTAGTCCCGTTCCGCCATCGCCGCCGGCTACCCCTTGCCGTCGCCGCCCATGCCGGGCGCGGGCTTGTAGAGCATGACCGAGGTGAGGATCTGGGAAATGACGCGGAGTTTGGCCACCGCCTCGTTGAGCTCGGTCTTGGAGGAGGACTGCATCTGAACCTGAACCTCTTTCAGCAGCGCCCCGGTCTTGTCCCGGTCGTCGGCGGTGAGGAGGGTGGAGAACTCCTGGAAGACCTTCTGGTTGGAGTAGAACATCCCCTCCACCTTGTTCTGCAGCTCGCGCACCTCGCGGCGGAGGGCGTCCTCCTTGGCGTGGGATTCGCCCTCCTTGATGATGGAATCGATCTCGTCCTTGGTGAGCCCCGAGGCGGGGTTGACCTGGATCGACTGTTCCAGGCCGGTGGCGAGGTCGCGCGCGGAGACCTGGACGATGCCGTTGGCGTCGATGGCGAAGGTGACGTCCACCTGCGGGACGCCGCGCGGGGCGGCGGGGATGCCCACGAGGGTGAACTTGCCGAGCGATTTGTTGTCCTTGGCCATCTCGCGCTCGCCCTGGAGGATGTGGATCTCCACCACCGACTGGTTGTCCACGACGGTGGTGAAGATCTGGCTGCGTTTGGTGGGGATGGTGGTGTTGCGCGGGATGATGCGGGTGTAGATGCCCCCGCGCGTCTCGATGCCCATGGAGAGGGGGGTGACGTCGAGCAGGACGATGTCCTTGACTTCGCCCTGGAGGACGCCCCCCTGGAGGGCGGCCCCGATGGCCACCACCTCGTCGGGGTTGATCTCGCGGGAGGGGGGCTTGCGGAAGAGCTCCTCGACGAATCGTTGGACGCGCGGCGTCCGGGTCTGGCCGCCCACCAGCAGGACCACGTCCACCTGATCGGGCTGGAGCCCGGCCATGCTGAGGGCGTCCTGGCAGGGGACCTTGGTCCGCTGGACGAGCCCCTCCACCAGCTGCTCGAAAAAGGTTCGGGTGAGGGTGCGGTTCATGTGCAGGGGCGTGGAGCCGTCCATGGCCAGGAAGGGGAGGCTGATCTCGGCCGCCTCGCTGAAGGAAAGTTCGCACTTGGCCTTTTCGGCCGCCTCGCGGATGCGCTGGAGGGCCATCAGGTCCTTGGCGATGTCGGTGCGCGTCTCCCGCAGGAACTCCTCCAGAAGCCACTGGACGAGGGCGTTGTCGAAGTCCTCCCCGCCGAGGAAGGTGTCGCCCGAGGTGGCCTTGACCTCGAAGACCCCCTCGCCGACCTGGAGAATGGAGATGTCGAAGGTGCCCCCGCCCAAATCGTAGATGGCCACGGTGTGGATGCCCTTCTTGTCCAAACCGTAGGCCAGAGAGGCGGCGGTGGGCTCGTTAATGATGCGCATCACCTCCAGCCCCGCGATGCGCCCGGCGTCCTTGGTGGCCTGCCGCTGGCTGTCGTTGAAGTGGGCCGGGACGGTGATGATGGCCTGTGAAACCTTCTCGCCCAGGTAGTCCTCGGTGTAGGCCTTGATCTCGCCCAGGACGAGGGCGGAGATCTCCTCGGGGCTGAAGGTCTTGTCGGCCGCCTGGACGCGGATGTCGTCGTTGGCGGCCGGCTGGAGGTTGTAGCTGAGGAGCCGGCGGGTGCTTTGGATCTCGGGCGAGGAGAATTTCCGCCCGATGAGGCGCTTGACGCCGACGATGGTGTTGGCGGGGTTGGTGATCATCTGCCGCTTGGCGATGTTCCCCACCAGGCGCTCGCCGTCCGGGGTGAACGCCACGATGGAGGGCATGGTGCGGCTCCCCTCGCGGTTTGGGATGACGCGCGGCTGGCCCATCTCGACGATGGCCGCGCAGGAGTTGGTGGTGCCCAGGTCGATGCCCAGGATCTTGCTCATTCGGTTCCGCCTTGGGAGGGGGGGACGAGGGCCAGCACGAGGGCCGGTCGGATGAGGCGGCTGTTGAGGAAGTAGCCGGTCTGGAAGACCTTGCCGAGGACGGGGCGATCGATCCCCTCCGTCGGCTGGGTGCTGAGCGCCTCGTGGAAGAACGGGTCGAACGGGGCCCCCTCGGCCGCCTCGACCGGCGTGACGCCCGATCGGGCCAGGAGCCCCTCGGTCTGGCGGAGGATGAGGGCCAGCCCTTCATACAGCGGGTCCTGCGGGTCCCCCTGCTCCACGGCCCGCTTGAGGTTGTCGAGGATCGGGAGGAACTCCTTGAGGAAGTTCATGAGGCCGAACTGGAGGAACTCGTCCCGCTCCTTCTGCAGCCGCTTCTTCAAGTTCTCCATCTCGGCGGCCAGGCGGAGGTGCCGGTCCCGCAGTTCCTCCAGTTCCCGCCGCAGGGGTTCCGATTCTGGGCCGGCGGCGGGCTCCGGACCCGGGGCGGCGGCGGGGGCGGACTCGGATAATGCCGTCGGCGCCTCGCCGGAATCCACGAACTCGATGCCCAGGATCTCCTCGTCGTTGACGGGGGTGTCGTCGATCATGCATGCCCTCCCGGGGCGGTCATCTTCTGGGTCAGCTGGCGGGCGGTCTCCTCCACGATGGGGATGACCAGGTGGTAGGGCATCGCCCGGGGGCCGATGATGCCCACGGCCCCCGTGGAGAGATCGCCCACGGAGTAGCGGGTGGCCACGAGGGCGCAGCCGTGGTCGGCCGTGAACGGGGACTCCTCTCCGAGGACCACGCGGGTGCGGGTGCTCTCGATGCAGGAGTTGAGCAGCTCCATGAGGCGGGCCCGCTCACGAAGATTGCGTCGGATGCTCATGAGCAGGTGCATGGACGGCTCGTGGGTCAGGTCGGCCTCCATGAGGAACTCCTCGTCCTGCGCCAGGGTCTCCAGGAGGCGTTCGGATAGGGTGAGGCCGACGGGGGCCATGCGTCCGTCGAGCCCCTCCTCGGGGGGGGCTTCGCGCAGGTGCTGGCGCACCTGGACGAGGGTGCGTCCCGTGAAGCGGGTGGTGAGGTAGTTGGAGAGCTGGGTCAGTTCTTCCCGGGAGAAGGGGGTGGCGGTCCGGATGAGCTTGTTGAGGATGTTCCCGGACCGGGCCACCAGCACCACCAGCACCTGCCCTTCGTCCACCGGAATGAGGTCCATGCTGCGCAGGGGGATGTGGCCGAAGTGCGGGGCCATGATGAGGCCGATCTGGTGCGACAGGGAGGCGATGAGACGGGGGACCGCCTCCACGAGCCGAAGGTATTCGCTGCCCGTGAGATTGTCGCGGATCTGGGGGAGCGGACGGGTATCCTTGAGCCCCTCGCGCAGGAGCTCCTGAATGTAGAAGCGGAACCCGGCGTCCGTGGGGACCCGTCCGGCGCTGACATGGGGCTGGGCGAGGTATCCTTTCTCCTCCAAGTCCAGCATCACGTTGCGGATGGTGGCGGAGGACCAGGCGAACCCGTCCAGCTTGGTGATGAATCGCGACGAGATGGGCTCCCCGGTGGCGATGTAGTGGGTCACCACGGCCCTCAGGACCTCCCGCTCCCGCGGATTCAGATCCGTTCCGATCATAACAACAAATTATATCACAGCCAAAACGCACTCATATTTTATGTTCAGGTGATAGAATGAGCCCATGAAGACCTTCCTTCTCCTGCTCGGCCTGGCGGCCGTCCTGGCCGCCGAGAGCTTCGACGAACGGTTCGACGGCACGACCCTGCGGGTGGACCTCGTCCATCACGGGAGCGCGACGGAGGAGGGGTATGCCCTCCTGGAAATGCGCCGGGAAGGGGTCTGGGCCGGCTCCCAGGTCCACCTGCTCGACCCCACCAACCTGGGATGCCATCAGGCGCGGCTCTACGACTTGGCCACCAATGCGCTCCTCTACTCGCGGGGGTTCTGCACGCTGTTCGGGGAGTGGCAGGCCACCAACGAAGCCAAGGCCGTTTCCCGCGGCTTTGTGGAGCCCCTGCTGGTTCCCATGCCCCGGGCGGCCGCCCAGCTGGTCATCGCCAAGCGGGACGAGCGCAACATCTTCCACGAGCTCTATTCCCAGTTCATCGACCCGGCCGACCCCAACATCCGGCCCGACCGGCGGCTGGAGGGGGTGCCGGTCCGCGTCCTCCGGGACGCCGGCGACCCCGCGACGGCCTTGGACATCGCCGTCATCGCCGAGGGCTACACGGCGGGGGACGCGGAGAAGGCCGTGGCCGACGGGATGCGGTTCACCGCCATGCTCCTGGCGGCGCGGCCCTTCGACCGGTACGCCGACCGCATCTCGGTCCGGCTGGTGCTTCCCGCCTCTCCGGTGACGGGCCCCGACGAGCCGCTCAAGGGGCGCCACGGCGCTTCCCCGGCGGGATGCTCCTTCAACACCTTCGGCTCCGCCCGCTATCTCACCAGCGAGGACGGCCGCGCCCTGCGCGATCTGGCCGGGCTGGTCCCCTACGACGCCCTCCTGGTCATGGTCAACTTCAGCCGGTACGGCGGGGGGGGCATCTTCAACCAGTTCTCCATTTTCGTCTCGGACAACGAGTACGACGACTATGTGTTCATCCATGAGTTCGGCCATGCCTTCGCCGGGCTGGCCGACGAGTACTTCACCGCCGGGATGGCCGAGGAATTCTACAAGCCCGGAGTGGAGCCGTGGGAACCCAACCTCACCCAGGACCTGCGGAACCTCAAGTGGAAGGGCTTCGCCACCGCTGGCGTGCCGATCCCCACGCCCGCCGAGGCGAAATACGCCGGAGCGGTCGGAGCGTTCGAGGGCGGGGGCTACAAGGAAAAGGGGATCTGGCGTTCCTCCCAGGACTGCCGGATGTTCTCCAAGTCGTATCAGGACTTCTGCCCCGTCTGCATGGCGGCCGTCGAGTCGGTGCTGAAACTATACACCGAGTAGGCCGCAGCGGGCCGCCGGGCAGCTTGGCCCCTCGAACGCCGTCCGCATTCTCCTTCAGCCTATTCTCTTCTGGAACCGCATCGCTGCCAGGGTGAAAATCACCGCCCCGAGGGCGACCATGGCGGCGGCCTCGTCCCACAGGTCGGGCAGGCCGGCCCCCTTGAGGAAAATGCCGCGGACGATGACGAAGTAGTAGCGGAGAGGCAGGGCATAGGTGACCGCCTGGATGGGGGCGGGCATGTTGGCGATGGGAAAGACGAAGCCCGAGAGGTAGATCATGGGCATCATCACGAAAAAGGCGGCCGTCATCATGGCCTGCTGCTGGGTCCGGCTGACGGTGGAGACCAACAGCCCCAGGCCGAGGGTGGTCAGGAGGTAGGCCATCGTCAGGGCCACCAGCAGGACCCAGGATCCGCGCACGGGGACCCGGAACCAGAGGGTGGTGACGAGGAGGACCAGGATCATGTCCACCAGCCCCATCAGGGTGTAGGGGGTCAGCTTGCCCGCGATGAACTGCCAGGGGCGGATGGGGGTGACGATGATCTGCTCCATGGTGCCGACCTCCCGCTCCTTGACGATGGCCAGCGAGGTGAGCATCATCGTCACCACCATGAGCAAGAGCCCCAGAACGCCGGGGACCATGAAAACGCGGCTCTTGAGGTCGGGGTTGTACCAGATCCGCATCACCGCCGCGATGCCGGCGGATGGCGGATGGCTTAAGGCTGAAGGCTGAAGGCCGAAGGCCGAGGAAGTTGCGAGATTAGCAGTTTCTTCAGGTTGGTTGGGGGAGCCTTCCCGCCTTCCCGCGTTCCCGCCTTCCAGCATCTTTGCCGCATGGTTCGCGGCGATCGCGGAAGCGTAGTTCAGCCCGGAGGTGGCGGCGGTGGTGTCGGATCCGTCGGCTATCCATTGGACCGCCGCCGTCCGTCCCGCGGCCAGGTCGTCCGCGTAGCCCTTCGGGATGACCAGGCCCATGGAGGCGGAGCCGCTGTCCATGAGCCGGTCGAGCTCGTCCTCCGTCTCGACGGCCGCGGTGAAGACGAAGTGGCCGGAGGCACCGAAGGCCTCGGCCAAGGCCCGACTCTGTGGCGTGCGGTCCCGGTCGAGCAGGGCCGTCGGGATGGACTCCACATCCATGTTGGCGGCATAGCCCAGGATGATGAGCTGGAGGATGGGGGCGACGAAGACGATGGGGAACATCTTGGGGTCCCGCCGGAACTGCTGGAATTCCTTGACGATGAGGCACCAGACGGTCCTCATCGCCCCGCCCTCCTTTGTCGAGCCATGCGGGCCGCCGCCACGGCGAGGGTGAGGGCGGCGAAGAGGGCCAGGGAGACCAGCTGCAGCCCGTACGCGGCCGGTCCGGACCCCTTGAGGATGATGTCATGCAGGACGACCAGGTAGTAGCGGGCCGGAACCAGCAGGGTGATGGTCTGGACCGCGGCCGGCATGTTGCGGATGGGGAAGACGAACCCGGAGAGGAGGAACGAGGGGAGCAGGACCGCCAGCAGGGCCAGTTGGAAGGCGGCCTGCTGCGTCTCCACGAGCGACGAGATGAGCATGCCGATGCCGAGACAGGCGGTCAGGAAGACCAGGGTCGCGACGAGGAGCATGCCGTGGCTGCCCGTCACGACCACCCCGAACAGGGCCCGTCCCGCCAGCAGGACGAGGGCGCCCGCGCCGAGGGCAATGGCCAGATAGGGGAGGGTCTTGCCCAGGATGAGCTCGAGCGAGGTGACCGGGGAGATGGCCAGCTGTTCCATGGTGTTCCGCTCCCGCTCCCGGACGATGGAGAGGGCGATGGAGACCACGGCGGTGAGGGTGAGGATGAAGGCCATGAGGCCGGGCAGGAAGAACATGGCGCTCTTGAGCTCCGGATTGTACCGCACGCGGGGGCGGAAATCGATCGGCGGGGCCGGCGCGGTCGCGCCGCGGCGCTGGATGGATTCGACGGCGAGCGCCACCGAGGCCTCGCGGGCGATGGCCGCGGCGTAGCCGGCCGCCGCGCCGGCGATGGCGGAGTTCGAGCCGTCGAGGAGGACCTGGACCCGCGCCTCGCGGCCCGCGGCCAGGGCGTCCGCGAACCCCGGCGGGATGGCCAGGACGACGGCGAGCTCTTCGCGGGCCAGCGCCCGGTCGGCCTCCTCCGACCGCTCCAGGCCGCGGACGAAGTCGAAATACTCGGTTCGGCCGAATCGGGCGGCGAACTCGCGGCTCTGGGGCGTTCCGTCGTGGTCCAGCACCCCCATTCGCAGGTGCTGGACGTCGAAGTTGAGCGCGTAGCCGAAGAGCACCAGCCACAGCGGCGGGATGAGGAGAAGCACGGCCAGGGTCCGCCGGTCGCGACGCACCTGCCGCAGCTCCTTTTTCGCCAAGGCGAGGGCCCTATGCCACATGCCGGCCTCCGTTCCGCCGGGACGCCGGAAAGCGGGCAAGCGGGCAAGCCAGAGGCGCAGGCATAGGCGGACTCACGCCTCCCGTCTCTCCTCTCTCGTCTCTCGGTTCTTGCGTTCGATCAGATGGATGAAGACATCTTCCAACGACGGAAGGATCCGTTCCACGCGACGCAGGGTAATGCCGTGCTTCGCCAGGAGGCCCGGCAGGCGCGAGCGGACGGCGGCCTCGTCGGGCACGGCGGCGTGGAGGAGGGGGCCGAAGACGGTGGTCTCTTCCACCCATTCCTGGGCCTGCAGGAGGCGCATGGCCTCGACGACGCGGTCGCACTCGATCTCGAGGATGGGGGTGCGGAGGTGCTCCTCCTTCAATTGCCGGGGACTGCCGGAATCCACCAGGCGCCCGGCGTGGATGAGGGTGACGGTTTGGCAGTACTCCGCCTCGTCGAGGAAGTGGGTGGTGACGAAGACGGTCGTGCCGGCCCGCGCGAGCGACTGGATGAGGGTCCAGAAGGCGCGGCGGGAGACGGGGTCCACCCCCCCCGTGGGCTCGTCCAGAAAAAGGATCTCCGGCTCGTGGAGAAGGGCAAAGCCGAGGGCGAGGCGCTGGCGCCAGCCGCCGGCCAGGTCGCGCGCAAGGGTCCCCTCGCGCCCGTCCAGCCCCGCCATTGCCACCGCCCAGGCGGAGCGCTCGGCGAGCCGCTGGTTCGCCAGGCCGTAGATCCCGCCGAAAAAGCGGAGGTTCTCGGCCACGGTGAGGTCCTCGTAGAGCGAGAACCTCTGGGACAGGTAGCCGATCCGCTCCTTCACACGGTCGGGTTCCCTGCGGACGTCGTGCCCCGCCACCACCGCGCTGCCGGAGGAGGGCTCCAGCAGTCCGCAGAGCATCCGGATGGTCGTGGACTTGCCGGCGCCGTTGGCCCCCAGGAACCCGAAGATCTCCCCCCGGCGAACCGTGAAGCTCACGCCGTCCACGGCCTTGAAGGGGCCGAAGCGCTTGCTCAGATCGCGGACGGTGATGGCGTCCATAGATCAGAGTTGAGCGTTCAGAGTTGAGAGTAAAAGTGCAATGCTCTTCTCCAACCTGGAACCTGAACCCTGGAACTTGGACCAGTGCATACGTTATCGTCCCGCCGCCCGGTCGAGGGCGGCCAGGGCGGAGGCGTGGGCGGTCAGCGCCTGGGTGTGGCGGAGGCGGGCCTCCAGGAGGGCCACCTCGGCGTCCAGCACTTCGGCGTTGAGGACCAGCCCTTCGAGAAAGCGCTCCCGGGTCACGCGCAGGTCCTCGCTCGCCTGAACGATGCCGGTGGCCGCCACCGCGATCATGGCCCGGGAATCCTCCACGCTCAGATAGGCCCGCCGCACCTCCAGGTCGACGGCGGCGGAGGCGAGCGCGAGGGCGTCCTCGGCCTCCCGCATGTTCGCCTCGGCCTGTCGGACCCGCTGGGCGGCCGCCCCGCCGTCCCACAGGTCGAGGGAAACGCCGACCCCGAAGTCCCAGGTGCCGTTGAACCGGTCCTCGGCGGGGAAGATGCGGTTGTTGGGACGGCCGTAATGATAATGGGCGGCCAGCGAGACCTGGGGCAGGCGTTCCGCGCGCGCTACGCGCGCCGCGGCGCGGGCCGCCTCCAACCTAAGGCGAAGGGCGCGCAGTTCCGGCCGGCCCTCTTGTGCCTGGTCGGCCATGGCGCCGACGGGGGGGAGGGGGTCGGCCGGAGCGGGTAGGGGAGTGACGGGCTCGATCGGCGCGTCCAGCGGCAGGCCGGTCAGGTCCGCCAGCGCCATCGAGGCCGACCGGACCGCGTGGCCGGCGGCGATGCGCCGGAATTGGGCGGCGGAGAGGCGGGCCTCGACTTTCAACTGGTCGCTGGCGGTGGCCATCCCCTCGGCCAGGAGGCGTTCCACATCGTCCAGGTGCGCCTTGACCATGGACACGTCATCGTCGACGACCCGCCGTTCTTCCGCCAAGCGCACCAGGTCCCAGTAGGCGCGGCGGACCGCCAGGACGAGATCGGCGCACCGGCCGGAGAAGTCCTCGCGCGCGGCGAACGCCTGGGCCTGGGCGGCGTCCCGGGCCCCGGAGAGGCGGCCTCCGGTATACACCGGCTGGCGCGCGGTGATCAGTAGCTGGTAGGAGTTGTTGATGGAGGGGTTGAGGGTCACCGAGCCGGAGGCCGGGAGGGTGAATTCGGGGACGGAGCTCCGGTAGGCGTATCCTCCCGCGATCTCGGCGGTGGGGCCGGCCTCCGCTTTCGCCTCAGCCAGGCGGGCATCGGCGGCCTCGGAGCGCATCCGGACCGCGTGCAGGGAGCGGTGGTTCTCCAGCGCCAGCGCCACCGCCTCGTCGAGCGACAACCGGCGGGGTTCCTCAGCGAACGCCGCAGAGGCGAGTGCAAGCAGCAGCAGGAGCCCTGCTATCCGCCATCCCCTTGCCGCTCTCCGCATCCCGCGCCCCGCCAAATATATCAAAATAGAAAAACGGTCGGTGAGCGGAATGCGATAAGCGGCAGGCGCTTTGCCAAGGGCATTGCCGTGCTCTGCGATCTGAACCTTCCGCTCTGAACTTCTGTTCATGATCTGCCTCCGCTCTGCAACAATGAGATGAAGATGTTCTCCAGAGAGGGTGGAACGGGCCGGGCCGCGTCGATCCGGAAGCGGCCCGCGCGCAGTCCGTCGACCAGCGGCCCCAGGGCCGCTCCATCCTCCAGGACCAAACTCAACCGGTCGCCGAAGGTTTGGACTTCCCGCACGCCCGCCCGACCGCGCAGCCAGTCGGCCGCCCCGTCCAGGGGGGTGACGGCCACCTCGGCCACGGTGCCGCGCATGAGCTCCTTCAGGCCCGCCGGGGTGTCCACGGCGAGGAACCGTCCCGCGTGGAGCAGGCCTACGCGTCCGCAACGCTCCGCCTCGTCCAGGTAGGGGGTGCTCATGACGATGGTGAGCCCGGTCTTGAGGAGGTCGGAGAGGATCGTCCAGAAGTCCCTCCGGGACACCGGGTCCACCCCCGTGGTCGGTTCATCTAGGAACAACACCTCCGGAGTGTGGACGAGGGTGCAGGCCAGGGCGAGTTTCTGCTTCATGCCGCCGGACAGCTTCTCCGCCAAGCGGGCGCGGAATGGCGCCATTCGGGTGAACGCCAGCAGCTCGTCGCGGCGCGCGCGGAATTCCCGCACGCCGTGGATCTCGGCGAAGAATTCGATGTTTTCATCCACCGTGAGATCGCCGTAGAGGGAGAAGCGTTGGGAGAGGTAGCCGATGCGCCGACGGATGGCAGCGATGTCGCGACGGACATCCAGCCCCAGCAGGGCGGCGCTCCCGCCGGTCGGTGGAATCAGGCCGCACAAGAGGCGGATCAGCGTGGTTTTCCCCGCCCCGTCTGGTCCCACCAGCGCGAACATCTCGCCTCTGGCAACGACCAGGTCGAGGCGGTCCAGGGCCACCCGCGAGCCGTAATGTTTGGAAAGGGAGTGAAGTTCGACGGCAGGAGTCATGATCAACTCCAGGTTCCAAGTTCCAAGTTTCCCGTTGAGAAGCCAATAAGAGCGATAGGGTGACTGGGAGCATGGAACGTGAACCCTGAACGCTGACATCTAAAGCTTGCCATCATCGTTGGGGTGCCCTCGGAATTTCCACATCGGCGTACACGCCGGGCTTGAGCAGTCCGTCGGGGTTGTCCATTTCCACCTTGACGGCGAAGACGAGTTTGACGCGGTCCTCCTGCGTCTGGACGTTCTTGGGTGTGAATTCCGCCGCCGGGGAGATCCACGTCACGGTCCCGGGAAACCTCCGGCCGGGAAAGGCATCGATGGCCACGGCCGCCTGCGCGCCGAGGCGAACCGAGGGGACATCCCGCTCGGTGAGGTAGACCTTGACGTGGACGTGCTCGAGCCGGGCGATGGTGGCCACGATGCTTCCGACCGCCGCCGTCTCGCCGGCCTCGAGGGGCGCGCGGGTGATGGTGCCGGCGACGGGCGCGGTGACGGTGCAATCGGCGATGGTTTTGCGAATGAAATCCGCCTGGGCGCGGGCCTGCTCCACGCGGGCCCTGGCGGCCTGGACCTCCTCCGGGCGGGCCAGGCGGCGCATCTTGGCGAGGTTCTCCCGGGCCGCCTCGGTTTGGGCGCGCGCCAGGATGAGGCGCGTTTCGGCGTCGTCGCGCTGTTTGCGGGTGACGGAGGCCGAGGCGAACAGCCGTTCCATGCGCTTGAAATCGGCCTCCGCCTGGGCCAGCGGGGCCTCGGCCTGCGTGACCGCTTCCTCGGCGGCGCGAATGTCTTCGGCGCGGGCCCCGCTGAGGAAAAGGGCCAGCTGGGCCTGGGCCAGGGCCACCCCCGCTTCGGCCTGGCGGAGCTGGAGGTCCAGCGCCTCCCGGTCGATGAGGGCCAGAACATCGCCGGCTTCCACCAACAATCCCTCCTCCGCCTTCATTGTTACGATTTGCCCTGAAACCTTGGCCGAAACATTGACCTCGTCGGCCTCCAGGGTGCCCGAGGCGCGGATCGGGCCGGCGGCCGGGTCGGGAGAGCAAGCCGTCAGCGCGAAGCAGGCCAGGAGGAGGGAGAGGATCATTTGCATGGAGGCTCCTTTCAGCGCCGGACGGCGAATCGCCGCCGGCCGCGGTCGGTCAGCATCCCCTCGAAGAGGACCGACAGCAGGGTTTGGAAGACCTGAGCGGCCGAATGAGGGAGGGTGGACAGGGTGCGGGGGTGGAGGACGTTCTGGATCGAAAGGAAATAGATCTGAAGGATGAGGTCGGGGTCCAGGTCCTTCCGGAAGTGGCCCTTGGCCGCGCCTTCGCGGATCAGGGAGCCGAAAACGCTGAAGATGCGGTCCCGCCGAAAATCCTCGACCTTTTTCCAGATCTGCGGCGCCTGCCGGTTCAAGTCCTCGATGAAGTGGCGGTCCAGCAGGGCAATCCGGCGGCCAAGGGTCTCCAGGAGGCGTGCGGTGCGGGAGGGAAAATCGAGGGATGGGTCGGCCAGAATGGTGTCCATGGACTCGGCGATCCCGCAGGTGAAGCGGTCCATCACCCCCTCCAACAGGGCGTCTTTCGACCGAAAATGGAGATAGAGGGTCTTCTTGCTCATCCCGAGGTCGGCCGCCAGCTCGTCCATGGTCGCGCGGCTGAATCCGTGGGCGAAGAACCGGGCCTGGGCCGCGTCGAGGATGCGGGCGCGGACGGGTTCCGCTGCGGTTCTCACCGGGAACCCACCGGGGAAGAAACTATGTATACCAAAATAGTTTCCATAGTGCTATTATAGGCCCGCCCCGAGGTCATGTCAAGGGGTGGGAGACCGGGATGGTACAATGCGGGCGATGTCGTTCCTGTTCAAATGGTCCGCCGCCGCCGTCCTCACGGTCTTCTGGGGGCTGGTGAGCATCCTGTTCGCGTTCATTCCGCCCCGTGGCTGGAGCATGAACCGGTGCGGCCGCCTCTGGGCCCGGGGGATGCTCTTCTGCTGGGGGGTGAAGGTGGAGGTGATCAACGCCGTGCCCGCAGGCCGGCCCAGGGTGATCATGCCCAACCACCGCAGTTTGGTCGACATCCCCGTCATCTTCGTCGCGGTGCCCGACCGGATCGTCTTTTTGGCGAAGAAAAGTTTGTTCCGGATCCCCTTCCTGGGGTGGGCGATGTCGGCGGCCGGCTTCATCCCCGTGGACCGGGCCGACCGCTCCACCGCCCTGGCCACCTTCAAACGGGCCAAGGAAGAGCTCCGGGAGGGGCTCTCCATCCTTCTGTTTCCCGAGGAGACCCGCTCCACCGTCGAGGGGCTCCTCCCGTTCAAAAAAGGGGGCTTTCTCCTCTCGCGTGCCACGGGGGCCCCCATCCTCCCCCTGGGGATCCATGGGGCCGACGCCGTCATCGGCAAGAGCGGACACCGGATCCGGGGGGGGGTGGTGAAGGTTTGCTTCGGAGAGGAGATCCCGCTGGACAAGAGCGTTTCGGTCCCGGACCTGATGGCGCGGGTCCGCGCCGACCTCGAAAGCTGCATCGCCCGGGCCTCCGCCGAACCGGCCCCTTGATGGGGCGCCATGCTATACTTTTTGTGAATTTCATCACGAGGAGGACGATGATGAAAGCGTTCCTTTGCATCCTGGCCGTTGCGTGCGCCTCGGCCGCTGGAGCGGCCGAGGCCCCGAAGGCCGGGGACGCCGCCTTGGGGACCCGCGCCTACGAGGACTACCAGAGCCCCAAGGCGTGCGCCCCATGCCACGTGGACCTCTCCCGCCAGCACGAACAGATGATGATGTCGCAGTGTTACACCCACCACTGGGATGAGATCGAGTATTTCCAGCTGGCCGTGCCCCACGCGGAAAAGGAGCCCAAGGTGGCCGGGGTCAAGGCCGGCTGCAACGGGTGCCACGCCCCCCTCGCCTTCCTTGCGGGCGATGTGCCTCCGCCCCACCCCGATAAAGGGAGCCGCGCCAACGAAAGCGTTGCGTGCGACCTTTGCCACACCCTCACCGGCTTCGAGGGGGACACCCCCTTCAATTTCAATTGGATCTCCGAGCCTGGCAAGACCAAGCATGGGAACCGCGTTCCCGGGGTGGAGAGCCCCTTCCACAAGATCGCCGTCAACCCCTTCCTCCAGACCGCCGAGTTCTGCGGCACCTGCCACAACGAAAAGGACCCCTACGGCCAGTGGGTGAAGGCCACCCACCTGGAGTGGAAGGAGGGGCCGCACGGCAAGGGGGGCATCGTCTGCCAGGATTGCCACATGCCCCCGGCGGCTGCCAAGTCCGCCACGGTGGGGAAGGAGCATCCCGACGTCCGCCAGCACCTCTTCCACGGCGCCCACGACCCCGGCAAGCTGAACGGGTGCGTGGAGGTGCGCGTCCACCCGCGGGTCCGCGAGGTGGAGCCGGGCGAGACGCTCAAGCTGACCGCCGTGGTCTTCAACGCCAAGGCGGGCCACAAGATCCCCTCGGGGTCGGCCGAGGAGCGGGTGGTGTGGCTCCACGTGGAGGCGAAGGACGCCAAGGGCCGGGTGTGGCACCTGCCGGTGGACAAGAAGGGGTTCGAGGGGGAGGACTTCACCATCGCCTCCGACACCGCCCTGGCCTACCAGGACATCGGTGAGGTGAAGAACATCCCCGAATTCAAGGGGTTGAAACGCGACGGCCTCGTCCCAGCCGGCGACCGCATCTTCCGCCTGCCCTATCTGGACCCCAAGGGGCGGATGACCATCCAGCAGTGGTACACCGCCTCGTTCGGCCCCGACTACCGCCTCGCCCCCTTGAAGGCCGTCAACGAGACCTTCACCTGGAAGGTCCCCGACGACGCGGCCCCCGGCCCCATCACCGTGACGGCCCAGGTGTGGTATTCCCGTCTTGTTTCCTCGGTGGCCGATTTCCTGAAGGTGCACGCGGAGGAATATGAGCCGGTCCTCGTCAACACCCACACCACCACCATGCAAGTGGTGGACTAAGGAGGAATCGATGAAAAAAGCGCTGATCGTCGTTAGTCTCGGCCTTTTGGCCTTTCTGATGCTGGCCGACCCCGCCTGGGCCATCCCGGCCTTCGCCCGGAAATATTCGTATTCCTGCACCACCTGCCACGCCCCGGCGCCGCGCCTGAAGCCCTTCGGCGAGGAGTTCGCCGGGCGCGGCTTCCGCCTGGAGGACCCCTCTCAGGAGCCGGCGCGCGCCACCCGCGACACCGGCGACCCCCTGCTCCAGCTCGTGCGGGAGGTCCCCCTGGCGGTCCGCATCGAGGGGTTCGCGGCCTACAAGGAGGGCGCCGCGGCGGAATACGATTTCGAGTATCCCTGGGCCTTCAAGGTTCTCTCCGGCGGTCCCATCAGCGACAAGATTTCCTATTACTTTTACTACATCATCGAAAAGGGCGGCGAGTCCGGCCTCGAAGATGCCTATCTGCAATTCAACAAGCCCTTCGGCCTCCCGTTCGACCTGATGTTCGGGCAATTCCAAGTGTGCGACCCGCTGTTCAAAAGGGAATTGAGACTGGAGAGGAACGACTATTGGATCTACAAGATCACCCCCGGTGGGTCGGGAATGAACTTGACCTATGATCGAGGCGTCATGGCGGTGTCCACGCTTCCCGGCGACATCGACATGGTGCTGGGGCTTTACAACGGCGCCGGATTGGGGCAAGCGTCGGGGGACGATCACGATTACGACATCGACATGGAGAAGAGCGTCAGCGCCCGCCTGGCCCGGCAGTTCGGGCCGGTGCGCTTGGGACTGTTCGGGTTTCAAGGCGACGAGAAGAAGATCCTTTATAGCTCCCCGGATGATGAGGACTCTGTGTTCAATACGGTCACCTACTGGGGCCCCGACCTGGTGATCGACTTCGGGGAAACCGTTCAACTCAATCTGCAATACTTGATCCGCAACGACGACAACGGCGTCGTGGATTCCCATAATGGGGGCGCCGCGGTGGGCGAGATGGAAACTGACGGCGGCTTCGCGGAGCTGGTCTGGCTGCCCCATGGCCCCGAGGGGCGGTGGGCCGTCTCCCTCCTCTGCAACGCCATCGATTCCGACGACGAGAGCGTCGTCACCGAGAACGCCTCCGTCACCCTCAACTACCTCCTGGCCCGCAACATCCGGTTCCTGGCCGAAGTGGAGAACGACTTCGAGGGCGACCGCATCAAGGCCGGCGTCGGGGTGAGCGCGGCGTTCTGACGCGCGCCCGGCCCTGCAGGGGCTGACCCGCCCCTCCGCCCGTCGTGCCGGGCAGGCGCAGCATGGAGCCCCGGGACCGTCCTGCCGCCGCACCCCCGGCCGGATCGTCCCCTGGCCACAAGGGGCGGTTCGCCAACCGCCCCTCTTATTTATGAGGGCGCATCGCGATGCGCCCCTGCGCCGTTGCATATTCGCGCCTATGCGCACTGCGCGCATCTATGGCATAATGATCGGATTCGTTTCGGGAGGACTCCATGCCGGTCACGGTAGGAAGGGACGCCAAGGAAGACATCCTGCTCCATTTGGAAAAGGGCGACGGGGAGGCCAACGCGGTCGATCTGGAGAGCACCGTCCAGGCCCTCTACGGCCGCCACATTCGCGCGTTGATCGAGGACTCGCTGGCTGCCGCGGGGGTGAAGGGGGTGACGGTCCAGGCCCAGGACAAGGGGGCCCTCGACTGGGTGATCCAGGCGCGCCTCGAGGCGGGGCTTCGGCGGCTATTGCCGGGATTCAAGAAACGGATTTTGCCCGCCAAGGTGTGGGACTACCGCCCGCAGGCCGCCAAGGACCGTTGGCGCCGCTCCCGCCTTTACCTGCCCGGCAACCAGCCCGATCTGATGGTGAGCGCCGCCCTCTTCGCCCCCGACGGCGTGATCCTGGACCTGGAGGATTCGGTCGCGCCTTCTGAAAAGGACGCCGCCCGCGTTCTCGTCCGCAATGCCCTCCTGGCCGTGGACTTCGGGCCCTGCGAGCGGATGGTGCGCGTCAACCAACTCCCTGCGGGACTGGACGATCTTCCCGAACTGCTCGACACCGACGGCGTGGACACCGTCCTCCTCCCCAAGGCCCAGCGGGCCGAAGAGGTAGGGCAGGTGTCGCAGTTCATCAAAGAGTTCAATGCCCGCAACGGTTCCGCCCGCCGCGTATGGCTCATGCCCATCCTGGAGGACGCCCTCGGCATCCTCAAGTCCTACGAGATCGCCGCCTCGTGCGACGAGGTGTGCGCCCTGGCCTTCGGGGCCGAGGACTTCACCCGCGACATCGGCGCTCAGCGGACGAAGGAGGGTCGGGAGAGCTTCACCGCCCGGTGCATGCTGGTGATGGGGGCCCGCGCCGCCGGGGTCCCCCCCATCGACACCGTCTTCTCCGACGTGGACGACGAGGCGGGGCTGGCGGCGTCGGTGAAGGAAGCCATCGCCCTGGGATTCGAGGGGAAGGGGTGCATCCACCCGCGCCAGGTCCGGGTCATCCACGAGGCCTTCCGCCCCGAGGAGAAGGAGTTCCAGTGGGCGGTGAAGGTGAGGCGGGCGATGGACGAGGCGCACTCCAAGGGGCAGGGGGTGGTCGCGGTGGGGAGCAAGATGATCGACCTTCCCGTGGCCGCCCGGGCCCTCAAGACGCTCAAGATGGGCGAGTTCTACGGCATGAAGGCCGAACCGGAGGGGAGCCATGAGTGATCTCATTCTGAACGCCGTCGGCCGCCGCGTTCCGTTGGAAGTCAACGGCAAACCGCAGACCCTCTTCCAGGGGGTGGGCGCCTACCGGCCGACCGGGGTCAAGGCCGCGCCGCGCATCCCCTCCAACGCCGACTACGGCGCCGACAAGCGCGTCGGTTCCCTGCGCGAGGCCCTCGAGCAGTGCGGACTGCGCGACGGGATGACCATCGGCATCCACCACCACTTTCGCGACGGCGACCTCACCATCAACCCGCTGTTCGACACGATCGCCGAGATGGGGGTGAAGGACATCACCTTCGCCCCCTCGGCCCTCTTCCCGACCCACGAGCCCCTCATTCGCCACCTCGAGAGCGGGGTTATCCACCACATCGAAGGGAGCATGAACGGCCCCATCGGCCGATTCTGCACCCACGGGAAGATGAAGGGGATGGGCGTCCTCCGGTCCCACGGCGGGCGGTGGCAGGCGGCGCAGGACGGGGAGTTGAAGATTGACATCGGTCTCATCCCCGCCCCGTCGGCCGACTGCATGGGGAACGCCAACGGCGTTCACGGCCCCTCGGCCTGCGGCCCGCTGGGGTTCGCCCTCACCGACGCCACGTTCGCCGACCGCGTCATCGTCCTGACCGACCATCTCGTCCCGGTCCCCAACGTTCCGTGGGAGATCCCCGGGATGCTCGTGGACTACGTGGTGGAGGTGGAGAAGATCGGCATCCCCGAAAAGATCGTCTCCGGCACCACCCGCATCACCAAAAGCCCCACCCGGCTCCTCATCGCCGAGTATGTGGCGCAGTTCATCGAGGAGGCGGGGTTCCTCGGCCGCTCGTTCCAGGCCGGCGCCGGGGGCATCTCGCTGGCCTTCGTGCAGTTCCTGGCCCAGCGGATGCGCGCGAAGGGGGTGAAGGCCCCGTTCGCCCGGGGCGGCTCGACGAAATACCTGGTGGACCTCCTCAACGAGGGGCTCATCGGCACCATCCTCGACGGGCAGTCGTTCGATCTCGACGGGGTGAAGTCCCTGCGCGAGAACCCCCGCCACCTCTCCACCAGCCCCTTCACCTCCTACAACTACCACTCCAAGGGGAACTGGGCTCAACACGTGGGGGTGGCGGTCCTGGGGGCCACCGAGGTGGACCTGCAATTCCGCGCCAATGTCGTCAGCCACTCCGACGGCTATCTTCTCCACGGCATCGGCGGCTGGCAGAACACCCTCGACGCCGACCTCACCATCCTGGCCTTCCCCCTCTTCCGCGGCCGCATCCCCATCATCGTGGAGGAGGTGACCACCGTCTGCGCCCCCGGCGAGATGATCGATGTCGTCGTCACCGAGCGCGGCATCGCGATCAACCCCCTGCGCCAGGACCTCCTCGACCGGCTCAAGGGCTCTGCCCTTCCCCTCGTCACCATCGAGGAATTGCGGCGAAAAGCGCTGCAAGTTTGCGGGGCTCCCGACGCCCCGGTCAGAGACCTGGAGACGCCCGTGGCGGTGGTCAAGTGGGTGGATGGGACGGTGCTGGACACGGTCTTCAAGGTGCCGGAAGGAAAGTAGGGGAGCCTCTCCTCCCTGCCTTGCAGCAGCTGGCGGTCGGCAGCCCAAAGGAGAACGGACGGATAATCGTCGGGTTGAGATTGGGTGTTTTGAGCAGGCGATTCGGCTCGTGCAGGAGGAATTTGCCGTTTTCGAATGGCCAGGGAAGATCCCGGCGAAGGATACGCCGCATGAACGTGGCCAATGGAAACCGATCACATCTTGGCCAAATCTTAAAGCGTTTCTATTCTGGAAACGAACTGTCTGCAATCGTCAAAACCGGTTAGCGCATTAATCCTGCGCCCCCATGATCGACGGGGGAACTGCCCCGCTGCCGACTGCCATGCCGCGCATCTTCCCCTACAGCCACTTCCTCCGCCTAAAAAACCACACCATCCCCCCGGCCGCGGCGGCCATGACGGCCCAGAGCGCGGGGTAGGCCCAGCGGAGCTCCAGCTCGGGCAGGTAGCGGAAATTCATCCCGTATACCCCGACGATAAACGTGAGCGGCGCGAAAATGGCGGTGAAGACGGTCAGCACCTTCATGACCTCGTTCAACCGGTGGGAGACGCTGGAGAGGTAGAGCTCCTGCATGCCGGAGACCATCTCACGGTAGGATTCCAGGTTCTCGATGATGCGCAGGGAATGGTCGTAGACGTCCCGGAAATAGACGCGCGTGGGGGGCTGGATGAGGTCGTCGTCGTCCCGCTCCAGCGACCCCAGCACCTCCCGCAGGGGCCACACGGCCTTGCGCAGGACGATCAGCTCTTGCCGGAGGGCGTGAAGGTGGTTCATGACGCCGCGGTCCGGCGCGGCCATGAGCGATTCATCGAGGTCCTCCACTTTTTCGCCGAGCTTCTCCAGCACCTCGAAGTAGCGGTCCACGACGGCATCCACGAGAGCGTAGGCGAGGTAGTCGGCCCCGCCCTTCCGGATCCGGCCCTTGGCCGTCCGCAGGCGCTCCAGGACCGGCAGGAAGAGGCACGGCTCCCGCTCCTCGAAGGTGACTACCCAGTTTGGCCCCAGGATCAGGCTGATCTGTTCGGCCCTCAGCTCGCCCGAAGCGGCGTCCCACTCCAGGGGTTTTAGGATCAGGAAGAGGTAGCCGCCGTAGTCCTCCACTTTGGGGCGCTGGTCGGTGTTGAGGATGTCCTCCTGGAGGAGGGGGTGCAGCTCGAGCACGGCGCCGAGGGCCTCGATCAATTCGGGCCGGTGGAGCCCGGTCACATGGAGCCAGGTGACGGCCGGGGCCGGGGCCAGGGGAAAGCACTCGGCGACGGCGCCGGGGCGCGACTCCTCGAAGGTCCCCTCGGTGAAGACGATGCGCGTGAGCCCCACTTCGCCGGCGCGGTGGTCCCCCACATGGACCAGGGTCCCGGGGGCCAGCCCCGCCTTGGCGGCGAGCCGCCGGGTTTCGCGGCGGCGGACGGAGGCGGTTGGGCGGTCGGTCATGCCGCCATTATATCCTCGCCGGCGGCCCGTTGCGCTATACTATTCCGATGCTGAAGCGGAGCGAGGGATCCATCCCGTTTCTGGCCGCCGTCCTCCTGGGGGCCGCCCTCCTTCCGGGGCAGTGGGTGCCCACCCGCCAGTACGGGACCCGCGAGGGGCTGGCCCAGTCCCAGGTCAACGCCATGGTCCAGGACGCCCGGGGGTACCTCTGGGCCGCGACGCACGGGGGGCTCAGCCGCTTCAACGGCCGCCGCTTCACCACCTTCACCACGCTCAACGGATTGCCCGACGACGTCCTCTCCTGCCTGGCCGCCGACCGCGAGGGGCGCGTTTGGGTCGGCGCCGATTCCGGACGCGTGGCCCTGTGGGACGGGCGATCCCTCCGTGAACTGCCCGAACCGGATCCGGCGCGCCGGACCCCCATCACCGCCCTGCTGGCCCTCCCGGGGGGCCGGGTCCTCCTGGGCACAGAGAGCGGACTGTGGACGGGGTCCGAGGCCGGGTTCGAGCGCGCGGACCCCGGTCCGGTGCGGGGGATCGTCGCGGATGGGGAGGGAGGGGCCTGGGTGCTGGGGGACGCCCTGGCGCGGTGGGGAGGCCGCCGGCTCGAGCCGTTTCCCGTCGAGCTCCCCGAGCCGGCTTCGCGCCTCGTGGCGGTCTGTCCCGATGGCGCGGCCATGTGGATGGTGCGGGACGACGGACTCGTCCTGCACTGGAAGGACCGCCGGTGGGCGCGGTTCCAGGTCCCCGTCCAGGAGCCCAAGGCCGCGGTGCCGCGTCCCGGGGGCGGGTTGTGGGTGGGAGGGCGCAACGGCCTCTGGCTGCTGCGCCCCGACGGGCGCGTCGAATACCACCGGCTGAAATCCAACGAGCCGACCACGCCGGTCGCCTCGCTCCTGGTGGACCGCGAGGGGTCGCTGTGGATCGGCACCTTCACCGAGGGGATGGTCCAGGAGATTGCCATGCCGCTCACCCTCTTCACGCGGGAGTCGGGGCTCGCCTCCACCACGGTGTGGAGCTTCGCGGAGGGTCCGCTCAGCGGGTGCGTCTGGATGGGGAGCGAGTCCAACGGGTTGCTGGGGTGGTGCGAGGGGAAGGGCTGGGTCGAACCCGTCGGGCCGGCGCGGGGCCTGCCCAGCCCGAGGGCCATCGCCGTGGCCGCCGCCCCCGACGGCGGCGTCTGGGTGGGGACCCACCGGGGCCTGGCGTTCGTCCAGGGCGGGACCGTCCGGCGCGTTTGGGGGGCGGGCGATGGGCTGCCCGACCCCTACATCCGCGCCCTCCTGCTGGACCCCGACGGCGCCCTGTGGGTGGGGACGGCCGGGGGGTTGGCCCGCCTGGCGCAGGGCCGCTGGACGGCGTGGATCCCCGACGGGGGCATGCCGTGCCCGGTCATCCGGGGCCTGGCGCGCGACGGTCGGGGGAACCTCTGGGTGGCCACCCACTCCTGCGGCCTGTTGCGCTTTGACGGCTGGGCGTTCGAGTCCTTTGACGCCCGCCGGGGGCTTCCCAACGACCGGGTCTGGTGTGTCATGGCCGATACCGAGGACCGGGTGTGGGCGGGGACCGACGGCGGACTGTGGGTGCACCCGCAAGACGGCCGGCCCGATTTCACTTTGGGCCTCGAGCACGGCCTGCCCTCCCTCAACGTCCTGTTTCTCCTGCAGGACGCGGACGGCGACGTCTGGGTCGGGACCACTCGGGGCACCGCGCGCCTCTCCCCGGCGGGAAGGGTGCGCCGCATCTACACCGCCACCGACGGATTCTCCGACAGCGAGGCGGCCGAGAACGCGGCCCTGATGGACCGCCAGGGACGGCTGTGGTTCGGGTTCGCCTACGGCGTCACCCGGGTGGACGCCGGGAACCGGGATCCGGAGCTCCCCACCCCCGTTCCGGTGATCGAGCGCCTCCTCATCAACGGCGGCGAGGCGGGCGACCGCTTCCCTTTGGCGGGCGGGGCCATGCCCGAGGCCCCCACCATCGAGCTGGAGGCCGGCGCCAGCGAGCTGCGGTTCGAGTTCGCCGCCCTCACTTTCCTCTCCCCCGCGGGGGTGCGGTTCCGGTTCATGCTGGAGGGATACGATCCCGAATGGAGCATGCCCACCGAGGAGGACCATGTCACCTATCGCAACATCCCCCCGGGGCGCTATCGTTTCCTCGTAAAGGCCATGGCCGGCAAGGCGTGGTCGGAGCGTCCGGCGGCCCTCCGGCTGGTCCTTCACCCGGCCTGGTACGCCACCGCCTGGTTCCGGTCCCTCGCGGGGGGAGGCGCTCTGCTCCTTCTGGGCGGCCTCCTCTGGATGCGCATTGCGGGCGAGCGCCGGCAGAAGGCCCGTCTGGAGCATGAGGTGGCCCAGCGGACGGCGGAGCTCCGGGAGGCCAACCGCCTCATCCTGGAGCAGAACCGCCAGCTCGAGGCCATGAGCCGCACCGACCCCCTCACCGGGCTCGGGAACCGGCGGGTGATCGAGGAGCAGCTGCCGCTGGAAATCGCCCTGCAGCGCCGGGAGATGCTGCGGATGCCGCCCGGCGACATGGGGCGCCACTTCGGCCTCGCCCTGTTCATGCTGGACCTGGACGACTTCAAGCCGGTGAACGACCGGCTGGGCCACGACATGGGCGACCTCGTTCTGAAAAGCGTCGGCGAGTCGTTCCAGCGGTCGCTCCGCGAGGTCGATCTTTGTGTTCGGTGGGGCGGGGACGAGTTCCTGGTCCTTTGCCGCTCCCTGGACCGGAAGGGGGTGCTGGAGGTGACCGGGCGCCTGGTGGAGGAGGTGGCGCACCTCCGCATCTCCGGCCCGGGCCGGCCCGCCGTGGCCGTCACCCCCTCCGTGGGGTTCGTCGCCTACCCGTTTCGGCGGGACGGTCTGTTGTTCTCGTCCCAATGGGGGCTCCTCGTGCAGGCGGCGGACCGGTACCTTTACCTGGCCAAGCAACGGGGCCGGGCCCGGGCGTGCGGGGCGGTGGTCGCCGGCCGGGGGGAGGACGGCGTGACCGAAGAAGAGACGGTCCGGCGCATCCTCGCGTCGCCGGATGCTCCCCCCGCCGGGCTGGAGTTCCACGAGGTGACGGTACAGGCGCGTCTGGGCCCGCCGTTTCCGACGCCGGGATAGAATGGCGCCGGGACCCACCGCAAGCGGGGAGCGGAACCGTAGCGGGGGCCCTCGGCGGCATGACGCCCGGCACAAGCCCCACGCCGCCTGCTCGCAGGGCCGCCCCCCCCATCCCCTGGGGGCCTGCCCGGCCCGCGGACGCGTTTTATTGTCACTGGCGATTGCGGTATCATGAGGCCCCGATGACGCATCCGGCCGAAGACGATCTCCTGCTGCGACTCCTCGAGTTCGGCGCCATCTCCCTGAGTGACCTTCGTGAGATGGAGGAGGAGCTGGCGCATGCCCGGACGCTGGTGGTAGGGAGGGACCAGGGGCATGGGCGTATCTCCTGGCTGTTGCAGAGGGGGAAAATCGCGCCGGCGGACCTGGAGGCGGCCCGCGCCGCCGGCCCGCGCCCCGAGGCCCCGCCGAGGCCGGCGCTCTCTCCCCCTCCCGTCCCCTCGGGCAAGGGGCGCTACAAGGTCCTCAACCTCCTCGGGGAGGGCGGCATGGGCAAGGTCTACAAGGCCCACGACCGCAAGCTGGACCGCTATGTGGCTCTCAAGTTCCTCCTGGCCTCCGACCCGGAGATGATCAAGCGGTTCCAACGGGAGGCCCAGGCCCAGGCCCGGCTCGAGCACCCCGGCATCTGCCGGGTTTATGAGGTGGGCGAGATGGACGGGCGCCCCTTCATCGCCATGCAATACATCGACGGGCGCACCCTCAAGGCGGCGCGCCTGGAGATGACCCTGGAGGACAAGCTCCAGGTGGTCCGGGCGGCCGCCGAGGCCGCCCACGAGGCCCACCGGACCGGCCTCATCCACCGGGACCTGAATCCCTCGAACATCATGGTCGAGCGCTCCGAGACGGGCGCCTGGGTCCCATACCTGATGGATTTCGGCCTCGCCAGGGAAGCGGCCGGCCCCAGCCTGACGCAGGACGGAACCGCCGCCGGGACGCCCTATTACATGTCCCCGGAGCAGGCCGCCGGCGACATCCAGAAACTGGACCGCCGGACCGATATCTACGCCCTCGGCGCCACCCTCTACGAGCTCGTCTCGGGGAGCCCCCCGTTTGAGGGGACCACCGTGTTCGATGTCCTGGAGAAGGTCGTCCGCGCGGAGCCCGTCCCGCTCCGCCGGCGCGACCCGCACATTCCGGTCGACCTCGAGAGCATCGTGATGAAGTGCCTGGAGAAGGAGCCCCAGCGGCGATACGATTCCGCACGAGCGCTGGCCGAGGACCTGGGACGCTATCTCGACGGCGATCCGGTCCGCGCCCGGCGGGCCGGTCCGCTCTATCGTCTCGGCAAGAAGGCGGCCAAGCACAAGACGGCCGTCGGGCTGGCCGCGGCCGCGGTCGCCTTGCTGCTGGCGGTGGCGGGTCTGTGGCTGGGAGAGCGCCTCTCCGCGCGGGAGCGGACGGCGCTGGCCCAGCGGTTCGGGCGGGAGATGCAGGAGGTGGAGAATATTCTGCGCCTGGCCCACATGCTCCCCCTGCACGACATCACGCCGCAGATCCGCCAGGTGGAGGAGCGGATGGAGTCCATCCGCTCCCAAATGGTGGTCTTGGGCCGCCCGGCCCGCGGCCCGGGGCTGTATGCCCTCGGCCGCGGACGGTTGGCTCTTGACGATCCCGAGGCCGCCCTGGAGTCCCTCCGGGCCGCCTGGGAAGCCGGCGTTCGGGAGCCCGATGCGGCCGCATCCCTCGGCCGGGCCTACGCAAGGGTCTACCAGGACCGTCTGCCCGAGGCCGAAGCGATCCGGAACCCGGAACTGCGGGAGGCCAAGCTCAAGGAGCTCGAGGACCGGTACCGCCGGCCCGCCCTGGAATTCCTGCCTCTGGGGGCGGGCGCCACCTCCGAAGCCCCGGAGTATGCCAAGGCGCTCCTCGCGATGATGGGCAGGCGCTGGCAGGCGGCGCTTTCCTTTGCCCGCCAGGCCTCGGAGCGCATCCCGTGGCTTTACGAGGCCCACCGCCTGGAGGGGGAGATCCACGCCGCCGTCGCTGCTGCGGCGGAGCGGGAGGGGCGGTACGATGAGGCCGAGGCGGCCCTCGCCAAGGCGAGGGAGGCCCTGGCCCGGGCCTTGACCGTCGCGCCAAGCGATCCCGCCCTCCATCTGGCGGAGGCCGAGCTTATCTCCGGGCGGATGCGCATGGACGAGTCGCAGGGGCGGCCCGTCGAGGAGGCGTACCGGCAAACGGTCGAGGCCGTGGAGCGAGCCCTCCGGGCCGATCCGGGAAACGCCGGCGCCTACGATGTCCTGAGCTACGCGGAATGGTTCCGCGGAACGGCCCTGAAACGGGCCGGCCGCGACCCGGAGGAGGCCTTCCGCAAGGCCGAGGCGGCGGCCCGGCGGGCCCTGGAGCTGGAGCCCGGCCGCACGCGGGCCCTCATGCGCCTCGGGCTCAGCTTCGTCAGCCGGGGGGAGTGGGAGTGGGAAACGGGGACGGACGCCGTTCCCGCCTTCCTCGAGGCCCAAAGCCGGTACGAGGAGGCGGCGCGGCGGGAGCCCGGGAATGTGGTGGTGCTGAACAATCTCGGCAACGTGCACATGCTCCTGGGGGAGCGCGCCCGTTGGAGCGGCGGAGACCCGGAGCCGCACCTCCGGAAAGCGATCGAGGTGTACCAAACCGCCCTCCAGATCAGCCCTGGGCTGTCGTACCTCCATAGCAACCTGGGCAACTCCTGGGCCTCTATCGGCGAGTATTGGATGGACCACGGCAGGGACCCGGAGGCGGAGCTGGACGAGGCGGAGCGCAGCCACCGCGAGGCCGTCCGGATTAATCCCAAATATACCCGGGGATGGCTCAACCTCGCGTTCGATCTGGCCGACCGGGCCCGGTGGGCCGCCCTGAGCGGGCGCGATCCACGCCCCGACCTGGAGCGGGCGCTCGATGCCTGCGCCCGGGCTCAGGAACTCAATCCCACCGCCGGGAACCTCCATCTCACCATGGCCAACTGCCACCTCGACTGGGCCGAATGGCTTTTCGACCACGGGGAGAACCCGACGGAGCGCCTGGAGCGGGCCCGGGAGCTTCTGGCGCGCTCGCTGGAGCTCCGGGCCACCGACGCCGGCGCCGAGGCGAGCTTGGGCATGACCCATCATGTGGCCGCCGGGTGGGCCTGGGCCCGCGGCCTCGCCCCGGAGGCGGACTTGGCAAAGGCCGAGCGGGCCTTCACCCGGGCGGCGGCGATCGATCCCTCCTACGGCACGGCCTCCCGGGAACGGGGTTCCCTGTGGTTCGACCGGGCCCTCTGGGGGCCGCCAGCGGATCGGGCGCGTCTTCTGCAAGCGGCCGAGGCCGACCTGCGTCGGGCCATTGAGATCAACAAGGAGGATGCCATCGCCCATGCCTTGTTAGCCCGGGTCCTTCTCGCCGGCGGGGGGGGTGGGTGGAAGGAGGCCGCCGCCCTTGCCGAGCGGGCGAAAGCCCTGAACCCGCTGGAGCCGCAGGGGATCATCGCGCGGGCGGAAGTCATGGCCGCGGGCGGCGACCCCGGGGGAGGATGGACGGTTCTTCGGGAGGCGCTCTCCCGCCGGCCGGGCTCGGTCAAACTGCTTCTGGCGAGCGCCGCAATGGGAAGGGGAGCCCCTGGATCGGGGGAAGCGGCCGATGCCCTGCTGAAGATGTTTCCCCGGCACCCGCAGGCCCTGGCGCTGCGGCGGTCCCCCGGGACGCCCCGGTAGTGGCGCCGTTCCCGGGCAGATACCCTCAGCGCGTGTTGAAGCTGGGCCCCTTCCTCCTCGACCCGCCCCTCCTCCTCGCCCCCATGGCCGGGGTCACCGACCTCTCCTTTCGCCTCCTGAACCGGCGGGCCGGATGTCCCTTCGCCTATTCGGAGATGATCTCCGACCGCTCCCTCCTCCACCGGAACCGGCAGGCGCTCGAGCGCCTGCGGGGGACGGAGGAGGACCGCCCGTTCGGGGTCCAGCTCCTGGGGTCTTCCGAGGAGGTGCTGTGCGCCGCGCTGGAGAAGCTGGAGCCGTATCCCACCGACCTCTTGGACCTCAACGCCGCCTGCCCGGCGAAGCAGATCACGCGCAAGGGGGAGGGGGCGGCGCTGATGCGCGAGCCGGAGAAATTGGAGCGCCTCCTGGCGGCCCTGGTGCGGCGGTCCCCCGTCCCGGTGACGGTCAAGATCCGCACGGGGTGGGACGCGGACGAGGTGAACGCGGTCGAAGTGGCCCGGAGGGCCGAGGGCGCCGGGGTGTGCGCGATCATCATCCACGGCCGCACCCGGGCGCAAAGCTACTCCGGGGCCGTGGACCACGCCGCGGTGAGGGCGGTCAAGGCGGCCGTCTCGGTCCCCGTGATCGCCAGCGGGGACGCCTTCACTCCCGGGCGGATCGTGGAGTGGTTCCGGGAGACCGGATGCGACGGCGTGGCGGTGGCGCGGGGCGCCATGGGCAACCCGTGGATCTTCCGGGAAACTGCCGCTGCTCTGCGCGGGGAGGAGGCCCCGGGTCCCTCCATGCCGGAGAGGCTGGCCATGATGCGCGCCCATCTGGACCTTGCCGTCGGCGTTTGGGGAGAGGGCAGGGGCTGCCTCGTCTTCCGCAAGTTTTTCTACTGGTATACCCGCGGCCTCCGCGAGGTGCGCACTCTGCGGGCGCGGGCCAACCGGGCCTCCACTCGTGAGGAGCTCCTGGCGCTCGTGGCGGAGGCGGGCGCGCACAATCGGGAGGGAACGCCGGGCGGGGATTGACACGGAGGGGCTCCGGGCCCATAGTATTAAGGGGGTGGCACGCGATCCCTCGGAGGAGGTGGGTCATGCCCGATCGTTCCATCGCGATTCGAAGCGCCCGGTGGTGGTTGCCCCTCGTGCTCCTGTCCCTTTCCGCGCCGCTCGCCGTCCAGGCCGACGGGGGCGAGCCGTTCACCCTGGTGGACGTCCGCACCTCCGACCTCGCATGGTCGCCCGACGGGACGGCGCTGGCCTACTCGGCGCGGAGCGACCGGGACTGGTACTACGATGTCTGGACCGTCGACCTCCTGAACATGCACTACCAGTGCCTCACCTGCGGACTGGCGCTCCTGAGCAAGAACAACGGGAGCCCCGCCTGGCGGCCCGACGGGAGCTTTCTGGTCTTCACGGCGGAGAACCTCGACGTTCTGCCGATGGCCGACGCCCTCGCCGTGCCGGGGATGGGCGTCAACTGCAACTTATGGGCGATGACCCCGGACGGCCGGGGGCCCTGGCCGCTGACGCGCTACGCTACCGACTACGCCGCGCCGCGGGCTGTCGTCCACCCGCACTTCTCCCACGACGGCACCCGGCTCACCTGGGCCGAGGCGGTGGGCGACCCGGGCGACCCCAACGATCCGGGCTACGCCTGGGGCGTCTGGCAACTGGCCGTGGCCGACTTCGCGGTGGTGGACGGCGTCCCCGTCCTCAAGAACCTCCAGCGCCACATGCCCGGGGACCGGGTGGCCTTCTACCGGAGCGAGGGGTTCGCCCCGGGCGACCGCTACCTCCTCTTGGCCGGGAACCCGGAACCGGGGCAGCCCCTCAGCGGGATGGACGTCTATGAGTACGACCTGCTCACGGGCCGGCTGGCCCGGCTGACGCGGACGCCCGACGCCTGGGACGATTTCCCCTGCTACGGGCCCGAGGGGCGCTACCTCCTCTGGTCCGGCGGGGAGGGACTGAGGGCGGCGTTCCCGGAGCTGGCCCACCCCGGCTGGCAGCGGCACGCCCGCAGCGAGGTATGGGCGATGGAGCGGAGCGGGGCCGACCGCCGCGCCGTGACGCGGTTCAACCAGGCCGGCTCCCCGGACCGGGAATGGTTCGCGCGGCGGATCGCCCCCTCGGAGCGGTTCTTCGTGGGGGACATCGGGATCGACCCGCAGGGGAAGCGGGCCGCCCTCTCCGTCTTCTACGAGGGGCCGGGGGGCTCGGTCAGCTCCGTCCTGCTGCTGATGGACCTGGACCGCCTGAAGGAGCAAACGCCGCGGTCCGCGGGCCGGTAAGGGAGGGGCCTATCGTTCGGGGCGCCTCAGCCCCGACTCTCCCAGGAGGTAGAGGGAGAACACGGTCAGCAGGATGGCCGCCCCCGGGAAGGTGGAGACCCACCACCCGTCGGTGAGGGCCTCCCGCCCATCGGCGATGATGTTGCCCCAGGAGGCGCTGGGGGGCTGGACGCCCAGCCCTAAAAAGCTCAGGGCGGCCTCGGTGAGGATGATGCCGCCGATCCGCAGGGTGGCGTCGACGAGGAGGAGCCCCGCCAGGTGGGGGAGGATGTGGCGTCCCAGGATGCGGGCGTCCGAGGCGCCGATGGCCCGCGCGGCGGTGACGAAATCGCGTTCCTTGAGGGAGAGGACCTGCCCCCGCACCAGACGGGCGACCTCCATCCAAGAGAGTCCTCCGAGGATGAGGACGATGCCTAGGATGGAGAGCTGCTTTTCCAGGATGCCGGCGAGGAGGAGCAACAGGAAGAGGCGGGGGAAGGCCAGCAGGGTGTCCACCAGGCGCATCAACGCCCCGTCCACGAAACCGCCGTAGTAGCCGGCAGCGCCCCCCACCAGCGTTCCCAGGGCCAGGGTCAGGAGGACCGACAGGAGGCCGATGGCCAGCGAGACCCGGCCGGCGGCGAGGATGCGGCTGAGGACGCAGCGTCCGTAGCCGTCGGTCCCGAGGGGGAAGCGGAACCGCTCGGCGCCGGAGAGGGGTTCGAGGGAAAACCGCTCCGTCGCAGGGTCCCGCCAGGCCGACGCGCCGGGCGGCAGGTAGCGGCAGACGGCGGGCTGGTGCTGGGCGTTGGGGGGGTGGGGGGAGAGCAGGGGGGCGCAGAGCGCCCCATAGACCAAGGCGAGGAAGAGCCCCCCGCCCAGACGGCCCTCCCAGCCCGAGAGGCGCGCCGCGAATCGGCGGTAGGGGAGCAGAACCAGGGCCGCGGTGCCCAGCCCGAGGAGGAGCGCCTCCCCCCATCCGGAACGGACGAGACGGACCGCCTCCCCGCTATTCAGGAGGACGACGAGCAGGGGGAGGGCCTGCAGGGCCCACGGCCAGCGCGCCCTATCCGCCATGCCGGATCCTCGGGTCGGCCGCCGCGTAGAGGAGGTCCGCCAGGAGGTTCCCGGCGAGGACCATGACGGAGGAGAGGAGCGACGCCCCGATGATGAGGGGATAATCGCGCGCCGCGATCGCCGTGTAGGTGAGGCGTCCCATCCCCGGCCAGGAGAAGATGACCTCGGTGATAAGGGCGCCCGAGACCAGGAACGGGAGGGAAAGGCCGAACAGGGTGATGATGGGCAGCAGGGCGTTCTTGAGGGCGTATTTGAACCGGATCTCCCCGGCGGGGAGGCCGTAGATCCGGTGGGCGAGGATGTAGGGCTGGCGGAGGACCTCCTCGTAGGCCTTGAACATGAAGCGGCTGGTGGCGGCCGCCCCCGGGATGCCCAAGGTCAGGGCGGGGAGGACCAGATGGCGCAGGATATTGAGGGGGTCGCCCTCCATGCCGATGTCGGCCATGTGCGAGGGCGGGAGCCACCCCAGACCGTAGGCGAACACCAGAATCAAGAGGAGGCCGAGCCAGAAGGAGGGGAGGGAGCACAGGAGCAGGGAGACGAAGTGGTAACCCCCCCGGAGAACGCGGCTGGTGCGCGTGGCCATGAACACCCCGACCAGGATCCCCAGCCCGAAGTCGATCGCCAGGGCCGCTGCCGAGAGGAGGAGGGTCTTCGGGAGGGTCTCCGCCAGGAGGGCGGCGACGCTCCGGTGGTAGGTGAAGGAGGTCCCCAGGTCCCCGCGGGCCAGGGCGCCCAGCCAGTGGAGGTACTGGACCGCCAGCGGGCGGTCCAGCCCCAGCGCCGCCTGGAGGCGGGCCCGGTCCTCGGGCGAGGAGGAGGGGTCCAGGAACAGACGGGTGGGGTCCCCCGGGGCCAGGTGGATGATGAAGAAGGTCCCCGTCGCGATCAGCAGGAGCAGCAGCAGCGAGACGAGGACGCGGCGGAGGAGGCGCCGGCTCACGGGGCGGTCCACTCCTCCAGGTTGTAGAAGCCCGAAAGGACGTTCATCTTCACGTTCCGGACGCGGCGGTTCAGGCCGTTGAGCTTGTCGTTCTCGTACAGGAAGGTGTACGGCTGGTCGTCAACGATCAGGGCCTGGGCCTCGTCCAGGAGCGCCTTGGCCTGGCGGTGGTCCTCCACGCCCCGGATCCGCTCGATCAGCTCGTCCACCTTCGAGTTCGAGTAAGAGACGATGTTGAGGCCGTTTTCGATGGCGTCGGTGGACCAGGTCTCCTTGAGGTCCACCTTGGTGGCCACGCGCCACCCTTGGATGCAGGCGGGGAAGTTGCGGGCCATCAGCTTCTGGATGAACACGTTCCATTCCAGCGGCTTGGGGACGACCTTCACCCCGACCTTGGCCAGCTGGTCCTGCACCATCACCAGGGTCGCCTCCCGGATGGCATTCCCCTTGTTGGTGTAGACCTCGAACTCGAAGGGTCTGCCGCCGAGCTCCAGGACCCCGTCGCCGTTCGTGTCGGCCGCCCCGGCCGCCTTCAAGAGCTCCCGGGCCCGGGCCGGGTCGTAAGGGAAGGGGCGCAGGGACCGGTTGGCGGCCCACAGCGAAGTGTGGATCGGCCCCACGGCGGGCCGGGCGTGGCCGTACCAGACCGCGTCGACGATCTCCTGGGTGTTGATGGCGTGGGAGAGAGCCCGGCGGACCTCCTTCCGCGCGAACAGCGGGTTCTTGAGGTTCCAGGCGACATAGACATACTGCCGGTCGGGATAGGCCACCAGTTCCAGCTCCGGGTCCCGCTTCACCTTTTCCGCGTCGCGCGGCGGGATCATCTCCATCACGTCCACGGCGTGGGAGAGGAACTGCGTGAGGAGGGCGGTCTGGTCGGGGACGATGCGGAACACCACCTGCCGCAACCCCGGCCGCCCCGGGACGGCGTAAGAGGGGTTGGCCTCCAGCAGGATGGTCTCCTGCCGGCGCCACTCCTTGAGGACGAAGGGGCCGGAGAAGACGCGGTCCTGGGAGAAATCGTGCTGGCGCCACTGGGCGAAGGGGACCTTTCCGAACGCGTGCTCGGGAAGGGGGGGGCCCTCGTTGGCGTCCATCAGCATGTAGGGAGAGCGCCGGGTGAAGGTGAAGACGAGGGTAGAGTCGTCGGGGGCCTCGACGGAACGGATGTACTGCTTGGCGTCGAGACCGCTCCACGCCACCTCCGGGCTCGTGGCCGCCCGGTGGGTGAAGGCGGCGTCCCGCGCGGTCAGCGGGGCGCCGTCGGACCATTTCAGGCCGGGCCGGAGCCGGACCGTGAGCGTCAGTCCGTCGGGGCTGAAGGCCCATGACTCGGCGAGGGAGGGGGTGAAGGAGGGAGGGTGCTCCTGGAAGTCGGGTTCCTCGTGGAAGAGCGGGAGGTAGAGCTGGCGGGCCAGGTCGGCCGTGAAGGCGGAGTTTGAGACGAGCTCATTCGTGGTGTCCATATCGCCGATGACCCCGATGGTCACCGGCCGGGTCGCCGGGGGCTTCCCGGCGCCCCCGCCGCAGCCCGTGAGAAGGCAAAGAACCGCCGCCGGAATCACGCACTTGCGCATCGCAGAACCCCCGGAATGGATTGGCGACCCTATGATACCAGAAGAAGTGGTGGGGCGGGATAGTGCGGCATATTGACAACACCGGGCGTTGGGTGTATCGTTGACCTGAAATGTCGCCCGGCCTGCGGCCGCTCCGGCGCCGCCGGGACCAGGGGACAAACGCCCTAAGGAGGTAGTATGAAGAAGTTCATCCTCATCGCGGCTCTGCTCGCCCTGGCCCTGCCCGGTTTCTCCCTGTTCCGCGCCGGCGACATCGTCTTCATCCTCGCGGCGGCCAACGCCCCGGGCGGCGGCGGCACCTACTGGAACACCGACGTCTGGGTGACCAACCCCAATGCCGTCGCCGTCAAGCTCACCATCGAATACCTCCCCTCCGGTCTGGCGGGCAACGCCGCCAATCGGATCTACATCGACTGGCCCGACCCCATCGCCCCCGGCCAGACCCTCTACATCCCCGAGATCGTGAAGAACCACTTCTCCGCCTATGGGGCCGCGGGCGCCATCGTCCTCTACGGCGAGTACGCCGACGGCGCGGTGGCCAACATCATCGCCACCAGCCGCACCTACACGCCCAAGGACACGGCCAACCTGGCCCTCGGCAACTACGGCCAGGGCATCCCCGGAACCCCGTGGTACTACTACATCGACCCGGCCTATGCTGCCGAGAAATACGACGCCCACTGGCTCTTCGGTCTCGACCAGAGCGACCTATCCAACACCGACAAGTACCGCACCAACGTCGGCTTCGTCAACGGCTCTCAGGACTGCACCCTGGACCTCAAGTTGGAGCTCTTCGACAGCACCGGCGCCAAGGTGGGCGAGTCCGCGGTCAACGGCCTGGGCCCGCTGGCCCACTTCCAGATCGGCGGCATCCTGGCGGCCAACTTCGGGATCAGCGAGGGGAGCAACTACTCGATGAAGGTCAGCATCGCCTCCTCCACGCCGGCCAACCCCGTCTTCCCGCCCGCCCTCTTCGTCTACGGCTCGAAGGTCTCCAACGGCACCGGCGATCCCACCTACATCGAGGCCACCTACAGCGTCCCCATCAACTACCCCTGCCTCTGGCCCTGAGCGCCGGACCCGCTCGGGAACGATGAAAAGCCCTCCGGTCCCCCGGAGGGCTTTTGATTGAATCCGGCCGGGGCGCGCCCTATGGGGCCGGGGCCGCCGCAGGGGCCTCGCGGACGAACTCCCCGGCCAGCTCGAGGGTCACCTCGTCGCCGACCACCAGCCCGCCGGTGTCCAGCTTGGCGCTCCAGGTAAGGCCGAACTCCTGCCGGTTGATGACCACGGGGCTCAGCTCGACGCCGAGCCGCTCGTTGCCCCAGGGGTCTTTGACCTTGCCGAGGACCTTGAACGGGATCTCGATCGGGCGGGCGATCCCTTTGATGGTCAGGATCCCCGTGACCACGGGGCCGGAGGCCCGCTTTTCCACCTTCTTGGATTCGAAGGTGATCTGGGGGAACTTGGCGGCGTCAAAGAAATCGGCGCCCCTCAAGTGGTCGTCGCGCTTTGGGTTGCCGGTGTCGATGGAGGCGACCGAGACGGTGCCCTTGATCGAGCATTTTGTGAGGTCCCTCTCATCGTAAACCAGGGTGCCGCCGAACTCGTTGAAGTGCCCCTTGGTCTTGCTGATGACCATGTGGGAGACGGAAAACCCCACGTAAGAGTGGGCGGCATCCACGGAATAGGTCTCGGCGGCGCGGGCGGGCGCGGCAAGTGCGGCGATCAGAGCCAAAGCGGCGAAAGCGAATGGGGGCTGGCGCATAGCGTTCTCCTCATGGTGGATTTGTGGCGCATATTCGCCGATAACAATATCTTTTGCCGATCTAATATTCCCCGATCAACCCTGTGCTACAATGCCCCCGTATGTCCGCCGCGCCGAAGTCCTCCCTGCGTCTGGCCCTGATCACCACCCTTGCCCTCTTCGCCGCCGAGCTGGCGGGCGGGCTCTTCACCCGCTCGCTCAGTTTGGTGGCCGACGCCTTCCACATGCTCCTGGACGCCATGGCCCTGGTCCTGTCGTTCCTGGCCATGGTGATGGCCGAGCGGCCGTCCAACGAGCGGCAGACCTACGGGTTCAAGCGGGCCGAGATCCTGGCCGCCTTCTTCAACGCCATGGTCCTGATGGGCCTGAGTTTGGTCCTCATCGTCAAGGCGGCCGGCCGTCTGGCCGAGCCCGTCCCGGTGCGGGAGGGGTCCATGCTCGCCATCGCCGCGGCGGGGTTTGTGGTGAACCTGTTCAACCTCTGGCTCCTCCACCGCGACCAGGGGGCCTCCCTCAACGTCCGTTCGGCCTATCTGCACATCCTCTCCGATTCCCTCGGCAGCGTGGTGGTCATCGCGGCGGGGGCGCTGATGGCGCTCACGGGGCGGACCTGGTACGACGCGGCCGGATCCCTCCTCATCGCCGGGCTCATCCTCTTCTCCGCCACGCGGCTGTTCATTCAAACCCTGGGCGTCCTCATGGAGGCCAGCCCCTCGCACATCTCCACCGCCGAGATCCGGGCGGCCCTCGGGGGGCTCCCCGGGGTGCTCGACGTCCACGACCTCCATGTCTGGACCCTCACCTCGGGATACGAGATCCTGACCGCCCACCTGGAGGTCGAGGCGATTGCGGGAAGCCAAGTGGTGCTGAGCGGGGCCCACGCCCTGCTGCGCGAGCGGTTTGGGATCGCCCACGCCACGCTCCAGATCGAGACCGACCACCGAAAGGAGTGCGGCCGTGCCCACGGCTCCTGCGCTTGAGGTCCGGGGCCTCGAGATTGTCTGGGCCCGCCCGGGGGGCGCGGTCCCGGCGGTCCGGGGCGCCTCGTTCGAGCTCGGCGCCGACGATGTCTTCTGCATGGTGGGGGAGTCGGGAAGCGGCAAGAGTTTGACGGCCCTGGCGCTGTTCAACGCCCTGCCCTCCGGGTTCGCGATCGCCGCCGGCGGCATCCGCGTCGGGGGTGTGGAGGTGGCCGGCACGGACGCCGGGCGGCGGTGGATGGCCTACGTCTTCCAGGACCCCGGCGCCGCGCTCAACCCCGTGTTCGCCGTGGGGCGCCAGCTGGAGAGCGTCCGGCGGGCCCGGGGAGGGGGCGGGTCGGAGGCGGTGCAGGCCGCTCTGGAGGCGGTGGGGATCCCGGACGCCGGGAAACGGCTGGCCGCCTATCCGCACGAGTTTTCGGGGGGGATGCAGCAGCGGCTGATGATCGCCATGGCCCTCCTGGCCTCCCCCGCGGTCCTGGTGGCCGACGAGCCCACCACGGCCCTGGACCTGACGGTCCAGCGGCGGGTGCTGGACCTCCTCCGCCGGGTCGCGGGGGAGCGGAGGATGGGCATCCTCCTCATCACGCACGATTTCGGGGTCGTGGCCGCCATGGCCACCCGCGTGGGCGTCCTCTACGCCGGCCGGATGGTGGAGACGGCCCCCGCGGCGGCCCTCTTCGCCGAGCCGCTCCACCCCTACACCCGGATGCTGCTGGCCTCCCGCCCGGAGCACGGCTTCCAGGCCATCCCGGGGGAGGTGCCCTCGCTGACGGCCCCCCCGTCCGGGTGCCCCTTCCACCCCCGCTGTCCCCGCGTCATGGAACCCTGCCGGCGGGCCTTCCCGGCCGGGAGCGTTCGGGCGGGCCGGACCGTCCACTGCCACCTGTATGAATCCGCTGATTGAGGGGATTGGGCTCCGCAAGGCGTTCATCGCCGGCGGCGGGCACCGGGTGCGCGCCCTCAAGGGGGTCTCCCTCGGCGTTGAGGCGGGGGAGAGCGTGGCAGTGGTGGGGGAGACCGGGAGCGGCAAGACCACCCTGGCCAAAGCCCTTCTCGGCCTGATCCCGGTGGATGCCGGCGCGGTTCGCGCGGGCGGGCGGGAGCTGAAGGCGATGAGCGTTGCCGAGCGGAAGGCCTTCCGGGCCCGGCACCAGATGGTCTTCCAGCAGCCGCTCGCCTCGCTGGACCCCCACTTCACCGTGGAGGAGATCCTCCGAGAGCCGCTGATCGTGCACCGGATCCCGGGGCCGGACCACGGCCCCCGGGTGGAGCTCTGTCTGGAGGCGGTGGGGCTGCCCCGGGAAGTGCTGGGGAAGGTCCCCGCGCGCCTCTCCGGGGGCCAGCGCCAGCGGGTGGCCATCGCCCGCAGCCTCGTCTTGGACCCCTCGTTCGTCGTCCTTGACGAGCCGGTCTCGGCGTTGGACCTTTCGGTCCAGGCCCAGGTCCTGCACCTCCTGGCGAACCTCAAGCGCGGCCGGGGGCTGACCTACCTGCTCATTTCGCACGACCTCGGCGTGGTGGAGTTCCTGTGCGAGCGGGTGGCGGTGATGCTCCACGGCGTCGTCGTGGAAGAGGGGCCGACCGCGGCGGTCCTGAGGGGGGCGCGACACTCCTACACGAGGGGCCTCCTGGCGGCCCGCCTCCCCTCCGTCCCCGGGGCCGCGGTGGAGGCCGCCGGGACCGAAGCGGAGCCCGCCCCCGTTTTTTGGGACGAACAGCCGCCCCTGAAGGAGGTCGGGCCCGGGCACCGGGCGGCCCCCGACGGCCCCGCGTAGGGGCATATGGGCCGGGACCGTCCCTGGTCCCATGACGGCCTCGATCGTCATGGGGTATTCTTGGAACGTCTTAGGCAAAGTAAGGAGGCAACATGCGCTTATTTCCCGTTGGATCCATTTCGGCCGTGCTGTGCTTCCTTGCCGCGATCCCATGCCTTGGAGCTGTTTGCCAAGATGCCCATGGCCGGTGGCTGCACCCCAATGATTGCATGCTCTCGCCTACTAGTGTAGTGTCTCATATATTGCTTGACCAATAGAAATACTTCATCTATGATGA
>CAZRVT010000007.1:0-73972 GCA_964603505.1 uncultured Holophagales bacterium | reverse complement strand
GCCGCCTGATAGAGAACATTAGTTTTCGTCATTTAATGCAACATTAGGGTTAAGCTGATTTCTCTGCGTGGAAACTTTCGTGGAAGAGAGGCTCAAATGAATGTCGGACCCCGGGCTCGATGCCGCCACCACGGCGGGGAACGACAAGCTAAAGAGACCCAGAACCAGGTAAGTAAGTAAGCTCTTTGCCCTCATTGCATTCCCTCCTGATTTCGACTTATTCATAGTATAGGTGCCACCAAAAGGAATTGCAAGAGGGGCCGCCGGCTTCTTGCCGCGAACCGCCCACCGCGAGCGGCGGAAAGCGGTCGGCGGATGGCGGAGAGCGGGCGCCGGGCCGCGGTCTCGGCGGCTACGGCACCAGCGCGACGGCCTCGATCTCGATGCGGGCGCCTTTGGGGAGGGCGGCCACCTGGACGGTGGAGCGGGCGGGCTTGTGGGCGCCGAAGGCCTTCTCGTAGATGCCGTTGAACTCGGCGAACAGCCCCATGTCCGTCAGGAAGACGGTGGTCTTCATCACGTCCTGCATCCCGCAGCCGCCCGCCTGGAGCACCGCCTTCAGGTTGGCCAGGACCTGCCCCACCTCGGCGGCGAAGGTGGCGTTGACCATCTGCCCCGCTGGGTCGAGGGGGATCTGCCCGGAGGTGAAGACGAAGCGGTTTTCGCGGATGGCCTGGCTGTAGGGGCCGATGGCGGCCGGGGCCTGGTCGGTTTGGATGATGTTCATAAGGTCCCTCCTGCGCATGTCCGGGTATTATACCGCCGGGGGGGCTTGCGGGGGCCGGCCGGCGCGGGCGTATAATGGAGCCAACGCCAAGCCGGAGGTGGCCGCCATGTTCGAAGCCGTGGAACTGGGGTTGAAGGTCTCCAAGGAGGAATACGACAAGAAGGTCCCCGACCTGCGCATCAAGCTCCTGCAGGCGCAGGAGCAGTTGAAGGACCGCAAGTTCCCCGTCCTCATCCTCATCCACGGGGCCGAGGGGGCGGGCAAGGGGGAGGTGCTGAACACCCTCCACGAGTGGATGGACCCCCGGTTCCTCCAGACCACCGCCTTCGGGCCCCTCACCGAGGAGGAACTCGCCCGGCCGGAGGCGTGGCGGTTCTGGCAGGCCATGCCTCCCAAGGGGCGCACCGGCATCTTCTTCGGCTCGTGGTACACCCGCCCCATCCTTCAGCGGGCCGCCGGCGAGAGCAAGGCCGCGGAGTTGGAGCGGGCCATCGAGCACATCCGGCTTTTCGAGAAGGCCCTCACCGACGACGGCCTCCTGCTCCTCAAGTTCTGGTTCCACCTGTCCAAGAAGGACCAGAAGAAGCGGCTGGAGACGCTGGAGGAGGACCCCCGCACCGCGTGGCGGGTCTCCAAGCTCGACTGGAAGATGTTCAAGATGTACGACCGCTTCCGTGGGATCTGCGAGAAGGTCCTCCAGGGGACCCACACGGCCGAGGCGCCGTGGACCATCGTGGAGGCGAAGGACCGCCGCCACCAGTGCCTGGTGACCGGCACCACCATCCTGGAGGCCCTCACCGCCCGCCTGGCGCAGGCGCCGCCGCCCAAGCTCCCTGCGGCCTCGGCCGCAGGGACTCCCCCGAAGGAGGCGAAGAAGGGCGCGCCTGGGGCGAAGACCCACAGCGTCCTGGACCGGCTCGACCTGACGCTGAAACTGGACGATCAGGAATACAAGGAGCGGCTGGAGGAGGCCCAGGGGCGCGTCAACCGCCTCTGGCGCAAGGCCTGGGCGAAGGGACGGTCCGCGGTGCTGGTCTTCGAGGGGTGGGACGCCGGAGGCAAGGGGGGGGCCATCCGCCGCCTCACGGGCGCCCTCGACGCCCGCAGTTACCGCGTCATCCCCATCGCCGCCCCCACCGAGGAGGAGCGGGCCCAGCATTACCTCTGGCGGTTCTGGCGCCACCTCCCGGGGCGCGGCCGGGTGGTCGTCTTCGACCGCTCGTGGTACGGCCGCGTCATGGTGGAACGGGTGGAGGGGTTCGCGCGGGAGGACGAGTGGAAGCGGGCCTACCTGGAGATCAACGAGTTCGAGGGGGCCATGGCCCGCCACGGGTATATCCTCCTCAAGTTCTTCCTCCACATCTCCCCGGAGGAGCAGTTGCGGCGGTTCAAGGAACGGCAGAAGATCGCCTGGAAGCAGTTCAAGATCACCGACGAGGACTGGCGCAACCGCGAGAAGTGGGACGCCTACGAGACCGCTGTCAGCGAAATGGTGGAGCGCACCTCCACGCCGCACGCCCCCTGGACCCTCGTGGAGGCGGTGGACAAGAACTACGCGCGGATCAAGGTGCTGGAGACCTTCGCGGATGCGGTGAAGAAAGCGCTGTAGCGCTTAAGTTCCAAGTATCAGGGTTCAAGAGGCAGACCGAAGCGGTAGGAGATCCTGCGCCCGCCGGTTCCGCGCCGCCGGACCGGGTCAGGGCGTTGTGCCCGCCCGCGGGGGGCTTTTCGCGGATTCCCCCGAACTGGATCGTTCCTTCTTCGACACCGTCCCGGGGGACCTCTTCGTCCCCGGCTGCCCGCCCCACCCCCTCACCTTCACTCACGCGCTCCTGGCGTTCCTGGGGCGGCGGTAGGCGGGGGGCACCGCCGCAATAGACGCTCCATCCCGCGCAGCAACAACGGGAACTCGCCCCACAGTTCCGCGAAGGCCTCGCGCTGGAGCCCCCGTTCCTGGCGCAGGACGGCCTGCAGGCGGCCGACGGCGTCGCGCATAGAATAGGGACCGTCCCTATTTTTGAGAAGATCGTCCAGGAGGGCCGCCCCGGCGACGGCGTCCTGGTAGGCCCCCAGGCAGTCCTGGAGCCGGATGAGGCGGGCGATGGCCCCGTCGAAGGCCCTGCCATAGAGGTCGCGGAAGTACTCGGCGGTATAGCGGAGGCGTTTGCACAGGATGCGGAGCCGGTGGAGGTCCTCCGCTTGGGAAAGATCGGCGCGGCGGCCCCAGCCCCGCAGCTTGCGGAGCGCGGCGCGGAGCATCCGGTCCCCCTCGTTCCGCGCCGGGCCTTCGGCCCCTGCGAGCGGCACCCTCTCCAAGACGAGGACCAGGGCCTTGAACCGGCGGCCGTTCAGCATGCGGACCAGGGCCGCGCGCCCCACCGCACGCCGCCGCCGCAACGCGGTCGAGATGCCCGTCCGCTGTTCATCGGCGAGGCCGGCCCGGTCCATTCGTGCGGGAAGGGCCTGGAGGAAGACGTCCAAGTCCCGCACCCGCCCCAGGGCGAGGGCGACGCGCCGGAGGTCGGCCCGCAGGCGGTCGGCGCGCCCGGGCGGCATCCAGGGGGCGAACAGGCGCAGGGCGAACCGGAGGCGGCGCGTCGCCACCCGCAGGTCGTGCAGGGCCTCGGGGTCCCGCCCCTCGAGGGTCCCCGGAGCGTGCTTCCGCACCCGGGCGGCCTGCTTCAGAACGATCTTGCGGGCGGCGGCGCCGAGCGTGTCGCCGGGGCGGAGCGCGTAGGACGCCACGCGGGGACTTGGATCGATCTTCATGAAAACAGTTGAGAATTGAGCGTCGAGAATTGAGAGAAGTGGCGAAGCGACATCGGCAGAGGCGGAGGGGGCGCTGAACGCTGAACGCTCAACTCTGAACCGGACGCCTTCGGCGGCCTACGGTTGCGGCGGGAACATGACCCACAGCGCCTCCAGCAGGTCCTGGATCCGCTGAAGGTCCTTGCCCCGCCCCTTCTTAGGCTTTACCTTAAGGGTCCGGACGGCCTCCAGCATCTGGTCCACGGCCTTTCGGGAAGGGAGGACGGGGCGGGCGGCCCCTTCGGGAGGGTCCACCACCAGCAGCATTTGGGCCAGCAGGCCCCCGGTGCGGACCTGGTAGTGCTCCTGGGTCTCCTGCAACATCCCGCGCAACGCCGACAAATCCGCCTTGAGGCGGTCGATGTGTTTCGCCCGGCGGGCGCTTTTCTTCAAAGGCGGAGGCCCGGGGGCGGTCGCGGCCTTGGCCGCGGGGGGACGCTTGGGGGCCGGCTTGAGGGTCGGACGGGTGGGCATGGGGCCTCCTATCGTTTTGAGGTCAGGCGCGCGTCCACCACGGTCTGCACCCGCGCCCGGAGATCGGCCTGGATGGCGTTGATGGAGCGGTTGGCGTTGATCTCCTCAAAGCCGTACTGGTCGCGCAGGCGGCGGAACTCCACGCGCATCCGGCGCTGGTAGGCCATGAAGGAGTCGAACCAGTCGCGCGAAATGCCCAGGTCCATCCCCGACTCCCAATAATCCATGAGGGCGTGGGAGTGCAGGGTGCGCTGGACGAGGGTCTTCGAGGAGACGACGAACGAATAGACCGCGTCGGGGATCAGGGCCATCCCGTAAAGCGACTCCAGCCAGGCCGGGTCGCCGCCGCGGACGATGTCGCGGGCCATCAGGGTGAAGACGTAGCGGTCGGCGAGCACCACGTAGCCGGCGCGCAGGGCGGGGACGATGCGGTTTTCCAGCTGGTCGTAGAAGTCGGTGGCGTAGAAAAGCGACATCGTGCGGGGGGAGAGGACGTTCCCCGCCTTGGCCTGCTCCAGCTCCAGCCCCACCAGCTCGGAGCGCTTGAGTCCCGCCTGGGCCACGGCGTGGCCCCGCTCCTCGAGCCACTGGGCGAGGAGGCTGATGTGGGTGGAGCGGCCCGAGGAGTCCGGCCCCTCGATGACGATGAGGAGGCCCGAGAGCTTGGCGGGGACCACGCCGGGCGGCGGCTTGAGGTAGCAGCGCTTGGCGGTCATTGCAGGCCCCCCTGGTGGAATTTCGCCAGGTCGATCCGCTGGGCGATGATCTTCCTTACCTGCTCCTGCTGCTGGTGGATGGGGCGGGTGGCGTCGACGACGGTGAACTTGTATTCTTTCGCCATCCGGTCGTAGCGCTCCATCACCCGTCCCTGGAAGATCTTGAACGACTCGATGATGTCGGGGGAGAGCCCCATGTCCATCCCGGCCTCGAAGTACTTCAGTTTCGGCCGCCCCTCCAGGATGCGCCCCAGGGACACCTGGAGCGGGAGGCGGAAGTAGAGGGTGATGTCCGGCACCCGGGCGAAGCCGTAGAGGGTGCGCAGCCACTTCGGGTCGCACCCCCGCACCTCGTCCCGGGCGAACGGGGTGAAGATGTAGCGGTCGCACAGGACGATGTGCCCCCCCTTGAGCATGGGGAGGATCTGCCGCTCGTAGCGGTCGGCGAAGTCGGTGGCGTGGATCAGGGAGAAGGTGACCGGAGTGAGGATCTGCTGTTTCTTCCCCCGGCGCGTCGCCCCCTTGACGAGGGCGCTGGAGTTCCACTCGGTGAAGAACACGCCGCACTTGAGCCCCTGGAGCCACTGGTGGACCAGATGGATCTGCGTGGATTTGCCCGAGCCGTCGAGGCCTTCGACGGCGATCAACTTGCCTGGGATCATGGGTCCCTCCCTTCGATCAGGATGATTTCCCTCCGGAACACCCGTTCGAACAACCCGGCCTTGCGCTTCAAGGCCCACCGCTCCAGCACCCGGTTGCCCGCCCCGTCCAACCGCAGGCGGACGACCGCCCCGGCCGCCCGGGCCCGGACCGTCCGGACGGACTGCAGGTGCTCCCGGTCGAGGGCGTCGGCCACGCGCAGGAGGGCCGCGAGGCGCTCCACCGTGCTCCGTCCCTCGCGGGAAAGGGCGGCGAACTCGGGGTGCGCCTCCGACGGCTCGGCCTTGCGGTGATAGCGGGCCACCTGGGCGGCCATCTGCATCCCTTCGGCGGAGAAGCCGGGCAGTTCCGCCTGCGCGATGAGGTACTGCGAGTGCTTGTGGTGCTTTTTGTATGAAATGTGGGTGCCCACGTCGTGCAGGAGGGAGGCCGCCATCAGCAGGCGGCGTTCGGCCTCCCCGAGCGCGTGCAGGGACCGGAGCTGGTCGAACAGCGCCAGGGCGAGGGTGGCCACCTGGACGGCATGGGCCTCGTCGAAGCGGTACCGCCGCCCCAGGGCCACCGCCCCCGTCCAGGCCTGGCGGTCCTGCCGGGCGGCGTGGTCGCGGTGGGAGGCGGCGTCGTCCACCAGGTCCAGGAGCACCCCCTCCTTCAGCCCCACGCGCGGCACCCAGAGCTCCCGCGCCCCGGCCAGTTCCGCCGCCCGGTCGTAGACGAGGGCCGCGGGGAGGATGACGTCGGCCCGGTCGGGGCGCAGGCCGAGGTCGCGCACCCGCTGGGCGTGGGAGAGGCGCGACAGGGCGGCGATGAGGCGTTTCAGCGCGGTCCGGGGGAGCCGCCCCGCGCCCCCGTCCGGCGGCAGGACCCCCGCGAGGGCGGCCAGGGTGTCGATATTCCCCCCGGTGGCGATCACGCCGGCGGGCCGATGGCGGCCCAGGACGGCGGGGAGGTTCAGGGTGGCGACGTACTCCTCCAACAGGCGCTTCAATTTCGCCGAACCCTCGCCGCCGGAGGAGAGCTCCTCCAGCAGGCGCACGGCCCCCATCGTGTGGGACTCGCTCCACTGGAGGCCCTCGGCGTCCGCCAGCGTCATCTCGACGCTCCCGCCTCCGACATCCACCATCAGCCAGGGACGCCGGCCCATGGGGACCCGCTCCCGCGCCGCGCGGTGGATGAGCCGCGCCTCCTCGTAGCCCGAAATGGCCTCCCCCCGCAGGCCGGTGGCCTTCTCCACCCGGTCCAGGAAAATCCTCCCGTTGGCCGCCTCCCGCACCGCGCTGGTGGCCACCATGCGGAACAGGTCCGCCTTCAGCAACTTGAGGCGCGCGGGGACTTTCGCCAGGGCGGCGGCCGCCTCCGCCATGGCGCCCGCCTCGAGGCGGCCGGAGAGGAAGACGCCGGCCCCCAGGCGCACGGGGATGCGTTCGTCGTCGAGGACGGTGAAGGCGGTGGGGGAGTCGAACTCCGCGGCGAAGAAGCGGATGGCGTTGGAACCCATGTCCACGCACGCCGCCCTCAAGGGAAAGGGAGGGGGGGCGGGGGAACGCGGGCGGGCGGCGGAGGTCCGGGTCGTCATACGGGTCGGGTGCGGCCTCCAAAGTAATCCGGAAGTGTTAAGAAATGATAAAGCCGGCCGGGTCCGGGCACTCACCAAATCTTAACACAATCCTGACCGCATCCTTACCATGACCGCCTACGATGCCCTCGGAATCCGAACGATGAAAGGAGCCCCAGCCATGCCCAGCACGGCCGACCTTCACGTCCACTCCCAGCATTCCGAGCACCCCTCCGAGTGGTTCCTCCAGCGGTTGGGCGCCGCCGAGTCGTACACCGAGCCGGAGGCCGTCTATCGGCAGGCCAAGGCCGCCGGCATGGACTGGGTGACCATCACCGATCACAACAACATCGACGGTTCGCTCCTGCTTCGCGAGCGGCACCCCCTGGACACCTTCACGGGGGTGGAGGCCACCGCCTATTTCCCCGAGGACGGCTGCAAGGTCCATGTCCTGGTGTGGGGGCTCACGGCCCACCATTACGACCACATCCAGAGGGAGCGAAAGGATGTCTATGGCCTGAGCGCCTACCTGAGGAACGCGGGCCTGGCCCACGCCGTGGCCCACGCCACCTACGACGTCAATCACCGCCTGACCGTACGGCACCTCGAAAAGCTGATCCTCCTCTTCGACGTCTTCGAGGGGCTCAACGGCGGGCGCCACGCCCTCCACAATCGGGAATGGACCCGGATCCTGCGCGCGCTGGGGCCGGCGCAGATCGAGGACCTCCGGCGCCGCCACCGGATCGAACCCACCCCCGAAACCCCCTGGGTCAAGGGGTTGACGGGCGGCTCGGACGACCACGGCGGTCTGTTCGTCGGGCGGGCGCACACCGTGGCCGAAGGGGAGGGGATGGCCGCCTTTCTGGAGGCGATCCGAGCGAAGCGGTCCGAACCGGCCGGGCGGTCGAGCGACTTCAAGGCCCTCGCCTTCACGGTCTACAAGGTCGCCTACGACTTCTCCAAAACCAAGGCCGGATCGGCGGCCGGGACCCTGATCGACCAGCTGGCCGCTTCTCTCTTCGAACGGAAGTCCATGAGCATCCAGAACCGCTGGAAGGTGGCGCGCCTCCGCCTCCTCGGCAAGGGGAGGGAGGAGGGCCTCCAATCGGCCTGGCTGGACCTGGTGGACCAGGTCAAGGCCGGCACGGGGGCCCCGGTGGCGGACCGGCTGGAACACCTCTACCCGGGCCTGACCCGCGTCAGCGACGAGTTCCTCAAGGCGCTCCTCCGCTCCGCCGAGCGCCACGTCAAGGAAGGCGACCTGGCGGGCATGGTGCGCAATATCGCCGGGGCCCTGCCCGGCATCTTCCTCTGCGTCCCGTTCTTCACCACCCTGCGGCACCTGTTCCAGGGGCGCGAGCTCCTGGAGGAGGCCGGCCGGGCCCTGAAAGCGCCCGCCGAAAAGCAGGGGAAGCGGATCCTCTGGTTCACCGACACCCTGACCGACCTCAACGGGGTCGGAGTGACGCTCCAGGGGATCCTTCGGGCGGCCGAGGCCCGGGGGATGGAGTTGCGTCTGGTTACTTCCCTGAACAGGCCGCTGCCGGCGGACCTGCCCTCCGCCCGTGTGGAGGACCTGCCGGCCATCCATGTGTTCCCCCTGCCCTACTACGAGCGATACCTTCTCCGGGTGCCGTCGGTCCTTGGAGCGTTGGACCGCCTCCAGGCCTCCGAGGCTGACATCGTCTACATCTCCACCCCCGGGCCCGTGGGGCTCCTCGGCCTCCTCTACGCCCGCCTTCTGAACGTCCCCGCGGTCGGGTTCTATCACACCGATTTCACCCTCCAGGCCCGGGCCATCACCGGCGACGAGTCGCTGCTCGCGACGCTCGAGGCGGGACTCCGCTGGTTCTACGGGGCGATGGACGAGGTGCGGGTCGCCACCCCCCACTACGCCCGCCTCCTCCGGGAGCGGGGCTACCGCACCGAACGCATCGCTCTGTTCCCTCACGGGTTGGACACCGGACTGTTCACCCCGCGCGAGGGCGCCTCCAAGCGCCTGCGACAGCGCACGGGCCTGCCGGCGGGCTTCACGCTCCTCTACGCCGGGCGGATCTCCGAGGACAAGGGGATCGGCTTCCTGATCCAGGTCTACCGGGAGCTGGCCCGGCGCCTGCCCGCCGTCAACCTCATCCTCGCCGGAGATGGCCCGGATCTGGAGGAATTCCGCCGCAAAGTGGGCGGCCTTTCCCGCGTCCTCTTCGCCGGACGCCTGCCGTGGGAGGACCTGCCCGAATGGTACTCGGCCGCCGACGCGTTCGTGTTCCCCAGCACCACCGACACCTTCGGCATGGCGGTGGCCGAAGCGATGGCCTGCGGCGTGCCGGCCCTGGTGTCCGATCGGGGCGGGCCGCAGGACCTGGTGGATCATGCGCGGACGGGGTACATCCTGCCGGCCGGGGACCTCAAGGCATGGGTCGGGGCGCTCCTCGACATGGAGCGGATGGAGGTGGAGCGCCCTGAAGCGATGGCGGCCATGCGGCAGGCCGCCCGGGACCGGGCCGTGGAGCGTTGCGGCTGGGATCGTGCCCTGGCCGAGCTTTGCGAGCCGCAGCGGATCCCCCCCTTCCGCCTGTGGCCCGATCCCCCCGACCCGGAGCATGACCCCAAGCCGGAACCGGACCCGGAGGAGGCGGCGGCCTGGGCCCCTTGGCCGTTCCCACGGCTGGCGCCCCAACCCACCGAGGCCTGAACGGGATCCTCCCAATCCGAACCGCTCCTCGCCTTTACGCTTCGAGTCCGTGGCGGGTCTCCTCCGCCGGTGCGACCGGGCCTCCCCGGAAGCCGGCGGCCCGTTGCCCGGTGGAAGCAGAGCCGGGGGAGGGCTGGAACGGACCCGTCTTGACGGTGGCGAAGGCGCGGACCGCTCCGTTGACCCGGAGCGTCCAGGCGTCAGGGCCCATCAGGATGCGTCTTCACGGGCCCCTGGTCCCCGATGGAACGGAATAGCGTCAGGGGGGAGGCGTGGGGCGGGTGTGCTCCGAGCCGGGCCCGTGCAACTCCACTACGGCGGTGAAGGGCGCTGGGGCGGAAAAATCTAAAGTGAATTCCGGTCCGGGGTGGACCTCCTCGCGCAGCACCCTCCAGCCGCTTTCCGACAGACGCTTGACGGTGACCGCCCAAGGGCCGTGGGCCAGGCCCGACAGGCGGAGGATGTGATTTCCAGGGCCCGCCGCCGGATCCGCCAGGAGGATCCGGCACTCCCGTCCTCCGGCGTCGCATCCCGCCAAGGCCGACTCCGGGACCCAGCGGCCGAGCCCCCGGATCGATGCGCGCATCGAGAGGCGGTGCATTCCGGCCATCGCGGCGTATGCCTCTTGGACGGGCCAGGCGCGGTCGGCCGGCCACCACATTCCCAGGGGATGGACATCCCCCCGGTAGCGGAAGGCCGCGTCCACCGCGCCGTCCTGCAAGTGGATGAGGGCGGCCGCGCTCCAGGCCGCTCCCGTCAGATTCAAGTTGTTCTCCAATTCGTCGTCTTTTAGGGAGCGATTGAACTCGGTCAGATAGTTCCCCGTGTCCGGAAAACCATACGCGTTGGTCAGCAAGGACTTGATGTAAAGGCCCCACTTCTTCAGCGCGGAAGGATCATACGCCTCGCTTTGGGAGCTGTAGTGGTGCCAGGAGACGAAATCCAGGGGAATCGATTCCTTCCGGCAGGTCTCGAGAAACTCCCTCAGGAAGCCGAGGTCGCAGCACAGCCCGGGCCCCCCGACCCGGATGGCGGGATCGTAGGACTTAATGGCTCGGGCGGCCCGCTCGTACATCGCAAAATACTGTCGCGGCGTTCCCCGCCAGAACAACGAGATGTCGGGCTCGTTCCAAATCTCCACCTCCCGGATCCCTAAATGAAACCCGTCCGCCCAGCCGTCATTGTAGTGCTGAAGGATCCGGACGGCGATCCGCGCCCACTTGGCGGGGTCGGCCGGCGGAATCGGACTGCCTCCCCAGGAAACGCCCATCCGAAAAAAGATTTCCTCCCCGCACGCGGAGATGGCCAGCAGGTAGGGGTCGGAATCCGAAAAATTGTAGCTGGCGGGATCGTCCGGATCGCGGGAGAAATCGGGGAAGATATGGTCCCAATCCGTGGGCCCGTATAAATCGTGCGTGCGCACGGCCGGGATCCCCATGGCCCGGTGGGCTTCGCAGTAATCGCAGTCCCCCACGGCCGTCAAACAGCGCGGCCCGTTGTTCACGCCGTTGAGGTTTCTCAGGGGCCCCCCGGGCACGTCGAATTGCACCTGCAGGTCAACCCCCGCCCCCCCGGCGGCGACGATCCACAGGAGGATGCCGGCAAGCGCGGTCCGCCCCGCCCGATCGGGCTGCCGATCCCGGGGCCTGGCGGTCATTTCAAATCGGCCCATCGATGGCCTCCCTCTGGAGAAGGCGCTCCCCTGCACTCCTGCTCCGCGGGCATCGCCCCTCGATGGGGGCCTGGAAGCGCCTCATTGCCCCGAGAGGATGAGGGGCAGGCCGTTTTTGGGATTGCCGACCACGACCGTTTTGGCGTTGGCCGACTCGGCCAATTTCAGGGTCGCCTCGATCCCCTTCCACTCCAGGTAGGTCGGGGTGATCCCCTGGGAGACGATGCGCTGGAACTGAGCGATCCCCTCCGCCTCGATCGCCTTGCGCTCGGCTTCCAGCCGCTCTTTCTGGAGGACGAACTTCATCCGCTCCGCCTCCTGCTCCGCGGCCAGCTTCTGGTTGACCGCTTCGGCGACGCGCGGCGGGAGTTCCACCTTGCGAAGCATCACGCTTTGGACCTCGATCCCCCGGGCCTTCAGCAGGGGCTTCAGCGTTCCCTGCACCTCCTCGGCGATCAATTCGCGGGCCCCCGTGTACAGCGCCTTGGCCTCGTGTCGGGCGGTGGTGTTGCGCAGAGCCGATCGGAACGAGGGAATGACGATCTTTTGAAGGTAATCCGTCCCGATGGTCCGGTACACCTCCGGCGCCTGCTCCGGGATGACCTGGAGCCAGAGGGAGACCTCCAAGTGGATGTTGAGCCCCTCCTGGGAAGGGGAATCGGCGGTCTCCTTGACCTCCTGGGTACGGATGTCCATGCGGTGGACCTGCCTCAGCGGATTCACCAGGTGCAGCCCCGAAGCGAGGGGCTGGGGGCTGATGCGGCCGAACAAATCCAAAACGCCGACATGGCCCGCTGGGACGATGCGGACCGCGGCGGCGGCCAGGCCGAAGGCCAACCAGGCCGCCGCCACCGCGGCCAGACGGCGGACCGGGACCGGCCCGCGGCCGCGGACCATGGAGGCCAGCCACCATGCCGCGGCGGTGAGAACGCCCATCAACAAACCGACAATGATCATCATCGTCTCCTCCTAAAAAATAGAGATGCCCGGCGGGAATAAGGCCGCCGCGGGGGCTGGGTCCGCCCCACCAGCGAAACTCCCGGGTCGGCTCTGAAGCGCTGAAAGGAAGCCGTCCCGGTGCCCATGCAGGAATGGAAGGCGAGCACTTTGCAACAATAATATCATCCACGATTGTTCGGTTTGGGCTAAGAATGGGTAAAGTTCCGATGAAGCCGGCCGGAAGTCGGCGGCGCGGGCATGTTTGAGCGGGGCCAAATTAACGCAATCCAAACCGAATCCTTAGTCAATATTTACACGAATGCCCGACACTGCCCGTGCGGCGTGCGCCGCCCGCTGATTGAATGCAAGGAGGTTGTCATGCGATCCATCCGGATGTTGGCCCTGTTGCTCCTCGTGCTGGCCCCTCTGCGGTTGACCGCCCAAGCCACCGCGGTCCCCATCACGTCGTCCGCCCAGCTCATCCCCGGCGTCACGGCCGACGGTCAGATCGGCGACTATCTGCTTTCGAACGGGCAGATCCGGGTGATCATCGACGCCATCGACCATCCCCACGGCTTCGCCAACACCGGCGGCAACATCATCGACGCGGCCGACGCCGCCGGCGAGGACCGGTTCGCCTCGATGTTCACCATGTTCGACAACCACTTCGGCCGGCAGGCCAACTACACGACCCTGGCCGTCGTCAATCCCGGCGGGGGCGGCCAGACCGCGCACATCCGCTGCACGGGGGTGGACTCGGAAAACCCCGAGATCGCGGTGGTCACGGACTACACGCTGGCGCCCGGCGACCGGTTCGTGACCGTTACCACCACCTTGACCAACCAAGGCCCGTCCGACATCCAGCAATTGCAGGTGGGGGATGCGGTGCAGTGGGGGCTCACCACCCACTTCGCCCCGGGGTGGGCCAACCTGAACCGCAACATCCTTGGCGACGGCTACGACATCGGCGGCAAGACCCTCGACTGTCCTTGGGTGGCCGGGGACGGACAGGGATCGGCCTACGGCGTGGGCCGGCCCGCGGGCAATCCTCTCATCGAGATGTCCAACGGCTCCACGTGGTCGGACACCAATTTCATCTACCTGAACCTCCCGGCCGGGGGGGGGACGGGGGCGTATACGCGATACTTCATCGTGGGGACCGGCTCCATCGCTTCGGTCTCGGACGAGGCCTTCCACCTCAGCGGGACCTTCACCGGGACGCTGGCGGGGGCCGTGGTGGAGAATGTCACCGGCAACCCCGTGTCGGGGGCCTCGGTGGTCATCAACACCGGCGCCTGCCTGGGCGCCTCCGGCTCCAAGTCCTACACCATCGCCCGCACCAACGCCTCCGGCGCCTATTCGGCCGACCTTGAGCCGGGGACCTATTACGTCCTGTTCAAGGCCGTGGGGCGCACCACCACCGCCTGCCAGACGGTCGCCGTCGCCGCCGGCAGCACCACGACGCTGAACCAGACGATGTCGCGGCCCGGCACCCTCGCGTGGGACATCCGGGACGCCCTGGGCGGGCCCCTGCCCGCCAAGATCTCCGTCCTCTACTCCCCCCTGACCGCCAAGTGGGAGGGGCCCACGCTGGGGGACAGCCGCAGCCTCATCGGCGGGTACGCCATCCTCTCGGGCTCCGGGCCGGGCTCCACCATCGTCCCGCCGGGCACCTACCAGGTATGGGCCACCCGGGGCGTCGAGTATGAGCCGGCGGTCCAGACCCTCACGGTGGCCGAGGCGGGGACCGCCGTCTTCAACGCCGTCCTGCAGAAGGTGGTGGACACCGCGGGCTATGTCTCCGGGGACATGCACGTCCACGGGGCCGGATCGGCCGACTCGGCCATTGCGTGGGAGGACCGCGCCGTCCAGTCCGCGGCCGAGGGGCTGGAGATCGTGGTGGTCACCGACCACGACTACATCTCCGAGATGAACACCGCCATCGCCGCGACGGGGATGGGGGCGCATGTCAATGCGTTCTCCGGGGATGAAGTGACGACCAACACCTGGGGCCACCACAACGGCTACCCGCTCACACGGGACCCCGGCGCCCCCCGCAACGGGGCCCTGGACCACGCGGGCCTCTCCCCCCAGCAGATCTTCAGCGCCCTGCGGTCCGACCCGAAGGACCCGGTGGTGCAGGTGAACCACCCCAGGGCCGGAGGGCTGGGCTACTTCGACCTCTGCGCCCTCAACCCCGTCACGGCGGAACCCGGCGACCCCGCCTACTCCGACGATTACGACGCCGTGGAGGTGGTCAACGGCAAGCGGCTCTACCAGGTGGCCCAGGTCCTCAACGACTGGTACAACCTCCTCAACGCCGGCCACCGGGTGGTGGGGGTGGGGAACACCGACACCCACCAAATCTTCTCCCAGGAGATCGGCTATCCCCGCAATTATGTCTATACGGGGACGGACGCGCCGGCGGCGATCACCGAGGCCGCCTTCCGCGACGCGGTCCGAAGCGGGCGCGTGGTCCTCACCAACGGCCCCTTCGTGGAGACCTGGCTGGACGGCCAGCCCATGGGGGCCCTGGTGAGCGCCCCCTCCGGCGCCGCCACCCTCCGGGTGCGGATCCAGGCCCCCGCCTGGATGACGGTGGACACACTGAACATCATCGTCAACGGCGAAACGGTCCAAACCGTCTCCATCGTCCCCGCCACCGGCACCGTGGTCCGGCTGGACCAGACCTACCCGCTCACCCTCTCGCGCGACGCGTGGGTGGCGGTGGAAGTCAAGGGAGGGCAGTGCGAGACCGATGCCTCCAATGTCTGCATCACCCCCGGCTGTCCGGGCCGGCTCGATCCCCTCCTTCCCCCCATGTACGGCACCGACCCGGTGTGCCCCTACGCCCACACCAACCCGCACTACGCCGATTTCAACAACAACGGCCTCTTCGACGCCCCGGGCAACGCCGGCCTTCGGGTGGAGCCCATCAGCCAGATTCGGCCGGTGGACGCCAATTACCAGTACACGCGCCTGAACGAGGTGGTCACCGTCCAGGGGACCGTCACCGCCGGCTCCTGGACCTTCGACCACCGCTCCAACACCGTCTATTTCCAGGACGACAGCATCGACACGGTCAACAAGCGCTCCGGCGGGACCACCATCTACCAGTACGGCCTCATCAAGCCGGAGCTGTACCCCGGCGATTACATCCAGGCCACCGGGACGATCACCAACTACAACGGCCTGCTCGAACTCTCGGGCGTCTCCATCGAACTGCTGGACGAGGGGCGCCCCGTCCCCGAGCCCTCGGTCCGGACCGTGTACGACCTCTGGACCTGGGCCAACGCCGACCAGTGGGAGGGGATGCTGGTGCGGGTCAACAACCTCACCATCACCGGCGGCACCTGGCCCGCCTACGGCAACAGTGCCAACATCACGGTCAACGACGGCGCCAATTACATGACCATGCGGATCGATTCCGACACCGATATCGACGGGACGCCGGCGCCCGTCGGGACCTTCGACGTCATTGCGGTCCTGGGGCAATACGACCCCGCCAGCCCCTACCGCGACAGCTATCAGCTCCTGCCGCGCCAGCGGATCGACATCATCGAATCGGGCCATCCCAACCGCATCCTCCATGGTCCCGCCGCCTGGCCGGTCACCGCGTGCGGCGCCACCGTCACCTGGTACACCACGAAGCCGGGAACGAGCGTGGTGGATTACGGCCCCACCTCCGCCTACGGGTCGCAGGCCACCGGCGCCTCGAGCGTGAACCAGCATGTCGTTTCGCTGAGCGGCCTCGCGGCCGGCACGCTCTACCACTATCGGGTGACGACCGACGGGATCGTTTCGGGGGACTTCACCTTCACCACGGCCGCCGGGATCGTCCCGCAGGCGACCTACGGTCCCGTGGTTCAGTTCGTGGACGCCGCCACGGTGCAGATCGTGTGGGACACCGACCTCGCCTCCACCTCCACGGTCCGGTACGGGACCTCCACGGCCTATGGGACCACCGTCACCGGCCCCTCCGGCACGCGCCACCACTACGCCACCCTGTCGGGGCTTGCCCCCGGAACCACCTATCACTTCCAGGTGGAGAGCGTCTCCGCCGCCTGCGGCGGCGGAACCTTCCGCTCCGTCGATGGGCAGTTCAACACCCCCCTTCCCGTCTCCTCCCCCCCCGAAGTGAGCCCCGCGGGGGCCGCCGTCCCCTTCACCCTGACCAAGGCGGGGGGCGGCCTGGTGGTGCGCGCCGACTACAAGGGAAGCGCCTACCGGTACCACCTTTACGGCGCCTCGGGGAAGGACGCCATCGACGCCGGGGCCTACGGGGTCAAGGCCTGCGATCTCAAGAATAATGCCGAGGGGTCCTGGTCCACCGACAACGCCACCTACATTCAATGGACCCTCGGAAACATCGCCCAGCTCCCGGACGGCTTCTACCGCGTCGTCGCCGAGGCGGGGGGGGTGGAGGGGCCCTACGGCTACACCTCCGACGGCGCTTACGCGGTCCGCGACGCCGATCGGACGGCCCCGACGGCCATCGGCTGCGGCGCCGTCGTCTGCGCCGGCGTCTCCGCCTCCATCGTCAACGTGGACCCCGACACCACCGTCCTGCTTGGAACCGCGCAGACCTTCGCGGGGACGGGTAGCGGGGAGGGCGCCCTCACCTATGAATGGGACTTCCACTACGACGGGAGTTTCGCCGCGGAGGCCACCGGCGCCTCGACAACCTACACCTACCCGTCCGCCGGTTCCTACACCGCCGCCATCCGCGTCACCGACGCCTGCCCCGGCGGGGCGCAGACGGCCCTCGACACCGTGCCCGTCACCGTCGAGGCCGGCTCCGCCTGCGACCCGCTGGTGGTCATCAGCCGGGTCTACGGCGGCGGCGGGAACTCCGGCGCCTACTGGAAGCGGGATTACATCGAACTCCACAATCGCGGCGGCTCCTCGCAGGACCTCGCCGGCTGGTCGGTGCAATACGCCTCCGCCACCGGGACCACCTGGCAGGTGACGAACCTTTCCGGTTCCATCCCCTCCGGCGGCTATTACCTCGTCTGGGAGGCGCAGGGCTCCGGCGGGACCGCCGACCTCCCCTCCGCCGACGCCGTCGGCTCCATCGCCATGTCCTCCACCGCCGGCAAGGTGGCGCTGGTGGCCTCGACCACGGCCCTCTCCGGGGCCTGTCCCACCGGGGCGCAGATCAAGGATTTCGTGGGGTTCGGGACAGCCAACTGCTATGAAGGGGCCGGACCCGCCCCGGCGCCGTCCAACACCACCGCGGACGACCGCAAGACCGCCGGTTGCACGGAAACAAACAACAACAACTCGGATTTTGCGACCATCAATCAGACGGCTGCGGAGCCCAACCCCCCGCGCAACAGCGCCTCCGCCCCCGTCTCCTGCACCTGTCCCTGAGCAAGGCAACGGCATGACGGCCCATCAATACTCTCCCCTCGACCCGCCCCCGGCCGCGCCCGCCGGGGGGCGGGTCCCTTTTTCCATCGAGGGGTTGTTCCTTCTCATTGCCCTGGTCCTCGCCGCCGGCGGGGCCTTCGGCCATTGGGTGCAGTATCCCAAGCAGGACCGGCTGGAGGTCCTGCCGGACCGGGTGCGCGTGATCCTGACCCTCGTCCTCGACCACGGGGACGAGACCGGGCCTCTGCGGGAACGGTTCGACCGGGACGGGAGCGGAGGGCTGGAGGAGGAAGAGCGGAGGGAATTGGAGGAGCACCTGTCGGCGCTCATCCTCAAGGACCTGCGCATCCAGTGCAACGGGGCGGTCCCGGAACTGCGCCGCACCGCCCTTTCCTCCTCCGGATCGGACGGTCCGGTCCGGGGGCACGAGCGCATCGAAGGCACCGTGGTGCTGGAGGCCCCCCTTCCTTCCGGAGAGGCGCTGGAGATCCTCGTGGCCGACCGGACCACCGCCGGGCGCCGGCAGGTGCCCGTGTCGGTGGTCCTGGATGGATGGGAGTGCCGGGACTGCCCCGGAGCGACGGCGGTTCCCCGGCGCCGGGGAGGGACGGAGCTCTCCGGCATCTCCCTGACGGAAGGCCGTTCCTGGACGGGACGGTTCGTGCGGGCCGCCTCCCGCGGAACGCCGGAAACGGCCCATGGCCGTTAAACATACACCCTCCTTACCTGTGGCAAGGCCGACGCGGGGCCGTCCAGGCCCCGCGCCGGCCCGGTTTTCCCGGGCGAAGAACCCGGAGCGGATGGAGGTCCTCCCATGACGCGGTTCCTGCTCTGCACCTTTCCCTCCCTGCTCTCGTCCCTGATCGCCCTCTCGGCGGCCTACCGGGCGAGCCCCTCCAATCCGGTGGGAGGGGGGGCCTGGGTCATCGCGGGGTGGATGACCCTCGCCTCCTTGGGAATGGCCGCGAAGAGCCCATGGACCCCCGCCCTGTTCCTGGCGGGGGCCGGGGCGGCCGCCGCGGGCGGATTCCGCAGCATCCGCGCGGTCCCGGACGACCCGGCGGGCTGGCTTCTCCTCGGATCGGCGGTCGCCGGGTTCTTCGCCCTCCTGGTCTATCGGGAGGTCCGCCGCGCCCTGTTGGCCCTGGAGCCGGACCCCGGCGCCCCCGCCGGGGGAAGGGATTGAGGGAGGGCGGGATGGGCATCGTGCGCCTCAGCCTCTTGGCCGTCGTCCTGCTGGCCGCCGGCGCGCCGGCCGAAGTGGCCGGTCTCGGCGACCTCCTCCGGACTTACGCCTCCCTTCAGGTCCGCCGCGCCCAATCCCCCGGGGAGGACGAGGCGCTGAACCGCGAGTTCATGGCGTCCACCTTCAAGAAACAATTCCGCGTCGAGGGCGCCGTTTTCCTCTATCTGTCCAAGCACGAGCGGAACCGGTTCCCGGCCCAAGCCGAGTATTCCTACATCTTCTGGATGAAGGACTCGAACCCGCAGAACATTTTGGGCGGGGTGGACCGGTTCTACGCCCTTCCGGAGCAAGTGGTGCCCTACCCCGTGTACATCGTCCTCGCCCGGGAGTTCGGGGAGTTCCCCTGGACCGCCCCGTCGGCCCCTTCTCAGGGAAAGCCCTTCAAGGTGGACTTGAACCTCTATGTCCCCTGGTTGCTCGGCACTCCCGTCACCCGCATGGTTTCCGGCCAGAAGTACGATCTCACCTTCACTCTCTATCGGGTCGCGGAGAGGCGCTCGATGGACCGACTGGGGTTGACGGGGGTCATCGAAGCCCTCGATGACCCCGCCCTGTTTGTGCGCAAGGGTGGCGGGGAAGGCAGCAAAGCCGGAGGGGCCCGATGAAACTCTCCCTCCGCCCCCTTCCCCCTCGTTCGGAAAAGCCGTGCCGCTGGGTCCCCGAAGAGGGGCGGGCCTGGCTGCTCCGGGATGAGGAGGGGGCACTGGCCCATCTCGAGTTCCGTTCCTCCGGCGGCTCGCTCGCGCAGGGGACGACGGCGGAGGGCCTCTGGACCTTCAAACGGGTGGGGTTCTTCCGGCCTCAATTGACCGTCCGTGTGGCGGGAGCGACGGCCGATCTGGCCCGGATGGAATTCCCGGTCCGGGGTCCGGCCATCCTCCACTGGGCCGATGGGCGGCAACACCTTTGGCGCGCGGTGCGTCCCGCAGGGGTGGAAGCCGGTCAGTTGGACCGGCGCTTCCGCCGCATGGTGTTCGCCCGTTCCTGGCGTTCCCAGGGAGGGGCATTGGAAGGCGAGACGGAATGGGCGTACCTCCGGGGGGACCCGGTCCTCCTTCTATTCGCCTGGTATCGGCTGGTCCTGGAGAGCGAGGACGGGGCGGCCGCCACGGCCGTGGTGACGGCCGTCCTGTACAGCTGACCGCGTCGTCCTCCGGCGCGTCCCCCCGTATGCCCCCTGCCGGCGATCGGTTCCTCTGTCCCTCCGACGACGGGAACGCCGCGCCGCCTCCTCGTCGGGAAGCCGAAGGGTCCGACGAGCGATGGAGCAGGATCGTCGAAATCCTGGAAGTGGCCTTTCAGCCCATCGTCAACGTCCACACGGGGGTGTGCCTCGGGGTGGAGGCGCTGGCCCGGCGCCAAGAGCAGGCCGGCTTTCCGACGGTCCACGCCCTGCTGGACGCCGCCGTGAAGGAGGGGACGCTGTTCCGCCTCGAGCTCCACCTCCGGCGCCGGGCCGTGGAACGGTTCGTCCGATTGCCGGGGCATGAGCGCCAGCTCCTGTTCCTCAACGTCGACCCCCGCGTCTCCTCCATGCCCGACTTCACTCCGGGCATGACCCAATCCCTTCTCGGAGCGCAGGGCCTGCCGCTGGGGGCGGTGTGCTTCGAGATCTCCGAGCACCAGCGGTTCTACGACCGGACGGAGGACGGCGACCTCCTCGCCCTGTACCGCCAGCAGGGCTACCGGGTGGCCGTGGACGATTTCGGCTCCGGCTACGCGGGTCTCCAACTGCTCTACCGGCTCGAGCCCGACTACCTGAAATTGGACAAGTTCTTCGTGCGCGGCGTGGACCGCGAGCCCAAGAAGGCGCTCTTCATTTCCACCGTGGTCAGCCTGGCGCATACGCTGGGCATCCAGGTCATCGCCGAGGGGGTGGAGACCGAGACGGAATTCAGGGTCTGCCGGGAGATCGGCTGCGACTATGTGCAGGGGTTCTGGGTGGCCCGGCCGACGATGGCCCCGGAAGAGGTCCTCGCCCGTTACGAGGCGGTGGGGCGCCTGGTGGCGGCGGACCGCCGGACCCGCGGCCACGACCGAGACCTTCTCCGGGGCTGGATGGAAACTCCCGAACCCATCCAATTCCCCGCCTCCTCCCTGCGGGACGTGTTCGAAATCTTCCGCCGGAACAAGGACCGCAGCCACTTCCCCGTGGTCGATGCCCAGCGGCGGCCGCTCGGCCTCCTCACCGAGCGGGACCTGAAGGAGTATGTCTATTCCCCCTACGGCCGCGACCTCCTGATGAACCGTTCCTTAGGGAAGCGGGTGGCGGACTTCGTTTCCCCCGCCCCCGTCGCCCCCCTCGAATCGCGGGTGGAGTCCATCCTGGAAATGCTGGCCTTGGACCCGGCGGCGGAGGGGGTCCTGCTCACGCACGAAGGGGCCTACGCCGGATTCCTCTCGGCCCGGGCCCTTCTCCACGCCATGAACGAAAAGAACCTCGCCCTCGCCCGCGAGCAGAACCCCCTCACCCGCCTCCCGGGAAACCGCACCATCCACGAGCATCTTTCCGATGTGCTCACCCGGCGGGAGGGGCGGGCCTTGATCTATCTCGACATCGACCATTTCAAGCCGTTCAACGACGTGCACGGCTTCCGGGTCGGCGACCGCATCCTCCTCTTGATGGCCGACCTATTGCGCGCCGCTTCGGCGGGCCGGGATTGTTTTCTGGGTCATATCGGCGGGGACGACTTCATCGTTTCCGTCCCGATGGACGAGGCCGGGCCGGAGGGGGTGGTGGCGTTCGTGCGCGGTCTTCTGGAAAAGTTCCGGGGCGATGCCCTGGCCTTCCATTCCCGGGCGGCGTTGGAGTCCGGCGGATTCCGGGCCCTTGACCGGCGCGGCCGTTTCCAACGCTATCGGACCTTGGAGGCCTCCGCGGCCATCCTCTTCGTCCGCGCCGCCGGGCCCGCCTTGTCCCCGGACGCGGTCGGCGGCCTGCTGGCCGAGCTCAAGCGGCGGGCCAAACATTCACAGGATCACCTGGCCTGCATGGAACTCTGAGCCGGGCGTTGGGGACGGGGAGGGAAGTCCAGGGGCCGCGGGGGCCCCAACGGGGCTATGGGCTCGTCCTGTGCGGCCGGTCCAGGCAGGCCCCCCTCCATGAGCAGTTCTCCTGGTCGCACTCCCCGCTCAAGGCGGTGCCGAAACAGTCGAAGTTGCCTTCGGCGATCTGGATCGCGCGGATCAGGTCCTGCTTGGTGCGCCGGAGGATGGGGATGCCGTGGGCCCGGGCCCGGCTCCGCACCTCCGCCATGGAGGGCCCCGCTGGGCGGCGGGCGCCTGGCGCGCCGACGCGGCGGGGGCTCTTCTGCGGGGGAGAGGGCTTCTTCTTCACGAGAACCTCCTGCGATCGAATCGAATGGGAAGGTCCGGGGGGGCGGGTCTTACGGACCGTTCAGGCCGCCCCCGTGCCCGCCTCGGCGCATGCGGACGGGGCCGGCCCTCCGGCCGCCGGGTCGGCGCATCGGCCGGCTTCGTACGCCAGGGCCACGAAGAAGTGGGCGGCCTCGGCCGCGTCCTTGCGGGAGGCCTCCTCGGAGGGGCGGAGAAGGGGCAGGAACCGGGCGGAAACCTCAAACGAGGAGGTGGAGAGGACGCGGAGGAGGTGGGGGAGGAAGCGCATCCGGCCGTGCCAGCACCACCGGTCGTCCGCCCCGGGGACGAAGGGGCGCCCGCCGACCGCGACGACCCTCAGACACGCGGGCTGGATCAGGACGCCCGCCCGCAGGGCCGATTCCATCAGGCCCGCTTTGAAAGGGAGGATGCGGGAGCCGTCCGTGGAGGTCCCCTCCGGAAAGAGCATCACCGTGTTCCCGTCCGACAGCCGGCGGGAGAGGCGGTCGATCTCGCCCCGCAGGCCCGACGGGCGGCGCCGCTCCACGAACTCGCTCCCCCCCAAACGGGCCAGGAGGCCCAGGAAGGGGTCGGCCCCCACCTCCATGGAGGTCACGAACAGAACGGGACGCAGCGACGCCCAGACCAAGATGTCCAGATAGGAGAGGTGGTTCGCCACCAGCAGCCCCCCCCGGGCCATGGGGCGGCCGGCACGGACGACCCGGACCCCCAGGAGCGCGAGGGCCTGCCGGGCGAAGAAGCCCGTCAGCCGCGCCTGCCGTCCCCGCCGGGACCGGGCCGGAGACAGAAGGCGGACCGCGGCGCCCGAGGCCAGGAAGGCCGCGATCAGGACCGCCAGGAGCGGCCCCCTCCAGAGGGCCCTCAGCATACTTGGTACTTCCGCTCCACGGCGGCGTCGAGCCGGGAGACGTCGAGGAGGGTGAAAAAATCCACGCACTGGAAGTCGCGGTCCAAGGCGGGCTCCCCACCGACCACCGCCCCCGCCCGCAGGTAGGCCTGGAGCAGGGAGGGGATCCGCTCCCGGGCCTGCGCCGTCTCGGCCTCGGTCAGCGACCGCGCCTCGGGGGCCCGGTCCAGCCCGGGGTAGCGGAACTTCCGCCGGGGGCGCACCCGCATCCTCGGGCCGACCGCATGGTTCTGGTGCAGGTAGCGATAGACCAGATTCACCGTCACGGGGTCCACGGCCTTGAGGGAGGAACAGCCGAAAAGCCATCGGGCGCCGCAGGCCTTCAGGTACGCGCTGATCCCGCGCCAAAGCAGGAGGATGGTGGCGCCGTTGCGGTGGTCGGGGTGGACGCAGGCGCGCCCCAGCTCCATCTTCACGCCGGGCAGCGCCAGCATGGACCGCATCTTGAACTCGCTCTGGGAGTAAAAGGTGTTCGAATGGAGCGAGGTGATGACCCGGTAGGTGCCGATGAGCCGCCCGGTGACCTGGTCCTCCACCATCAGGTGATCGGCCTTTAGGTCGTAGCGGTCCCAATCGAGGCCCGTGCGCGTGGCGCGGTGGAGCAGCTCCTCATAGAACACCTCGTGCCGAAGCCGGAGCACGCGGGCCAGGTCGGACGGGTCGCCGGCGGTGCGGACGGCATAGCGCCCTTTGGCGAGATTGAACTGGATGCGGGGCTGGAACGCGTTGAGCTTGGTGGGGAGGCGCAGGGGCGGCTGGGGCCGGGGACGGAACAGGCCGGGGAAGGGTCGCAGGGCGGAGTCAAGCCACATGGGGCCTCCTCGTCTTCGCAGATTGGGCGCCCGGGGGCGCTCACACAACGGTACGGGAGGACGGTTAGGGTTTGATGAAGGGCGTGTTCAGAATCGGTGAAGCCGCTTGGGAGGGGGCCTTACCGCATCCCCTAGCCCAGGGCCGGCAGGATGGCGCCGGCCAGCGCCTGCACCGCCTGCTTGAAGAGGGTGTTGGCCGCGTGGGCCGCGACGGTGGCGGCCACCGCCGCCTCTATGAGCACGCCGAGGGTGTCCAAGCCGAACTCCGAGTAGAAGGGGAGGGCGGAACCAGCGAGGGAGGCGGCGAGGGGCAACCGGTCACGGGCATTCCCGGCGGTGCGGGGGGAAGGGGCGGGCATGGCCGGGATACCGGGCGGCCGGGCCCGGGTCTTTCTTCACCGACCCTTCATGAAATCTTCATCATTTCTTAACGGGGGGCCCGTACACTGCCGCGAAAATTAAAAATCCATGAGGAGGTTGTATGAAGCGTTTTCTGAGCATCGCAGCGATCCTGATCATCGGCTCCCTGGCGTGGGCGCAGGCCCCGGCCCCCAAGAAGGAAGAGCCCAAGAAGAAGGAGTGGTACGAGAAGATCAAGCTCGGCGGCGACTTCCGTCTGCGCTACGAGGGGTTCATGCAGGACGGAAAGGATGACCGGTTCCGCGAGCGGTTCCGCCTCCGTCTGAAGCTCTCCGCCAAGCTCTCCGACAACACCAATTTCACGCTCGGGTTGCGCTCCGGCGAGCAGGATGGCGATCCCGTGTCGGACAACACCACCCTGACCGGCGGCTCGAACAAGAAGTTCATCGGCATCGCCGAGGCCTTTGTGGATTGGACCCCCTCCGGGCTCTTCGCCCTGCATGCCGGAAAATTCCCCATCAACAAGGCGAGGATCAACGCCGACATGGAGTGGGACGACGACCTGAACGTCGAAGGCCTCGCCGAATCCCTGGCCTTTTCCTCCGGGAAGGCCCCAGGATTGGCGGAGCACCGTCTCAAAGTCAATCTGTTCCAGTACGTGATGCGCGAGCAGAGCGCCGCCAACGAGACCTATCTTTTCGGCCTCCAGCCCTACTACGAGATGAAAAGCGACTCCATGAGCTTTATCATCGGGGGCTCCTACGAGGAATACCAGAATCCCGACGCGCTCGCCCGGTTGACCTACGAAAAGATTATGGGGGGCAACCCGCTGACCAACGCCTACACCAAGACCGCCGACGGCAAGTTCGAGGCCCTCAAGAGCGACTTCGAGATCGTCGAGGGGTTCATCCACTTTAAGACCGGCAAGTTCGGCCTCTTCGGCCATTACTTTGTCAACAACGGCGCCTATAACGACGAGGACACCGCCTACATGCTCCGGACTTCGTATGGAGGGACCAAGGATAAGGGCGGATGGGAAGTTCGCTACACCTACTACTACATGGAGGCCGAAGCTCTCTTCTACGCCTATGTGCAGTCCGACTGCACCATCGGCACCAACAGCGAGTCCCACCGCTTCGACTTCACCTACGCCACGACCAAGTGGAGCACGCTCGGCGCCACCGTCTATCTCACCGACCGGATCGAAGATCCCACCGACGCCTACAAGGACCTGACCCGGTTCCAGATCGACTTCATCGTCAAGATCTAACCGTCCCGACGGGGGCGGCCTTTGGGGCCGCCCCCGTCTTAACGCAATCTTAACCGTTTCTTAACGCTCGCTTCATGGAACGGCACTAACTTACTAAATTATAAGGAGGAACGCATGAAACGCATCCTGTGGCTTACCCTGACGACGATTCTGCTGGGCGCCCTGGCCGGCTTTGCCGGGGCCCTGATCAAGGTGGACGGCTCGTCCACCGTCTTCCCCATCACCGAGGCCGTGGCCGAGGAGTTCCAGAAGGCCGAGCGCGGCGCGGTGAATGTCACCGTCGGCATCTCCGGCACCGGCGGCGGCTTCAAGAAATTCTGCGCCGGAGAGACCGACATCTCCGACGCTTCCCGCCCCATCAAGCCTTCCGAGGTGACCCTCTGCTCCAAGAACGCGGTGGACTATATCGAACTCCCCGTGGCCTACGACGGCATGGCCGTGGTGGTCAACAAGGCCAACACCTGGGTGGACCAGCTCACCGTGGCCGAGCTGCAGAAGATCTGGGCCCCCGAGGCCACCGGCAAGGTGACCAAGTGGAACCAGGTCCGCGCCTCGTTCCCCGACAAGCCGCTCGTCCTTTTCGGCCCCGGCACCGACAGCGGCACCTTCGACTACTTCACCGAAGCCATCAACGGGAAGTCGGGCGCATGCCGCACCGACTTCACCCCCTCCGAGGACGACAACGTCCTGGTGCAGGGCGTGGCCGCCGAGATCGGCGGCCTGGGCTACTTCGGCGTGGCCTACTACGAGGAGAACAAGGACAAGCTGAAGGTGGTCCCCATCGTCCCCGAGGGCGGCTCCAAGGGCGTCGAGCCCACCTACGACAACATCAAGAACGCGGTCTACCAGCCCCTCTCCCGGCCGCTCTTCATCTATGTCAACAAAACCAGCGTCAAGAAGCCCGAGGTGAAGCGGTTCATCGAGTTCTACCTCAAGAACGGCGGCGAGCTTTCCAAGGAAGTGGGCTACATCGCCCTGCCCCCCGCGGCCTACGACCTGGCGTCCAAGCGGTTCGCCAAGGGCGTCACCGGCTCGGTCTTCGGCGGCCAAGGCGCCACCGTGGGCGTCAAGATCGAGGATTTGCTCGCGAAGGAAAAATAAGATTGAACGGTTTGCGGCGTTCGGGGAAGGGGCCCCGCCGGTCCGGGGGGCCCCACTCCGAACCTCCGCGCCATGAACGAAGGAGTAGACAGTTGAGCGTTCAGAGAAAGGCGTGAAGGATGCCGGTTTTTTCTCTGAACCCTGAACCCTGAACATATGACGGCACGCACCATCCAGCGGTTTCGGGAACGGACGATCGAGGGGGCGCTCCTGGCGAGCGCCCTCGCGACCGTTCTCGTCACCTTCGGGATCGTCGGCGTCCTGCTGTTCGAGACGGTCGAGTTCTTCCGGGAGGTCTCCCCGTGGGAGTTCCTCACCGGGACGCAGTGGACCCCGCTGTTCGAGGACAAGCACTTCGGCATCCTCCCCCTGCTCTGCGGCACCTTCCTCACCTCCGTGATCGCCATGGCGGTGGCCGGCCCCCTGGGCCTGGTGAGCGCCATCTACCTCTCCGAATACGCCCCGCCGCGGGTGCGCAACACGATCAAGCCCGCCCTCGAGGTGCTGGCGGCCATCCCCACGGTCGTCTACGGCTATTTCGCCCTCCTGACCGTGACCCCCTTCCTGCGGAAGTTCATTCCCGAGCTGGCGGGGTTCAACGCCCTCTCCGCCGGCGTGGTGATGGGGGTGATGATCATCCCCATCATCGCCTCCCTCTCCGAAGACGCCCTCACCGCCGTCCCGGTGGCCCTGCGCGAGGGCTCGTTGGCCGTGGGGGCCACCCGCCTGCAGACCGCCCTCCGCGTGGTCCTCCCCGCCGCCCTTTCCGGCGTGGGCTCGGCCTTTATCCTGGGGATCTCCCGCGCCGTCGGCGAGACGATGGTCGTGGCCATCGCCGCCGGCCAGCAGCCGCGGATGACCCTCAACCCCTTGGCCAGCGTCGAGACCGTGACCGCCTACATCGTCCAGGTCTCCCTGGGCGACACCCCCTACGGCACCATCGAGTACCGCACCATCTTCGCCGCCGGGATGAGTTTGTTCATTATCACCCTCGTCTTCAACATGTTCTCCTACTGGCTGAAGAAGAAGTTCAGGGAAGAATATGATTAATGCCGTTTCCGAGTTCCGAGTTCCTTGTTCCTGGTTCCCGCGCCCCTCGAATACGTTGGCGACGGGCAGGCTGGATTTCTTCAACCCGGAACCCGGAACCCGGAACCAGGAACGGGGAGCGGAGGAGGGAGGGAACCGTGCGCGCGAGTAAGTTCTTCGACCGCTCGTTCCAGGTCGTGGGCTTCGTCGCCACGATCGCGGGGCTGTTCGTCCTGGGCTGGCTGCTGTACACCGTCTTCCAGGACGGCTTCGCCCGCCTCTCCTGGACCTTCCTGACCACCTTCCCCTCCCGGAAGCCCGAGGAGGCCGGCATCCTCTCCGCCTGGGTGGGGACGGTGTGGCTGATGGCGGTCACGGCCCTCGTGGCCTTCCCCCTCGGCGTCGCCGCGGGGACCTACCTGGAGGAATACGGGAAAAAGAACCGTCTGGCCGGGTGGATCGAGATGAACATCGCCAACCTGGCCGCCGTCCCCTCCATCATTTACGGTCTCCTGGGGCTGGGGATCTTCGTCCGCACCCTCCACATGGGCCGGAGCGTGCTGGCGGGCGGCCTGACGCTGGCCCTCCTGGTCCTCCCGGTCATCGTCATGGCCACGCGCGAGTCCCTGCGGGCCATCCCCCCTTCCATCCGCGAGGCCTCCTTGGCCGTGGGGGCCACCAAGTGGCAGACCGTCCGCCACCAGGTCGTGCCGGCGGCCCTGCCCGGGATCCTCACCGGGACCATCCTGGCCATGTCGCGGGCTATCGGGGAGTCGGCCCCCCTCATCACCATCGGGGCGCTGACCTACATCGCGTTCCTCCCCGCGCACCCGGTGACGGCGGAATTCCCCTTCCTCTCCGCCAAGGGGCTGTTCGACCCGTTCACGGCCCTCCCCATCCAGGTGTTCAACTGGGTGTCGAGGCCCCAGCGGGCCTTCTCCTACAACGCGGCGGCGGGGATCATCGTCCTCCTGGGCATCGTCTTCGTGATGAACGGGGTCGCCATCCTCGTCCGCAACCATTTCCGCAAGAAAATAAGGTGGTGAAGCCATGATGCAATTGATGACGGGTCCGACGGTCCCCACGCCCCTACCCCCGTCCGCCGTGGCGGGCCCGGGCGGCCCGGAAACCCAGGCTCCCTCAAGCCGGTCGGAAGGGGAGGCCCCCCTCTCCGTCTCCGCCGGAACCCCCGAACCGGGCCCCGCCGGGCCCGCGTTCGTCGTCCGGGGCGTCGACGTTTTCTACGGCGAGAAACAGGCCCTCTTCGGGGTGACCCTGGACATCGCCCCGAAGTCGGTGACGGCCATGATCGGCCCCTCGGGGTGCGGCAAGAGCACCTTCATCCGCTGCCTCAACCGGATGAACGACCTCATCCCCTCCTTCCGGGTGACCGGCAGCATCCTCCACGAGGGGACCGACCTCTACGGGAAGGGCACCGACGTCATCGAGGTGCGGCGCCGCATCGGGATGGTGTTCCAGAAACCCAACCCCTTCCCCAAGTCCATTTACGAGAACATCGCCTACGGCCTCCGCATCAACGGCACGTCGAAGCGGGAGGTCCTGGACGCGGTGGTGGAAAGCAGTTTGAGGAAGGCGGGGCTGTGGGAGGAGGTCCAGGACCGCCTCTTCGCCTCGGCCCTGTCGCTGTCGGGCGGCCAGCAGCAGCGGCTCTGCATCGCCCGCGCCATCGCCATCCGCCCCGACGTGATCCTCTTCGACGAGCCGTGCTCCGCCCTCGACCCCATCGCCACGGGGAAGATCGAGGAGCTGATCATGGAGCTCAAGAGCGACTACACCGTCGTCATCGTCACCCACAACATGCAGCAGGCAGCCCGCGTCAGCGACACCACGGCCTTCTTCTACCTGGGCAAGCTGATCGAGTACGACGCCACCGACCGGATCTTCACCAATCCGGCGCAGAAATTGACGGAGGAGTATATTACGGGGAGATTCGGTTAGAAGAGGGATGGGAGAGGAGGGACGGGCATGGGGCGGCGAAATCTGGAACGGCCATCCGCCGGAGGCAATGATGACGGTATTCGACGCTGAACTGACGCACCTGAAGGAGATGCTCCTGCGGCAGGCGGGGCTGGTGGAGTCCGCCGTGCGCGAGGCGGTGCGCTCCCTCACCGATCGGGACGAGGCCCTGGCCCGCCGGGTCATCGAGGAGGATGCCGCCGTCAACGCCCTCGAGAACGAGATCGACGAGGAGTGCATCCGCCTCCTGGCCCGCCGCCAGCCCAAGGCGGGGGACCTGCGGCTGATCACCACCGCGATGAAGATCAACACCGATCTGGAACGGATGGGGGACCTGGCGGTGGACATCGCCGAGCGGGCGGTGGAACTGGCGGCCGAGCCGCCCATCAAGCCCTACATCGACGTTCCCCGCATGGCCGGGGCGGCCCGGCGGATGGTGCGGGACGCCCTCGACGCCTTCGTCCGCGGCGACGCCGCCCTCGCCCGGGAGGTCATCGGCCGGGACGACGAGGTGGACGCCTTGACGGTGCAGATCTTCAACGAGCTGATGATCTTCATGGTCCAGGATCCCACCATCATCCCCCGCGCCACCCGCATCACCTACGTGGCCAAATATCTGGAGCGGCTGGCCGACCACGCCACCAACATCGGCGAGATGGTCATCTACCTTGTCGAGGGGAAATGGGTGCGCCACCTGCACCCGGAGGACCGGACGGACTGAGCGGAAGGCCCGGCGATCAAGCCGGGCTCAGCAGGGCGACGAGCCGATAGACGAGCCAGCCGATGGCGGTGGTGAAAGGGATGGTGAGGACCCAGGCGGCGATGATATTGCCCGCAACCCCCCAGCGGACGGCCGACAGGCGCTTGACCGAACCCACGCCCACGATGGCCCCGGTGATGGTGTGGGTGGTGGAGGCGGGGATCCCCGCGGCGGCCGTCCCGAACAGGGTGAGCGCCGAGGCCGTCTCCGCGCAGAACCCGTCGATGGGGCGCAATTTGGCGATGCGGACGCCCAGGGTCCGGATGACCTTCCAGCCGCCGATGAAAGTCCCCAGCGCGATGACCAGGTGGCAGAGCAAAACCAGCCACATCGGCACGTGGAACTCGGACCCCAGCATTCCCTGGGAAAAGAGCAGGATGGCGATGATCCCCATGGTCTTCTGAGCGTCGTTGGTTCCGTGCCCGAGGCTGTACGCCGCGGCGGAGCCCAGCTGAAGGATCCTGAACCAGCGGTCCACCCGGGACGGCGCCCGGCGGCGGACGATCCAGGTCGTGGCGACGATGAAGAGGGCGGCGGCGGTGAACCCGAGGAGCGGGGCCAGAAAGATGAACGCGCCGGTCCTGGCGATCCCCTTCCACACGAGGCCGTCCAGCCCCCCGAGCTTGGCGACGGCCGAGCCCGCCAGCCCTCCGATGAGGGCGTGGGAGACGGAAACGGGAAGGCCCCAGTGGGTGGCGAGGGCCGTGAAAACGACCCCGGCCATCACCGCCGCGAAGATCAGGGGAGCATCCACCACATCGGGGCGCACGATCCCCTTCCCGATGGTGCTGGCGACATGGACGCCGAAGAAGAAGGCGGCGGCGAAATTGAAGAACGCGGCCCAGGCCACCGCCAGGGTCGGCGACAGGACGCGGGTGGCCACCACGGTGGCGATGGAATTGGCGGCGTCATTCATCCCGTTGAAGAAATCGAACAACAGGGCCAGGGCGATGATGAGGAAGACGAAGGTCATCATGGACGGTCCGATTCTACACCCGTGGGGAGATCCTTGTCATGCCGGGATTGCGGTCCGTTCGCCGCCCGTGATCGGCCGGGGTCAGGGGTTCAGGCGCTCCAGCAGGGGGCCCAGCCCCTCCGCGATCCGCTCCGCCATCATCCGGTGCCCCGCGGCGTTGGGGTGGATGCGGTCCTCCTGGCGCTTCGACGGATCGTCCAGGACGCCGTCCAGGACCTTGGGGACCAACCAGGCCCCCTTCGCCTCCGCCACCCGCCTGTAGATCGGCGAATACTCGTCGGTGAAGAGCCCGAGGTTCATCCCGAGGAGCACCACCACCCGCCCGTTGGCCTGCAGGCGCTCCACGATGGCGTCCAGGTTTCGCTCCGTCTCCTCCCGGGGAACCTGCCCGAGGAAGTCGTTGCCCCCCAACCCCACGAGGACGAGGCGGGCCTCCGAATCCAGCACCTCGCCCAGGCGGGCCAGCCCCGAGGCCGTGGTGTCGCCGGCGCGGCCGAGGTTCTCCACCGGAAGGCCGACGAGCGTCTCCAGCAGGGCCGGCCAGGCCCGTTCCCGCTCCACCCCCGTCCCCTCGGTGAGGGAGTCGCCGAAGGCGGCGATGCGCTCCACGGGCGGGCCGTCGAGGTTGCGGACGACCTCCACGGAGGGGCCCCCGCACCCGGCCAGCAGGAGCGCCAGCCCGGCGGTCCGGAACCCGCGCCTCACGCGTCGTCCAACTTCTTGTGCGTCCGCTTGATCTCGCGCTTGAGGGCCCGGGCGGTGAACTCCGCCAGGGTCATTCCCCGGCGCGCCGCCGCCGCCTTCGCCCCCGCAGCGATCTTCCGGGGAAGGGGCACCGTCAGCCGCTCCGTGCCGTCCTCGCCGGGACGGAACCACGCCGCGCCCCCCAGCCATTCCGCCCCCGGCGAGGGGCGGCCGTCCGGCGGCTCGGGGGCCGCAGCGTCCCCGGCCGGGGGGCCGGCGGGATAGAAGCCGGCGCCGTGTTCGACGAAGGCCTCCAGGGCCTTGCGCCTATCCGCTCTGGTCCGGGCCATAGGCCATCACCTCCATCGCCTCGCGCGCCAGCTCCCGGAAGAACTCCACGGCCGGGTGGCGCGGGCGGGCGTAGTTGAGCGGCAGGCCCTCCAGGAAGGCCTCCGAGACGGCCACCGTGTGGGGGACCCAGCTCTGGGCCACCGCCAACCCCTGCTCCCGAGCCATCGACGCGATGGTCTCCCGCAGGGTGGCGTTGGCCTTCACCTGGTTGAGGACCGCCAGCATCTTGAGCCCGGGATTCACGCGCCGCGCCTCGGCCGCCATGGCCCGCAGGGGGAGCGAGGCCATCAGGTCGAGTGGAGACGGCGTGAGGGGCACCAGGACGAGGTTGGCCAGGGCCAGGGCCTTGCGCGCGTGCTTCTCGTGGCCCGGCGGGGTGTCCACCAGGCACAGCGGGGCCGAGAGGAGCGGGTGGTCGAGAGGGAAGGCCGGGTCGGCCTTCACCGTGACCGGGAGGTCGCGGGCGCGCAGGGACCAGGCGGCCATCAGGGAGCCCTGGGGGTCGGTGTCGAGGACCGCGACCGGCTCCAGCTCCGAGAGTATGCCGGCGAGGTTGTAGGCCAAGGCGGTCTTGCCCGGCCCCCCCTTCTGGTTCACGAGGGCGATGATCATACCGCCCTCGCGCTGTGCGCCGCAGTGGCACCATGACGAGGCATCCCGAAATTATACTCTACACGGAAAGACAAGGCGGATGGTGGCATCGAAGGGCAAGTTGCCGCTTGGCGCCTTTCGGCTGCGCCCGTGGAAGAATCATCATGGCGGGGGTCAGGGACAGACCCGTCCCCATCCACCCCATCCCGGCACCGGTCACGATGACCGCTCTCCCCCCCCGTTTCCGGCTTGGCCGGGTCCGCCATTATTGTAGCCGCAGTTCCTTGCCCAGGATGCGCCCGTCGGCGCGGGGCTCCCAGCGCAGGCGGGGGGTGAAGGCGTAGGTCTCGAAGGCGTTGTAGAGGGGGACCAGGGGCAGGTCCTCCGCGGCGGTCTCGGCCGCCCGGTGGAGCAGGGGCAGGCGGACGGTGTCGTCCGCCGCGGCGGCCGCGCGGCGCAGGAGGTCGTCCATCGCGGGGCTGCGGTACTGGAAGGTGTTGGAGGAGCCCCAGGAGGCGAACAGGGTCTCGAGCGTGGGGAGGGCGTTCCCGAAGGAGCTCATGTAGCCGGAGAAGTAGAAGGGCGCTTCGCGCCGGAGCATCCGCTCGACCACCTCGGGCCAGGGGCGCGCCTCCACCGTCACGGCGAAGCCGGCGGCCTCCAGGTCCGCGGCCACGAGGCGGACCGTCCGCTCCCCTTTGGGGGCGGTCAGCAGGGTCACCGCCACCGGCAGGGGGAGGCCCGTGGCGGCCAGTTCGGCCCGGGCCGCGGCGGGGTCGGGGGCGCAGGCGAGCGACGGGTGATGGCCGAAGGCCCCGACGGGGGTGACCTGGCAGGCCACGCGGCCGTTGCCCAGAAGGCGCTCCTCGACGATGCGCTCCGCCCGCACCGCCCGGGCGACGGCGCGGCGAACCCGCGCGTCGTCGAAGGGGGGTGCCTCCAGGTTGAACCCCAGGTAGGCCACCGACATCCCGGGGCGTTTCTCCACGCGGAAGCCGCGGCGGGCGAGTTCGGCGAAGCGCGCGGCGTCGCGGAGGATCAAGAGAGGCCGGTTTCGGACGAGGGTTTCGATGGGATCGTCGGGGCGGACGAGGAAAAAGCGCAGTTCCCTCATCGCGGGGCGCCCGCCCCAGTAGCCGTCGAAGGCGGACAGCGCGACGGCCTCCTCCGTGCGGGAGACCAGCCGGTAGGGGCCCGTGCCGACGCCGTCCGGCTCGCGCCCCGCGGGAACGATGCCGGCCGCGGTGAGGAAGTGGGGGAGGTCCGCGATGGGCGAGCGGGTGGCGATGGCGACCGTCCGCGCGTCGGGGGCCGTCACGGACGCGACCGGGGCGAAGTGCGAGGCCAGGAGGCTCTCGGAGTGGTCGCGGGCGCGCAGCAGCGAGGCGGCCGCATCGGCGGCGGTGAGGGGAGCCCCGTCGTGGAACCTCACGCCGGAGCGGAGGCGGAACACCCAGGCGTTGGGGCCCGGGGTCTCCCACGATTCGGCCAGGCACGGGCGCAGGCCGAAGTCCCGGTCGTACTCCACGAGCGGCTCGTAGACGTTCCCCAGCACCAGGTTGGTTTCGTGGTCCTCGGAGCACGGCTCCAGGTCGAGCACGGGGGTGCTCAGGGCGATGTGCACCGTGGCGGGGGCGCGGCCGCATGCCGCCGCCAGCAGAACGAGAAGAACCGCCAGAACCGGGCGGGCGGCCATCTCCAATCCGAGAGGGGAACAGGGATTCATCGAAATCCCATTCTACCCGAAACGGGGGAGGGATGCACCCCTACCAAGGGACGAAATTGAGCCCTTTGAAGAACAGCAGCGGAGCCCCTGCGGACCCTTCGAGGGGGAAGAAATGGACCGGGGGGCGGCACCCGGCGAGCGAGGCGAGGCAGTCGCCCACGGAGGAGCGGACGCGCACGCAGGGGAGGAAGGTCTCCGGCACCCCGCCGCGAAAGCGGAACGCCTGGGCGAAGAGGGTGAACTTCCCCCCCCCGTGCCAGTCCATTCGGAGGGGGAGGGTCAGGCACAGGCCGTCGTCGGCCCCGGCGGGTCGGGTGTCGGGGCCCGTGAAGTGGAGGTTGTGGAACCCCGTGCACGGCGGGTGGAAAATGGACACGCGCACGGCGTGTCCGGTGGCCGGGGTCCCCAGGCGCCGGGCCGTCACGGTGTCGGCCGGAGGGGTCTCCCCCGCCCTCCACAACCGGGTGCGGCGCCCCTCCCCGTCCACCGGCGCCCAAGCCAGTCCCTGCGGGTGGATCGGGTCGTCCGCGAGGGCGAACCCGGGCGGCAGACGCGGCGGGGCGGCCCCTTCCAGGAGGCGGCGCCCCAGGCGCGCCGCCACGAACGCTCCGACGAAGGGGAACCATGCCGCGGGAAACCGGCCGGCGGGCGCCGGCTCCTCGGGGAGCGGGAGGTGGAAGTACGGCTCCAGCGCCTCCAGGCACTCCTCCGGGCGGAACCCGTGCAGGCCGCGGCGAGCCAGGGGGAGATCCAAGGGCCCGCCCGGGGTCTCCAAGTGGAGCCCCGCCGAGAAGAGGGAGGCGCCCCACTCCACCCGCGCCCCGGCGCTGTTCTCCAGCCGGTGCCAGGCCGCGCCCGCCTCGAGGAGGGCCGCCGCCAGCTTCACCCGGCCGCGGCTCCGGTCCCGCAGGGCGTTGGCCAGCCCGCGGGCGGTCTCCTCCAGGAGAGCCGGCGAGGGGAGGGCGCACCCCTCGGGGGGGGCGAAGGAGCCCCAGGTTCCAGGCAGGGGCGGCACCGCGGGTCCGTCGCCCTCCGGCGGAAAACCCGCGAGGTCCACGGGGCCCGTTCCGGCGGCGAACCGCACTCGGGGGCCGTCGAGGCGGCGGACGGCATATCCGATCGCCCGGCCCCGGCGGCGTTCCACCACCCCATCGAAACGGGTCGCCAGCGCCACCGACGCGCCCCATTTGATCGTCCGCTCGCGCTCGCTCACAGGGGGGAGACCTCCATTTCGGGGTAGGCCAGATAGGGCGATGCCGCCCCGGACGGGAGCGGACGGCCGTCTTTGGTGCAGAAGCCGAAGGTGATGCACGCCTCCGTCCGCGGGCCGATGGCGGCGAGCCCGTGGAGGAAGAGCTCCTCCCGGCCTCGAACGAGGACGCGCGGATGGCCCGACACCGCCCGCCCCCCCGCCACCACGAACGCCGGTCCCGCCTCGAGCTCCAGCCGGTCGGGGGGGAGGGAGCGGGCCGAGGCCACCCCCGTCACCCATAGGAAGCGGGTGAAGAGACGCCCCGGGTCGGCGGGCCCGCCCGGGACGGGCCCGACCACCAGGTTGGTCATCCGCGGCGAGGGGGCCTCGACGAACGAGGCGGTGCGGGCGCAGCCCGGGTGGAGGAAATACTTCTCCGCGCCGCGCAGGTCGCACAGCAGGTCCCGGAGCACGCCGTCCTCCACCAGGGTGCGCCGCACCGCCGGCTGCCCCTCGTCGTCCCACCGCCGGCAGGCGGGGAGACCGGGGGCGCGCGGGTCGTCCGCCACCGTGAGCCGCGGGTGGGCCGCCTGGCTCCCGATCCGCTTCCACAGGATGGGGATGTGGCCGAGGTCGGCCTCGAGGAAATGCCCCAGCGCCTCGTGCATCAGGATGCCCCCCGTGCCGCGCCCGAAGACGACGGGGAGGCGGCCGGGGAGCTCTCGCGGGGGCTGGCTCCGCATCCACTCGAGCTCACGGAGGTGGCGCTCCACGGCGGCCCGGTGGTGCGCCGCCGGGTGGGCGAAATGGAACACGGCGCTCTCCGACCCCAGGTGGATTCTGAGGACGCACGAGCGGCGGTGGTCGAGGCGGGCCGGGCCGGGCTGAAAAGCGTGGCGGTACCGTTGGACCGTCACGGTCAGTTCCATCGCCCGCGCCCCGCACCGCCGGGCGAAGCGCCACCAAACGGCCGCCGGCGCCGGGTGCTCGGGGGGGGCCGGGTCGGGGGCCAGGGAGGCGGACTGGACGGCGATACGCTCCCCCTCGTAGCGGTGCTCGGCCCGCCCCCCCTCGGCCCGAGCGCGCAGATCCATCCCCCGCGGGCCGAAGCTCCACGAGGTCTCCCACTCCTCCAGGGCGATCTGCGCCACGCGGCCGGCGACCATGGCCCCACGATACCAAAACGCCCCCGGGATGTCCACCCGGGGGGGATAAACAAATTGGACGGAATATTCAAAAATGTGGACAAGTGACGCTCATATCCTCCTGCCTGGGACATAATGGGTTGGCACGAAACTTGCTCATAGTTACGGCGTGAAAGTCCAGAAAGGGGGTGGTCGCGGACCGGTGACCCACGAAACGCGCGATTTCCCGATCTCGGAATTTCAAGGCAACGGCAACTATCCAAAACCCTTTAAGGAGGTTGTATGAAGTATCTGAAGTTCTTCTTGGCCGCGCTCTTCGTGACCGCGATGGCGCTGGCCCAGACGACCGGCGCCATCGAAGGGACGGTCTATGACAACAACAAACAGCCCCTTCCCGGCGTCACCGTCGAGCTGACCTCTCCGGCGCTGCAGGGCGCCCGCGTGGTCCAGACCGACGTCAACGGCAAATTCATCGCGAAGGTCCTTCCGATCGGCGACTACAAGCTCACCGCCCGGATGAGCGGCTTCGCGGACCTCGAGCAGGTCGGCATCCAGGTCGGCCTGGGCCGCACGGTCACCCTCCAGGTGAACCTGCAGCCGGCGTTCGAGGAGAAGATCACGGTCACCGGGGAGTCCCCCCTGGTCGACGTCTCCTCCACCACGGGCGGCGTGAACCTGACGCAGGAACTGATCCAGGACCTGCCGGCGGGCCGCTCCTACCAGAGCCTCTCCTTCCTGGCGCCCAGCGCGGTGAACGGTGAGCTCGGCAACAACGCCTCCATCGGCGGCGCCTCCGGCGCCGAGAACCGCTACCTGGTCGACGGCATCGACACCTCCGATCCCGCCTTCGGGACCATCGGCACGAACGTCACCTTCAACTTCGTGCAGGAGGTCGAGGTCAAGACCGGCGGCTACGAGGCCGAGTACGGCGGCGCCATGGGCGGCATCGTCAACGTCGTCACCAAGTCCGGCTCCAACGAGTTCCAGGGCGAGGCCTTCGGCTACTTCACCGACGACTCCCTCACCGACGAGGGCGAGACCCCCGTCGGCGGCTCCTCCCTGGAGTCCTTCAAGGAGTACGATTACGGCCTGTCCCTTGGCGGCAAGATCATCGAGGACAAGCTGTGGTACTTCGTGGCCCTCAACCCCGTCTACCGCGAGGACACCTACCTCCTTCCGATCGAGGGATACGGCACCTTCACCGAGAAGCGGGAAGGCGACCCGGGCTACGGCGCCCTCAAGCTCAACTGGGCCATCAACCCCTCCAACAGCGTCGTCGCCAACGTGATCATGGACCCGCGCGACGGCAACGACCTGTACGGCGACTACTTCATCGACGTCTCCGACGCGGGCTATGACTACGCCAACCCCAAGAACCCCGGCGAGCCCATCGTCACCGATTTCGACCGGAGCTACGAGACCGGCGGCTACAACTACGGCGCCGTGTGGAACTCCATCCTCTCCCCCTCCCTCCTGCTCGAGCTGAAGTTCGGCCACCACGAGACCAAGGTGGACCGCCGCCCGACGCTCAACCAGGAGACCTGGGTGGACTGGAACGGCGACTGGACCTGCTACGGCAACCACACCACCTTCGGCGTGGACTGCGGCAACGGCATCTCCTTCGGCGGCGCGGGCTTCGACGAGATGAACACCGAGCGCTTCCGCGACCAGGCCAAGGCCTCCCTCTCCTGGTTCGTCGGCCCTCTCGAGATGAAGTTCGGCGTGGACTACAAGGAGCTCGAGTTCACCGACCTCGCGGGCGTCAACGGCTCCAGCGAGGCTTTCTGCGCCCCCATCGGCGACATCCGCGCCAACGCGGGCTACGACTACTGGGGCGACGAGGACGGCGACGGAGTCACCAACTGGTACGATGAGGACTTCCATCCCACCGGCATGAGCATGGCGGACCTCGCGGAGGCCACCGGCCGCGCCTGCACCACCGAGGACGGCCAGCCCGGCTTCATGGTCGAGGCGCGCCACGGCAACCGCTGGTACCTCTACAACCAGGGCTTCTCCTCCTACTTCGACTACTACAACCGCAACTACCAGAACAACTCCGTCGGCCAGACCACCTCGACGGCGCTGTTCGCCCAGGCCTCGTGGAAGATCATGCCCAACTTCACCCTCAACCTCGGCGTCCGCGCCGACAGCTCCAAGAGCGAGGGCAACGCCACCGAGCTCGGCTACTCCCCCGGCCTCGACTTCGGCTTCTCCGACATGATCTCCCCCCGCATCGGCTTCATCTGGGACTTCATGAACAACGGCCGGTCCAAGGTCTACGGCCACTACGGCAAGTTCTTCAACGACATCCCGCTGCAGATCAACGTCCGCGCGTTCGGCCTCGAGGAGTACTGGTTCTACTACTACCAGTATCCCACCGACGCCGAGGGCAACCCGACCCTTCCCTCCACCAGCAATCCCGGCCTGCTGCAGCGCGTCCGCCTCTCCGGCGGCGCCGCCACCATCGCCGACGGCATCAAACCCTCCTACGAGGAGGAGATCATCATGGGCGGCGAGTACGAGATCATGCCCAATGTCTCCGTCGGACTCGAGGGCACCTACCGCTCCATCGCCGACGTCATGGAGGACTACTCCTTCGACGGCGGCTCCTCCTACGAGATCGGCAACCCCGGATCCCTGGTGGGCGTCGAAAGCGCCTGCGTGACCGTCGGCAACGACGTCGAGGCCACCCCCGAGGAGCGGACCTTCTGCTTCGTCACCCCGGTCCGCTTCTACCGCGCGGTGGAGCTCTCCCTCAGCAAGCGCTTCTCCAACAACTGGCAGGCCAGCTTCTCCTTCCTGTGGAGCAAGAGCGAGGGCAACTACGGCGGCCTCTTCCGCCAGGACAATGGCCAGCTCGACCCCTACATCACCTCCCTCTACGACCTGCCCCAGCTGCTCCCCGGCTCGCGCGGCCTGCTCCCCAACGACCGCGAGTACCAGTTCAAGACCTACGGCTCCTACCGCTTCCCGTTCGGCCTGGTGGCCGGCTATGACGCCTGGTGGATGACCGGCACCCCGCGGTCCAAGCTCGGCGCCCACCTCGACTACGGCGACGACGAGCGGTTCGTCGGTGCCCGCGGTTCCTACGGCCGCAGCGAGGACGTCTACGACTTCAGCCTGCACCTCGCCTACCCCATCAAGTTCTCCGACTCCATGCAGTTCAAGATCATCCTCGACGTCTTCAACGTGTTCAACTTCCAGCACGCGATGGTCGTCGAGCAGACCTGGAGCTCCTTCGCCGCCCAGTGGACCGACGACACCGGCACCTGGGATGTCAACGGCGATGGCGCGGCGGACGGCTACGAGTGGGACCCCCAGGGTTGCGACCTGCCCGAGGGCGACACCGGCCGCAGCGCCTACTGCGACTACCTCAACCCGACCTGGGGCGAGCCCCTGGTCTACCAGGCCCCCCGCTCCATCCGCCTGGGCTTCACCCTCAGCTTCTAAGTTCCCTCGTTCCTCGCCCCAACGGGGGCTCCTTCGGGAGCCCCCTTTTTTTATTCTCCTGGATTGAATACAATGCTCCCGATGTTCCGATACCGGGTCCTCCTCGCCGCGCTGGCCGCCGGCGCCCTTGCCGCGGCCGCCGCCGCGCCGTCGGCGGCGGAGCCCCCGGACCTCCTTCTGGTCTCCATCGACACCCTCCGCGCCGACCGGGTGGGGTGCCTCGGCACCGCGCGGCCGACCACCCCGTCGATCGACGCCCTCGCCCGCCGCGGCCTCCTCTTCCCGGACGCCCTCAGCCCCGTCCCGCTGACGCTCCCCGCCCACGCCACCCTGCTGTCGGGCCTGGAGCCCTGGGAGCACGGGGTGCGCGACAACGCCAACTACAGCGTCCCCCCCGACCTCCCCCTCCTGCAGGAGCGCCTCGCGGCGGCGGGCTACGACACCGCGGCGTTCGTCAGCGCCTATGTCCTGGCCTCCCCTTTCGGCCTGGCCCGCGGGTTCGGGCGGTACGACGAGCTCCCGCTCGACGCCCTCCGCTCCGGCGGGATCGCGGTCCCCGAGCGGCCCTCCGCGCAGACCGTGGCGGCGGCGGGGGAGTGGCTCCGGGCGCGGGGTCCGCGCCCCTTCTTCGCCTGGGTCCACCTCTACGACCCCCACGCCCCCTATGATCCGCCTCCTCCGTTCGACGCGGCCTTCCAGGACCCCTACGACGGCGAGGTGGCCAGCGCCGACGCCCGGCTGGCGGAGCTTGTGCGCGCCCTGCCGCGCCCGGAGCGCACCTGGATCGCCGTGGTCTCCGATCACGGCGAGGGGCTGGGCGACCACGGAGAGGCCACCCACGGGGCGTTCCTCTACCCCTCCACGATGCGCGTCCTCTGCCTCCTCGTCCCCCCGCGGGGCGGCGGCCCCACGGGGCGGAGCCGCCGGCCCGCCCGCTTAGCCGACCTGGCCGCCACGCTCCTGGCGCGCGCCGGCCTTCCGCCCCTGCCGAGCTCCGGCGCCGACCTTCTCGCGGAGCCCCCGCCGCCCCCCCGTCCCCGCGCCATGGAAACGCTCTATCCCTGGCTCCACCACGGCCTGTCGCCGTTGCGGGGCTTGGTGGACGGGAACGGGTGGTACATCCTCGCCCCCCGCGAGGAGCTCTACGACACGCAGGCCGATCCCGGCCTCACCCGCGACTTGTCCGAACAGCGGCCGGCCGAGGCCCGGCGCCTCCGCTCGGCGCTGGCCCGCGCGTTCAAGGACGCCGATGGCGGCGGGCGCAAGCCGTCCGGCGCGGACGACGGCGACGCGCTCCTCTCCCTGGGCTACCTCACCGGCGGCCGGCCCGACATCCCGCCCATGGGGAAGTGGAAGGACCTGCCCGACCCCAAGGACCGGCGCGACTATTTGAACGGATGGGAGGAGGCCCTCGGCCTCATCGTGGCCGGCCGGCCGGAGGCGGCGCGGACCGCGCTCGAGGCGCTCCGGCGAAAGTACCCGGGCGACGCCGAGGCGCTCAAGGTGCTGGGCGACCTGGACCGCCGCGAAAAGAAGTACGCGGCGGCGCTCGAGCGGTACCGGGCCGCGCTGGCCGCGGCGCCGGGCCTTCACGAGGTCCGCATCAAGCTGGTGCAGGTCCTCATCCGGCTGGGGCGGCCGGCGGAGGCGCGGACGGAGCTCCGGCGCTACGCCGCCGCCATCCCAGGCGACCCCCTGGCCGCCTACTACCGCGGCCTCCTCGACGCCCAAGAGGGACGGCATGCGGAGGCGCTCCGGGCCTACGCGGACGCGCGCGCCCGGGGGTACGACGCGCCGGAGCTGGAGTGGCGGCGCTCTCTCTCGCTGCTGGCGCTGGGGCGGCGGGGGGAGGCGGAGGCGGTCCTCCGCGAGCTGACGGCCTCCCAGCCCGGCTACGCCCCCGCCTGGTACTCGCTGGGGACCTGCGCCCTGGAGGCGGGGGACGCCGAAGCGGCGAAGGGGCACTGGGAGCGGGCCGTGCGCTTGGAGCCGGGGCTCCTCCCGGCCCGGCTCGACCTCGCCCGGGTGAAGCGGACCCTGGGCGACCCTCCGGAGGAATCGCTTGCCCTCGTCCGGGCCGCCACCGCCCTCGACCCGTCGAACGCCGAGGCCTGGGAGCTGGAGGGGGACCTGTGCGCGCTCGCGCAGGACGCCGCGGGGGCCCGCCGGGCCTACGGCCGCGCCCTCGCCCTCCCCCTCGACGCGGCCGCGGGGGAACGGGTCCGCCGCAAGGTGAAGGCGCTGCCGCCCCCCTGAGGCCCCGGCCTCTTCCCTCCAACGGGAGCGTCCTCCCCCGTATGCTACAATGCGCGCGATGAAGAAGCTCGCGTGGGGTTTCGCCGCCGCGGCCGTCCTGGCCGCGGTCGTCGTCTGGATCGGCCTGGTCCGGGTCCCCCCCGGGAAGGCGCGGTGGGCCGCCGAGGGGGACGCCTTCCGCAAGCTCGGTCCCGGCTTCCACTGGGTCGGCCCCCGGGCCCGGGGGGCGGCGCCGGAGGCCCGCGAGTTCTCCTCCGCTTCCAAGGGGACCCTCCACTCCTGCGAGTATGTCCCGCTCCCCTTCGCCGCCCGGGGCGTTGGGCGGTTCACCCTCGAGTTCCTGGAGACCCGCCCGGCGGGCGACCGGGTGTCGGGCGAACGGGCCGCGGAGGCCCTCCGCGCCGCCTTCGTCGAGGCGGGCCTGACCCTGCGGCTGGAGGAGTGGGCGGACCCGGCGAAGCGCCCCCTGGTGGAGGAACGGGTCCGCGACCGCGCCAGGAGGCGGGGGTTCGCCCTCTCCCGCTTGGAATGGGAGGTGGACGCGGGGGCCGTGGCCGCGGCCCTGGGGACAAAGGGGCGGGTGCGGGCCCTGACGCGCCCTCCGAGGCCGGTCCTCTTCATCGGGCTGGACGCGGCCGACTGGATGATCCTGGACCGCCTCATGGCCCGCGGGGCGTTGCCGAACCTGGCGGCGCTGAAGGCCCGGTCGGCATGGGCCGACATCGTCTCGGAGGAGCCGATGCTCTCCCCCATCCTGTGGACCTCCATCGCCACGGGAAAGCGGCCCGAGAAGCACGGCATCCTGGAGTTCACCACGCGCGATCCGGCCACCGGCAGGGAACTGCCGGTCACCGCCGACAAGCGGAGGGTGAAAGCGCTGTGGAACATTCTGAGCGCCTTCGGGCGGAGGACGGCGGTGCTGGGGTGGTGGGCCACTCACCCCGCCGAGTGGGTGGACGGCGTCCTGGTCTCCGAGCGTGTCGGCTACCAGCTTTTCGGCCTCAGCGGTGCCTTCGCCGACGCACCCGGCCTCGTCTCCCCCTTTCCCACCCCCGCTCCGGCGGCCGGCATGACGCGGGCCGCCGACGTGGGATTCGACCGGGTGCGGCCCCTCGTGAACGTCTCGCGCGCGGAGTTCGACCGCGCCTGGGAGGAGGGGGCGAGGGCGAAGGACCCGTTCGCCGACCCGCTCAACCACCTGCGCGCCATCCTGGCCTCCACCGGCACGGTGCGCGACCTGGCCCTGGACCTTCTTCGGCGCGGTCCCTGGGATCTGATGGCGCCCTACTTCGAGGGGACCGACACCGCCGGCCACCGGTTCGCCCAGTACCTGCCGCCCCGCCCCCCGTGGGTGGACGCGTCGGAGTTCGCCCGGTATTCCGGGACCCTCGACGCCTACTACGCCCTCATCGACGGCGTGGTCGGCGACCTCGTCCGCGCCTTCCCCGCCGATGGATATGTCCTGATCGCCTCCGACCACGGCTTCAAGACCGGGGCCTCGCGCCCGCAGGCGAGCCCCGAGGACATGGTCCTGGGGGCGCCCCAGTGGCATCGCAAATTCGGGGTCTTCATGCTCGCGGGCCCCGGCGTCCGGCGCGGCAGAGCCGAGCCCGTCTCGATCCTCGACCTCGCGCCCCTGGTCCTCTACCTCCAGGGGATGCCCCTGGCGCGGGACATGGACGGCCGGCTCCCCGCCGTCTTCGAGGCCTCCACCCTCGCGGACCGTCCCCCCGCCTTCATCGCCACCTACGAGGAAGCCGGCGGCCGCCCCGCCACACCCGCCGCGGCCCCCGACGCCGCAATGGAGGAGCGCATGAAGGAATTGCAGGCCCTGGGCTACATCGGAGGGGGTGGAGGGCCGGCGCCGGCGGCGCCGGGGGGCGGCGGGGAGGAAGGGAGCTACACCGCCTGGTACAACCTGGCCAACGCCGCCATGTATCGGGGAGAGGGGGACAAGGCGAAAGAGTTTTTCCTCAAGGCCCTCGGGGCCAACCCCTCTTTCGGTTTGGCGATGTTCCACCTGGCCTCGCTCGAGGCCAGGAGCGGGAACCACGCCGAGGCGGTGCGCTGGCTCGATGAGGCCATGCGCGTCGGCCGGGAGGTCCCCGCCCTCGCGGCCGTCCACCTGGTGGACGAGGCGCGGCTCGTCGGGCGCGTCCCGGAGGCCTTGGAGCACCTGCGCGCTCTCGAGGGGAAGTACGGGGGGGCCGCGGCCTACCACAGCGCCGTGGGCATCGCCCTCCTCCACCAGCGGCGGGAGAGCGAGGCGCACGAGGCCTTTGGCCGGGCCCTGGCGCTCGACCCCACCGACCCCTACGCCATCGAGGAGGACCTTCGGCTCGCCGCCCGGACCGGCCGGCCCACCCCCGCCGAAGCCGCCCTCCAGGCGGCGCTCCGGGACCCCGCGGTCCCTTTCGGCGCCCTGCGGGACCTGGGCAAGGCCTGCCTCCGCCTGGGCCTCGTCCCCGAGGCGGAGGCTCTCCTTTCGCGCGCGCTGGCCTCCGACGACAGCGACCCCGAGCTCCTGCTCTACGCGGCGATGGCCCGCCAGCAGGGGGGGCGGTCGGAGGAGGCGGAGCGGCTGTTCCGAAAGGCGCTGGTGGCCGGCCCCTTCGATCCGCGGGTCCACTTCAACTACGGGGCGGCGCTGGCGAACGGGGGGCGTTTGACCGAGGCCCACGACCACCTCCGGCGGGCCGAGCAGTACGGAATGCGGGACCCGGCCCTCTACAACGCCCTTGCGAAGGTGGCCTTCCGCCTGGGGAAGCGCGGGGAGGCGGCCGAGTGGCTCGAACGCTCTCTCGCCATGGCGCCCGACCAGCCGGAGGTCCGGGAGATGCTGGACGCCTTGGGCGGTCCCCCGCGGTAATTCCCCGGTTCGCTGGGACCGCCGGCGCGGTGTGATAAAATGCCCTGCTACGACCCCCCCCGCACGAAGGAGACCCCGCCATGAAGCGCTTTGCCGTCCTGTTGCTCGCCCTCGCGGCCGCCGTTTTCGCCGCCGACCCCCAGGAGGGCCGCATCCTCCAGCTGATGGAGAAGGTCATGGACCGCCGCCCCGGGACGCTCGCGCTGGAAACCAAGGAGTCCGGGACCGGGTTTGTCGTCTACCTTGCCAAGCGCACCGGGGCGGACGGCAAGACCACGGACCAGCGGACCCTCATCTTCCAGCCCTCCCAGAAGCGGATCCTGGTCGGGGACTATTTCAACCTCGGCCGGTTCAAGGACCGGACCATCGATCCCGCCTTGGTGGCCGAGTTCCTCTCCACCGCCATGGGCTCGGCGGTCAAGGTGGTGCAGACCGAACCGAAGAGCGATCCCGCCGCCCTCAGCGTCCTTCAGGAGACGGGCTATGGAAAGGTCCTCCTCTCCGCCTGGCTCGTGGGCCGTTTCCACTTCATCATGGGGAAGGCCTACGCCCTCGACGCCGACCCCGTGGCCGAGCGGATCCGGGGGATCCAGTGGCAGCGCGGGGGCGTGGTCGGCCCCGCGGACGCGCCCAACACGCTGGCGGTGTTCCTGGACCTGGAGTGCCCCCACTGCGCCAAACTCGAACAGGAGCTGCTCCCCCTGCTCAAGGCCCGGTCCGACGTCCGCGCCGGGTTCTTCCAGTTTCCCCTCACGCAGGGGCACCCCCTGGCGTTCAAGGCGGCCGCCGCGTCCCTGTGCTACCTGGAGCGCGGCAACGGCCTGTACTTCGAGTTCATGGACTACTTCTACTCCCTGCGGAAGGACGTCGAGTTCGCCACGGTGGACCTTACCAACTACGGGTTCGCCGAGATGAAGGGGCTGGAGGAGCCCTTTCTGGCCTGCTACATGAAGGAGGGCAACATCAACGCGGTCCTCGCCGCCATGCAGATGGCCGTGGACCTCGGCGTGGTTCACACGCCGACCCTCTTCTACAACGGGATCTCCTACTTCCCCCTCGACCTCCTGAATCTTTTCAGACCCCCGGCGGCCGCCCCCGCGGAGCCGGAGGCCCCCGCCGGCGCGGCGGCCCCCGAGCGATAACCCCCGTCCCCGTGCGGGGATGGCTCCCGACATGAAGAGATGGCTCGTCCCGGCAGCGGCGGCCGCGCTCCTGGCGGCCGGCTGGCTCTCCGTGGCGCGGGTCCCCGAGGGGGCGTTCGCCGTCGCGGGGGGGCGCGTCCTGGACCCCGGATGGCATGCCAAGGCCCCCTGGAGCCGGACCCGGGTCTACCCCGAGCGGGCCGCCGTCTCGGTCCGGCTCTCCCTGCTCACCCGCGAGGGGGCGCGCAAAGAGGGGGAGGTGCGGGCGGAGGTGGCCTGGGACCCCGAGCGGCTCGCCCGCAACCCCGTGCCGCCGGAGGCCCCGCGCGAGGCCTTGACCGCGCTGACGGAGTACCCGGCGGACGGCGGTCTGCGGCGGGCGTTGGAGGAGCGGCTGGCTTCCCTGCCGCTGCGCGTGCTGTCGCTGAGCACCGACATCGAGGGGGAACTCCCCGAGGCGGTGAGGGCCGCCTACCGCCCCACGGGACGGAGGGTGGTGTTCTGCGGCTTGGACGCCTTGGACTGGATCCTCGTGGACCGCCTCATCGGCGAGGGGAGGATGCCCACCTTCGCCCGTCTCAAGCGCGAGGGCGCCTGGGCCGACCTGGCCTCCGCCAAGCCCCTCCTCTCCCCCCTGCTCTGGACCTCCATCGCCACCTCGCGCCCTCCCGATCAGCACGGCGTCCTGGACTTCATCGTCCGAGACCCGGCCACCGGAAAGGACGCCCCCATCACCTCCCACTACCGGAAGGTGCAGGCCTTCTGGAACATCCTCTCCGCCTTCCGGCTGCGGACCAGCGTGGTGGGGTGGTGGGCCACGTTTCCGGCCGAGCGGATTCGGGGCACCATGGTCACGGAGCGCCTCTTCTTCAGTCTGTTCGGCATCGAACCCCCGAAGCTCGTCCCGGGCAACACCTACCCCCCCGACGCGGAGGCCCGACTCGCCCCGGCGATGGTGCGCGCCGAGCAGGTCCCCTTCGACGAGGTGGGGCGGTTCGTGGACCTGGATCGTGGGGCGCTGGAGCGGCGGTGGGAGGCGGGGGTGCGGTCGGGCGACCTCCACGGGGATCGCGTCAACCACCTCCGCAAGATCCTCGCCTCCACCCATTCCGTCCTCAACACCACCCGCGTCCTCCTGAAGGAGCCCTTCGACGTGCTCGCTTACTACATCGAGGGGACCGACACGGCGGCCCACCGGTTCGCCGAATTCCTCCCGCCCCGCCGGCCGCGGGTGTCCGAGGAGGACTTCCGGGCCTTTCACGATACACTCCCCCGGTTTTACCGATGGATGGACGCGGAACTCGGCGCCATGATGCGCGAAGGGCCTCGGGACGCCGTCTGGATCATCGCTTCGGACCACGGCTTCTTCACCGGCGAGGCGCGCCCCTCCTCGCGGCCCGACGATTTCGGCACCGGCGCCCCCGACTGGCACCGCCTGACGGGCGTCCTCGTCATCGCGGGCCCGGGCGTCCGGCCCGGGAAGGTGGAAAACGCCACCATTTACGACCTGATCCCCACCCTGTTCCATTGCCTCGGCGTCCCCGCTTCCCGGGAGATGAAGGGGCGGGCGCTGGCCGAGGCCTTCACCTTCGGTTCGGAGGGCCCCCGGGTGGACACCTACGAGTTCCTCCCCCCGCCCCTGCGCGACCCGGCGCCCGTGGCGCTGGATGAGGAGCGGATGAAGGAACTGCAGGCCCTCGGGTACATCGGCGGCGCCGCGCAGACGGCCGGCCGCGCGCAAGGGCCCGGGGCGCCGACAGAAACGGTCGCCGCCGACGACTTCTCCAAGGCCTACAACCTCGCGAACACCCTCTACCAACGCGGCGATCTGGAGGGGGCCATGGCGCAGTACCGCCGAGCCGTCGACCTCCGCCCCGACTTCGCCCTCGGCCTCTATTCGCTGGCCCAGTGCTACGGTCTGCGGGGCGACCACCGGGAGGCCTACGCGTGGCTCAAACGGGCCCTCCGGGGGGCCGACCGGCCGCCGGAGAAGACGCTCACCCAACTGGCCGCGGAGGCCGTCCGCATCGGGGCCGAGGACGAAGCCCTTGCGGTCCTGGCGGCGGTGGGGCCAGCCTGGCAGGGGGAGCCCCTCCTGCCCGTCGCCGAGGGGATGCTCCTCGCGGCGAAGGGGGACGAGGACGGGGCGATGCGCCGGTTCGAACGGGCCCGGGCACTGGATCCCTCGAACGCGGCGGCCGCGGAGGAGATCCTCAAGCGCCTGGCGGCCCGCCGCGACCTGGAGGCCATCTCCCGGTTGCTGAAGGAGACCTGGGACGCCTCCCGCGGCTCCATCCAAACCATGAACACCCTGGGCATCGTTTGCCTGCGCCACGGCCTGGGCCGCATCGCCGAGGAGATCTTCCGGCAGGTGCTGGCCTCCGACCCCGACAACGGCGGCGTCCTGGCCAACCTGGCGGTGGCGCTCCAAACACAGGGTCGGGACGCTGAGGCGAGGGCGGTGTTCGAACAGGCGCTCCGCTCCCAGCCCGACAACGCTCAGCTGCGGTTCAACTACGGCGCGGCGCTGTTGGAGGCGGGCCGGGCCGGCGAGGCGCTGAAACTCTTCCTCCAGGCCCGCGACCGCGGCCTGCAGGGGGCCAAACTCCACCTGGCGCTGGCGGACGCCTACCAGCGCCTCGGCCGAACGGCGGAAGCGCGCGCCGTCCTTGATGCGCTCTTGGCCGCGGAGCCCTCGAACGCCGAGGCGAGGCGGAAACTCGAAGCGTTGCGGGCCCGCGAGCGCCGATGAAAAAGCCCCGCCGGAGCGGGGCATCCCGCCGGCCGCGGGGTGTCGACCGGCGGGTTTCGATTCCCATCATTTCAAGGACGATCCGTAGGGCAGGAGGAGGCCCCCTCTCTTCTCATTCATCCGGCGGATCCATTTCCCCTCGCAAGCAAGCGGCATGCCGGGTTGCCGAGGGGGCCGGGAGGGCCGAAATCGGCCCATTTTCGGAGATTCCGCGTCGTCCCGACCTTGAATGGGGGGCACCGGGGTTGCGTCCGGCCTCCACTCGGTTGCCGGGAAGAGGACCAGAAGTGGGAGCCGGTCTGCGCTACAATAGATCGTAGAATCTCCAGGAGGTGATCGCATGGAACCACGGCAGGCCCTCCCGTGCCCGTCGGCGGCGATGGCGCTGATCCTCGTCTGCATCCTCCCGGGGGTGCTGTGCCCCGCGCCGCCCCCCCAGGCGGCCGCGTCCCTGCGAGAGGTGGCCCGCTCCGATCGGCAATGGACCGGCGTCGCCATCGCTCCGGACGGGCGGCTCTTCGCTTCCTTTCCCCGCGGGTCCGCCGCCGGCCCCTCCCTGGTGGAGGTGGCGATGTCCGGAGCGACCACGCCCTATCCGGACGCCGATTGGAACCGCTGGGAACCGGGACTCCCGCCCACCGACCATTTCATCTGCGTCCAGAGCGTCGTGGCGGACGACGCCGGGGGGCTGTGGGTCCTCGACGCGGCCAACCCGGAGTTCCAAGGGGTGGTGCCCGGCGGGGCGAAGCTGGTCCGCGTGGACCTCAAGACCAATCGGGTCTCCCTTAAAATCCTCTTCGACGCGACCGCCGCCCCCCGCGACAGCTACCTGAACGATGTCCGCATCGACACGAAGAGGCGGCTCGCCTACATCACCGATTCGGGCCTCGGCGCGATCCTGGTGGCGGACCTGAAGGAGGGGGCCGCCTGGCGGGTCCTCGAGGGGCACCCCTCGACCCGCGCCGAGGAGACCGTCGTGACCGTGGAGGGGCGGGAGTTCAAGAAGCGGGTGCATGCCGACGCCGTCGCCCTGGCTCCCAAGGGGGACTGGCTCTATTATCAGGCCCTTGCGGGGCGGACCCTCTACCGGGTCCCCACGCGGCTGCTCCGCGACCCCCTCGTCCCCGACGACCGCATCGGGGCCGCCGTGGAGAAGGTCGCCGAGCCGGGCCCCTCCGGCGGCTTGGCGGCCGACGCCGAGGGGAACCTCTACCTGGCCTCCATCGAAAAGAACGCCGTCACCCGCGTGGACCCGAAGGGGAACCTCTCCGTCCTTGCGCAGGACCCGGTCCTGAAGTGGCCAGACAGCATCGCCCTCAGCCCCGAGGGTCTCCTCTTCGTTACCACATCGCAACTCCACCTTGCCCCGAAGCCGGAGGAGCCCTATCGCATCTTCTGTATCAAGTACAAGTAAGGGGGGCGCTGCAGGGGATGGATCGAGCGGGCCCCGGGCCCGCCCCCATGGATTCTATTCGGCGACCGGGTCCCAGCGCCAGAGTTCCCGCCCGGTCCGGCCATCGTCCGCGGTGAAATAGATCGCCGGCCATGAGGGGGTGATCCGCTCCGGGGAGGAGGATCCGGGACCGCCCCGGAGGTCCGCCACCATCACCGTTCCCTCCGCCGTTCCATCGGTCACCCAAAGTTCGTGCCCATGCACCCCGTCGGTGGCGGCGAAGAGGATCCGCTCCACGTCAGAGGCCATCCCCATCGGATAGCCGGAGCAGAGGCCGGGACAGAGGTCCGCGAGCATATAGGTCCCGGCCTCGGTTCCATCGCTCGTCCAAAGCTCCGCGCCGTGGACGCCGTCGTCGGCGCGGAAATAGAAGCGGTCCCCCATCGCAGCGAAATCGGCGGGGGAAGAATCTCCCTCGCCGGCGCGGATGTCCTTCAGCAGGCCCGTTCCCTGGGGCGTACCGTCGCTGACCCACAGCTCGGCCCCATCATACGGAGCGGCTTGGAAGTAAACCCGCTCTTGAAAGGCGAACAGAGGGCCCGGGGCCCAGTAGGGGTAAGCGGAGACATAGAGGAAAGCCACGGGCTCGGTTCCCTGGGGCGTGCCGTCGCTCCGCCACAGCTCCCAAAAGGGGCTCCATTCCGCGTGGGTGAACAGGAAGGCCTTTTCGCCGGTGACGGCGAGGGGCTGAATGTCAATCCGGTCCGACGGCACGAGGAACGAGGCCAGCCGCCGCGTGCCGGGGGCCGTGCCGTCCGTGGCGTACCACCCTGCGTCCCCGTCGTCGCCCCGGGCGGTGAAGAAAACCCGGCCCCCTCCCGCGATGAACCCGCCCGGCCACGAGGAAGCGGTGGGATTGTTCTCCTGGGGGCCGGTGCAGACGTCGGCCGCCATGCGGGTGCCGGTCGCGGTGCCGTCGGTGCGCCAAGGCTCGAGACCGTGGACGCCGTCGCTGGCGGAAAAGTAGTAATCGGTTTCCAGGAACGCCCCTTGAACGGAGGACCAGTCCACGGAATCGGCGGGGCCGGAAACGATGTCCAACACCACTCGTGTTCCGGCCGGGGTGCCGTCGGTGCGCCACAGTTCGTTCCCCAGCTCCACGGTCTGAAGAGTGAACAAGGCGACACCGTTGGTCGAAGAAAAATCGGTTGAAATACGCCAGCTCACCTCGGGATCGAGTTCGAAAAACGGGACGGTCGCCTCCGCGGTTCCGTCGGTGGTCCAAAACCGGTGAGGGAGCGTCTCCGTTCGCGCCGTCTCCAGCATCGCTCCGCCGGGCCCCCAGGGGATCATGGATACAATGACGGAGGAGCCGGCGTCCGCAGCGAGGTTGGCGAAGAGGCGGGTCCCCGCGTCGGTGCCGTCGCTGGTCCACAATTCAACACCGAAGGCGCTGTGCAGGGCCAAGAACCAGAGCCGGCCGCTCCACGTCTGGATTTGTTCGGGGTTCTGCGGGTGGTGCGGGGGATCGCCGAGCCGGACCGTGCCCTCCTCCGTCCCGTCGGTGCCCCACAGACCGATCCCCGTCCAGGCCCCCCTGGCGCTGAAATACACCCGGCCGTTCAGAGAGGTCAGGTCGTAGGGAAACGATGAACCCGCCCCCGGAAGAAGATCCGCCACCGGCCTGGTCCCTTCCGGCGTGCCGTCCGAGCGCCATAACTCGTATCCTCGTGTCGAGTCATAGCCGTTGAACAGGATGATGTTCGAGGCGAGCTCGGCCCAGTATCCGGGATCCCCACCCGGCACTTCGATCGCCTTCAGGAATACCGTCCCGCCCGCGCGGCCGTCGGTCCGCCAGAAGCCGTAAATCCGTTCGGCCGTGTAGGCCCAGAAATAAAGGAACCCCCCCCCCACGAAGATCGGGACATCGCCGTTTTGCATCACCGGCGTGTCGGGGATCCTCGCCGTCCCGGCTTCCGTGCCGTCGCTGACCCACAATTCGTAGAGCCCATCGTTGCGCGCCATGGCGCTGAAGCAGAGCCGTTCCCCCCACGCGGTCAGGTCGGTCGGGCAGCTCCCCGAGCGTCCCGGAAGGATATCTCGAACCCTTCGGGTCCCGGAGGTCGTTCCATCGCTAGTCCAAAGCTCGGCCCCTGCGTCCTGGTCCCACCCGCGGAAATAGAGTTTGCCCCTACAGGCGGTCAGTGCGCCCACGGAATAGCGCTCTGCATTCCTGAACACCCGGAGCCGACAGGTCCCCGACTCGGTTCCATCACTCGTCCACAGCTCCGTGACGGCGGAGGGATCGCTCGGATAGTTCATGAAGAACACCTGGTCGTCCAAGGGGATGAGACGAATCGGTTCGAACCAGCTGCCGACGACGGGAACCAAGGGACGGGTGCCTTGCGCGGTTCCGTCGCTGACCCAGAGATACACCCCGGGGCCACCGTTCCCGGCGACGAAAAATAGCCGCTCGCCCGCGACGACCAGTTCGGAGGCCGCGCCATCGGCGTTGGGCATCAAGAGGGAACGCACCAGCCGCGTTCCTGCGGGCGAGCCGTCGGTCATCCATAATCCCGTCTCGCGGCCGGTCCCGCCGCCCGTCCCGCCGAGGAAATAAGCGGCCGCCCCCAAGGACACCAGATCGGAGGTTTTCCGGAAGTCCACGGGTGGAGCGGAGGGATCGAGGTCTTCGACCAGGCGGAGGGAGGCCGGGAACCCCGGAGCGTCTGCGGGTCTGTCGTGGGAGGCGAATGTCGGGGGGGCGGGCAGCAACAAGGAGGCAAGGGGAACCAGGACGACCCAATCGCGCATGAAGGATGCCGCTCCTTTCGACGGTGCGGTCTACGGTCCTAAACGGAAGCCCGGCACGATCCGTTGAGGGGGACGATCAGGTCGGCCGGACCTCCTCCGCGCTGGCGAGTTCCAGGACCCGGCCGCCCGATTCCACCCGGAGGTGGCCCAGGGCGTTGATGCCCCGGTAGGTTCCCTCGACCACGCGGTCCCCGCTCCGGCAGGTCAGCCCCTGCCCCGGGACGAAATAGGAGTGATCGGGCCAGAGGCGGAGGTTGGCCGCGTCGAGGATGAAGGGGATGAAGTCCCCCCCCACGAAGTGCTCGACTGCGGAGCGCAGGCCGTCGAGGGAAATCTCTTTCCCCAGGCATTCGCGCAGGGAGACCGGGGCGCGGTCGGGCGTGGCCGGGACATCGGTGTTGACGTTGACCCCGACGCCGAGGATGCAGATGCCGGGGGCCTTGCTTTCGCCGAGGATGCCGGCCAGCTTGCGATCCCCCCGCATCAGGTCGTTGGGCCACCGCACCGCGATCCGGCATCCCGCCGTCCTGGAGAGCCAGCGGGCCAGGTAGATGCCCGCCGTGAGAGGCAGGTGGGGCGGCAGGGGATCCGCCGGGAAGAGGACGGAGAAATATAGGCCTCCGCGGGGCGAGGCCCAGACGTTGCCGCCGCGGCCCCGGCCGGCGCTTTGCTCGTCGGCGAAGAGGAGAGCCGTGGGGAGGCCGCCCCCGAGTTCCCCTCCTTCCGCCAGGAGTTGGGCCAGGAGGGAGTTGGTGGAGGCGGTGCAGGGCACTCGGGCGATGAGCGATAGGCGCATGTCCGCCATTAGCATACCAGATCGGCCGGCCTGAGCCCGGACGACAAACCGCCCCGGCCGGAGGGGCCGGGGCGGCGGAGGAACGGAAAGGAGGGGGGCGCTACTGCAGGTCGTCCACCAGAGAACGGAGGAGGTTGCCCACTTCCAGCGGATTGAACCCCGGCGGCAGCCACATCGGCGCGGTCCAAGCGTCGCAGTAGAGGGCGAAGAGGGTGCCGTTCGGCTCCATGGAGAAGAGGCCGATCCGGGCGTCCAGGCCGATGACCGCGGAGACCGACTGGGTGGGGGACAGAAGGGTGGGAAGGGCGATGGAGTTCCTCACGCCGATGTCGGGGAAGTGCGCCCGGTCGCGGAGGGTGTCGCCGTCGAGGGAGTACCGGAACTCGAGCACGCGGTACTGGAGCGCCCCGAGGTCGGCGAACAGGACATAGAGGTGGTTGCGGTTGCCGAGCGGGGCGTAGAAGGCCGGGGCCTCGTAGAGTTGTGGGGAGATGCCGGAGAGGTCGCCCGGCACGCCCGAGGGGTCGGTGAGGTCGTTCAGCCGGATGACCGTTCGGTAATCGAGGTCGAGGATCCCCAGGACGACGGGGATGTTGCAATAGACGGCCCCGGGGCGGGTCCCGGTCTCCCACCAAAGCAGGTGAAGGAACTGCAGGATGGTCTTGGTGCCGTCGTCATTGACGCGGACCTCGTGGGTCTGCATCAGGCGCGGATTGCGGCAGAAGACCCCCGGCCCCCCATCGGCAAGGGTCACGGAGCCGGCGAACCCCGCGCCGATGGCGTAGGTCGCGAGGACGATACCGCCGGAGTCGGGGCCGGAGCGTTCGTAGGCGATGTACAGGTTCCGGGCGTTGCTGGAGAGGTAGACCTGGGGCGAGGATTCGACCTCGGGCCCCTCGCTCCCCGGGACGGTCAGGAAGGTCTTGACCCCGGAGGAGAAGAGAATCTGCATCTGCAGCACGGGCGCCTCGTCGACCGTGGCGGGGACCACGCAGTAAAGGTTCCCGTCCCGATCGAGGGCCTTGTCGGCCGCCGTTCCGGCCGCGGCGAAGGCGAGGAGGCTCAACAGCAGGAGCAGGCGTCTCATAGGCGGAAATTCACCACCTTTCGGAGCTCGAAGGCCATCAGGAAGTCCGCGGCGATACGGACCCCCGGATAATAGGTGGCCAGCTCTCCGTAGTAGGCCTGGGCGGCGTCCACGTCGCCGAGTTTGGCGTGGGCCTCGCCCAGGAGAAGGAGCGCGTTCTTGGTCCGTTCGGCGTTGCCCTGGAACCGGGCGATCTCCAAGGCCATCTTGCCGTGCTCGACGGCCCGCTCCAGCTGCCCCAGTTCCAGGCGTCCCAGACACAGGTCCATGTGCGGATAGACGAGGAACCCGGGGGCCGCGTCGTGGGTCTCGAGGATGTCGAGGGCGGATTCGCAGAAAGCCACGCCCTCCGCCGCGTCGCCCTTGGCGATGCGACAATAGCCGAGGTTGTCGGTGATGAGGGCCCGGAGGAGGGGATAGTCCGGGGGCAGGACCTCCAGGGCCTTTCGGTAGCAGGCGGCCGCCTCGGTGAAGTAGCTCTGGCAGGTGAGGATGTTGCCCATCTGGTTGTGGGAGGAGGCGATGTAGTCGGCCCGGCGGAGCTGAAGGCTCCGGTCCAGGGCGATGCGGGCGTAGAACTGGGCCTTGGAGAAATCGTGCTGGAGCTCGAGGGCGCGGGCCAGGTGGTAGGCGCTCAACCGGACCGTCTTGGGGTCGGAAGAGCGCATGTAGATGGGGCGGAGCTGAAGGATCTCGGGTTCGTCCGTCCGGTTCTGCTCGATGAGCGCGGCGCAGAGGTTGCAGACCGCGAGGTCCTGGAGCCGGGCGTCTCCGAGGGTGCGGGCGACGGCCAGGGACTCCCGGAAGCACGCCTCGGCCCGGGCGAAGTCCCCCTTCTGGATGGCCCGCTTGCCCTTGTTGCGCCACGAGTGGTACCGCTGGCTGAGGTTCATTCCCCCTCCGGTCCTTTCTCTTGCTGCTGCCGCTTGAACTGGATGAATTCCCGCACTTCCCGCTGATCGTCCAAGTCCAAACGGTGAAACTCGTTCAGGATCTCCTGGTCCTTCTCCGAGACCCCGCCCTGGATCACCTCGTCGAAGAACTCCGCCATCGTCATTTCGAAGGTCTGGAGGATCTTGAACAGGGTGTCCAAGGAAACCCGATACTCCCCCTTTTCCATGCGGGAGAGGTCGGACTGCTGCACTCCTATTCTACTGGCCAACTCGGCCTGTGTCAAGTGGCGCTTCTTGCGGAGGCTGCGGATCTTCAGCCCGGCCAGCTTGGCCTGACGGATGGAGGACATTCTGCTTGAGCTCCACTTTATATTTTAGGAAGATTATGGCACAATGTCAAGGCGTATGGTGAAAAATCATATCCACCTCGTTTGGGAACTGGCCAAGCGGGACCTCCGCGCCAGGTATGTCGGGAGCACCCTGGGGATCCTGTGGGCGTTCCTTCAGCCCCTGCTCCAGCTCCTGCTCTTCACCTTCGTCTTTTCCACCGTCCTCAAGATCTCCCTGGCGGGCGAACGGGGCGGCGGGGAGAGCTTTCCCCTGTTTCTATTCGCCGGCCTCCTCCCCTGGATGGGGGTCCAGGAGATGGTCCAGCGCTCCACCACCGTCCTGGTGGACCAGTCCGCGCTGGTCAAGAAGCTGGCCTTCCCCCCCCACCTCCTGGTGGCCGGGACCCTCGTGTCGGCCGCCGTCCACCAGGCCCTGGCGGCCGCGGTCTTCCTGGCCGTGCTGGGGGCGATGGGGCGCCTGGCGTGGACCGCCCTCTGGCTGGTTCCCCTGATGGCCCTCCAGGTTCTGCTGGTCGCCGGGGCGTGCTTCCTCTGCGCGGCCCTCCAGGTGTTCTTTCGGGACACCGCCCAGCTGGTGGGGTACGGCCTGATGGTGCTGTTCTACGGCACCCCCATCGTTTATCCGCTGTCGCTCGTCCATCAGGAGGGCCTGCGGACCCTTCTGGCATGGAACCCCGCGGCGCGCCTCGTGGAGGCCTTCCGGGACGTTCTGCTGAGGGGTCAGGCCCCCCCCGCGGCGGATCTGGCCCTCCTCCTCATGGGGGGGGCTGTGGTAACATGGGCGGGTCTTTGGGCCTTCAGTCGGGGGCGCGCCCAGTTCGCGGACCTCCTGTAGCGTTCCGAAAATACCGTATTGCAAGGAGTTCCCATGCGTCAAATCCTCTTCCCCCTCCTGATCCTCGCCCTGACCGCCTGTTCGACCGCCGAAAAGCAGGCGGTCCCGGCCCCCGCTCCGCCGCCCGTGGCGGCGAAGCAGACGACCGTCCTCCTGGAGCCCCCCGCAGGGGGCGCCGTGCGGCTGACGCCGGTGTTCGACGGCATCGCCCGCGAGGCGCTGTGGCGGCAGAACATGTGCCTGGCCGACGTGAACGGGGACGGGAACATCGACCTCGTGACGCCCCCCCCGCGCAACGAATCGCTGAGGCCCTACATCTTTTTGGGCGACGGGTGGGGGGGGTGGCGGGAGTGGACCGAGGCCCGCTTCCCCCCGCTTGCGCTCGGCTACGGCGGGGTGGATGTGGCCGACATCGACGGCAACGGGCTCATGGACCTCGCCTTGGGCTGCCACGAGCGGGACATGGCCGCCCTCTTCCAGACGGAACCGGGGGTCTTCGAGAACCGGGCGGACGGCATCCCGCCCGCGGCGGCGTTCTCGTCCCGGATGGTCCGCCTCGCAGACCTCACGGGGGACGGCCGCCCCGAACTCATCGCCCTCGGCGAAAGCCCGGTCTACGCCGATCGCCAACAGCTCAACAACCTGCGCCAGGTCGTCCTGGCCTGGCGGGACGGACGGTGGTCCCGGCTCCCGGTCTTCCCCGGCAACCCGCCCCCGCAGGCCTTCGGCGACTCGATGGCCCTGGGGGACTTCGACGGGGACGGCCGGACCGATTTCGCCACCGCCTGCCATGTCTTCAGCGTCAAACAGGTGCTGTTCTACAACCGCCCCGATGGGATCTTCGCGGAGGACCTCGCCGCTCTGCCGTGGCTGGCCTACCTGTATCATGTCGGGAGCGGGGATTTCGACCGGGACGGGCGCCTCGACCTCGCCTACGCGGGGGTCGTCTTCGACCGCTCGGCCTCCGCGCGCCAGAACAAGGAGAAGACCGTGGTCGCCACGGTGATGGTGGCCTACAACAAGGCCACAGGGTGGGAGGTCCGGGATGTGGCCCGGCGCGCCGAAGGGAGCACCAAGAGGCAGTTCCGAGGGATGGCCGTGGCGGATTACGACGGCAACGGGTTCCCCGACATCGCCACCGTCTTTGATGACGGGGCCCTCCACCTGCTCCTCAACCGGGACGGCAGCGCCTTCGAGCGGGCGGACGCCGCCGGATGGGTGGTCAAGGGGCGCGCCTCCTGGGTGGGGGCGGCCGACCTCAACGGCGATGGGACGCCGGACCTGGCCGTCGCCTACGGCTCCGAAAAAACGGGCGGGACCCTCCAGGCCTACCTGGTGAACGCTAAATGATGGAATCCCAGGCATTGGCCGATGAAATATGATTTTTCAGCATAGGGGGTTGACAAGGGGGTATTTTCGGGATATACTATTCGGTGACAAGAATCTGGTTCTATGCCAAATTTCCACAAAGGGGGTGATGACCGAGGTCATCCGACTCTGAACGAACCGCAAGCACCACAGCCGCATCCGCAACAACTGTTCAATCAACGGAAAAATCTTAGGAGGAAGTATGAAGAAAGTTTGGTTCGCCATTATGGTTCTGATCGCGGCGATGGGCATCGCCCAGACCCCGCCCGATCCGCCGGTCATCAATGTCGGCTCCCTGTGCGACCTCGGCAACAACACGGCCGCCTCCGTCCTGGTCCCCTACTTCGAGGTGGATTCCAGCGACACCGCCGGCCTGGACACCCTGGTCGGCCTCGTGAACGCCGACGACGACCCGATCGTGGCCCACGTGGTGGTTTGGAACGTGGACTCCTGGGGCGTCTTCGACTTCAACATCTACCTGACCGGCTATGACGTCGTCACCTTCTCCATGCGCCAGATCCTGGTCTACGGCAACATGCCGAACAACGGCTGCGCCACCTCCTCGTCCCGGTTCACCACCCGGTACATCGACTGCAACGGCAACGGCCAGTACTTCGACAACGCCTGGACCCTCAACGACGGCCTCTTCAGCGTGACCGGCTACGCGATGGACATCGCCTGCTACGACACCATCTCCGCCGCCACCCTGGCCGACTGGCAGTGCAAGCTCTCCATCGGCTCCTATGAGGGCTGGAACGCCAACTATGTCGGCTACATCACCATCGACAACACCATCACCTGCAACGGCGGCATGCAGGATGGTTCTCTGCGCTACTTCCAGACCGACTACATCGACACCGATAACGACGCCGGCAACACCCCGGATCACGGCATCCTCGAGAACAGCAACGTGATGTTCGGCGACATCTTCTTCTACAGCAACGCCGACATGGTCTCCGACGGCATGCCGCTGGTCCACATCGAGGCCTTCGGCGAGGACAACACCCTGGCCGGCCACACCTGGGGCATGACCCCCGCCGACTTCGCCACCCTCGGCATCAACACCTTCTATTACAAGTTCGAGAGCGGCGTGTTCCCGCCCAACGACGCCCGCGAGCAGCTCCCGCTGTGGTGGGCCTTCCGCTACATCGGCAACGCGGCCTTCGACGGCGGCACGATGGTGGATGTGTGGCGCTCCCACCACCCGATCTTCGACCACTGGTATGTCCCCGGCGGCCCCTGCGTGTGGGGCGGCCTCGGCTCCGCGTACACCGCTCTCTACAACCTGTTTGACGGCACCCTCGGCCTGCCCCGCCCCGCCCTCATCGTCTTCGACGAGGAGGAGAACACCGCCCAGACCGGCGGCGGCCCCTCGCCCCCGCCCCCGGTGGCCGGCTTCGACCTGCTCTTCCTCGAGACCCAGCGGGTGGAGGTCGTGAGTCCCGACTGGCCGCTCGTGGACGAGTCCGGCTGGATCGCCATCGCCTTCGACACCGACCAGTACTACACCGGCGCCGGCTTCGACAACGCGTTCGACCAGGCTTGGGTGAACGTCCGGTACCAGGCGCTCGACCGCTACACCGTCGGGCTCTCCGCCGGCTCTTACCTCAACGGCTGCATCCTGCTGTGGGATGCCGTCAACCTACAGTTTACTCCGTATCCCACGCACTAATCGCTCCGCGCATCGTTCAACCCGGCGGACAGCCTTGGGACCAAGGCTGTCCGCCTTTTCCCTATAAAGGGACCCGTTAGGAGACCCGCCATGACCAAAAAATTCCTCGCCGCCGCCCTCCTCGTCCTCGCCGTCTCCCCCCTCCTGGCCCAGAACTGCCAGGTGACCTATCTTTCCAGCTTGGGGGTCAGCGGGGGATACTCGCCGATGAAGGCCCACATCCGGGGGTCGTATCTTTACATCCACGGGGCGAACTTCATCAAGGTGTTCAACATCGGCACCTGCGACCAGCCGATGGCGGTGGGGAACACGGACAACTTCATCTACACCTGCGGGGACGGCCAGCAGAGCACCTACGACACTGCCATGTTCCCCGGCGACAGCGTCATCTTCCTGACCACCAAGTGCCACGGCATCATCGCCTATGAGACGGCCTCGAGCCCGGGATCGCCCGCGCGCAAGGGGTATGCCAAGGCCAACACCGTCCTGGCCATCGCCTCGCTGAAGATCAACAACGCGCGGTACCTCCTGAACGCCGTGGGCAACAAGATCTATTACACCGATTTCACCGACCTGGGGTCCTCCACCACGGAGAAGATCCCGGTGCAGTGGGACTGGTGGAACAGCATTGGGGACACCCCGAGCCAGATGGACTGCTTTTACTGGAATGGAAAATACTACCTGGCGGTGAACTCCCTCACCGACGGGTTTTCGCTCTACGATGTGACGGCCTTCCCCAACGGCGCGACCCAGGTGTTCTCCACCAACATCGAGTCGTGGGGCTCCCGCTTCTACAACGGACGGCTCTACATCAACGGACGGAACAAGAACGACGGGAAGCCGTGGGGCCTGCGGGTCTATTCGGTCCCCAACGGGCAGGAGCTCGGCGCCTTCACGGGGGCCAATTTCACCGAGGCCATCGACGTGTGGGTGGACGACCGGTTCGCCTATCTGGGGCTGGGGGGGTGTCAGCAAACGGGCGGGTTCGAGATCGTGGACATCACCGACCCCGCCAACATGTACTCCGTCCTTCCGGCCGACTTCACGCCGCACGAGTGTGGAGGCGCCAAGGACTTCGACCTCGTCCCCTGCCCGGTGGGCGGAAGCGGGACCTCTTATTTCTTCCGCTCGGCCTTCACGGTGCAGGAGACCTACAAAATCGAGAACTGCGGCGACTTCGCCAACGTCCAGCTCCAGTCGTTCTCCCCCACGGCCGTGGACCCCGGGGGCACCTACCCCCTCACCGTGACCCTCAAGAACACCGGCAACGTGGATGTGAGCGGGGTGGGGGCGACGCTTTCCGAGACGCACGCCTCCGTCACCGTGGAGGCGCCCGCCTCCCAGACCTACGGCACGCTCGCGGGGGGCGGGGCGGCGGTGTCCCGAACCTTCAACATCACCGTGGCGGGGAACGCCCCGGCGGGGCCCATCAACTTCCACCTGGACATCACCGGCACCGGGGGCGGCCCCTGGACGGCCGACTTCGTGGTCAACATCAACGCTCCGCACCCGAACCTGGTGCGCTCCATCACCAAGGACGTGACCGCGGCCATCCTGGTGACCTACACGAACACCGGGAACGCCGACTACAGCGGCTCGTTCGGGGTCACGCTCACCCCCTGGACCGCCGGCGTGACCATCGCCCCGGAGACGCAGACCTTCACCGGGACCATCGCCAAGGGGGCTTCGGCGACCAAGAGCTACGGCTACAGCACCACCGGCCCCGGCGCGTGCGCCCCGGTGGACTTCATCAGCCTCCACGTGGCCAACACCGACCCTACCATCGCCAACGACCCGGCCGACGTGAACGTGGAAATCAACGGCACCGCCGGCCGGCCCATGGTCCTGCGCGCCGCCTCCTCGCTCTCCAAGACCGCCGGCGTGTACACCCTCACGCTGACCCTGAAGAACCAGGGGACGGCCGCGGCCGGCGGGGTGGCGGCGACCCTCTCGGCCTCGCTCGGCACCCTCACCTGGACCACCGGCATGCCGGTGGCCTACGGGGACATGGCCGCCGGGGCCAGCGTCACCCGCACGGCCCAGTTCACGGTGCCCGACGGGACCACCGGGAACGTCACCTTCACGGCCGCCGTCGCCTCCGCCCAGGGGTGCTGGGCCTACGACTTCGTCCACAGCCTTACCGACATCCAGTTCGCCTACAAGGACGAGAAGCACTGCGCCGTGGGGGTCAACTGCGGCACGAACCTCCATCCCGACATCTACGAGGGCTCCTCCACCGGGCCCGCCCGCATCAATTTCTGGTTCAAACTGCAAAACACGGGCACCTCGAACGCGACCGACATCCCGGCCACTCTGCTGGACATCAGCAACGACTCGGACGTGCTCATCACCACCAACACCGCCACCTACACCCTCGCCGCCGGGGCGGAGGGGTATAACGCCCTGCCCTTCATCGTGGAACTGAAGGACACCTACTGCTCGGGCGACGACAGCACCTGCCCGCCGCTGAAACTGCGGCTCGGCATCCCCGACTACGGGTTCCAGGCCGACGTCCAGTTCGCCGTCAAGGCGAACCAGGGCGGCGGCGGCTCCGCCTGCATCCTGTCCTACAAAACCGGCTCCCTCCAGATCGCGGCCGACACCAACAGCAACGGCAAGGCGGAGCCCGGAGAGCACGTGGAGTTCACCATCGAGATCCAGAACACCGGCACGGCCGACGCCCCGTCCGTCAGCGCCACGGTCAGCGAGGACGCGAACAAGGCGCAGTACACCAACTTTACGGCCCCCACCCAGTCCTTCGGGACCATCGCGGCGGCGCAGAGCAAGCGCAACACTACTACCTACAAGTTCGACCTCACCGGCGACGCCGTCACCGGCACCTACTATTTCCCCGTCTCCATCACCTCCTCCTGCGCCCCCAGCGCCTTCACCGGCACCATCCCCCTGACGGTCTACAACGCCGGCGGGGATGTGACGCTGACTTACCAGTCCTACTCGGTGGACGACGCCGCGGGAGACAACGACCACATCCTCGACCCCGGAGAGGCGGTCGCCCTCTCGGTGGCCCTCAAGAACGAGAGCTCGACCGCCATCAACGGGGCCACGGCCACCTTGACCACCTCCGCCTCGGGGGTCACCATCGCCGGGACGAGCAGCTTCTCCGCCATGGCGGGGAAGATCGGGACGGCGGTCTTCGCCGTCACCCTTTCGGGCTCCTATGCGGGCGCCACCGTCCCCTTCTCCATCGCCGTGGCGGGGGCCTCCGTCACCAACCCCTCGTTCACCGTCACGGTGGGCACCTCCTCCGCCCCCACCCTCAGCTACCTGGGCACGACGGTGGACGACCTCACCGGGGACGACCAGTGGCAGCCCGGGGAGACGGTGGACCTCTACGTCACCCTCCAGAACACCGGCGAATCGGCGCTGAACAACGCCCTGGCCACCCTCGTGTTCACCGGCGCCTCCGGCGTGACGGTCAATTCGTCCAACGCCTTCTTCACCGCCGCCGCGGGGGCCACGGCCACGGTCAAGTTCCGGGCCACCCTGGACGCGGCCTACGCCGCCGCCACCGTCCCGTTCCGCATTACCGTCGCCGGGGCGACGGTCTCCAACGGGGACTTCACCGTCCCGGTGGGCGGGGGCTCGGGGAACGCCTTGGTCATTCCCGTCGTCGCCCATGCCGCGGGGGCGCAGGGGACCGACTGGAAGACCGACCTCCAGATCCACAACGGCTCCTCGGCCTCGGCCAGCTACACCCTCAAGCTCATCAAGTCGAACGCGGCCAACGACATCCCCCCGGAGGTCACCTTCAGCATCAGTCCGGGCGGGAACCTGATCTTCCGCGACGTCCTCAACAACGCCAGCCTTCCCGCCTTCATGGGGTACTCCCGGGGATCGCTCCTCCTGGAGTACACCGGCGGCGTCCCGCCCGCCGTCTCCTCGCGCGTCTACAACGACCAGGGGGCCCTGGGCACCTACGGCCAGTTCGTCCCCGCCATCGCGGTGGACGGCCGCACCCGGGGGACGGCCGGGAACATCCCCTCGATCCTCTTCGGCCTGGCCAAGACCGACCGCTACCGCTCCAATGTCGGACTGGTCAACGTCACCGCCTTCTGGAACGAGCTCCGGATCACCCTCTATGACGGCTCGGGCAACCCGGTCGGGGGGACCCTTGCCTACACCCTGGCGCCTTACAACATGATCCAAGTGGACGACATCCTGGCGACGGCCGGCGGCGGCTCCACCCTTCCGGCCTTCTCGGCCCGGGTCGAATCGGTCAGCGTCAAGGACTTCGTCGCCTACGCCTCCATCGTGGACAACCGGACCGGCGACGCCTCCTTCATCAGCGACCAGATCCGGTCCCACGCGGAGAGCCTCGTCCCCGGCGTGGCCCACGCGGCCGGCGCGGCCGGCTCCAACTGGAAGACCGACCTCAGCATCTACAACCCGGACGCCCAGCCCGTCACCGTCCAGCTCAACTACTACCGCTACGGCTACGACGGTTTCGCCATGGGCATCCGCCTCAATCCCATCCCGGCCCGGGGCACCCTGCTGCTCGAGGACGTCCTCACGATCTTCCCCGGCCTTGCCGCCGCCGAGTCCGGCTACCTCGTCGCCGTTCCCGTGAATGCGGTGGCCTCCCAGCCCCTCGTCTCGGCCCGGACCTACAACTACTACCAGGACCCCGTCAAGGGCCCCAGCACCTACGGCCAGTACATCCCGGCCGCCGACTACGCCGGCGGAGCGGGCGGGGGGGGGAAGCTGATCATGACCGGGCTCGGCTCCAATAATGCCTTCCGGCTCAACATCGGCATCATCAACGCCGACACCGACGGTCCGGCCCTCGTCACCGCCCAGTTGCTCAACACCTACGGCGGGGTGCTCGGCACCCACGAGTACTACTTCGCCTACTTCCGCATGGGGCTGCAGATCGACAACGGCCAGCTCCTGGCGGACCTGGGGGTTTCCGGGCCGTTCGAGGGGGCCACCCTCGTCCTCACCGTCGGGGGTGACAATGTCCATGCCTACGCCTCCTTGGTGGACAACATCACCAACGATCCCATCTACATCGAACCCCTCCAGCCGTAGCGCCCCGTCCCTTCGCCGCACCCGGCCCCGCCCCCGATCCGGGGGCGGGGCTTTGCTATAATGCTCCGATGGATCCCGTCTTCGAGGTCCGCGGCCTCACCAAGGTCTATCGGATCTACCCCAGCCAGAAAGCCCGCCTCGCCGAATGGATCACCCGCCGGCCCCGCCACCGGGAGGTGCGCGCCCTCGATGGGGTCTCCTTCACGGTGGCCCGGGGGGAAAGTTGGGGGATCGTGGGGGACAACGGCGCGGGCAAGTCCACCCTCCTCAAGATCGTCACCGGCTGCGCCTATGCCACCAGCGGCACCGTGCGGAAGCGGGGGACGGTGGCGGCCATCCTGGAGCTGGGGATGGGGTTCCACGGGGAGTTCTCCGGCCGCGACAACGCCGCCCTCAACGCCGCGCTTATGGGGCTGGGGCCCGCCGAGGTGTGGGCGGCCCTCCCCCGCATCCTCGAGTTCGCCGAACTGGGCCCCGCCATCGACCAGCCCCTCAAGACCTACTCCTCGGGGATGGCCATGCGCCTGGCCTTCGCCGTGGCGGTGAATGTAAATCCCGACGTCCTCATCATTGACGAGGCCCTCGCCGTCGGGGACGGCTACTTCCAGAAGAAGTGCATCGACGCCATCCGGGCCCTCCAGGGGGACGGCCGCACCATCCTGCTCTGCAGCCACGCCCTTTACTACGTGGGCGCCCTCTGCCAGAGGGCCCTGTGGCTGAAGGAGGGGCGCGTGGAGATGGCCGGCGACGCCCGCGAGGTGACCCTGGCCTACGAGAACTACCTCAACGCCCGCAAGGCCCCGCCGGCGGCCGCCGGGCGGCCGCCGGCCGAGCCGACCCCCGCGCGGATCGTCTCCGTGCGCCTCCTGGGATCCGGCGGCGCCCCAACGGAGCGCTTCGCCTTCGGCGAGCCCTTCGCCGCGGAGGTGGAGGTGGAATGCCAAGAGCCGGATCGGCCCCTGCGGGTGGGGTTCGTCCTCTTCCGCAACGACGAGGTGGAGATCTTCACGGCGGGCAGCTTCGATCAGCCCCCCCTGCGGGGAAAGGGGCGGTACCGCTGCCGCCTCGAGCTCGACGCCCTCCCCCTGGTCAAGGGGCAGTACAAGCCCGCCTTTTTCGTCACCGACCCCGAGGGGCTCCACGTGTACCACCTCCGGGAGCTGCCCAACGGCCTTCGGGTGGTCCCCCCGGAGGGGTACCGATACTTCGGCATCATCCATCCCCCCACCCGATGGCGCCTCGACATTTGAACCGGGGCCCCCGAAGGCGTAGAATAGAATTTGTGGAGGTGACCATGAAGATCCCAGTCATCCTGCTCGCCTGTCTCCCGGTCCTGGCTCCGGCCGCGGAGGTCCCCACGGTGGCCTCCACCCCCGAGCAACGGGCCGGCGTGAGCGTCACCGTCTATAACTCCAACCGCGCCATGATCACCGAGACCCGGGAGGTGGTCCTGCCCGCCGGGCGGTTCCGGCTCGACTTCGAGGGGGTGCCGTCGGCCATCCTGCCGCAGACCGTGGCCCTCAAGGGATTGAGCGGGGCATCGTTGCGGGTCCTGGAGCAGAACTACGAATACGACCTGATCTCCCCGCAGAAGCTCCTGGAGAAGTTCGTCGGCCGCGACGCGGTGCTGGTCCAACTCCACCAGGACAACGCCACCACGGTGGCCCGCCGCACCACCGCCCGACTCCTGGCCGCCAACAACGGCACGGTGTGGCAGGCTGGCGGCGCCATCTTGTCGAACCCCTCGTATGCCTGGCTGGAATACCCCGAGGTGCCGGAGAACCTCTACGCCCGCCCCACCCTCGTGTGGCTGGGGGAGTCGGACGGGGGAAAGGTCCGGGTGGAGGTCTCCTACCTCACCGGCGGGATGACCTGGAGCGCCGACTATGTCTTCATCCTTGGGGAGGACGGCCGGGCCGGCGACCTGACCGGCTGGGTGACCCTCAACAACACTTCCGGCGCGGCGTTCCGGAACGCCGACCTCAAACTCGTCGCCGGGGATATCCAGGTGGTCCAGCCGGAGGAGGATAGAATACACGAGATGCGCACCATGGCGGTCAAGGCCGCCCCGGCGCCGCAATTCCAGGAGAAGTCCTTCTTCGAATACCACCTCTACACCCTCGACCGGAAGACCGACCTGGGCGAAAACCAACAGAAGCAGGTGGAGCTGCTGCGGGGGGAAGGGGTCCCCGCCCCGCGGGAGTATCTTCTGGAGGGACAGTCCTGGTATTACCGGCAGAAATTCACCGGCGACCAGCCCAAGGTCGCCGTGCGGCTTAAACTGCAAAACCGGAAGGCGGACCGCCTGGGGATGCCCCTCCCGGCGGGGATCGTGCGGGTCTATCAGCGCGACGCCGACGGCAGCGCCCAGTTCGTGGGGGAGGACCGGCTCGACCACACCCCCAAGGACGAGATCTTCCATCTGCGCCTGGGCAACGCCTTCGACCTGGCGGCCGAGCGGAAGCAGAAGGACTTCGCCATCCTCTCCAACTGCCTCTACGAGAGCGAGTATGAGCTCAAGATCCGCAACCACAAGGCCGAGGACGTGGTCGTGCGGGTGATCGAGCCGGTGGGCGGCGAGTGGACGATGGTCCGCTCCAGCCACCCCCACGAAAAGACCGCCGCCTTCGCCTGCGAGTTCCAGGTTCCGGTCAAGCGGGACGGCGAGGCCGTCCTGACCTACCGCGTCCGGGTGAAGGTCTGTGATTGAGGGAAGGGCAACCTTCTCCCGGCCCGGCCGTATTAATCCCGTCAAGTCCTAAAGGAGGATCTCATGCATAAACGGTTGTTCGCCGTCTTGTTGTGGCTGGCCGCCGCCGGCTTCGCCGGGGCCCTGGACCAGCTTCAGAAGAACGTGAGCGATTTCACCCTCTCCAACGGGCTCAAGGTGATCGTCTATGAAGACCACACAAGCCCCGTCTTTTCCGCCGTCACCTACGCGGACGTGGGGAGCGTCAACGAGCACGTGGGCATCACCGGCCTGGCCCACATCTTCGAGCACATGGCCTTCAAGGGCACCTCGACCATCGGGACCCTCGACTACAAGAAGGAGAAGGCCGCCATCGAGAAGGAAGAGGCCGCCTTCCTCGCCCTGAAGGCCGAGCGGGCCAAGGGCCCCCTGGCCGACCCCGAGAAGATCAAGCAGCTCGAGGCCGCCTTCAAGGCCGCCGTGGAGGAGGCCAAGGCCCTGGTCGAGGGGAACGCCTTCGCCCGCATCGTCGAGCGCGAGGGGTGCGAGGGACTCAACGCCTCCACCTCCTTCGACGAAACGCAGTACTTCTACAGCTTCCCCTCCAACAAAATTGAGCTGTGGGCCTACATGGAGTCGGAGCGTTTCGTGGACCCGGTCCTGAGGGAGTTCCACACCGAGCTCGACGTGATCTCGGAGGAGCGCCGCATGGGCATCGAGAGCCAGCCCACCGGACGCCTTTTCGAAGAGTTTCTGGGATTGGCCTACAGGGCGCACCCCTACTCCACGTTCGTCGTGGGCCACATGTCGGACATCCAGAACATGACCCGCGCCGACGCCCTGGCCTTCTTCCGCAAGCACTACGTTCCGCGCAACATGGTCGTGGCGATCGCCGGCGATGTGGACCCGAAGACGCTCCGGCCCCTGATGGAAAAGTATTTCGGCCGGCTCCAGGACCGCCCCGTCCCCCCCCCGGTCACCACGGTGGAGCCCCCCCAGCGGGGCGAGCGCCGCGTCCGGATCCAGGATCCGTCCCAGCCCTTTTTGATCTTCGGGTACCACAAGGGGGCCTTCAACGACCCCGACGACCCCGTCTTCTCCGCCATCACCGACATCATGGGCAACGGGCGGACCAGCCGCCTCTACAAGCGCCTCGTGCGCGACGAGAAGCTGGCCCTCGCCGCCGCCGCCTTCACCGGCCTGCCGGGCGCCAAGTATCCCGGCCTCTTCATCTTCTACGCCGTCCCCATGCAGGGGAAAACCAACGCGGAGAACGAGGCCGCCGTGTTGGACGAGATCGAGAAGCTCAAGAACGAGCCGGTGACCGCGGAGGAGCTGGCCCGCGTCAAGACCCGCGCCAAGGCCGATCTCCTCCGCTCCATGCAGAACCCGATGGGCATCGCCACCCAGCTCGCCTTCTTCGAAAAGGTGGCCGGCGGCTGGCCCAAGCTCTTCGCCCAGCTCGAACGGATCGACAAGGTCACCGCCGACGACATCATGCGCGTGGCCAAGGCCACGTTCACGGAGTCCAACCGCACCGTGGCGGAGATCGTGCACGCCGAAGGAGGTGTCCAATGACCAAACGCGTCCTGACCGTCCTGGCGCTTCTGGCCCTGGCCGCGCTCGCGCCGGCCGGCGGCAAGAAGCCGTACGAAAGCTTCAAATACCCCAAGTTGGCCGACCTCAAGCACCCCGAAGTCGTGCAGTTCACCCTGCCCAACGGCCTCCGCGTGATGGTGGTCGAGGACCACCATCTCCCCCTCGTCGCCGGCCGCCTCATGCTGCGCGCCGGCTCGGTCTTCGACCCGGCCGACAAGGCCGGCCTCTCCGGCGTGGCCATGGAGGTCCTCCGCACCGGCGGCACCTCCGCGATGACCGGGGACCAGATCGACGAGTTCCTGGAGAACCGCGCCGCCTCCATCGAGACCGGCGGCGGGGCCGAGTTCGTCACCGTCTTCTTCGACAGCCTCTCCGAAGATTTCGGCGAGGTATTCCCCCTCTTCGGGCGCGTCATTCAGGACCCCGGCTTCCGCGAGGACAAAATCGCCCTGGCCAAGGACCAATTCAAGAGCGGCATCTCCCGCCGCAACGACGAGCCCCGGTCCATCGTGTTCCGGGAGTTCTCCCGCATCCTGTGGGGTAAGGACAGCCCCTACACCCGGCTGGAGGAATACGCCACCATCGACGCCATCATGCGCGACGACCTGGCCGCCTTCCACCGGGCCTTCTTCCATCCCGAGAACGCCATTCTGGCCGTCTGGGGCGATGTCCAGGCCGAGGCCGTCCGGCAGGCCGTGCAGGCCGCCTTCGCCGGCTGGGAAAAGGGCTCCGCCCCCGCCCCCGCCTACCCTGCCCTCGCCCTCGCGGGCGCCCCCGGTGTCTACTTCACCGACAAGTCCGACCTCAACCAGGGCTACATCGTGCTGGGGCACCGCGGCATCCGCATGGACAACCCCGACTACTTTGCCGTCGAGGTGATGAACAAGATCTTCGGCACCGAGGGGTTCTCCAGCCGGCTCATGCAGCGCATCCGCACCGAAAAGGGCCTCACCTACGGGATCTTCGGCGGCATCGAGGCCGGCTACGCGCACGATGGGACCACTACCATCTTCACTTTCACCAAGTCGGGCTCCGTCGTGGAGGCGGTCCGGGCCATCGAGGCCGAGGTCAAGGCGCTGATGGAGCGGGGCGTCACGCAGGAGGAGCTGGATCGTGCCAAGGACGGCTACCTCAACAAGTTCGTCTTCAACTTCGACAACATGGGACAGATCGTCCGCCGCATGCAGGTCTACACCTTCTACGGCTTCCCGCAGGACTTCATCCTCAAGACCAAGGCCGGGATCGAGAAGGTGACCGTGGCCGACGTCAACCGAGTGGCCAAGCAATACTGGGCCCCCGGGCAGTTCATCATTTACGTGGTGGGCAACGGGGCCGAGATCCAGCCCCCGCTCGACGGTCTGGGCAAGGTCCAGGCCTGGGACATTGCCATCCCCAAGCCCAAGGGGGAGGCCCTTCCGGAGGCCACGGCCGACACGCTGGCCAAGGGGACCGAGCTGATGAAAACCGCCGCGGCCAAGGCCGGCGGGGAGAAGCTGGCCGCCCTCAAGGGCGTCAGGAGCGTCATGAAGATGACGGTGTCGATGGGCGGGCAGGAGTTCGCCATGGATGGCACCTCGCTCCTCGTGTTCCCCGACAAGGTGCGCGTGGAGATGGCCACCCCCATGGGCGCGATCGTCCAGGCCTACGACGGCAAGAAGGCGTGGGTGGAGACCCCCCAGGGGAAGCAGAACGTCCCGGCGGACGACATGGTGGCCGAGCTCAACCGCGGCTACCTGCCCGTCCTCCGCGCCGTGGGGCGCGAAGGGGTCACCTTCCAGTTCCTGCAGGAGGAGGGGGGGATGGCGCTCCTGGCCGTGAAGGGGCTGGGCGAGGACCTCACCGTGGGGATCGACGCCGAGGGGCGCCTGGCCGAGCTGCGCTACCAGGGGAAGACCCCCACGGGGTTCGGCGCGGTGGCTGAGAGGTATTCCGACTTCCGCCCCGTGGGCGGCGTGGTGATGCCCTTCAAGGTGGAGGCCTACGCGGACGGCACGCTGGCCCAGAAGGTCGTCGTCAGCGAACAGACCCTCGACCCGGCCGTCGACCCGAAGCTGTTCGGGGAGGGGCAGTGAGCGCCGAGCGCATCCGACGGATTCAGGAAGCCGTCCGAGCCGAGGGGCTGGACGGCTGGCTCCTCTGTGATTTCCACAAGCGGGACCCCCTGGCCTACCGCATCCTCGGCCTGGCCGCCGAGGGGATGACCACCCGGCGGTGGTTCTACTATATCCCCGCCCAGGGCGAGCCCGTCCGCATCGTCCACCCCGTGGAGAAGTTCAAGCTGGACGCCCTCCCGGGGAGCAAGATCGTCTACCACGGCTGGCCCCACCTGCACGAGACGCTCCGGGCCGCCGTGGGCGGCCGGAAGGTGGCGATGAACTACTCGCCCCTGAACCACATCCCATACGTTTCCCTCGTGGACGCCGGCACCGTGGAGCTGGTCCGCTCCTTCGGGACCGAGGTGGTCTCCGCCGCCAACCTGGTCCAGCTCTTCGAGGCCGTCATCACCGAGGAGGGCTACCGGCTCCATCGGGAGGCCCAGGCCAAGGTGGACACGGTGCGGCGGCAGGCCTTCGAACTCATCGAGAGCACGATGAAGGCGGGCGCGCGGCTCACCGAATACGAGGTCCAGCAGTTCATCCTCCGGCGATTCGACGAGGAGGGGCTCACCTGCGAGGGCGATCCCCCCATCGTCGGCATCAACGAACACCCCGCCGACCCCCACTTCTGTCCCACCCCGGAGAACACCCATGCGTTCAAGAAGGGGGACTGCGTCCTCATCGACCTCTGGGCCCGCGTCAACCGGCCCGAGGGGATCTACTACGACATCACCTGGTGCGGCTATGCCGGGAAGAACCCGCCGGCGAAATACATAGAGATCTTCGACACGGTCGTCCGGGCCCGCAAGCGGGCGGTGGCGTTCATCCGCGAGCGGTTCGCCGCCGGCGCGCCCGTGCACGGCTGGGAGGTGGACGCCGCCTGCCGCCAGGTGGTGGAGGCGGCCGGTTACGGGCCGTTCTTCGTCCACCGCACCGGCCACTCCATCGGCCGCGAGGTGCACGGCAACGGCGTCAACATCGACAACCTGGAGACCAAGGACGAGCGGCTCCTCCTGCCCGGCCTGATGTTCTCCGTGGAGCCCGGCATCTACCTGGAGGGGGAGATGGCGGTCCGCACCGAGATCGACCCCTTCATCCGCCCCGGCGGCGAGGTGGAGATCGCCGGGGAGCAGCAGGAGTCGCTGGTCCTGCTCGACGTGTAACCCCCTTTCCTGTTTGTGCTTTCCGGGCCCCCGTGAGGGGGCCCGTTGTTTTCCCGCCTCGGCGGGGATACAGTGGGGCGACGGGAGGTGTCCCATGCACTCCGCATCGCCTTGGTCTGGTTGGCCGGAATGGCCGCCGCTTGCAGACGGAAGTCCCCAAGGTCGGAGGCAACACACCTTCGCGATTCTGCGGAGCTTCCTCCAGTCCTTCCCCCGCCCAACGGTGGCGGCGGAGGATTTCATCGGCCTGCTCAACTTCGTCACCAAGGAGGAGTGGCACCCCTTCTTCGACCGCTACGCCTACGGCACGGAATTGCCGGAGAAGAGCAAAAAGCTGGATTATCTTCGGTCCAATTCTTCATGACTCTCCCCTTCGCGAGATTCTTTTATTGGGCATGGTCTCAGACCTTGACTTGATCGCCTGACCTGATGTATTATTCTATTGGAAAATCGCGGGAGTCTCTATGAATGTAAAGCATTGGATCATCATTCTTTCTCTCTCTCTCTCTAATATAAGCTTGTTTGCCGGGTACCGATTCAGCACGTGTCCAGCGGCGTGTTATTTTACGAGCCGATCGGCGCATACTTTTACGAGGCCA
>CAZRVT010000006.1:0-74063 GCA_964603505.1 uncultured Holophagales bacterium | reverse complement strand
CCGGACGGGACTTGCACCCGTAAGATCGGTGGAGCTTTCAGGACGCACCATGCCTCCATTCTATCAGGAACCCCGCCCCTGTTATAATGCCCTGCTATGGTGAGCCTCAAGCGCATCCGGCTTCTCGTGTTCGACATCGACGGCGTCCTCACCGACGGCCGACTCTACTTCCTTCCCGACGGACAGGAGGCGAAAGTCTTCAACGTCCACGACGGCGTGGGGATCATGCTCGCGCGGGAGGCCGGGCTCAAGATCGTCTTCCTCACCGGACGCGGGGGCAAGGCGGTGGAGAACCGGGCGAAGGAACTGAAGGTCCACAAGCTCGTCACCGGCGTCAAGCAGAAGGAGAGGGTCCTGCCCAAGGTGATGAAGGAGATGGGGTGCGCGCGCGAGGAGACCCTTTTCATGACCGACGAGGTGCTGGACCTCGAGGCGATGGACCAGGCCGGCGTCTCCGCCTGCCCGGCCGATGCCTCCCCGGAGGTGCTCGAGAAGGCCCGCATCATCGCCAGCCGCCCCGGCGGGATGGGGGCCGTCCGAGAGGTCATCGAGAAGGTCCTCAAGAGCCAGGGGAAATGGCTGGCCGGGTAGATCGCCACCCCCTCCGCAACGCCCTTGTCCTCCTCCTCTTTCACCTGCTCCGGGGCCTGGCGCGGCTGTTGCCGCTCCGAGCCGTCCCCTGCGCCGCGGCTGTTCTGGGGGACCTGGCCCGCTGGTCCCTGCCCCAGCATCACCGGCGCGTCCGAGAGCACCTCCTCATCGCCTTCCCGGAGTGGACGGACGCGAAGCGCGAGCGGTGCCTGCGGGCCAACTTCCGCCACTACGGCCTCCTGTGCTTCGAACTTCTGAAGGCCGACCGCCTCCTCGACCGCGTCACGGCGGAGGGGCTGGAGCACCTGACCCGGCGGCCCGTGGTCCTGGCCACCGGCCACATCGGGCCCTGGGAGCTCTTCGGCCAGTGGCTCGGGACCCATGGGTACCCCCTCTCGGCCGTGGCGCGCGAGGTGTACCTGCCGGCGCTGAACGCATACCTGGTCGGGCGCCGGGCCCGCGCCAACTTCACGACCATCCTCCGGGGCGGGCCCCAGAGCGGGCGCCTACTCCTGCAGGCGATCAAGGAGGGGCGGGTGCTGGCGATGCTCATCGACCAGGACACGAAAGTGGAGGCGGTCCACGTCCCCTTCTTCGGACGTCCGGCCTCCACTCCGGTCGGCGCGGCTGGTCTGGCCCTGCGCAAGGGGTTGCCAGTCGTGGTCGGCGTCATCTACCGCCTCCCCGGGATGCGCTACCGCATCATCCTCCGGCCGGTGGCGTCGGAGGGGCTGGACGAAACGGCCCTGACGGCCCGAATGACCGCGGAGCTGGAGGCGGCCATCCGGCGCCACCCCACCCAGTGGGTCTGGGTCCACCGGCGCTGGAGACGGCCGCCCCCGCATGACCCGCCCCCGCCGGCCCCATGAACCCGGGAGAGGGCGGCTCCCTCTCCCGCCCCGGGGAGTGGATCCCCGGGGCCCCACCCACTCCCCAAGCGGAAACCCTCCCCTGCCGGCTCCGCCTCCACCCGCCCCGGCAGGGCCTGATCATCCCAGGGGGTCTGGGTCCACCGGCGCTGGAGACGGCCGCCCCCGCATGACCCGCCCCCGCCGGCCCCATGAACCCGGGAGAGGGCGGCTCCCTCTCCCGCCCCGGGCCTGACCGACCATGACGGTGGACGGCTACCTCCTGCGCCCCCTGGCGGCGGACGACCTCGCCGCGATGACGGCCCTGGACGCCCGTTGCTTCGATCCCGGGTGGAACTATCCGGCCGAGGTCATGGCCGATTCCCTCCTGACCCCCGGCGCCCATGCCCTCGGGTTCTTCCACGGCCCGGCCCTCGTCGGCTTCGTTCTGTGGGTCCGCGGGGAGATCGTCACCCTCGACGTGGCCCCGGAACATCGACGGCAGGGGCTCGGGCGTCGGCTGATGCAGGCGGCCCTGCGGGCCATCCGGCAATCGGGCCGCCGGCGGGCCGCCCTCGACGTGGACCGGGACAACGCCGCGGCCATCGCCCTCTACCGGACCCTCGGGTTCGCCGTGGAACGGGAGTTCCGCGAGGGGGGGCGGCGCCGTCTGCGGATGACCGCGCCGACCGATTCTGCTACCATAGCCCCATGATGCCGCTCAACTACCTGGCCATCGAAGGCCCGATCGGCGTCGGCAAAACCACCCTCTGCCGAAAGCTTCAGGCGAGCCTGCACTTCAAACCCGTCCTGGAGGACATCAAGAACCCCTGGCTGGGCCCCTTCTACGCCGGACAGAAGGAGGCGGCCCTGCGGGCCCAGATGTTTTTCCTCCACAGCCGGGCCCAGGCGCAGGCGGAGATCCGGCGCCGCCTGGAGGCGGGCCAGCGCGTGGTGGCCGACTTCACCTTCCAAAAGGACCTCCTCTTCGCCGAGATGAACCTGCCCAAGGACGATCTCGGGCTCTACCGCCTCTACTACGATCTGTTCGAGCCCGCGGCCGTGCGGCCGGACCTTATCGTCTATCTCCAAGCGGGTCTTAAGACCCTCCAGCAGCGGATCAAACGGCGGGCGAAAGCCGCCGAACGGGAGGATGCCCTGCTGGGTCCCGAGGAGCGGGCGGTGCACCGGAAGGAGAAGGGGATCCGGACCGCCTACCTCGAAGCCGTGGCCCAGGCCTACGAAAAGTTCTTCATCGAGCTGCGGGGCCACAGCATACTCATCGTCAACACCGAGCGGCTCAACGTGGTGGACAAGGAAGCCGAGTACAACGACCTCCTGGAGCACATCCAGGCCTACAAGCCGGGGATCCAGTACTACAGCCCCCGCAATCGGTCATAGCGCCCCGCCGGACCCATGAAAAGGCGGGCCGGAGGGCCCGCCGTGAAGGACCGATCGGAAGGGATGCGGACTACGTCCCCTCCTGCCAGGAGTCCAGGTAGCGCCGCTGCTCCTCGGTCAGGACGTCGATGGAAACGCCCATGCTCTCCAGCTTGAGGGCGGCAATCCGGCGGTCCAGCTCCGCGGGGATGGGGTAAACCTTGCGTTCGAGCTGGTCGTGGTGCTTGGCCAGGTGCTCGGCCGCGAGCGCCTGGTTGGCAAACGACATGTCCATGACGGCGGCGGGATGCCCCTCGGCCGCGGCCAGGTTGATGAGGCGCCCCTCGCCGAGGAGGTAGATGACGCGGCCGTCCTTGAGCCGGTATTCGCAGGTTTCATGGCGGACGACCTCGTGGCCGGTGGACCGGGCCTCGAGCGCCGGAATGTCGACCTCAACGTTGAAGTGGCCGGAATTGCACACGATGGCGCCGTCCTTCATGCGGTCGAAATGCTTCCCGGCGATGACGCTCTTGTTGCCGGTGACGGTAATGAACAGGTCGCCGAAGGCGGCGGCCTCGTCCATGGAGACGACCGCGAAGCCGTCCATCGTCGCCTCGAGGGCCTTGACGGGGTCGATCTCGGTGACGAAGACGTGCGCGCCGTGGCCGGCGGCGCGCATGGCGATGCCGCGGCCGCACCACCCGTAGCCGGCGACGACGACGTTCTTGCCGCACAGGAGGAGGTTGGTGGCCCGCAGGATGCCGTCGAGGGTGCTCTGGCCCGTGCCGTAGCGGTTGTCGAACATGTGCTTGGTCTGCGCGTCGTTGACGGCGATGACCGGGAACGGGAGGACCCCCTCGCGGGCCATCGCCTTGAGGCGGATGACCCCCGTCGTGGTCTCCTCGGTGGAGCCGAGGATGCCGGAGAGGAGGCGCTCCCGGTCGGCGGCCGTCAGGCCGTTGATCCATTCGGCCACCACGGGGTGAAGGGCGGTGCCGGTCCGGTGGACCACCGCGGTGATCGAGGAGACCAGGTCGGCCCCGTCGTCCATGGTGATGCGGGGGAAGTGCTGGAGGCACGCCAGGATGTGGGCGTAGTAAGTGGCGTTGTCCTCCCCCCGGACGGCGAAGACCTCGATGCCGTCGTCCACGAGGGCGGCGGCCACGTCGTCCTGGGTGGAGAGGGGGTTGGATGCGCACAGCCGCACTTTGGCGCCTCCCGCGACGAGGGTGTGCATCAGGTTGGCGGTCTCGCTGGTGACGTGGAGGCAGGCTGAGAGGTGCAGCCCCTCGAGGGGACGCTCCTGGGCGAAGCGGGCGGCAATGAGGCGCAGGACCGGCATCTGCCGTCCCGCCCATGCGATGCGCTTCTTGCCGTCGGCCGCCAGCTGGCGGTTGCGGACGTCGAATGCCATGAAAACCCTCCTTGGGAACCCGCGCCTAGACGGCGGCCTTGAGCTCGGCGGCTTTGTCCGTCCGCTCCCAAGTGAACCCGGGGCCGGTGCGGCCGAAGTGGCCATAGGACGCCGTCTTGAGGTAGATGGGGCGGAGCAGGTTGAGGTGGTCGATGATCCCTTTGGGGGTGAGGGGGAACACCTCCCGCACGGCTTGGGTGATGCGCGCTTCGGGGACGGTGCCGGTGCCGAAGGTCTCCACCATGACGGAGACGGGGTCGGCCACGCCGATGGCGTAGGCGAGCTGGACCAGGCACTTCCGCGCCAGCTTGGCGGCCACCACGTTCTTGGCCACGTAGCGGGCCATGTAGGTGGCGGAGCGGTCCACCTTGGTGGGGTCCTTCCCGGAGAAGGCGCCGCCGCCGTGGGGGGCCATGCCGCCGTAGGTGTCCACGATGATCTTGCGGCCGGTCATCCCGGTGTCCGACTGGGGTCCGCCCACCACGAACTTGCCGGTGGGGTTGACGAGGAACTTGGTCCGGCGGTCCATCATGCCGGCGGGGAGTACGGCCAGGGCCACTTTCTCGATGATCTCCTCGCGGGCGGCGCGGGTGATCTGGCGGCCCGTCTTGTCGAGGATCTCCTCCGTGTGCTGGCTGGAGAGGACGACGGTGTCGATGCGGACGGCCTGGTCGCCGTGGTATTCCACGGTCACCTGCGACTTGCCGTCGGGCCCTAAATAGGGCAAAAGCCCGCTCTTGCGCACCTCCGCCAGCCGTTGGGTGAGTCGGTGGGCCAGCATGATGGGGAGGGGCATCAGTTCCTTCGTCTCATTGCAGGCATACCCGACCATGAGCCCCTGGTCCCCGGCGCCCCCGGCGTCCACCCCCTGGGCGATGTCGGGGGACTGCCGCCCGATGGCGTTGAGGATGGCGCAGGTCTGGTAGTTGAAGCCGTACTTGGCGTCGGTGTAGCCGATGTCCTTCACAAGGTTCCGGACCAGGTCCGGGATCTCGACATAGGTCTTCGTCGTGATCTCCCCGCCGACGATGACAAGCCCCACGGAGATGAAACTCTCGCAGGCCACCCGCCCCTTGGGGTCGGCCTTGAGGACCTCGTCCAGGATGGCGTCGGAGATCTGGTCGCAGACCTTGTCGGGGTGACCCTCGGTTACCGATTCGGAGCTGAAGAAATGACGGCCGTTGGGCATGGGCATCTCCTTAAAAATTGAGGGCATATTGTATCACACTTGGAGCGTACGGGCCGCCCCTGCGTCCCCGACCGGCTCAGACGGGGTCGAACAGCGCGAGGACCGTGTCTCCATAGCGGTAGACCCTGCCCGCCTCGACCTCCAAGGGGAAGGGGCGGGAGGCCTCCAGGACGAACAGCCCGTCCGGCTCCAAGACGCGGCGGGCCCGCTGTAGGAGCTCACGCTGAAGAGGGTATCGGTAGGGGGGGTCCGCGAAGACGCAGGCGAAGGATCGGCCGCGGGCGGCCCACTCCTCGAGGATCTTCAGGGCGTTGCCCCGCACCACCTCGACCGGTGCTTGAAAGGCAAGCATCGTGTTCTCGATGTGCCGGACCAGGGCGGGGTTCTGTTCCACCGCGGCCACGGGGCCGAACCCGCAGGAGTGGGCCTCCAGCGCCACCAGGCCGCCCCCGGCGAAGAGGTCGGCGAACGGTCCCCGCGGACGGGGGTCCAGGATGGACCAGAGGGCCTCCCGCACCCGTCCCTGGGTGGGACGGAGCCCCGGGAGGTCCGGAACCGGGACCAGGCGCCCCTTAAGGGTGCCCCGGCAAATCCGCATAGCCCTTGAACTCCCGTTTCAGATCGTCCCGCTTGATGTAGCGGGTCATCGGCTGGTCGAGCCCACGCACTTGGAGGGCTTTGGACTCCTCGTCGATCCCCCGCACCTCCCATCGCCGGCCCTCCAGGTCCAGGAGAATGTCCCCCACCTTCGGCTCCCGCGATGCGAACGGGTCGAGCTCCCGTTTGCCGTCCCGCAGGGCCACCCGGAGGTCCTGGGCGATGGCCAGGACGGTTCCGAGAGCCAGCGGCTGGACCGCCAGCCCCGTCCCCCGGTAGGCCCGCGGCTTCGAGCCCGGCAGGGCGACCGTCATCGTCCACTGCACCAACACCGTCCCCTCCAGGTCCTCGGAGTAGTCCCCCTCCCGGAGGGTTTCGATCTTCGAGGCCCGGAGGGCCTCCGTGTAGACCGCCAGCTCCTCCGGCGCGAGTTGCTCCTTCACCAGCCGCTCCACCGACAGCCCCCCCTTGCTGTGCCATACCGCCATCCCATTGGCGAACAGGGTGAGCCGCTCCATCACTTCCCCCTGGCGGGTGATGACCTCCAGCAGGGGCGAAGCGGAGGGGCTAGCGAGGCAGACCCAGACAGCGAAGAGCAAACTCAAGTTCTTCATCCCTGGATTGGAGCTGGCCGTCCATGGCGGCCAGCAGGGTCTTTTCCAAGGCCCCGGCCACCGCGGGCCCCGGGGGGGCGCCCCGCGCCACGAGATCGCGCCCCCGCACGCGGAGCCGCACGCCCCGCAGACGGGTCAGGTAGAGCTTTAACTTATCGCGCACCACCGGGTCGTGGCTGGCGATCATGGTCCAAATAACGAACGGGAGACCCGCCCCCCGCAGGACTCCGTACACCTGGCTGGGGAGGTCGGCGCGGAACAACTCCGCGGCCAGCTGGCGGGCCACCTGCCGATGCCCGTCCACCAACGCCCGGCGCCCCCCCTCGAACCCCAACCGCCGCCCCACCTCGGGCAGGGCCGACTCCTCCAATCCGTGGAGGAGGCAGAGGAGGGTGAATAGTTCGTGGGGCTCGGTCCGCACCGCCTCGATGCGCGCCCAGTGGAGCACCTCCTCCGCGGCGCTCAACAGGTCCCGCGCCCCGGCCGTCAGGACCAGATCCGGGTGGACCGGCTCCAGAAGGCCGAGGGCATCGAGCCGCTCGATGGCGCGCCGCGGGTCGGGCAGACGGAGAAGGGCGGCGAACTCCTCCCACAGCCGGTGTCCGGACAAGGCGTCGAAGGCCCGGTGTTTCAGGGCGGCCCGCACCAGCTTTTCGGTATCGGAAGAGAGCTTGAACCCCAGGCGCTCGGCCAGCCGGACGGCGCGGTAGGCCCGCGTGGGATCCTCGATAAAACTGAGGGAGTGAAGGGCGCGGATCACCCGGTTCTTGAAGTCCTGCATCCCGCCGAAGAAGTCGAGCATCTTGCCCCACTGATCGGGGTTGAGGGCCACCACGAGGGTGTTGACCGTGAAGTCCCGCCGCGCCAGGTCATGGGCCAGCGGCGAGGCCTCCACGTCCGGGAGGGCGCCGGGGCGGGCATAGGACTCCCGGCGGGCCGTGGCGATGTCGATGCGCATGCCGTCCTGGAACACGAGGACGCCGGTGAGGAACTTGGCGTGCGCCCGGAAACGCGCCCCCAGGGTTTCGCCCAGCGCCTCCCCCAAGCGGATCCCCTCCCCTTCCACCACCACGTCGAGGTCCTCCACCGGGCGATTGAGGACCAGGTCGCGCACCGTCCCCCCCACCAGGTAGGCCTGCATCCCGAGCGCTTCCGCCCGCCGTCCCACCTCCCGCAGGCGGTCCAGGGCCTCGCGGGGGAGCTGGTGTTCGAGGGGGCGTCGGAACTCCACCGAGCGCGGGGCAAAGCGGGAGGGCTCCTCTTCGGCCCTTCCCAGGAGATTGCGGTAAAGATCCATTCGGGTGATGATGCCCGCCACCCCCCCCTCATCCCGCACGAGGACGAACCGCCGCCCGCGTTTGAGAATCATCTCCCGCAGGTCCTCCAGGGGGGTGGACGGGGGGACTTCGGGAACGCCCCCCTCCACGATGTCCTCGACGGGGGCGGCGCCCAACCCGTGGGCCAGGGCCTTGTCCACCATCAGGCGCGTCGCCGCCCCCAACACCCGGCCCCCCTCCACCACGGGGACGGCGTTGATGTGGCGCCGGTTCATCTCCTCGAGGGCCTCCCGCACACTGCTCCCCGGCGGCACCGTGAAGACGGGGCGGGTCATGACATCCCCGGCCCGGGCCCGGGGCGGCAAGCCGTCGCCGAGGGCGCGCAGGACCCGGGCCCGGGCCTCCACGAGGGTGCAGTCGCGCAGAATGGCCGAGGCGGCCCCCGGGTGGCCGCCCCCCCCGAGCGCGCGGAAGACCGCCCCCAGGTCCACCCGGGGATGGCGGTTGCGGCCGATGAGGGTGATCTTCCCCTCCTGTTCCACCAGGGCGACGAAGAGGTCCTCCCCCATCATCTCGACGTATCGGTGGACGACGAAAGCGATGTCCTCCACATACCGCCGGAGCGACACCGGGGCGAGGGTGGCCCGGTAGCCGCGGATGGAATGGCCTTCCCGGCCGGCATGGAAGGCGTCCAGCACCCCCAGCTGGTCGGCGTTCAGCTCCTGGACCAAAAACCGGCGCACGAGGGCGAGATCCGCCCCCGCCTCCAGGAGGGCGGCCGCGGCCCGGAAGTCCTCCGCGGTGGTCTCCAGGAACCGGAAGTGGCCGGTGTCCTCGAAGATCCCCATCAGGATCAAACTGGCCTCCAGCGAGGGGATGGCCACCCCCCGCTCCAGCAGTTCCAGCGTCAGCAGGGTGGAGGCCGAGCCGCAGGCGCGGGTATGGACGCGGGCCCAGGGCGGAAGGGTCGCGGAGGGGGCGTGGTGGTCGTATACGGTCAGGGGGAGGCGCCGTTCGAGGATGATGGGGCGGAGGGGCCCCAGGCGGTCAAGACCGTCGGCGTCCACCAGGAACACCTGCTCCAGTTCGGGCCTCTCCAGGTCCCGGGATCCCGCCTCGGGAAGCTCGTAGAGGCCGCTGGCCAGCAGGGTGCGCAGAGTCACCTCGCGCGTCCCCGGGAACCAGGCCACGAGGTCGGGGTGGAGGAGCCGGAGGGCGACCATGGCGCCGAAAGCGTCGAGGTCGGCATTCGGATGGGTGGTGACGAGGCGCATCGCCCCACTTTACGGCATCGGCCGGTTCTTTGCAAGCCGGCGCGACTTTGTGTATCATATGTCGATGGTTTCCCACCGCATCGAGTGGTTCGGGCTCAGCGACGTCGGGAAGAAGCGCTCCGCCAACGAGGACGCGTTCTTCGTGGACGCCGACGCCCGTCTCGGCATGGTCGCCGACGGCATGGGAGGACACCAGGCCGGCGAGGTGGCCTCCTCCACCATCGCCCAGGTTTTCCGCGAGGGGGCCTCGGCCTCCGGGAAGCTCGCCCCGCCGGAACGGCTCCTCCGGCTCGTCGCCGAGGCCAATGCCCGCATCGTGCGGAAATCGCAGGAGAAGAGCGAATACCGCGGCATGGGGTCCACCATCACCGCCGTCCTCTTCGACGACGGCGCCTTCCATGTGGCCCAGGTGGGCGATAGCCGGGCCTATCTCCTGCGCGACGGGGTCATTCTCCAGATCACCGAGGACCACACACTGGTGCAGGCCCAGATCAACATGGGGGTCATCACCCCCGAGCAGGCCCGCCACAGCCGCCTCAAACACATCCTCACCCGCTCCATGGGCGGCCACGAGGAGGTGCAGGTGGATCTGCGGCAGGGCGAGGCCCGGGCGGGCGACCTTTTCCTCCTCTCCTCCGACGGCTTCCACGGGGAGCTGCAGGAGAGGGAGATCCAGGATCTCCTGGCCGTTCAGGAACCACTCGATCAGAAGGCCCGCAACCTCATCGGGTTTGCCAACGAGCGGGACGGGAGCGACAATATCACCGTCGTCCTGGCCCGCATTTCAGCCCTCTAAGCCCCTTCGATCCGGAGTCGAGCGTTCGGCCCTCTCCGCCCGGAAATGGCGGTCGTCCGCCGCGCTCGGAGCGATCACTCCAAGGCCGACGCCACGATGGCCCGCACCCGGTCGCGGTATTCGTCGCGCTCCCCATACCCCAGCCCCTGCGGATGGACGGGGGGGTGGATGACGCACGCCACGGGGATCCCGGGGCGCGGCGCGAGGGTCTTCCGAGGCATTGCGGCCCCGGTGCCGACGAGGGTGACGGGGAGGATGGGGACGCCGTGCTGGATCGAGAGGACGAAGGGGCCCTTCTTGAACGGGAGGAGGGACCCGTCGCGGGACCGGGTCCCCTCGGCCGCCATGTAGAGGTCAGCCCCGTGGGCGAAGAGCCACTCCACGCCCTGAATCTCCCGTATCGCCCGGTGGTGCTCGCGGCGGTGCACCGTGACGAACCGCCCCCACCGGAGGATCCAGCCGATGAGGGGGACGCGCCGCAGCTCCGCCTTGGCCACCATCCGGAAGGTGCGGGGGAGGGCGGCGAAGAGGAAGGGGATGTCGAGGGCGCTGAGGTGGTTCGAGACGATGATGCAGGGGGGGAGGCCTTGGAGGTGTTCCAGCCCCCGCACCTCCCACGGGATCCCCGCCAGCCGCATCAGCCGCCGGGCCCACTTGCGGAGGATGGCCCCCTGCCGGTGGATGTCCCGGACGAGGAAGATTTCGGCCGAACAGAGGGTCAGCCAGACGATGCCGACGACCAGGGTGGCGAAGCGCCTCATGGGCGAGGAGGGGGGCCGAAGCCCGAGGATGGAAGCATGAGGAGGCATAGATCGGGCCGGCCTGCGTTCTTAGCAGGCCGGGAAGGTCTCCTTGTGGGAAGGGGGTGGATCCACGCGGATTCACTCCGTGTGGCGGGGGAGGGGATCGCCCTCCCCCGCTTTTGCTGGGAGGTCGGGCGGGGGATAATGGGAGGGCGGATGCTCGAGGAAAGGTTCATGCGCGCGGGAGGAACAGCCCCATCTGCGCGAGGAACCGGCGCAGGAGCGGGAGGGGCAGGCCGATGACGTTGGAGCACGAACCCTCCACCCGCTCCACGAAAAGCCCCCCGATGCCCTGGAGGGCGTAGGCGCCGGCCTTGTCCATCGGCTCGCCGGTGGCGATGTACCATTCGATCGTGGCGCGCCCCATCGGGGCCATGAGGACCCGGCTCTCCTCCACCCCGGAGAGGCGGACACCGTCGCAGGCCACCGCGAGGCCGGTAAAGACGGTGTGCCACCGGTCTTGGATCGCCGCGAGCATCCGGGCGGCCTCGGCGGCGTCGCGCGGTTTTCCAAGGACCCCGCCGTCCACCACCACGATGGTGTCGGCGGCCAGCGCCGCCTCCCCCGCGGGGAAGGGCCCCGAGGCCTCCAGCTTGTCCCGAGCGGCCCGGAGAGCGAAGGCCTCGGGGCTTTCGCCGGAACGGCGCATCTCGTCTATATGGGAGGGACAGGGAACCACCTCCAGTCCGAGCCGCTCCAGGATCTCGCGCCGCCGGGGGGAGGCCGAGGCGAGGTGGATGCGCTTCACCGGCGGAACACGATCATGGTGCCCGCCTGCCAGGTCTGGAGGGCGTAGTTGTAGACGGGGCTGAACAGGTGGATCCGGCCCGAGACGCAGTGCTCGTAGACCCCCGCGGCGTTCGCGAAGGCGGCGTTCCGAAACACGCTCCAGGCCTCGTGCATGAATTGCTCGTGGTCCACCGTCTCGCATGTGAAGGCATGGCCGAAAGTGCCGGTGTAGAACTCTCGCACCGCCTCGATCCGCTCCTCCAGGTACCAGGCGTCCACCTGCTGGGTGCGCTCGTCGGTCCCCGCCATGAACGCCATGACGGTGCGCTCGAGGCGCGCGTAGCCGTGGTCGGGCGCGGCCCCGGGGGGGACGGGGAAGCCCCGGGTCTGGGCCAGGGGGTCCGAGAACTCCAGGGTCCCGCCCCCGGCGGGGGCCCAGAGGCTAATCAGCAGAAGGGGAAGGACCGAACACATGCTGGAAATACTCCACGGCCTCGATCCCGGCGAGTTCCTTGAACCGCCGCCGGTAGGAGGCGACGATCCCCATGTCCTCGTCCTCGAAGATCCGCTCGATGCGGTGCATGGGAAAGAAGATGGGGACCGCCTCCATCGTCCGCTCCTCGCGGCGCCCCACCTGCCGGGCCCAGTCCTCGAAGGAGTTGAGGTTGATCCCCCGCAGGGTCACGCCGGTGGGGCCGAGGACGATCAGACGGCCCCAGAACTGCTCCTTCGGGCCGGTCAGGTGGAGGATGACGAAGGTGCCGGGATCCATGGTCAGCGCGCGGGCCGCCCCGGCCTCACTCGCACAACTCGACCAGCACCCCGCCGCCGTCCTTCGGGTGGATGAAGTTGATGCGCTTGCCGCCCGCCCCGGGCTGGGGGGAGTCGTAGAGGAAGGCGTAGCCATGGGCCCGGAGCCGGTCCATCGCCGCGTCCAGGGACGCAACGCGGAACGCGAGGTGATGGAGCCCCTCGCCGCGCTTGGCGATGGCCCTGGCCACGGCGGAGTCCTCGCTCGTGGGCTGGAGCAGCTCCAGGTGCACCCCCTCCAGTTCGAGGAAGGTGGCGGTCACCTTCTGGGAGGGGACCTCCTCCACCTTGCGGACCTCGAACCCGAGCAGCTCGTACAGCCGGCGCATGGCGCCGGCGTCGCGGGTGGCGATGGCAATGTGGTCTAACACAGGACCTCCTTGAGAATGGCGTCACAGGCGGAGTAGGGATCTTCCCGGCGTTGCGCCACCGCCCGGAGGCGGGCGCCCCAGGACTCCCCTTGCCGGGCGCGCGCCAGGAGGCGGGCGCTCAGGAGCCGGGTGAGGCGGGCCTCCGCCTGCCGCTCGGCCTTGGCCCGCGCCGCGTCCGGGTCGGCCAGCCCCGCCATCACCTCCGAAAGGCGGTCGGCAAGGCCGGCGATGCCCCGGGCCTCCGTGGCCACCGTCCGGACCACGGGCCGGGGGGGGCGTCCCTCCCCGCCCAATCGAGCGAGGGCCTCCAGATCGGCCACGGTCCGGTCGGCTCCGTCGTGATCGGCCTTGTTGACGACGAACAGGTCGGCGATCTCCATCACCCCGGCCTTGAGGGCCTGGATGTCGTCCCCCATCCCCGGAACCAGAACGAGCGCCACGGCTCCGACGGCCGCGGCCACGTCCACCTCGTCCTGCCCGACGCCGACCGTCTCGACCAGGATCCAGTCGAACCCCGCGGCGTCGAGGATGTCCACCGCGTCGAGGGTCACGGCCGAGATCCCCCCCATCGCGCCGCGGGTGGCCATGGAGCGAATGAAGGCGCGGGGGTGGAGGAAGAGCGACTGCATGCGGATCCGGTCGCCCAGGAGGGCGCCGCCGGTGAACGGGCTGGAGGGGTCCACCGCCACCACGGCCACCCGGGCGCCGTCCGCCAGCAGGTGAAGGGCCAGCCCCTCGATAAGGGAACTTTTCCCGGCGCCCGGCGGCCCGGTGAGCCCCACCACGGCGGCCCGCCCGCCGCGGGGGTAGATCTCGCGCAGGAGCGCAACCCCTTCGGCCTCCCCGGACTCCACCAAGGAGATGGCGCGGCCGAGGGCTCGGGGGTTGCCGGCCAGGACGCCGTCAAGCAGGGTCGCGAGGGGAGGAGGCCCGGGGACGGGCCCCCGGTCGGCGGCGGTCATCATCGGTCGCCACACAGTACCACAGACGCCGCCGCCGGGCAAGCCGGCGGCGTCAGGCCGTGGGAATGGCGCGGCGGGGGAGGAACTCCGGGCAGTTGAAGTTGACGTCGGTGATGACCAGGGGCGTCTGCGTGAGGGTGCAATAGAACGCCGGTTCCTCGACCGGCCCCCCGCGGTGCTCGAAATTGCGGCAGGAGAGGCAGAGGCGCATGTCGGTCAGAAAGCCCTCTTCCTGCAGCCCGCGCAGGAGCTCCAGGAGGAAGTGGAGGGTATCCTGCTTGCGCCCGTCCGCGGCGGACGCCACCCGGTGCTCCAGGCGGGCGCGACGGCGTTCGGCCCGGATGGCGAGGCGGTGCCCTTTAAGGGAGAGCTTCAGGAGCTTCAGCCGCCGGTCCTCAGGGCGGACCGCCTTGGTGAGGTAGCCCTTCTCCTCCAGCGAGCGGACCGCGTCGCTGATGGTGGCCTGGGTCACGCCGAACTCCATGGCGAGGCGGCTGACGCCGCCCGGGCGGTGGGGGTTCTCGTGCAGGTAGAGGAGGATCTGCACCTGCAGGGGGCTTATCCTTGCCCGCTTGGCCTCCTCCCAGAACAAGACCTTGAACACGCGGGAGAGGCGCTCGAGGGATTCCACCAGTTTCAGTTCGATGGGCTGCTGTGGGCGCTGCGACATTGCCGGCCTCCTGGGGCGGGCCTGCGCCCGCCCTCTATTGAGAAACATTTCACATTATTTTCTGCTCCGCGCGGCCAATATGGACCGACGGATGCCCCTGCCTTTTCACGGACTCCGAAGTCGACATTGGACCGCTTCTTGGCCCCATTATCTTCCCTTTACCCCAAAAAAACAAGCCCTTTCGCCGCGGGGCCCGGCGGGGCTATACTGGGGGGATGAAATACGACCGCCGGCACCTGTTCCTGGCCGCCCTGGCCTGCCTCCTGCTGGGCTACGCCCGCGGCTCCTCCCGGCTCGACCGGCTGGCTTCGTCGGTGCGGGACTTCGTGGGGATCTACGAGCGGACGGCAGACCTGAAGGCGATGTCGGTCAACGACCGGATCCGCTACCGCGAGTTGAAGCGGGAGCTCGACCGGATCGCCCGCGAGACCGGCCCGTAGCCCCCTCCCGCCGGGACTCCAGGACCCGCGGATAGTTCCTCACCTGCCGCAGGATGCCGCGCAGGATGAGGACGTCCCGCGGCGCCAGACGGGCCCGGAGGGCCATCTGGCGCAGGTCTTTGAGCACCCGGTCGGGGTTCGGGCCTTGGAGGAACCCGATCTCCAGGAGGACCTCCCGCAGGTGGCCGAAGAACCCCTCCAGCTCCCGCGCGGTGGCCGGCGTCTCCTTCGAGATCCGCGTCGAGGAGACGGAGCCGGCCGCGGCATGGATCAGGACGGCGGAGGCCTGGGCCAGGTTCATCACGGGGAACGCGGGGCGGGTGGGAATGCGGAAGACCGCGTGGGCCCGGGCCAGCTCCTCCTGGGACAGTCCCCGGTCCTCGGCGCCGAAGAGGAGGGCGATCCGCGCCCGGGGCGGAAGTCCGGCGATGAAGTCCTGGAAGTCGGCGAAGGGTCGCAGGGGCGGGCGGCGGCGTCCCCGTCCGGACGAGGTGGCCAGGACGGCATGGAAGGGGCGCAAGGCCTCGGGAAGGGTGTCGAAAACCTGCAGGTGAACCCGCGCCTCCCCGCCCGCGGCCATGCTCGCCACGGCGGGATCGTCCAGGTCGGCGCGGGGGTCCACAAGGCGAAGGGAGCGGAGGCCGAAATTGGCCATCAGGCGCATCACCGCTCCGACATTGCCGGGATACTTTGGAGAGACGAGGACGACGCCGAACCGCATGCGCCCCGGATCAGGCGAGGTTCAGCGACCGGGCGGATTCTCGGCCGAGGGCGAAGGCCCGGCGGTTCATCGCCGCCACCTTTTCCCCCTTGGCGCCGAACATCTCTTCGATGACCCCCAGGAGCGAGGCCTCCTTCAGCGGCAGGAGGGGGGAGGCGGCCCCCACCATCACGATGTTGGCGCACCGCGGGCTCCCCGCCTGCTTGGCGAGGGCGTCCGCCTCCACGAGGTGCCCCTTCGGGAGGGAGCCCACGGCCCGCCGAACGGCCTCCATATCGGGGTAGTTGGGGATGTTGGTGAAGGGGGTGGCGGCGGCGAGGAGCGTTCCGCCGGGGGCGAGGAACTTCAGATGGCGCAAGGCCTCCAGGGGCTCGACGGCCAGGATCAGGTCGGCCCCGCCCTCGGGGATGACGCCGCTATGGATGGGGCCGTCGGCGATGCGGAGGTGCGATTCCACCCCGCCGCCCCGCTGGCTCATCCCGTGCACCTCCGACTGCTTGAATTGGAGCCCGTCCTTGAGGGCCGCGGACCCCAGGACATAGGCGATGGTGATGATCCCCTGCCCCCCGACCCCCGCGATAACGATGTCCTTCTTCATGCTCCCCTCCTATATCGATTTCGGGAGAGGGCGGCTCCCTCTCCCTCCCCGGGGAGTGAATCCCCGGGATGCTTCCCCCCGCCACACACCGCGTCACCCGCCCATTGTACGGCCCGCCGTCCGGGGTGTCAATCCCGCGGCGCTCCCGTCCTCCGGCCGCCGAGGAGGCGGGTGATGACGAAGCCGAACCGGAGTTCGTGCAGGGAGACGGCGTAATCGGAGCCGGCCAGATAGGTGGACGGGTTGAGGAAGACGGCGTTGGTGGCAAGGAGTTTGAAGAAGTGTCCGCCGGTCTCCAGCTCGAGGCCGAACGCGAACGCGTCGTGGCCCCGGTCATAGCCCGAGACGGGGGCGTTCAGCTCTGCCAGCAGCCCCAGCGAACGGGAGAGCCGGACCCTCACATACCCGCCTACGGCGAAGGTGTCGGGGTCTGAAGGATCGCTCAGGTCGCTGTTGGCTAGGTAGGACGGGACGAGGCCGAAGGACACCCACCGCCCCGCCGACCCGTTGAGGACGGCGGAGGCGTAGACCTGCATCTGGTCCCCGTCGAAGCCTCCCCCCCCCTCCGGCATCTCGTAGTTGCTGTTCCACCCGGCGCCCGCCTGGAGCGCCGCGCCCAGGGGGAGCGCCCCGCCCCGCTCCCAGAACCGGTAATGGGCCCGCAGGTCCACGTTGCCGTAGGCGTTGGAGCGCCCCACGGTGGCCGTGAGCCGGTCGGAGAGGGCGTAGCCGAAGGCCAGGCGGGTATTGGCGTGGCTGTCGAGGCCGTAATAGGTCGCGTGGCCGGAGCTGACCGGATCCGAAAAGCGGTGCGAGACCTCGAACTGCATCTCCCCCTTCCGGAGGGTCGAGGCCGTGGGGAGGTTAAGGGCCAGGCCGGAGCGAAAGAGGTCCGGCTCCGGCGCCGCGGCGGGTTCCGTCCGCTTCCAGGACGGACCCTCCCCCTCCTGGGCCGCCGCGGCGGCGCCGACGAGGAGGACGAGGATCAGGATCATCTTGTTCATAAGGCCTCCCGGCTGGGCGTTATCGGACCTTGACCCATGCAAGGTCGAGTTCGATGAGGAGGTTCGGGTCCACCGTCGCCCCCATCAGCGAGGGCACCTCGATCCCAAAGTCCCGGATGTCGAGGGGGAAGGAGCACGCCGTCCGGAAGCCGTCCCCCTGGGGCGCGACCCGGACGGCGACATTCAGCGGCGCCTCTCGGCCGTGCAAGGAGAGGACCCCCTCCACGGCGGCCAGGGCGCCGCCCTCCGCCTGCGGCACCCATTTCGACACGCCGCCCTTGAACGAGGCGAAGGGGTGCCGTCCGGTCTCGAGATAATTCTCGCGCATGTGGGTGTTCCTCAAGCCGATGCCGGTGTCCAAGGCGTTCAGGTCCACCTCGACATAGACCTCGCCGCCCAGAGGGGGGGCCCCGTCCGGACCGTTCCCTTTCCAATAGACGAATCCGTCGATCTGGGAGGTGGTCCCATCGAAGGTCGTCCCCAGATAGCGGGCCGTAAAGGCCGCCCGGTTGGCGGCCGCCCGGTCGACATGCCACTCGCCGGCGCGGAGCCCCCCGGCGCAGACCGACATCGCGGCCGCGGCCAGGGCGAATCCGAACGCGGGATTCGGAACCATCGGCGCCCCGTATCGCCAACGGGCCCGGACGCCCCCGCCGATCAGCGCGGCCGGACCGGGACGAAGACGGCGTCCCCGGTCCGGTTGTCCACCACCGAGGCGTATCCGTACACCGGGCCGCCGCTCACCACCTGGAAGGACACGCGTCCGGCATCGAGCAGGTGCCCGCCGAACAGGGCGGTGAGGGACTGCTGCAGGTTGCCCCCGGGCGGCACGGTCAGGACCCCCGAGTTGCCGACCCGGTTTCCGGATTCGTCGAACAGGAGGAGCTGGACTTCCGCCCCCGACCCCGAGAGGTCCGAAAACCCGATGTTGGTCCGGTAGTCGCCGTTGTGGGTGACCTGGAGGATGTCCCCCGAGGCGCCGGAGGCGACCAGACCGGACGGGCCGAGAGCGGGGACGAACTGGCCGTAGGTCCTGGTTTCGGTGGCTTGGTTGTAGGTTCGGCAGGCGAGCAGGACGGGGCCGGCCGCCGTGACGTGGAGGGCCCCGGCGGTGTTGGTCCCCGCGCCCGGGAAGAGCGAGGCCACCACATCGGCGATGGAACGCGTCTCCCCGGCCGCCAGGTCGACGGCGGCGCTGAAGGTGCCGTGGGCGGCCCGGTACTCCAGGCCGGCGGTCCGGGGAGAATCGGAAGGATTGTATAGGACCAGGTCGGTGAGCCAGTTGGTGCCGTATCCTCCCCGGGCCTTGGCAACCGTCGCGATCAATTGGTGGCCGACCCCCTCCACGTCGGCCTCCTTCTGCGCCGGCTGGAACACGGCGTCGCCGGTGTTGTTGTCCACCTGCGAGGCGTAGGCCAGGACCGCGCCACCCCCCACCACCTTCACCTCGGCCCGGACGCCGTCCGCCGACGGCAGGCCGAGCTGGGCCAGCGACTGCTGCGCCCAGGAAAAGGGATCGAGCTCCACGGAGACCCCGTCCCCGAGAGGGTTGCCGCCGGCGTCGTAGAACTCCACCAGGACCGTGGCGGGCAGCCCCGCCACCTCCGAAAACCCGAGATTGACGCGGAACCGGGCCCCCTGGCTCAGGCCGATCAGCTCCCCGTCGGTGCCCGCCCGGAGGGCCTCGCCCACAGCGTCGGCCGCGGGACGCGCGGCGGCGAACTGCCCGTAGGTGCCCTCGCCCGTGTCGTTGTAGGTTCGGGAGGTGACCGCGAGCGGTCCGCTGGCATCGAACCGCAGGCCGCCCGCCGAGTTGACGAGGCCGAAGAGGGTCTCCACCAGGTTGGCCGCCAGCGGCGCCTCCCCCGGCCGCAGAACGCCGGCGTGCGAGTACAGGGTCGAGGTCCCGTCGGCGCCGGCAGGGGTGTAGTGGAGGACATAGGCCAGGTCCTCCGTCCCCGGGTTGAAGAGCATCGCGTCGGTCCGCCAGTCGGTCCCTTGGGCCCCCGAGGCGCGCGCCGCGCTGGCGAGGAAGACCCGGGAAGACACGGCCGCTACGACGATGAGGTCGTCGCGGACGCAGGAGCCGCCCGCCGCGTCGGTGACGGTGACCGTCCAAGGGTAGGACCCTGCTCCCGCGTAGGTGTGGACGGGGTTTTGCTCCGTCGAGACGCCGCCGTCCCCGAAGGTCCAAGCGTAGGCGTAGGGGGGCGTCCCCCCCTCTCCATCCGCCGTGAACGCCACCTCGAGCGGGGGCGCGCCCCCTTCAGGCGTGGCGTGGGCCGAGCAGGCGAGGGTGGAGGGGGCGGTCACCGTCACGCTCCCGGTCTGGGAGCAGACGAGGCCGCCATGGTCGGTGAGCGTCAGGGTCCACCCGTAGGTCCCCGGCGCCTGGTAGATGTGGGTGATCGAGGCGTAAGGCGAGGTCTGGCCGTCGCCGAAGTCCCAGAGCATGGCATAGGGGGGCGTGCCCCCGGAACCGGCGCTGGTGAACGCCACGTCCAACGGTGCCGTCCCGGAAGACGGGGAGGCCGTGGCCTCGCAGGAGAGGGTCGCCGCCTGGGCGTTGACCTTGCCGCTCTTGAGGCAGGTCGCGGAAGCGGCATCGGTGACCGTGAGGGTCCAAGTGTACATCCCCGGGGAGGCATAGGTGTGGGCGACCGCGGCCTCGGTGGAGGTCTGGCCGTCGCCGAAGTCCCACAGGAAGGCATAGGGCGCGGTGCCCCCGGTGGCGGAGGCCGTGAAATCCACGGTCAGGGGGGCGGCGCCGCTGAGGGGGGAGGCGGCGGCGGAGCAGACGAGCCCCTCCTGGACGGTGATGGTCCCGGTCATGCCGGAGGCGCAGTGGGGCTTGCAGAAGTAGGGGACGCTGCCGGCCGCGGTGAAGGTGAACGAATAGGTCCCCCCGGGAGCGACGTTCTCGGAGTCGAAGAGGCCGCTGGCCGTGCACCCCGTCCCGCTGGTGGCGGTGTGGTTGACGGCGCCCTGGTTGGTCCACACCACGGTGTCGCCCACGGCGACGGTGAGGGTCTTGGGGCTGAAGAAGTTGTCCTTCATCGCCACGTTGATTGTGGCGGCGGAGGCGGACGCGGCGGCGAGGACGAGCAGAGCGGCAACGAGCATCGCATGCGGCGGGACGCGTTTCATGACTTCCTCCTTGGGATCGGAGCGGGCGTCCATTATCCTATCACGAACCCCTCTCCCTCTCCGGATATTTCAGCGGGTCCGGACCGCCGCCGCGGTGTGCTACACTGGGGCCATGCGCAAGACCTTTCAGGCAATGAAGCAGATGGTCGCCCTCGGGCAGACGGTGCTGGGGGTGGCGACCACCGAGGAGGAGCGCCTGGGCCGCCTCCTGACCCACCTGTTTACCGAGGACCGCCTGCTGTGGTGGAACTCGTTCTCCGGCCTCCGCTCGAAGGGGGAGAGCCCCCAGGCGGACTCGGCGAGGGACGCCGTGGCCCTCCTCCTGGCGCGGGAGGACCGGGCGGTGCTGGTCCTGCAGGACGTCCACCCTCTCGTTTCCGACCCTTGCTTCGTCCGGGCCCTGCGCGACGCCCGCGTCCGCCTCAAGGGGACCGGCCGCCTCCTGATCCTCACCGCTCCATCGCTGGTCCTCCCCGAGGAGCTGCGCGGCGAGGTGCAGGTGTTGGAGCTGGGACTGCCGGCCGAGGACGAGCTCCGCCCCCTGGTGCAGACCTGGATCCGGCAGGCCCCCTTCGCCCCCGGCCCCCTCTTTTCCGACCACGCCGTGGCCATCCTGCGGGGCCTGCGGTTCCACGAGGCCGAGTTCTCCCTTCGCCGCGCCCTGGCCGCGGGCGTCCCCGACGAGGCCGGGTTTCTCCGTCTCCTGATGCGGGAAAAGGTCGCCCGCGTGCGGCAGGAGGGGGTGCTGGAGGCCATCCCCATGGACTACTCCGTACAAGACATCGGCGGTCTGGAGAACCTCAAGGAGTGGCTGACCGTGCGCGAGCGGTTCATCCAGATCTACCTCAAGGGGGAATCCAAGATCATCCCCCGCGGCCTCCTTCTGATGGGCATCGCGGGGTGCGGCAAGTCCCTCTCCGTCAAGGCCATCTCCGACATCTGGAAACTCCCCCTCTTCCGCCTCGACATGAACCTCGTCTTCTCGGAGAGCTACGGCCCCGCCGAGCAGGTGTTCCACAAGACCATCCGGTTCATGGAGTCGGTGGCCCCCGCCATCCTCTGGATCGACGAGATCGAGATGGGGCTCTCGGCGCAGGCCGACACCGGCGTGGCGGCCCGCATCTTCGCCAAGTTCCTCACCTGGATGCAGGAGCGGAAGGAGTTCGTCTTCGTGGCCGCCACCGCCAACCGCATCGACCTGCTGCCCGCCGAGATGATCCGGCGCGGCCGCTTCGACCAGGTCTTTTTCGTGGACCTCCCCTCCTCCGAGGAGCGGAAGACCATCTTCCAGATCCACCTCCGGCGGCGCGAGGAGGACCTCTCGCGCTTCGACTTTATCCTCCTGGCGCAGTCCACCGAGAACTACTCCGGCGCCGAGATCGAGCAGGTGGTGGTCTCCGCCCTGGCGCGCGCCATCGCCGAGGGGCGCCCCCTGACTCAGGACGACCTCTTCTGGGAGATCAACCACCTCATCCCGCTCGCCACCACCATGCAGGAGCAGATCAAGGCGATCCGCTCCTGGGCCCGCAAACGCGCCGTCTCCGCCTCCAAGGGGCGCGGGGTGATGGACATCGAATAGGCGCACCGCGCCATGGCGAGTGGCGTAGAACGCATTCGCTGATTGCCGAAGATAACCCCCCCAACCACGCGCGATCGGAGGTTCTTATCCTTCCGTTTTCAGCTGTCAGCCGCCGCTACTGCGGCCGGCTGAGCGGCCGGGTCCTCGGCCGGGCGTTGATGCTGGTGAAAAAGACGTCGGGGTTGGGCCGCTCGACGCCGCCGGCCGTGGCGGTGTTGCGGTTGTCGCCCCAAGCCAGGGCGTAGCGGGAGCCGTCGGCGACCACCTGGTTGTAGTCGCCCATGTAGCAGCTCGATGGGGCCGGCGGGAAGGAGCGGCAGGTGATCCGGCGGTTGGCCAGCCAGGTGGCGCCGCCGTCGAACGACTGGGCGGCATAGACGTGGATTTGGCGGTTGGAGGGATCGTCGCGCCGGTCGTAGAACATGACGAGGAGGTTTCCGCCGCCGGCCGCGGCCACCCACGGCTGGAACTGGTCGGCCGTGGTGGCGTCGTCATTGATCCGGACCGGGGCGCTCCAGGTCTCGCCGCGGTCGGAGGAGCGGACGAACCCGATGTCGGAGTCGTCCTCGGCGGTCTTGCTGGCCTTGTAGTTATAGACGATGTAGAGATCGCCCGTCACGGGATCGGCGGCTATCGAGGGGATGGTGGCCGTGCGGATCTGCCCCGTGAGGGCGGTGGTCCCCCCGCACGCCTGGGTGGCCTGCTGGTTGAACGGGGCCTGGAAGGTCCCCACGGCCTCGAAGGGCCCCTCCCAAGTGGCGCCGCCGTCGGCCGAGCGCGAGACCCTCAGGCCGGAGGCGTTCCAGTCGTTCCAGACCACGTAGAGGGTGCCGTCGGGACCGATCGCCGTCCCGCAGAGGCCGCCCATCCGGCCTGGAGGGGCCAGGTTCACTCCGTCGCTCCAGGTGCGCCCGCCGTCGGTGGAGACAACGGCCACGGGAAGGGCCGCGGTGTTGGTGAACATCGTCCAGGCCAGGACGATGGTGTCGGTGGGGCCGTCCCAGGAGGCCCACTCCTTGTCGTGGAAGAACGCGGGCGACTCGAGGGGCTTGCCCTTCACCGGGCTCATGAGCCCCTTCAAGAGGTCGCGGGCCTGCTCCACGGGGAAGGTCTGGCCGCCGTCCAGGGACTCGTGGAGGAGGATCGACGACTGGGGAGTGCCCCCGTAGGTGAGCTGGATGTAGAGGAACCGCTGGGGATTGTTGGGGTCGGCCAGGATGAGGGGGTCCCCCCCGCCGAAGGCCTCGCCCGGGGGGAGGATGGGCCCGCCGTCGGTGAAGGTGCGGCCGCCGTCGGCCGACCAGGCGTAGCCGCTGACCGAGACGCGGGCGTCGTTGTCGTCGTTGTAGGTCACCACCACCCGGTCGCCGGAGACCGCCAGGGAGACCTCGTTTTGCATCGCGTCGGCGCCGTTGTCGTGGGCGGGGTCGTTGGCCTGCACCTCGCGGCAGTCGTCGTCCTCCACCGCCTCGGCCGTGATGACGGCGGGGACGGCGGGGGTGATGCGGGCCGTGAGCTCGTCGGAGAGGATCCGCCGCTCGGCGCTGAAATACCAGTCCTTGTGGTTGAAGATGCCGTGACCGGCCTTGGGGGAGGGCTCGACGGCCCCCGCGGCCGGGGGCCGAAGGGAGCAGGCGGGGAGCAGGGCGAGGGCGAGGAGCAGGGGGGACAGTCGTTTCATGGGGTCCTTCCTCATTGAAATGTGGCCCCTCCGCGCCCGGGGGCGCGGAGGGGATCGTTCATATGATCACGCCGGAGGGGCCGATCCCCTTCCCGGATGGATCAGGGGCACGTCTGGTACGAGCCGATGTCGGTGGCCCCGCACAGGCCGTTGGCGCTCCAAGTGCGCGCCACCACGCCAAGCGTCGCGTCCCGGGCAAATCCGGGGTGGCCGGCCACGCCGGCGGCGGAGACCCACACGATGTTGTACCACACATTGCCCTGGGCGGTGCTGTCGAAGCTGGTCGCGCCGCCGTTCCCGCCGTTGGAGAGGGCGCACGCATAGTAGCCGGTGAAGTCGGCATCCGAGAGGTTGCCGTTCCCGTCGGGATCCATCCGGCCGTAGAGGATGACGGTCTTGGCCGAGGGGCAGCGGGTCGTGTCGTAGGTGACGTCGATGGGATGGTTGGGGGGATCCGCGGTCCATCCGGCCGCCTTGACGAAGGAGGCCGGGTTCCCGCCGGCGTCGGCGCCGTCCCCCATCGCCGGGGGCCCCGCGCAGGGAGTGATGGTGACCGCGTGGCCGGTGGAGGTGCCGGAACAGCCGGCCCCGTTGGTGTAGGCAACCGTGTAGGTGCCGGAGGCGCTCACGACATACGTGTTCGAATGGGCCCCGCTGATCGGCGAGCCCCCGACATACCACTGGTAGGCGCTCATCCCGGCCTCGGTGGTGAGGGTCACGGTGGAGGCCGGACAGGTGTTCGACGCGGGGCCGCTGATGGTGGGGGTGGGGGTGTTGTCGGCATCGGTGCCGCTCGTCCCGGCGGACCATCCGCCCGTGCAGGAGCCGTTTTTGCCCCGCACCTGGTAACTGTGCGAAACGCCGTCGCCCGGGGAATAGACATAGGGATTGGTCCCCATCGTGACGATGCTGCCGTCGTTGCCGTCCACCCGCAATTCATAGCTGGTGGCGTTCGGATCCGTGCCGTAGGAAATGCTGACGCCCGAGCGGGCGCAGCCGGACCCATCGGTCACGCCGGGAGCGGCGAGGGTCCCCACCCCGAGGTTGGCGTCGGTGCCGGCCCGGCCGGCGGAGCCGATCCGGAACTCGAACTCATACAGATAGGGGTTGGCGGAGTTGGTCCCCGACACTCCCAGGAGGCGGTAGAAGCGGTAGGCGGTCGAATTGGCGTTCAGTGTCGTCAGGGTTTGGACGGTCGCGCCCCCGAGGGTGAAGGTGTCCCCGATGTCGGTCCAGGAGGCCCCGTCGAGCGAGCCCTGCCATTTCCAGATGCCGTGCGACCAGGCCGCGGACTGATAGAACCGGGCTTCGTCGATGACGCGATACTCCCCGGCCCCGAAGTCGAACGTGAGGTGCTTCCCGGCCACCGGCTCCTGGGAGAAGTACAGGGCGCCGGAGGCGGTGGTGCCGTTGATGAGGGTATCGACCGTGCTGCCCCCGAACCCGAGGCTGGTGGTCACCGCGATCGAGGCCCTCCGGTCTCCCGACCCGCCGGCGTTGGCGTAGGAGAGGGAGCCGGTCCGGAATTCGATCTCATAGAGATAGGGATTCGCGGAATTGTTGCCGGACACGCCGGTCAGCCGGTAATACCGGTAGGCGGTCGCGTTGCCGGCCAGGGAGGTGAGGACCTGGGGATTGGAGCTGGCGCCGCCGAGCAGGAAGGTGCCGCCCAGGTCGGTCCACGTGGATGCGTCGGCGGAGCCCTGCCATTTCCAAACGCCGTGGTACTGGGTGGTGATGGACTGGTAGAAGCGGGCCTCCGTGACGACCCGTCCGTTCCCGGCCCCGAAGTCGAACTGAATGTACTTGCCGGCAATGGCCTCCTGGGAGAAATAGAGGGCGCCGGAGGTGGTGGTGCCGTTGATGAGCGTATCGACCGTGCTGCCCCCGAACCCAAGGGTGGAGGTCACCGTGATCGACGACCTCCGGTCCCCCGTGCCGCCGGCATTGGCATAGGAATTGGGATTGAACCATTGTCCGGTGCAGTAAGTGTTCCTCCCCCGGACCTGATAGTGGTGGGGGTTGGTGTCCCCGGGGGTGTAGACCTGCGGAGGCGACCCGATGTTGGAAACGGTGGTGACGCCGTCCACGAGCAAGTCGTAGTAGTTGGCGTTGGGAACGGTGTTCCAGGCGAGGGTGACCCCCGAGGCCGCGCAGGCCGCAACGTCAGTCACCGCCGACAGCACGGGAGCGGCGGGAGCGTAATTATTATCGGCCGCGCTGCGGGCCGAAGACCAACCGCTGGTGCAGGAGGCGTTCTTGGCCCTGACCTCGTAGGTCCGCGTGGCCGTGGTCCCCGGGTTGTAGGCAAGGCCGCTGGCCACGTCCGTCACGATGGTCCCGGCCGAACCGCCGACTCTCAGGTCGTACCCGGTGGCCCCGCTGACGGGGGACCAAGTGACCGTCAGGCCGCTCGGGGCGCAATCCGCAAGATCATCCACATTGGGGAGGCCCGGCGCCGTGACGGCGTTATTGACGTCGGTGCCCGGCCAGGAGGAGGAGCTCGCAGCGCAGGTCCCGTTGACGGCCCGGACCACGTAGGAGTGCGTGCTGTTGTCGCCCACGCTGTAGACGGCCCCCGAGGTGTAGCCCGTCACGGCGAGGACGCCGTCCTTGTAGAGGTCGTGGCGGGTCGCCGGACTGCCCGCGGTGTAGGCGATCTGAATGCCGCTGGTGGCGCAGGGGCTCACATCCGTGATGCCGGTGATCGCGGGCTGGCTGGGGGTCCCGTTGGAGTCCGAAAACGCGGTGGCGGGGGACCAGGCGCCGGTGCAGATCGCGTTGCGGCCGCGCACCTCGTAGGTGTGACTGGCCGTGTTCCCCGGGTTGTAGCCGTAGGGGCTGGTCACCCCGGAATAGACCGTGGCCCCGTCCAAGCGCAGATCATAGGCCGTGGCGCCCGAGACCGTGTCCCAGGTGACGGTCACGCCGCTTTGTGCGCACGGGGCGACGTCGGTCACGCCGGGAGCGGAGGGGGTCGCCAGCCCGTTGTTCGCGTCGGTGCCGTTCTGCGGCTGGGAATCGTTGTAGCCGTACTCGTTCACCGCCCGGACCTTGTAGGAGTGGGGCGAGGTGTCGCCGGGCTCATAGACCGCACCCGAGGCGTAGGGGGTCGCCACCACCGTGCTGCCCATGACGAGCTCGTGGTAGTTCGCCCCGGTCCCGCCGGTGTAGTGGACCCGAATACCCGACAGGGCGCAGGTGTCCACATCCTGAATGGAGGTGATCGCGGCCTCGTCGGGTTTGGAGTCGGCGTCGGCAAAATCGGACCCCGCCGAATCGATGGAACAGGACACATTCAACGCCCGGATAGCGTAGGTGTGGGTGAGGTTGTCCCCGGGATTGTACGCCGACCCCGAGGCGAAGTTGGCTTGGGCCAGGGAAGCATCCTTGTAAAGATCGTATTGGGCGGCGCTGACGCTGAACTCGAACTCATGGGTCCAGGGGACCGAACTGGCGGTTCCAGAGACGCCGATCAGCTGGTAGTACCGGTAGCCGCCCGTGTTCCCCGACAACGCCGTGATCGTCTGCGTGGACGCCCCCCCGAGGGTGAAGGGCGAACCGATCGGGGTCCAAGTGCTGCCGTCGTTGGAGCCCTGCCACTGCCAGGAGCCGTGGGTGTCGGAGGTGGATTGATAAAGCTTCGCTTCCTGGATCACGCGGGCGTAGTTGGCCCCGAAATCGAACCGGATGAAACGGTCCTGAACGGCGAGGCCGTTCAGATGGGTTGACGAGCCGGTCGTGACGCCGTCCACCAGCTCCGAGGGCGTCCCGCTGAGGATGTCGGAGGTGACGGCGAGCGAAGCCGACCGGTTCCCGCTGCCGCCGGCGTTGGAGTAGGCGATGGCCCCCGTGCCAAAACCGTAGGTGATGGTGATCCCACTCTGGTAGTTCGGGTCGTTGTCCGTGATCCCCGTGATGGCGGGCTGGACGGGGGTGGCGTTGCCGTCGGCGTAAGCCCAGGACGGGCTGTCGGTGGTGCACGATCCCGCGACCGCCTGGACGCTGTACGTGTGGGAGAGCCCGTCGTTGGGGTTGTAGATGTAGGGGCTGGTGATGCCCGTGGCCGCCACCACGGAGTCGCGCACCAGATTGTGGCTGGTTGCCCCGGCCCCGCCGGTGAAGGCGATGCTGAACCCGCTTTGGGCACAGGCGTTGCCGTCGGTGATCCCGGTAATGCTGGGGACGCCGGGCTTGACGTTGCCGTCGGCAAAGGCGGAGGCGGTCGAATAACTTCCGTTGCAGGAGTATCCCGTCCCGGCCTTCACGGCCCGGACCTGGTAAGTGTGGCTGGCGGTGTCGCCGGGGTTGTGGGTTGTGGAGGTGGAGGCGCCGGAATAGACGACCGCGCTCCCGTCCTTGAGGACGTCGTACGAGGTGGCCCCGCTCACGGACCCCCAGGAGATCTGCACCCCGCTTTGGGCGCACCCGTCGAGGTCGGAGACCGACGGGGCCCCCGGGGTGGCAGGGGTGTTGTTCTCGTCCGTCCCCGTAAAACTCCCGCTGGTGCGCGTGCAGCCGCCCCTGACCGCGCGGATCTGGTAGCTGGAGCTGGCCGTCGAGAGCGGCTGGTAGAGGGCTCCGGAAACGTAGCCCGAGACCACCACGGAGCCGTTCCGCAGGAGATCGTGGCGAGTGGCGTCGGGGCTGCCGGTGTAGTACACCCGAATCCCGCTGGTGGCACACTTGTCCTCGTCGGTGATGCTGGTGATGGCCGGGTCGGTGCTCGGGTAGTTGTTGACGTCGGCGCCCGAGACCGTGGCCGAATCGGCCGTGCAGGAGCCGTTGACCGCCCGTACGAAGTAGCTGTAGGAGGCGGTGTCAGGCGGCTGGTAGGTCTTGCCGGAGGTGTAGGCGGTGTCCACGGGGTTCCCGGCCCGGTACAGGGTGTAGGAGGCCGCTGGGGTGCCGCCGGAGAAGGTGATCCGGATGCCGCTGGTCGCGCATTCGCTGAGGTCCTGGAAGGTGGTCCCTGTGATGGCCGACGGCTGGTTGTTGGTGTCCGCGAACGCGCTCCCGCCGGAATCGACGGTGCAGGTGTTCTTCACCGCCCGGACCACGTAGGTGTAGGAGGCCGTGTCGGGGGGCGTGTAGTTGAACGGGCTCGACGCTACGCTCGCCACCTGGGTCCCGTTGCGGAGGAGCAGGAAGATCGTCGCCCCCGCACCGCCGCTGAAGGGGACCTGGATGCCGAGGGCGCAGTCACCGCTCGAGTCGGTGATGGTCCCGAGGGTCACCGCCCCCGGTGTGTCGTTGACGTCGGCGGCCGACACCGTGTTGCTGTCGGTGGTGCAGCTGCCGTTGACCGCCCGGACCAGGTAGTTCTTCGACGCGGTCCCGCCGGGGTTGTAGGCGTAGGGGCTGGTGATGCCGGTGGCCACCTGGCTCCCGTCCACCCACAGCTCGTGGCTGGTGGCGGGGCTCCCCGCGGTGAAGGTGACCGTCACCCCCGCGGCGCAGGGGCCGCTCGTGTCGGTGACGCTCTGGAGGACGGGGGCCGAGGGCTTTTCGTTCTGGTCGGCGCCGGCCATGGCGTTCGACCAGTTGCCGGTGCAGGAGTGGGTGGCGTTGCGCGCCCGGATCTTGTAAGTGCGGGAGGCGGCGGTTCCCGGCGTATAGGTCATGGATGTGGCGGGGCCGGGCTCGCTCTTGAGGACGGCCGTGTAGCCGTCCGCGTCCCAGTAGAGGTCGAACCACTCGGCGTTGGGCCCGCCGCCGGAGAAGGTGATGGTGATCCCGTTGGCGCAGGCGCCGCTCGAATCGGTCACGGCGCTGATGGTGACGTCGGTGGGGGTGTAGTTCGTCGTGTCGGCGTAGGACCCGGCCGAGGCGTCGGCGGTGCAGGTGTTCTTCACCGCCTGAATCACATAGGTGTGGGCGCTGCCGTTCGTGGCGTAGGTCGCCCCGGAACTATAGTTGGCCACCGCCAGCAAGCCGTCCACATAAAGATCGTATTGCGTGGCGGCCGGGGTCCCGGCGGTGTAGGTTACCGCCACGGCGTATGTACAGGCGGAGACGTCGCTGACGCTCAGGCCGGTGGCGGGGCCCGGGGTGTCGTCGAGGTCGGCGAAGGCATAGGGGGCGCTGTCGGCGTGGCATCCCCCCTTGACGGCGCGGACGACGTAGCTCTTGGAGGCCGTCGTGCCCGGGTTGTATCCGTAGGGGCTGCTGATCCCCTGGACCGCCTCGACGCCGTCCACCCACAGGTCGTGCCGCGTGGCTCCGTTCCCGGGGGTGAAGGTGATCGTGACCCCGCTCTGCGCGCAACCGTTGTTGTCGGTGACGGCGGTGATCACGGGGGCGCCCGGGGTGTTGTTGATGTCCGTCCCCTCGGCGGAGGGCCCCCAGGCGCAGGCGGTCCCGCCCCGCTTGGCGCGCAGGGCGTAGGTGTGGACGCTCGTGTTCCCCGGCTGGTAGGCGTGGGCGCTGGTGACGTCCGTCACCACGGTGCCGCCGTCCACTTGCAAGTCGTAGCCGTCGGCCCCCTCCACCGGGGCCCAGGCGACGCTGACGCCGCTGGTGGAGCACTCGGCGATGTCGGTCACCGTGGGGGCGGCCGGCGTGCCGAGGTTGTAGAACGACCACACGGGCCCCGCCGTGGACTGCCCGCGAAAGTCGCCGCAGGTGTTCCGGGCCGTCACCTTCCAGTAATAGAGGTTCCCGGCGCTCAACCCCGCGACGGAGCAGGAGGCAGAGGCGGCGTTGGTGCACCGGGCCGTCGTCGGGGGATCGCTGATGGAGTAGGCGCCCGAGGTCGGCGTGCCGCTGACGGTCAGGGTGGTGGCGGTGTTGGAGGCGATGGGGAAGGAGACCCCGGCCCCGTCCACGAGGATATGGCCGGCCCAAACATCGGTGATCCAGCTCTTCGTGCTGTCGGTCCACAGGTTGGCGGATCCCGTTCCAGTCCCCGATTCCTGCATGGCGTAGGCATTGAGAACGGTGGTGTACCGCTCGGAATTGGCCCCGGGCGTCCACGCGAGGGCCAGGGGGTCGGCCGTGCAGGCGGTCGCGGCGTCGGCCGGCGAGGGCGATCCGGGGGGCGAAGGGTTGGGCTGGAGGTAGAACTGCCAGGTCGTCCCCGTGGAGGAGCCGCATGTGTTGGCCGAGTCCACGCGCCACTGGTAGGGGGTGGTGTGGGGCGAGAGGGCGCCGGGATCGCAGGAGGTGGCGGCGGTGTCGTCGCAGAGGAGTGCGCTGCCGGAGCCGGGCGTGGTGAGCGTTACGTCGTAGGTCTTCGGAACGCCCTCTCCCACCCAGGTCAAGGCGGCCGGAGGGTTGCAGACGGGCGTGGTGGCGCTGTCGGCCGGCGAGGGGGTCGTGGCCTGGCCGGGGGCGGCGGTGCAGGCGCAATAGAGCCCCCCCGAGCCGATGGCCTGGGTGTTCTGCCCCCCCCAGAAGGCAGCGTAGTTGCCAATCCACAGGCCCGAGGGCCACTGCCGCGGGCGGGGGGCGCCGGTGGCGGCGAGAGCGGCCCAGGAACCGCCGGCGTCGGTGAACCGGCCGCCGGTGTCGAGGAGGTCGGAGGCCCCCTTGCCCCCCCAAATAAACAGATCGCGGCCGGACCACGCCGCCGCGTGCAAGCTCCGCGCCTCCGGGGCGCCGGTGCCGGACAACGCGGTCCAGCTGTCGCCGACGGGATCGTATTTGGCGCCGTCCCCGAACGGCTCGGAGGCGTCGTTGCTCCCTCCCCAGACGACCATGCGGCTGCCGTTCCAAACAGCGGTGTGGTCCCACCGAGCGTCCAGCGTCCCGCCCGAAGCGGCCATCCCGGACCACTCCCCGTCGCCGTTCGAGTCGGGGTCGGCCGACGGATCGAACGCTCCGCCGGTGTCGGTGACGAGGTAGTCGTGGAGCGCCATACCGCCGTAGACGAGCATCTTCCCCCCGCCGTAGACGGCCGTGAAGTACTCGCGGCCCGCCGGGGCGCCGTCGGGGTCGGTGGCCACCCAGGTGTCCGTCGACGGGTTATAGATGCCGCCGGTGTTCAACAGGTCGTCGAGCGCCCCCCCCCAACCGCCCCAGACGACCATTCGGCTCCCCGTCCACACCGACTGCTGGTCATAGCGCGCTTCGGGTGCGCCGGTGAGATTGGTGGGGGTCCAGGTGTCGGAGGAGGGGTTATAGCGGCCCCCGGACCGGTAATAGGTGCCGAAATCCGCCGTGCTCCCCCCCCACACGATCATCTCCGTCCCAGTCCACACGGCGCTATGCCACACGCGCGGCTCGGGCAGATCCGGATCGGCGGTGTCGGTTGGGGTCCACGCGTTCGTCGCGGGCGTGTAGCGCCCGCCCGTATCGATTTCGCCGCTGTCGGCCTGTCCACCCCAGAGGATCATCTCGGTCCCCGTCCAGACCGTCTGGTGGCCGTACCGGGCCTCGGGGACACCGGCGTTACCGGTGGCGGTCCAGGCGTTGGACCCGGGATCATACTCCCCCCCCGAAGAGGCCAATGCGCCGGAGCTGCCGCTCTGCCGCCCTCCCCACACCACCATCAGGGTGCCGTTGGAGACGGCGGCATGCCCCATCCGCGCCGAGGGCTCGTTCGTGGTGGAAACGTCCTCCCAGGTCCCCCCGCCCGCGCTGGGATTCAACCGGCCGCCCGAGGCCAGATAGGTGGTTTCCCCCGTATCGCTGGCGCCGCCCCAGACCACCATTCGGGAGGAGGCCCAGACCGCGGAGTGCTTCTGCCGGGCCGATGGAGCCCCGGTGGTGGAGACGGGTTCCCAGGTGGTCCCGGCGATGTTATACTGGCCGCCCGTGCCGAGCACGCTGGTGCCGTCCTGGCCACCCCACACGACCACGCGGCTTCCGCTCCACACTGCGCTGTGGTTGTATCGGGCGGACGGACAGTTCCCCGAGGTGGGGACGGTGGCCCATTTGACGCCGCCGATGTCCTGATAGAGGTAGGCCCCGGAATTGGTCGCCGCGCCCCCGGCGACCTTGCCCCCCCAAACGACCACGCCGGTGGAGCCGTCGGGGGTCAGCGTGTGGCCGATCCGTCCCGCAGGCGGGGTGCCGGTCACCGAAAGGTCCACCCACCGGCTCCCCGCCGCATTGTCCGGCACATAGGCCTTCCAATTGGATCCATCCAGGATGCCCGTCCCGTCCTGGCCGCCGAAGACCATGAAGAAATAGAGCGAAGCGCCGGTGATGGAAACGTACGCCAACGCGTGGTCCGCGCGCGCAGAGGGGGCCCCGGTAGTGTCCATCGGGGTCCAGGCGTTGGAACTGGGGCTGTAGAGAGCCCCCGTCCCGAGAAAGTTCCCGGAGCCGTCCACGCCCCCCCAGACCATCATCCGGCTGCCGTCGGCGGCTGCGGCATGGCGGCTGCGGGCGGAGGGAGCGCCGGTCAGAGTGGTCGGGGTCCACGTGTTGGTGGCCACGGAGTACCGGCCCCCCGTGTTGAGGGGACCGGTCACGTCTTGTCCGCCCCAAACCACCATGTAGGGACTGATCCAGACCGCCGTCGCGCCGGTCCGCGCGGAGGGCGGACCCGGCATGTCGGTCCAACTGTCGTCGGTGCAGGTGAAGGATCGGAGGGCCGGCAGGGCATAGGACTCCCCTTCCGCGGGCGCCTCGGCTCGGAACCCTCCCGCCGCTTCCCGCCACCAGTCGTCGAAGGGGCGCTTGGCCCAAACCACCGAGGCCACCGTCAGCGAATCGGGGATCTCCTCCAGGACGGCGAGGGCGTAGAAGCGGTCCGCATCCTCCTGCAGGGCGCAGAACCGCCCGTGGGGAAGCGGAGCGGAGGGAGACCACCCGAAAGCGGCCGCCAGCCGGGAGCGGAAGGCGGCCCAGTCCGCCTCTCCCAGCGCGGCGCCGGGGCGGCGGCCCGCCTTGGATCGCCCGGCAACCGCCTGCCGCACCCACACCATTTCGCGGAAGCGGCCGGTCCCTCGGCGAAGGTCGGAAACGCCGCCCGCGGCGGCCAGCTCCCCCTCGGCCCGCTTGCGCAGGTCCCCGTGGAAGCGGGGGTCGAAGGCGTAGGCCGAGCGCGCCAGGCGCTCCACCAGCAGGGGACGCGCCAGACATTCGGCGATGCGGACGGGATCGTTGTCCAGGGCAGCCCACAGCTCCCGGAGCATGACGGGATCCTTGGTTTCCATCGCCATCCGGTCCATCTCCGCCTGCAGCAGGGCGGCCGTGACGGGCTGATTCCACAATTCGCCCAGCGCCGAACTCTGCCGGAGGGCGTCGAGGGCTTTCTGCTCGATCGCCGCGTCCGGCACGAGCGATCCCAGGGGGGGCTGCGGGGTCGGGTTGTCCTTGGGCCACTCGCGGTGCGCCCAATAAACTTCCTCGATGGCCCGCATCCCGCGGACCCGTTCGTCCAGGGACAGGGGGGCGGGCCCCGACCGGGCCTCGGAGGGGACCGCCGCGGGCAGCGCGGCGGCCAATGCCATTAGCACCCCAAAGGACAAGCCCTGCCAAGCGTTTCGTCTTATGAATGTCGAGCGGGCGATACTATTCCTATCGAGGAAAGGATTTCCCATACGATCCTCCGGGCAGAGGGGATTTGGCATACTTATATGGTAGGAGGTTGCCCGTCCCCTGTCAAGGGGCTGTTCTTCCGCGGGATTCCATGAATCTCGACCGGTTGTATGCTTGGCCAATGGCGATTTTGGGATAGTTCAGCCCCGCTGGCCCGGGCGGACGAGCGCATGAAAAAGGCCGCTCGGAAGAGCGGCCGGTCGGGCGATTATGGAGCCGAAGGGAGTCGAACCCTCTGCCTCTTGAGTGCGATTCAAGCGCTCTCCCAAATGAGCTACGGCCCCGTGTCACGTTCGGTTCGGAGTGGATCGCAAATAAGGCCGGACGCCCCGGGGGCGGCCGGACCCCTATTTTATCATTTTTGCGGCGCGGTGGGGGGGGTGGGGGCCGCGGGAGGGGCGGCCGGCTGCATCACCGCCTCCTTCTTGGGCTTGGGCTCCGGCACGGGCGGCTTGGTGGAAGCGGGGGGGGGCTCGGGGGCGGCCGGCTTCACCTCCGCAGGGGGCGGCGGGGGAACGGCCTGGGCCTGAAACGGCTGGACGCGCGCGGTCTGATACTTCTCGTAGACCCGGGCCAGCACCTCGGGGAGGACCTCGTTGTAGACGATGGCCGCGTTGTATTTCGGATCCAGGATGCCGGGATTGAAAACGACGGCCTTGGCGTAGCGGCTCACCGCGGCGCGGTGGAAGCCCCATTTCTCGTAGATCATCCCCAGGTGGTAGTGGGCCAGGTCGTGCCCCGGCTTGTAGTGCAGGGTCCGCTTGAACGCGCGCCACGCCTTGAAGTTCTCCCCCAGGGCCTCGTAGGCCAGCCCCAGGTTGAAGCGCGCCTGGTAGTTGCGCTTGTCCAGCTTGACGGCTTTCTTGAATTCCCGGACGGCGTCCTTGGGGAACCGCTTCTCCCACAGCTTCACCCCGAGGTTGGCGTGCAGCTCCGAAACGTCCGGGCGGGTCTGGATCTCCTCGCGGAGCCGGAGGATGGAATCGTCCAGGGGATTGCCCGGGACGAGGTATTTCTCGTAGACCGCGCCCGGCAGGGCGGCGGCCGTGAGCAGGAGGGCGAGGAGCCCGATGGCGGCGGTTCTCATTTTCATTCCCCTTTCAGCGGCTTGGCCTTCAGCTTCACCTTGCCGTCCTCCAGGCGCACGGAGACCTGCACGGCCTGGCACCCCTGCGTACGGATGATGGAGGCCACCTGTTGGGCGATGCGGCTGGAGAAGGACTCGAAGGTGAGGTTCTTCACCTCGTCCGGGTTGGCCAGGGTGAGGTATTTGTTGAACAGCCCCTTGAGCCGGCCGGAGGCGTTCTGGTTGTCGAGGGTGACGGTGTCGGGGGGGGGCGGGGCCGCCGGGGCGGCCGTCAGGGTGGCGCGGGGGACCGGGCGGCGGCCCGGCAGGCGCCCCTCCTCCTGGCGCCGCAGGCGCTTGGTCCACAGCTCCTGCATGGCGATGAAGTTGGAACAGACGCTCTGGGCCTTGAACCGCTGGCCGTTGTCCGGGATGGCGGCGTTCTTGAGGAGTTTGCAGAGTTTGTCGGCCTCGTCCAGCTCCTTCGTCGGGGGGATGCGGCGGTTCCCCGTGAAGAAGAGGTCCCACTCGATCCGTAATTGCCGGATGCGCTCCTCGAGCTGGCGGATGTGCTGGTCGATGGCCTGTTTCAGTTCGCTCATGAGTATAATAGTTCCATGGGCAAGGATAACGCATTTCTGAGGAAATTGCCAGCCGTCGGCACCCTCTTGGAGACCCCCGTCGGACGGGCCCTGGAGGCCGGGTTCGGCCACGCGGAGACCGTTTGGGCCCTCCGGCGCGCCTTGGAGGATCTCCGGGCGGAGGGGGCGGGCGACGCCTCACCGGAGGGGATCGCCGGGCGGGCGGAGCGCCTTCTGGCGCCCCCTCTGCGGCGGGTGGTCAACGCCACGGGGGTCCTCATCCATACCCACCTCGGCCGCGCCCCCCTCCCCGACCCCGGGGACCTGCTGGCGGGCTACTCCAACCTCGAGATCAACCTGGCCGACGGCTCCCGCGGCGATCGGAACCACCTGGCGGAGGAAATGCTCCGGCGCCTCACCGGGGCGGAGGCAGCCCTGGCGGTGAACAACACGGCGGCGGCAGTGATGTTGGCGCTGGGGGCGTTCGCGAAGGGGGGCGAGGTGCTCGTCTCCCGCGGGGAGTTGGTGGAGATCGGCGGTTCGTTCCGCGTGCCGGAAATCCTGGAGCAGTCGGGGTGCGTGATGCGCGAGGTGGGAACCACCAACCGCACCCGGCTGGCCGACTACGCCGCCGCCGCCGGGAAGCGGACCCGCGGCATCCTCAAGGTCCACCCCTCCAACTACCGCATCCAAGGATTCGTCGAAGAGCCCTCCACCGCCGAGCTGGCGTCCCTGGCCCGCGAACGGGGGCTGCCCCTGTGGGTGGACCAGGGGTGCGGCTGGGTCCACCCCATCGGCGGCTTCAACTTCCCCGACGAGGAACCGGTCCCGCGCCTGCTGGAGGCGGGGGCCGACCTCGTCTTCTTCTCGGGCGACAAGCTCCTGGGCGGCCCCCAGGCCGGCCTGGCCGTCGGGCGGAGGGAGGCGGTGGCCCGGATGCGGCGCCACCCCCTCTACCGGGCCCTGCGGCCGGGCAAGGAGACCTTCGCCCTCCTCCAGACCACCCTGGCGGCCCATCTGCAGAAACGGTGGGATCGGCTCCCCCTCTGGAGGATGGCGCTGACCCCGTTGGAGGATCTGCACGCCCGCGCCCGGACGCTGGCCGGTCGCGCTCCGGCGCTGGGTCTGCAGGTGGTGGACCACCCCTTCCGGTTCGGCGGGGGCACCACCCCCCTGCGGGAGTTCCCCTCCATCGCGCTGGCGTGGGCTCCGCCCTCCCCCGCCGCGGCCTTCACCCGCCTCCTGGGCCGGGACGCGCCCGTGCTGGGGGTCATCCAGGTGGAGCGTCTGCTCTTCGACCTCCGCTCGGTCCTGCCCGAGGAGGACGGAACGCTCGTCGAGGCGCTGGAAGAAGCAGCCGGCAGCGGGTAGCCGGCCGAGACCGACTCCCGCCGGTTGCTGTCTGCCGGCTACCGGCTGCTCTCCTCGCCGTCCAGGTCCTTGATCTTCATGTTGAGCGCCTTGAGCGAGACGCCCAGGCGCTCGGCGGTGGCGCGTCGGTCGCCGCCGGTGGCGCGCAGGGCCTCCCCGATCTTCCACCGCTCCACCGCGCGCACCGCCCGGGCCGTTGCCTCGGCAAGCGTCCCCCCCAGGTCGAGCAGGTCCCCCACCCCCGGCTGCGCCTCCCGGTCGGCGAAGAGGACGATCTCCCCGGGGCCGATGAGGCGCCCCCGGGCCAGGATGGCGGCCCGCTCCAGGGCGTTCTCCAGCTCCCGCACGTTGCCGGGCCAGCCGTAGGCCTGGAGCTTGGCCAGCGCCTCCGGCGCCAGCGCCAGCCCCTTCTTGCCCAGCTCCCCCTCGAACTTCCGGAGGAAAAATTCGGCCAGCAGGGGGATGTCGGCCATGCGGTGCCGCAGGGGCGGCACCGTGATGGGGAAGATGTTGAGGCGGAAGAAGAGGTCCTCGCGAAAGCGCCCCGCCTCCACCGCCTTCCGCAGGTCCTGGTTGGAGGCGGCGATGATGCGGACGTCCACCCGCAGGGTGACGGTGCCCCCCAGCCGCTCGAGGGTGCGCTCCTGCAGGACCCGCAGGATCTTCCCCTGGACGTCCCTGCCCAGCTCGCCGATCTCGTCGAGGAAGATGGTCCCCCCCCCGGCCAACTCGAACTTCCCGGCCTGCCGGGCGTGGGCCCCCGTGTAGGAGCCCTTCTCGTGGCCGAAAAGCTCGTTCTCGATGAGGGTTTCGGGGATGGCGGCGCAGTTGACGGCCACGAAGGGGCCCGCGGCCCGCCGGCTGAGCTGGTGGATGGCGCGGGCGAAGAGCTCCTTCCCCGTCCCCGACTCCCCCGCCAGCAGGACGGTGGCGTCGGTGGGGGCCACCTTGCGCACCTGCTCGGAAACGGCCTGCATCAGCGGCGACTGCCCGACGATGGCGGGGAAGCCGCCCCGCCGCTCGGCCTCGCTCTTGAGGAGGAGGTTTTCGCGCTGGAGGCGCCGGCGGCCGAGGGCGCGCTCGACCAGGAGGAGGAGGTGGTCGGGGTCCACCGGCTTGAGGAGGAAGTCGGCCGCCCCCCTCCGCATCGCCTCCACGGCCAGCTCCACCGTCCCGAAGGCGGTCACCATCAGGACCGGCACCTCCGGATCGCGCTCCAGGGCCGCCTCCAGGACGGCCATGCCGTCGGCCCCCGGGAGCTTGAAGTCGGTGATCACGGCGTCGAACGCCTCCCGCTCCAGCCGCGCCACCGCCTCGGTGCCGTCGCCCAGGCATTCCACCGCGAACCCCCTCGACGACAAGGCCTCCCGCAGGAGGTCCCGGAGGGAGGCCTTGTCCTCGACGACCAGCAGGCGTTCCACGGCCCTACATGTCCGTCAGGATCTGCTCGATGTAAGAATTGGGGAGGCCCAAGTTGGAGAGCCCTTCCGCGAGCTTGGGGTCGTACCACACGTCCACCGTGCCCGAGGTCCGGACCTGGCCGTTCCAAATCATCACCGAGCCCCAGAAGGCCCGGGAGCCGGTGGCGCGGAAATCGCCGGTGAGATAAAAGATGCCGTGGAAGAGCCCGTCCACGCCGGTCACCTCGGGGCCGTATTGGTCCCACCCCTTGCTGATATTGCGGCCGGGGTCCTCGTAATCCTCGTCCACGGTATAGGTGTTGACCTTGTTCATGTTGCCGTCGTAGGGGAAGTCGGGGTAGAGCAGGTTGATGTAGCGGTCCACCTGGACCATGTTGCCCGACCCCGCCGGATACTCCACCTGGCCGTCGTAGCGGCCGTTGAAGTAGGCCCGGAACTCGGGGGCCCGGCTCTCCCACAGCGGCTCTCCGGGGAAGGTGATGGTGAAAGACCCCGAACTGCCGCCCGAGTTTTGCAGCTCCTGGACGCAGACGTACATGAACCCCTCCGCCCAATATTTGCCCTTGAGGTCGTCGCCGGGGGCGATGTTGGAGCGGTCTTTCTTGGGAACCGTGCCGTCGGTCGTGTCGAAGAACCAGAACCCCTTTTTGCCGGAGGTCCAATCCTCAATGGTCTTGCACTGGGAGGAGTCGCCGGGGGGGCCCCAGAGGCCGTCGGCGCAGATGCCGTTGACCTCCGGGGAGGCCCCGGGGACCAGGTAGTAGGCGGTCTGGGCAGAGGCCCCGCCCTGGGTGGCGATGGAGTTGACGACCCGCTTCCAGTAGTTGTAGCCGCGGAAGGCGGTGGCGAAGGCCACCGACTGGTCGCACGCCCAGTAATTGGCCAGGTCGCCTTCCGTCCAGTTGGCGGCCGGGGCGACGCCGTCGGCGCAGACGTTGCCCGGGCAGTGGGGGTCCGCGGCGTCGCCGGTGCACTCCTGGCATTTCCAGTAGCTTTGGATCCTCATGGTGTTGGTGGCGGTGTCGAAGTAGTAGTCGCAGGAGTAGTTGGCGCTGTTCTGCCCCACACCCCATTGGTTGGCGGGCTCGGGGATGAGGCGCGTGGTCGGCACGCCCGGCTGGGGCCACTTCATGCCCCCGCAGACGACGTTGATCCCGTGCTTGGAGAACTGCATGTCGTTGCGGGAGCGGACGAGGAGCCAGGGGTCGCCGATGACGTCGTTGTTGAGGACGGGTTGGGACCCGGTGTCGGTGGCGGCGTCGTAGGTGCCCATGAGGGTGGGGCAATACCCCACGGAGCCGGTCTGGCTGACATAGTAGGGGCCGCCGTCGGCCACGAAGTTCATGTTGTTGTCGTCGATGCTCTCGGTGGACTTGATGTTGCCCCAGTGAACCCGCACCGAGCCGTTGATGTCGATGTTGCCGTCCACGTCGAGGGCCTCGCCGGCGACGCTGTAATTGATGTCGGTGACGATGCCGCGGACCCGGCGGGTGGAGACGGTCTGTCCGGCGGGGTTGACGTTCTCGGCCTCGATCAGCGCCGTGCAGATGGCGTAGGCCTGGTTGCGGACGTCGGTGGGGTCGTCGGGGTAGGGGCCCACGGGGGGGGCGTAGAGGGCGATGCGGGTGATGTGGACGCCGCCGTTTTCGGGCACCTGGGCGTCGGCGTCGGCGTAGGCGACGCCGAAGAGGTTCTGGTTGAGCGTCTGCAGATACCCCCGGCTCGTGGCGTTGTCCATCCGCAGCTCCACGTCGGGGGTCTCCTCCGATCCGAAGAACTGGTGGATGGCCGTGTCGGAGTTCACGGACCCGACATAGGGCTTGTCGAAGGGCTTGATCCCCGCCACCGTCCCCGCGGCCTTCCACTGGGTCGCGGAGCCGTCGGCCGCCGGGGCGTAAGGCCGGGAGTTGAAGATGAGGTCGTCCTTGGAGGGGACCAGGTCGGCGGTGCGGGAGGGGCTGTTGAACCAGGCGTTGACGGCGTACACCCCCGTCTGGGCCGTGACGAGGGTGGTCATGGCCCGGTAGTAGTTGTTGGAGATGAGGTTCTCCGTGTCGGCCAGGAAAATGAAGGAGAGGCCGGTGAGGGAGAGGATCACCAGGATCATCAGGGTGATCAGGAGGGCGGAACCCTTGTCGAGCTTGCGCATGGCCGTGGGTCTCCTTTCGCTACGGGCCCATGAAGATGGGCAGGTTGGAGCAGGTGAGGGTCCCCGCGGGGGCCCAGTATTTGACGGTGACATCGGCGCTGCCCGAAGCGGCCCCGGTGAAAACGATCGTCCCGTTGCAGATGTTGGACGTGTTGACGGTGGGGGCCTTGCCGACGTAGGTCCATTCCCACGCGCAGACGGGGTTGACGGGGAAGGTGAAGGTGTAGTTGGCTTTCTTCGCCACGGTGAAGGTGCTGACGGTGGGGCCCGGGCAGGGGCGGAAGGAGAAGGTGCCGAAGAGGTTGAGGGGCCCGTTGGCCGGGATCAGGTTCTTATCGTAGGCGAGGCGGAACCAGTTGCTGGAGCCGGCCGTGGCGGTCGGGTAGGCGAACGGATTGAGGTCGAGGGTCCGCTTGACCGCGTCGGCGTTGCAGAGATTGGTCATCGCATAGGTGTAGGTGGAGCCGGTGAAGTTGGCCCCCAGGGTCTTGCCGTTGAAATCGGTGGCGGACCCGGTCCAGAGGGTCAGGGGCGTGGGCGAGCCGACGGTAGGGTTGGTGGCGTAAAAGTTGATGGCGGTGGTCAGGTAGTTGGAAGAAGAGAACTGCATCTGGTCGAGCAGGAACTGCTCCGACCCGTTGACCTTCTGGAGCTCCCAGGTGAGGAGGTTGCCGCTGCCCGGGCTGAGGGTGATGAGCCTGAAGGAGCCGCACGCTTGGTTGATGGCGGCGATCCGGCTGGCGGAGGAGGAACAGCCGTTGCTGTCCACCGCGGTCACGACGATGGGGTAGTTGCCGTCGGGCAGGCCGGTGAGGTTCCAGGTGAAGGTGCCGGTGGCGGTGGTGCCGGCATGGGCGAGGGCCATGGGTTGGGCGGAGACGCCCCCCCCGGCGATGGTGATCTTCATCTCGGCGATGGTGACCCCGCCGGAGAGGCCCGTGGCCTTGGCGACGACACTGTAGGTGGTGCCGGAGGCGTTGACGATGGTGTTGTCCATCGGCGGGCTGGTGACGTTCAGCGTCCACGAGGCGTTGCAGGGGACGCTGACCGCGAGGGACTGGGGCCCCTCGTAGAGGGTGGTGCCGGACCCGCCGTCGCAGCGGTAGAGGCCGGCCACGGCGTACCACCGCTTCTCGCCGGAGGGGATGGGCCGGTTGATGGTCAACTTGATCTGCGTGGCGGGGGTGAGCTGGGCCACGACGGGGGTGGCGTCCACGCCCGCGTCCCAGTCGTCGTAATCGTTGGCGCCGGTGGAGGCGTCGTCGATGCGGGTGGCGGTGGCCGAGGGGTTCAGCGCGGGGTCCTCGGTGTATTCGTAGATGCGGTAGCGCCACACCTCGAACTGCTGGTCGGCGGCGGGGTTGGCGCTGAAGCCGCCCAGGGAGTCCTTGAGGACGGAGGTGAAGACCGGCGGGAACTGGAGGACGATGTCATAGTCGGGCAGGGTGGTCGGCGTCGCCGAGGCGCCCGGCTTGGCCGGCTGGGCGGGGACCACCTGCGGGAAGATGGCCGCGTCCTGAAGCTCCGGCGCCAGGTAGGCCACGGGGTTGCCGTCGGGATCGGAACTGATGGCGGAGGTGTCGCCGGTGTGGACGCAGGGGGGGGACTTGGTGGTGTCGTCGTCCGCGTCGGTGCAGGCGGTGACCGATTTCATCTTGTAGGCGTAGTATTCACAGGGGCACGCCTTGATGTCGGCATACTGCACCATGGGGGCCCGGAGGGGGTTGGTGCCGGGGTTGTTCTCGTCGGCCACCAGGTCCTCGGGGGTGGCGGAGAAGTCCACCGGCGCGGCGGTGAGCTGGCGCCGGTGGTAGAGGCGGTAGCCGTAAAGGTCCCGCAGCATGGGCCAGAGCCCGTCCTCGTCGTCCACATCGCCGATGCAGGCGGGGTTCTGGGCGGTGTCGTACTCCTCGGGCGGGGTCCAAGTGACTTGGAGCCGCTGGAAGCCCCCCACGTCCACCGCCGCCCCCTCCGTGACCACGGCCCCGAGGGGCTTGAGGGGGGCCGGGTCCACGCTGAAGTCGATCTGGTTGGTAGGATTGCGGGAAAAGTTGCCCGCGGCGTCCTGAGCGAAGACGCGCGCATGGTACATCGACCCGTTGGTCAGGTTCCTCACATAGAACCCCACCCGCTCGCCGTAATCCTCCACGTTGGAGGTGGCGACGCAGGTGTTGGGAGCGTCGTCGCAGTTGTACTTCCAGGAGCCCCCCCACGCCGTCCAGGTGCCCGGGTCCACCACCTGGATCCAGTACACGGACAGGTCCTGGGCCAGGACGGGGTTCCACGAGAGGAGCGCCCCGCCGCAGTAGCCGAGGGTGGCGACGAGTTCGCTGGGGTCGTCGGGAGGGATGGTGTCGGCCAATTCATGGGGGGCCGCGCCCACGTTGAGCAGGTTGAGGGTGGTGGACAGCTCGTATTTGCGGTGCATCCGGGTCTCGAACCGGGGGCCGGAGGTGTCGGTCCCCACGAGCGGGTCGGTATATCGGCCGTCGGGGCGGGCCGTCATGCCGATGAGGTTCATCACCACGTTCTTAACCACATTGCCCCCGCCAGCCCCGGAGCCGCCGAACGGCCAGCCGTGGATGCGCCGGAAGAGGGGCCAGTCATCGGGGTCGGTGGCGTCGGCCTCGTCGGGATCGACGAGGTTGGCTTCGGCGATGCCGTTCTGGTTGTAATACTCGAAGCTCAGGGAGAAGATGCCGTCGGCCACCGGAGTCCAGACCAGGTTGGCGGCCGGAACCTCGCCGCCGTCGGGGACGGCGGCGTAGCCGTCGTCGCCCTCCTCCAGGAAGGTGACCATGTAGAGCTTGTAGGGGGGCTTGTCCTGGTTGAGCGAGACGCCGGGGATCACGACGGTTTCCAGCGTGCCGGGATCGCCGATGAAGGCGTCGCGCGGGGCACTGAAGTCGGCTCGGAACTTCAGGGTTTCGTTGGAACCCTCGACGGCCTGCCCGGCTTTCTTGGCCAGAACGTAGACCCGGAGATCGCGGTTCCCGGTGGTCACCAGGCCGAACTGCCCGGTGCCGGAGACGCACTCGCCGGTGGCGGCGTCTTTGGTGCACTCCAAGCCGGTCTCCTCCGCCTCGTCGAAGTCGGCCCGGACCGCGATGGCGCCGCTCCACATCCCCTCGATGGGGAGGTCGGTGCGGAGGGCGTCGGAGTCGGGGTAGACGCGGAATCCCGCGATGCGGAGATCGTGGGAGAGCTTCTCGAACGCGAACCGCGTGCTCTGCTGGGCGTCGGTAAGCTGTTCGCCGAGGAGGTAGGTCTTCTGGCTGTGGTCGTAGATTTTGTAGGCCGCCAGGATGACCAGGGTGAAGATGAACAGGGCGACCAGCACCTCGATGAGCGTGAATCCCTTTTTCATGACGGCCTCCTATATGCTGAAATCGAAGGTGACGACGCGGGGGCGCATCCCCTCGATCCAGCGGACCTGGATGTGGTAGTGGATGAAGAAGCTGTTGCCGAACGCGGCGGCGGCGGTGGTGTCCACGGCGATCTCGGGGGTCAGGGTGGCCTGGATCTGCGCGGTGGGGCTAAGGTCGGCCAGCACCCCCTTCCATCCCTCGATGACCTGCCACAACACGTCCCCCGTCGTGAAGGGGTTGCTGTAGTCCACGTCCACCGTCAGGGACTTGCTGGTGGCGCCGCGGGCCGCCGAGAAGACCAGGAATTTCTGGTCGTAGCTCGGGAGGTTCTTGATGTCCTCGTAAACCTTCTGCCCGACCGCCACCGCCTTGGTCTGCAGCTTGCCCGAAATAACGCCCTTCTGCCCGAAGACGAAGAGCCCAGAGATCACCAGGATCACCCACGCGAGGAGTGCCATGGCGATGAGCACTTCGATGAGATTGTAGCCCTTCCGGTTCATCCCTCGTTCCTCCTCTCTTAGGAATGGTACGGGAACACCGACACCTTCCCGAAGAGGGAGAGATAGACGGCGTAGCGGTCCACGGCGGTGGACTGGGTGGTCTCCATGGTAAAGCCCGGCGAGAGCTCCTCCGGCTTGGAGGTGTCGTCGCTGAACTTCAGGAGGGCATCGGCGGAGCCGGAGATGTCGCTCCGCGGGTAGGGCCCCTCGTAAATAGAGCCGTCGGCCAGGAAGACCAGGTCGAGGAAGCCGTCGGTGTCGTCCGACTCGACATTCAGGAGGTTGGCCGCGGCCGGGTCGATGACGACGGGGTAGGCGAAGAACCGGGGTTTTTCCGCCTTGCCGCCGCAGGGCTGGCGGGCCGGGGCGATCTCCAGCCAGTTCTCCAGAAGATCCATGTCGTCGAGGTCGGTGGAGTCGAGCATGTACACGGCGTAGCCCCCCGTCATCCCCTTGATCTCCGGGTAGTCGGCCAGGTCGAGGAAGGTGATCTTGACCGGCCGGGCGTTGGTGATGGCGGCCTGACGGGCGGCCCGGATGTCGGTGGCCACCTGGTTCATCGCCGTCCGGAACTTGAACATCTGGTAAAAGCGGTTGAAGGCCGGCAGGGCGATGGTGACCATGATGCCGATGATCATCAGCACCACCAGCGCTTCGACGAGGGTGAAGGCCTTTCGTTTGATCATGGCAACCTCCCTTTATGCAAAATCGTTGCCGTCCACGGCAGGGGACCGCCCATGCCCTTATTTTCCAGCATTATACACCCGTCCCGGCCCCGCCCACCGCCGGAGGAGGGGGTGTTTCGTTCCGTGACAGCTGGCCGGGGAGGGTGAAAACGAACCGCGCTCCGGGGCCGGGCCCCTCGTCGAGGGCGAGGGTCCCCCCGTGGAGGACGGCGATCCGGTGGGCCAGGGCCAGCCCCAGCCCCGTCCCTTCCGGGCGGCTGGTGTTGAAGGGGACGAACAGCCCCGCCCGGACCTCGGCCGGGACCCCGGGCCCCCCGTCGGCGACCTCGATGCGGGCGCCCCCGCCCCTCGCCGGCCGCCAGGAGAGGCGGACGGTCCCGCCGGGGTCGGCCTGGCAGGCGTTCTCGACCACGGCCCGCACGGCCTGGGCGAGCAGGGCCCCGTCGGCGTCCAAGACCAGCGGCGGGCCGGAGACCTCGAACCGCACCCCCGGGTACTGTCCCTCGATCCCGGCGACGGCCTCGTCCGCCAGTTCCGCGAGGTCGGCCGGCGCCCGGCGGATTTCCCGGAGCCGGCTGTAGTCGAGAAACCGGGTAACCACTCGGTTGATGTGATCGGCCTCCCGGACCATGGCCTCAAGATACTCTCTCGCCTTCTCCCGGGGGGGGTCCCGCCGCAGAAGTTTCATCCAGCCGGTGAGGGCCGCAAGGGAGTTGCGGAACTCGTGGGCGATCCCCGAGGCGAAGGCCCCCAGGGAGGCGAGCCCGCTTTGGACCCGGAGCTCCTCCTCGATGCGCTTCCACGGGGTGAGGTCGGTAAAGAGGACGAGGGTGCCGAGGAAGCCCCCTCCCGCCGCGTAGAGGGGCGCCACGTTCAGCCCCAGATCGCGCCCCGCGTCCCGCACCTCGAGCCGGGAGTGGATGGTGCGCTCTTCCAAGGCCCGCCCCAGGGCCTCCCGGAAGGCGGGCCACCCGGCGAGAAGGTCGCCGAGGTCCGGCGGGGCCGCCCCCTCCCTGCCGAGGATCTCCAGCCCCTGCCGGTTGCACTCCAGCACGCGCCCGGCGGGGTCGAGCACCAGCAGGCCGCTGGCGATGCTGCGGGAAAGGGTGCCGGCCAGCACCTCCAGTTCTCCCGCCCGGTGGTGCGCCTCCTCCAAGAGGCGGACCAGCTCGTCGTTGGTCCGGCGGAGGGCGGCCACCACCGACTCGGGATCGTCCGAGACCCCCCCGGCCACCGGGCTCCGCCCCACCTCCCCCACCACGGCGGCGTAGAGCCGGCCCGCCCGGCGGAGGAAGAGCCAGGTGATGAAAGGCATGAGAATGGCGGTGGCCAGGACGATGACCGACAGGGTCCGCAGTTTCAGGTCCTCGGCCCGCCGTCGGCCGCCGTCGAAAAAGGTGACGAACCGCCGATCCATCCGCACGGACCACACGGGAAGAAAGTACAGGTCGCCGCCGCGGACGGGATCGAGGCGGGCGGGGAAGGGGTGGTCGGGGTCGGCGGCCAGCAGGGCGCGCCAGAAGCGGTCGGCGGTGGCGGGATGGAACTCGCCCCGCCCATCCAGGTCGATCAGGCCCGCCCCGAGGAGGGCGGGGTCCCCCTCGCCGATAGGGAGGGCCGCCATCGCCTCTCCCGCGTCGAGGCGCGCCTGGAGGGCCTGGTGCCGCGCCAGGAGGGACCGGACGGCGGTCTGGCCGCGCTCTTCGTCGAGCTGGAGGACGAACAGGAACGCAACGACAAGGATCAGCGTCAGGAGGGCGATGGAGAGGGCGGAGAAGGTCCGCGTCTCCTGGAGAAAGTTCATGGCCGGAAGAGGTAGAGGGCGGAGGCGGCGCAGAGGAAGGTGCCGTAGGGGACGGGGTACTGCCAGGACTTGCCCCGGGCCAGGATGAACGGGACGGCCACCAGCAGGGCGAGAAGGCAGCTCCCGATGAGGGGGTAGATCATCCCGGGGAACCCGAAGCACGCCCCCGTCATGGCCATCAGCTTCACGTCCCCGAACCCCATCCCGTAGTAGCCCCGCACATGGTAGTGGAGGAGGAGGACGAACAGGAGGAGCCCCGATCCCGCGGCGGCCCCGAGGAGGGCGTCGAAGGGGACGGGGTCCGATCCGGCCAAGAGGCCGAAAGCCAGGGGGAGGGCCGCCCCGCCGAGGGTGAGGGTGTCGGGGAGGAGGCGGGTCTCCAGGTCGGTGAAGAGGAGGACCAGGAAGACGAAGGCGGCGGCGAACCCCAGCGCCCCCTGGGCGGAGAGCCCCCACTTCCCCATCGCCGCCGCCGCCGCGGCCCCGGAGAGGGCCTCCAGGAGGGGGTAGCGCCAGGGGATGGGGGCGCGGCAGGCGCGGCACTTCCCGCCCAGGGCCAGCCAGGAGAGGACCGGGATGTTGTCGAGGGGCCGGACCCGGGCGCCGCATTTCGGACAGTGGGAGGCGGGATGAACCAGGGACTGACCGCGCGGCAGGCGGTGGACGCACACATTGCCGAACGATCCCAGGATCAGGCCGAAGAGCGCCGCGAAGGCGATTTCCATTTAAGAATAGCGTAGCATAAAAGGGCGGCCCAGCACAGAGCGGAAAGGCCCCAGACCGCGACGGCCCAGGCCGGCGCAAACCGGAGTTCCACCCGGTGTCCGCCGCCGGTGGGGAGGTCCAGCGCAATCCACGGCCCGGCGGCCGTCCACGGGAAGGGCCTTCCGTCCACCCGGACGCTCAGCCAGGGGGTGGCCAGGTATCGGACCGTGATCCGGCCCCCGCCGGCGTTGAAGGCGACGCCCCTCCCCGTCCGATCGATCCGGGCGGGGGGCGGCTCCACCACCGGCGCCCCGGCCACCGCCTCCCACTCCAGCGCCCCGGCGCGGAGTGCCGGACGCAGGACCGCCCCGAGCGCGGCCGGGTCGGCCTTCCTCAGCCGAGGGGAAGCGGCCGGCTGGAGCGGGTGGGGGGTGGCCGTGGTGGCGGTCCGGGTGTAGAGATTGGCGTAGGCGGCGGCGCTGAGGAGCATCCGCTCGTCGGCCCCCGGATCCATCCGCCCGCCGGGGTAGACCCACCCGAGGAACGAGGCGCTCTCCGCGGGGAGGTGGAGGCGCTGTGGGAACGCGGGGCGGACCGCAGGGACGCTCTTCACGACCGCGGCCGTCTGGAGGAAGGCCAGGGGGGCGCCCACCAGGAGGGTGTCGGCCAGGACCGCCGCCGCCGACCACCGCGAGCGCCAGGGGACGAGGGCCAGGGCCGCCGCGGCGGCGGGGGGGACCAGCAGGATCGGGTGGAAGCGCCCCGCGGCCCAGGCCCCCAGCATGCCGGCCGCCAACAGGGCGGGGAGCAGGGGGCCCCTCCGCTCCGCCTTCAGGGCGAGGAGGGCGAGGCAGGCGGGGACGAGGAGGAGGAACCGGGCGGGGAACCGGACGGCGGCCGGCCCCGGCAGGCCGAACACGGCCCCCAGGGGGCCGCCCTCCCCCATCGCCAGCAGAGCGAAGAGGAGGGCGGGGACGAGATAGGCCCGGTGCCTCCCCCGAACGGCGAGGCCGGAAAGGGCAAAGAGGAGCAGCCCCGCCCCCAAGTAGGGCAGGGGGAGGTAGAGGTCGTGCGCGGCGGCGGGGGGCTCTCGGAACGGGAGTCCCAGGACGGGCCCCGCAAGGCAGACGGCCCAGTCGGCCCAGCGCAGACCCGCGTGAGACACTTGCTCCCCCGCCAGCCGGGCGGCCCCCGCCAGCCCCATCCCCAGCCACAGCGCCGTTCCCGCGACGGCGGGCGCGGCCAGGAGGGCCCCCCGGACGGCCCCGCGCCACGGAATGCGTTCGATCCAAACGAAGAGGACGATCAGGGGGAGCTGGGCGGCAAACAGCGCGGGCTCCCCGGCCAGGAACCCGAGCGCGAGGAACAGCGCGGTGAGGGGCGCCCGCCCCGCCGAGAGCGCCCACAGGGTCCACGGGAGCCAGGCCATCGCCCCGAGGTTGAAGGGGAGGTCCCAGCAGGAGAGGAGGGGGCCGGAGAACCCATAGGCGAAGCCGAGGGCGACGGCGAAAGGGGCCCCCTTGCCGCGGGAACGGGCCAGGCGGTCCATCCCGAGGGCCGCCGCGGCCAGTTGGAGAAACTGGTAGAGTTGGCCCGCCGCCGGCGCCGGCAGGACGAAGAGCCAGGTGAGTGGGTAAAGGAGGCCGGTCTGGGGATTGGTGAGGAAGAGCTCCCCGCAGCCGTTGAACGGGTTCCACCAGGGGAGCCGCCCCGCCAGGGTCTCCTGGACGGCGAACGCCTTGAGCGGGAGGAAGTAGGGGACGAAGTCCCTCAGGGAGAAGAAGGCGCCGAACGCGGGAGGAAGAAGGAAAAGGAGAACCGGCAGCGCCCAGGGGAGGGCGGGGACGAGCTTATTCCGCACTCAGGGAGTGTACCACGGCGGTCATCAGGCGCACCCCCTCCAGAAACCGCCGCTCGGGGAGGACCTCCTCGGGGGCGTGGACGGTGGACTCGTGGTAGTAATTCAGGAAAAACGGGCAGAACCCCGCCGCGGGGATCCCCTTCGCCCGGAAGTGCCGCAGGTCCGTGAAGCCCGGGATGGGGGAGGGGCCCTTGGGAAGCCCCGGCAGCTCCCGCTCCAGGACGGCGTGGAAACGGCGGACGTAGGGGTCGTCCGAGGGGGTGGCCGGGACCGGCGGCAGGTCCAGCCCCACCGTCAAGCGCCCCTTGGGGAAGCGCTCGCGCAACAGGGCCAGCACCGCCGGGTGGTCCTCCGGCCGCAGTGTCCGGATGTCGAACGAAGCCGTCGCCGTGGTGGGGAGGGTGTTGAGTCCGCCGTCGGTGGCCACCGCGGTGAGGTTGAGGCCCACCTCGGTGAGGAACCGCTGAGGGGGCTCCACCTGGTCCGGGGTGGTGGGGACGACCCGGGGACGCTGGGGGATGGCGGCGGCCGACCAGGTCAGATACTCCCGGGCCTCGGGAAGGAGGCGGGGCGGAAGGAGGGAGCGGGGCAGGGCGGTCAGCCGGCCGAGGAAATCGGCGAGAGGGCCGTCGGCGCCGGGGCTGGCCCCGTGTCCTCCGGGGAGGGGAACGGTCACGGTCACCCAGAGGGCCCCCTTCTCGGCCAGGGCATAGCCCAGGAAGAGGGGCCGATCCACGGCGATGCCGTTGCGCCCCCCCTCCCCCAGGACGAACGCCGCCTCCGGCAACAGGCCCCGAGCGGCCAGGTCGGCGGTCCCCACCGTCCCCTTCTCCTCTCCGCAGACGGCCAGGAACGCGATGCCGCGCCGGGGCCGCCCTTTCGCCGCCTCCAGCAGGGCGGCCAGGTGGGCCACGCCCAGCGACTTGTCGTCCAGGGCCCCGGATCCCCGCAGGTCGCCCCCCACCGTCCGGACTGGACCGGCGGGGTGGACGGTGTCCATGTGGTGGGTGAGCAGGAGGGGCTTGAGGGAGGGGTCGGCTCCCCTCCACAGGGCCAGCAGGTTCACCTGGCCGGGGCCGGAGGGGATGAGGCGCACCTCGCACCCCGCTTCCCGCAGCGGGCGGGCCAGGAGGGCCGCCGCCGCCTCGGTCCCCCGCGAGGAGTCCACGGCGAGGTATTCCTTCAGAAAGGGGATGGGTTCAAACGCGGAAGCGGCGGCGTTGAAACTAAGAAGGAGAAGCGGTAAAGCGGCCGTCTTCAAAGTGAATATCCAGCTCGAACTGGTGCCGGGTGTCGGGGGAGATGGGGCCGTCGGGGGTGCCGTTCTTGCCGTAGCTGATGATCTCGTAGCTCTCCCCGTCGGTGCGGTAGATCAGGTCATAGTGCCACGCGTCCTGGGTGGCGAAATCGGGCAGGATGGCCGTGGGGTCGGGCGGGACGAGCCAGTGGCGGATCTCCTCGACCGTGCACTCGTGCCAGGAGCCGTCCGGCGGGATGGGGGGGCCGGAATCGCACGAGGGGTACCGGCTCTGCTCGATGTGGTAGTAGGCGAGGATCTGCCCCAGGTTGCGCATGTTCATCATGGTGGCCTTCTGCCGCGTGGCCTGCATGGCCACCTGGTAGCGGCCGATGCCGATGGCGGTGAGGATGCCAATGATGGCCACCACGACCAGCAGTTCGATGAGAGTGAATCCCCGGGGGGGAGAAACGGCGGAGCTCGCGCCCCGCCGTTTTTGGTCAACCATTAAATAAGGGGACCCTTGTTACTTGGCCTGCTGCGCGCCTTCGGGCCACTCCAGGAACTGCCCCTGGCTGATGACGATGTCGTTGTTAAACGAGGTCGTGATGCCGCAGTAGGAGTCGGCGGCCTGGTCCTTGCCGTAGCTCTCGATGCGGTACTGCTGGGCGGCGGACGCGGCGTCGGTGAAGAAGTACAGCGCGTTGTTCCAGCCGTCCTTCCCGGGGAGCTTGGCGATGTAGGTGGGCTGGAGGATGGCGGTCAGCTCGGCGTAGGTGCGTGACGTGGTGATGGCGCTGCCGCCCGGAGGAGTGTCACAACCGCCGGTGTGGTAGTAATAGGAGTAGTCGACATAGAAGGTCTCCCACGTGGTGGCGACGGTCTTGATGTCGGCCATGGTCCGCTTCTGGCGGCCGCGCTGGACGGCGGACAGCAGGTTGGGGATCGCGATGGCCACGATGATGCCGATGATGGCCACGACGATCAGCAGCTCGATGAGCGTGAACCCTTTCTTGTTCATCTGTGTCACCTCCTGAAGAGTTTTTTTCAGCAACAATAGCATTGCAAAGGCCGTGCCAGCATTGTGGGCGGTTTTGCGACAATAAATGTCAGTTTCCGGCCGCCAGGGCCTTCACGATCGCGCCGGTCAGGTCGAACCCGTCCAGCAGGTGAGGCAGGAACACCCGCTCGTCGAAGAGGTTCATGTTCACCGAATCGTAAACATTGTAGCGCACCGGGACGATGCCGTAGCAGAGGACCCCGCGCTCCCGGAAGAGCGAGGCCTCGGTGTGGGCGGAGGCTTGGAGGTAGGGCAGGACCGGGACGCCGGGGTAGTGGGCGCCATAGGCGGCGGCCAGGGCCGCAAACGCGGGGGTGTCGGAGGGGGTCATGCGGGCGCGGGGGGTCAGGAAGAGCTCGAAGGGGATCCCATGGGCCCGGAAGACCGCCGCGGCCCGGGCGGCGTATTCCTCGACCGGCTCATCCCAGAGGGCCGACACGATGAAGAGCGTGTATCCCCCTGGGAAATCGGCCCAGTAGGCGGTGTTGAACACCAGGTCCTTGAGCGGCCCGGGGAGGTAAACCTGGGCGTAGGGCTTGTCCTGGACGCAGCGGTCGATGTCGGCCATGCAGTCGCGGAAGAAGTTGACGCGGAACGGCCGAAGGTCGCTCATCAGCCGGCGCACGGCCGGATGGACCCGAGGGGCGGCCGGCACGCAGGCCTGGAGCTCGGGCTCCAGGGCGCCCCGCTTCTCCTTTGGAACGGCGACCCGGAACCGCCCGAAGGCCTTCTGCCCCACCTCGATCCCCACATACCGCACCCGGTCGGTGATCATCTCCACCATCCCCCCCTCGGTGAGCATGACGGCTCCGGGGGGGAACAGCCCGGGGCGGTTGGCGATCATCCACTTGGAGCCGGCCTCGAAGTCGGATTCCTCGGCGCAGGTGCCGAGGTAGATCAGCGGCCGGCGGAGGGGCCACCCTTCGCGGCGGGCGCGGACGAAGGCCTCCAGGAAGCAGATGCCGTAGCTCTTCATGTCGATGGCGCCGATGCCGTAAAGGTACCCCTTGTCCACGACACCGCCCCAGGGGTCCTGCGTCCACAGATCCTCGCGCAGGACCGCGGCCGTGTCCATGTGATGGTGGAGGATGAGCGGCGGCTCGGTGCTGCCGGGGGCCTCGAGGACGGCGACGAGGTTCGCCTTGCCGGGCTCGGGCTCGTAGATTTCCGATTCGATCCCCTCCCGATACAGCGCCATCTGGAGGAAGAGGGCGGCGTCCTTCGTGTCGCCCCGGGGCTGGGCCGTGTCGATGCGGAGGTACTCCTGAAACAGCCGCGTGTAGGGGTGCTCGGCGCCGCGCCGGAACAGTTCGGCTTGGGCCACGAAGGTCTGCGGCTTCGGCCGGAAGGCCAGCGAGAGCCCCAGGACCCCCAGCAGCAGGCCCCCCCAGAGGATCAACCGGAAGTGGGTCTTGGCTTCCATAGCCCTATTATAGCGGCACCGAGGAGCCCCGCGAAGGAAAGGAGCAGCCCCGCCCGCCAGCCGGGCGGGCGGTAGGCGAACTGCACTTCCGACACCCCGCCCTCCAGGCGGACCGACAGGCCCGGAAAGCCGCCGCGCTCCAAAGGGCGGGGCGCCCCCCCCACCCACGCCCGCCATCCGGGCACGCCCGACTCCCCCACCCGCAGTGTTCCCGCCCCGTCCGCGCGCACGGTGAGCCGGATGACGGCCGGGGAGGGGCGCACCGCCTCCGGCAGGAGGGGCCGGTCGTCCCCCCCACCGTCGGGCCGGAACCAGTAGGGGGTGGCCGGCCCGCCCAGCCGGAAGAGCGAGCCCCCGGGAAAATCGTGGCGCGCAACCGCCCCCAGGACCGGACCGGTCCCGCTCCCCTCCACCAGGGCATGGCTGACGCCGAAGGCCCTCAGGTCCCCGGCGGTAAGGGCGCGCGGGAGGATGCGGGGGTCCATTTCGTCGAGGAGGTCGGTGAAGGCATAGGCGACGCCCTGGGGGACCCCGCTGAGGGGGTGGAGCGTCCGGAGCTTCCCCTGCACCGCCTCCCCCGGCACCAGGTCCGTCCCAGCCCCTCCCGGGCTCCCGGCGTCCCGCCCCCAGACCACGAGCCGGGTGCACTGCTCCGCGCGGAGCCGTCCGGCCAGCGGCGAGAGGGCGGCCCACCCGGGGTCGGAGGGCGCCAGGCCGGGGTGGGGCGCCAGGAGCAGGTCCGCCGCAACGATGCCCGCCAGGAGGAGGGCCCGCGTTCCGGGGGGCCGCCCCCGGCCCGAAACGATCGCCATCGCCAGCGCGGCCGCGAAGGCGGCCGCCACGCCCGGGGCGGCGGCTTGGTTGGGGGCGGCGAGATCCCCGTCCGTGGCCGAGCGGAGGAACGAAGACGGCGGGCCCCCGCCCGGGAGCAGGCATCCGGCCAGGACCAGCCCCAGGAGCGCCGCCCCCACCCAGGCGACGATCGGACGGACGGCCGGCTCGCGGTCGAAGGCACGGGCGGTCAGGAAGAGGAGGGCGACGGGGAGAAGCAGGAGGTATTTCTCGGGGAACCGGAACGCCCCCAGGCCGGGCAGGGCGTGGAGGAGGCGGTGGAGGGGGAGGAAGCGGCCGAACGCGCACAGGAGCCCCGCGGCCCCGAGGCCCCACCACCACCGATCCCGCCTTCGCAGGCCCGCTCCGCTCAACGCCAGCAAGAGGGCGGCGATCCCGAGATAGGGCATCTGGAACAGCCCCGTCGCCCGGTCTGCGAGCCGGCTCCCCGCGACGACCCCCGTCGCCCCGTCCCGCCAGCCGAGGAGGCCGGGGACGGCCAGTTCGGAAACCCGAAGGGGGTGGAAGGAGAAAAACCCGGTCCGGATCTCGTAGGGCAGGGGGTCGGCCCGGCGGGCATGAGGCAGATAGGCGGCCGTCGGGACGACCTGGATCGCGGCGAGGAGCAGCCCGAGCGCAACCGCGCCGCCCGCCGCCGCCAGCCCCTTCCAGCCCCTCCCCTCGGCCAGGGCCAGGGCCGCGAAAGAGGCCGGGAAGACGAGCGGAGCGAAGTCGAACCCGGCGAGGACCGCGAGAGCGAAGCCCCCCCCCGCCAGGACGAGCCACGCCCCCCGCCCCCCGCGGAGGAATCGAAGCAGCCCCCACAGGGCCCAGGGAAGCCACGCCATCCCCAGGTAAGGGTTTGCGAACGGCAGGGCGCCCAGGACCGGGCCCGAGAGGCCGAAAGCCAGCGCCGGGACCAGGGCCCGCCACGGGTCCCCCGTCAGCGCCCGCGCGAGGCAAAAGGCCCCGAGGAGGAGCCAGAGGTGGTGGGCCGCCAGAACCACCGTGAAGGCCTTCAGGCCCGGAAAGAGGGCGAGGGGCGCCATCATCGGCGGATAGAGGGCCGAGGCGGAGGGGTTGGCCAGGAGGGGTTGGCCGCAGTTCCCGCGGTCGTCCCAGAACGGGGGGTGCCCACCGGCCCACTGCCCGGCCGCCAGCGACTTAAGGGGGTAGTGGTGGAACGGGAGGTCGCGCGACAGGAGGACCGGAGGCCCGAAATAGAACGCTCCGAAGAGGAGCAGGTGGACCCCCAGGAGGGCGGCGAGGGCGAGGCGCATCGGGGCATTGTAGCAGAGGGGGGCCGCCCCGGTGGTAAAATGAGGCATGCCCGGCAAATACCTGACCGACATCCTGCGCAACCTGATCCCGCTGCAGGAGGTGGGGCCGTTGCTGGACAAGGTGGTCGAGGCGGCCCGCGAGGTCTCGGGCGCGGACCGGTGTCTGCTCCTCCACCGGGATCCCGCCGCGGACGGCTGGCGCCCCCTGTCGGCCTCCCCGGCCGAGTCCGCGGCCCCCTTCCCCTTCGCCCCCGACCTTTCGCGGGAGGGGCTCCGCCACAAGGCGGCGGGGGCCTGGTCGCGGCGGGACGGGGTTCCGTACCCGTTCGGCCCCGACCCCGGCGCGACCGGGGCCGTCCTGACCGCCCCGCTGGTCTTTCCCTCCTCCAACGAGCTCTACGGGATCCTCTACGCCGACGCCGCCCTGCCGCGGGAGGCGTTCGGCGCCGAGGCGCTCCGCGACCTGGTCTCCTTCGCCAACCTCGCGGCGCTCTGCCTCGAGAACGCGCTCCTCTTCGAGAAGGCGAGCGTGGACGAGGTGACCCGCGCCTTCACCAAGGCCTTCTTCCTGAACCGCCTCGAGGAGGAGTACCATCGGGCCCTCCGGTCCGGCGGCTCCTTCGCCCTTTTCATGACCGACGTGGACGACTTCAAGCGCATCAACGACACCCACGGCCATCTGGCCGGGGACCGCATCCTGCGCACCTTCGTCGAGACCCTCAAGCGGAACATCCGCATCTACGACCTCGTGGGGCGGTACGGGGGGGACGAGTTCATGATTCTGATGCCGGGGCTCGACTTCCGCAATCTCTACCCGGTCGCCGAAAAGTTGAGTCAGGCGCTGGCGGCGGCCGAGTACCCCGTCCCCGGCCCGGTCACCTTCTCCTTCGGGGGGGCCGTATACCCCGTCCATGCCGCCGGCTCGGGGATGGACCTCCTCCTCCAGGCCGACATGGCCCTCTACCAGGCCAAGGGGCAGGGCAAGGGGCGCATCGTGATCCTGGGGCGGGAGACCCCCATCCTTTCCTCCCTCTCCCCCCTGACCCGGGACGCGGCGGAGCAGAAGGTGGACACCAAGGCGCTGGTCCACCTTGACAACCTGGCCGAGGAGCTGGCGCGCGCGGCAAGCGCCCTGCCCGGGCACGCGGAATGCCCGAAGGTGAAGGAGCTGGCCGGCCTCATCCTGGAGCAGGTGCGCAACATCGTCAAACAGGGGTGAGGCGGGACGCCGCATGATCCCTCCCGACCCGAAGGGGACGCCGGCCGGCGTCCTCACCCGCCCCTGGCGGCGCCTGTACCCGTTCGAATGGCTCCTCCTGGCCCAGGTGGCCGCGATGCTCCTGCTCCTCCACCTGCGCGGGTTCGGCAGGGTTTTCGGCACCCTCGTCTTCTCGTTCAAGGCGTTCCTCATCATGCCCGTGGTCCTCTCGCTGGCGGGCATGGCTCTCACGGCGGCGTTCCTGTCGGTCCGTCCGCGCACCCGGTCCGAGGGCCTCCGCTATCTGCGGGGACTGCTCACCGGGGAGTGGTGGCTCCTCTCCGCCCGCCTGTGGGTGGGGATCGTCTTGACGACCCATGTCTACACCTGGCTGAAACTGTGCACCCCCGACCTGAACCCCGGCACGGTGGATCAGGCGCTCTGGGCGCTGGAGAACCGCCTGTTCCTGGGCACCAGCCCCAATATCGTGTTCCTGGAACTCTTCCATCATCCCTGGATCCTCTCCTTCACCGACTGGTCCTACGCCAAGTTTTTCATGGCCGGCCTGTGGGGGGCCATCATCTTCTTCCCGGCCCTGCCGTCCACACGGCTCCGAGTCTCGGCCATCACGGCCTTCGCCATCCTGTGGACCGCGGGGGGGTGGCTCCATGTGCTCATTCCCGCCCTGGGACCCTGCTACTGGTTCCCCGGCCTGTGGAAGCCCTACGCTCCGTGGCTCCGGCTGACCCTCCATTCCCAGGCCTCCCTGCTGGAGAACTACCAGCGCCTGGCCCTGTTCAAGCACGGCGCCGATTTCCAGGTCAACCCCCTCTGGGGGGTGGCGGCCTTCCCCAGCATGCACAACGCCAACCAGTTCCTCCTGGCCTTCTGGGCCTGGCGGCTCGGCCGGTTCCCCGGCTGGGTGGTGACGCTGTCGGCCGTGGCGGTCTTCTTCGGCTCGGTGATCACCGGTTGGCACTACCTGGTGGATTCGATCGCGGGCGTCCTGATGGCGTGGGGCGCCTTCGCCCTGTCCTCCCGGCTCCTGCGCGACCCCGCTGCCCGCTGACCTTCAGAGGAGCGGACGCTGGGCCGGGTGCAGTTTCAGGGCCCCCCAATAGCAGGCGGCCGCCATCCCCGCCCCGGCAAGGGAATCCACGAGGTAATGCCAGCCCGTCACCAACGAGCCGACAAAGAGGAGGGTCGCGGTAATCCACGCCGCCCACCCCGCCCACCGGTTCCACCGCCGGGCCCACAGGGCCAGGAACACCTGGCTCGCGACATGCAGCGAGGGGAAGGCGGCCACGCCGAAGCTGAAGTGGATCTTCGCGCTCCCCCAGTTCCGAAAGAGGGTGATCGCCCGGTAGTTCTCCAGAAGTCCCTCCTGGATGGCCCGGGTGTAGGGCATCAGGTCGGCATAAGGTTTCCACACGCTGGGGAACCAGTAGCACGGCCCTAGACACGGCACCAGCACGTACAGCCAGGCCCCCCAGGACCACAGGGCCGCGAACCCGATCATGCAGGCGAGCCGGTGGCGGGTCGAGCGCAGGACGGGGAAGACCGCCATGAAGAGATACAGCCCCGCCAGGAAGAGCTGGTGGTAGGACCAGTCGATGAAGCGCAGGACGGGCGGGCTCCGGAACAGCTCCAGGAAGAGGGCGTTGGGCGAATATCCCCCGAGGAGGCGCTCTTCCAGGGCCCACAGGGTCCGGTCGTAGTTGGCCCCGTTCAGGTAGGGCACGAGGAGCTTGAGCCAGGTGTAGCCGTGGGCAACCAGGACGAGGCCGAGCCACAGGCGGAGCGTCAGCGCCCACCACCGGGGGTCCCTCCAGCACCGCCAATAGGCCTCCGGTCCGCGAAAGGATCGGCGGGCCGCGCCGTCCCACAGCGCGAGGGCCCCGGAACCGGCCAGCGAGCAGAGGACGGGGTAGGGGGCGAAATCCAGGAAGGACCGGGCCAGCAGGTGCGCCATCCACCCCATCCCGCTCCACAGGAAGAGAAGATGGGTCGCCGTCAGGTGGGCCAGGAGGAGCCACTCGAAGCCGTATAAGGACCGCAGGGCCCGGAGAAGGAGGGCAGCGCGGGGCGCGGGTCCCGGGGGCATGCCGGGATTGTAGCACAGGGGTTCCCGCCCCGGTCCGCATTGACCCGTCCGGACGGTTGCGCTACAATGAGTGGCCTTCACACTCTCAGCAGGGGGTATTGAATGTCCGCCACCAAGCACACGCCCTACGTCCCCGAAAACACCACCATGCAGGAAATGACCCTGCGGGCCCTGCTCCTGGGCCTCGTCATGACCGTGGTCCTGGGGGCGGCCAACGCCTACCTCGGCCTCCGGGCCGGGATGACCATCGCCGCCACCTACCCGGCGGCCGTCATCGGCATGGCCGTCCTGCGCCTCTTCCGGGGCTCCATCCTCGAGGAGAACTTCGCCCGAACCGTCGGCTCCATCGGCGAATCGGTGGCCGCCGGGGCCATCTTCACCATCCCCGCCTTCGTCATCCTGAACATGTGGAAGTTCGACCCCGAGCACATGGTGCGGGAATACCTGGTCTCCGCCGCCCTTATGATCCTGGGCGGCCTCCTGGGCATCATGTTCGTCACCGTCCTCCGGCGCGTGATGGTGGAGGACCCCTCTCTCCCCTTTCCCGAATCGGTCGCCGCCTCGGAGATCCACAAGGCGGGGCAGAAGGGAACCGGCGCCGCGGCCCAGCTCTTCCAGGCCATGGGGGTGGGAGCCCTCATCAAGCTCCTGGGCGACCTGGGCGTCTTCCACGCGCGCAACACCTTCCAGGTGGCGGTGGGCAAGGTGCAGGAGAGCTTCGTCCGCCTGGGCCTCTCCTCCGACGCCAAGAAGGTTTCGGCCGGCGGCCTCTCCACCTTCGCCGCCCCGGAAATCACCCCCGCCTACCTCGGCGTGGGCTACATCATCGGCCCCGAGCTGGGCGCCCTGAACTTCGCCGGCGGCCTTCTGGCGTGGGGCCTCTTCGTCCCCCTGCTGGTCTTCTTCGTCGGCCCCACCATGATCGGGCAATACGCCGCCCCCGGCGCCGCCCCCACCAGCGCCGACTGGGCCGCCCTCGTCGGCCACCTCTACCGCTTCATCGTCCGCCCCATCGCGGTGGGCGGCATGCTCGTCGGCGCCTGCTACACCCTCTACCGGATGCGCAAGAACCTCATCGGCGGCATCAAGCGCGGCATCGCCGACGTGCAGAAGTCCGCCACCGCGGAGGTCACCACCCTGCGCACGGAGCACGATCTCTCCTTCAAAATCGTCTTCCTGGGCATCGTCGCCATTTTCGCCGCCATGCTCGCCCTCTACTTTTACTTCACCCAGGGGTTCATCGCCTCCCTCCTGGCCGCGGTCGTGATGCTGGTCACCGGCTTTTTCTTCGCCGCCGTCAGCGGCAACCTCGTCGGGATGATCGGCTCCTCCAACAACCCCATCTCCGGCCTCACCCTGGCCACCACCGTCGTGGCCGCCCTCACCATGGTCATCGTGGGGGCCAAGGGGGCGGAGGGGGTCGCCGCCACCCTCGGCGTGGCGGCCATCGGCTGCGTGAGCGCGGCCGTGGCCGGCGAGATGCTGCAGGACCTCAAGGTCGGGCACATCCTCGGCGGCACCCCGTGGCGGATGCAGGTCGGCGACATCATCGGCGTCGTCGCCGCGGGCCTCATCATGTTCTTCCCGCTGTACCTGATGCACACCTCCGACCTCGCCAACCCCAACGGCGGCGGCGGCTTCGGCGGCTCCACCTACTCCGCCCCGCAGGCCGGGCTCATGGCCGCCCTCTCCCAGGGCATCGTCGGCGGCGAGATGGCCTGGCCCCTCGTCCTCGTCGGCATCGCCATGGGCGTCTCCCTCATCCTCATCAAGGTCAAGAGCCCGATGCTCTTCTCGGTCGGGATGTATCTCCCCCTGGAGACCACCTTCGCCATCTTCGTCGGCGGGATCATCCGCGGCATCGTGGACAAGCTCTCCTCCGCCCGCGGCCACAACGCGGCCCAGAAAGCCCGCGTCGAGAACACCGGGGTCCTGGTGGCCTCCGGCCTCATCGCGGGGGAGGGGCTGATGGGGCTGGTCATCGCCGGCGTGGTCGTCGCCCGCGCCGACAAGACCTTCCCGACCATCGAGGCCTTTTCGGGCATCGCCTCCTGGCTCGCCCTGGCCGCCCTGGGCATTCTGGCGGCCTACATGATCGTCATGCCCCTGCGCAAGGCCGGCTCCCCCGACGAGGAGGCGCCGCCGACCGCCATCATGTAGCGGGTCCCGTGCGGCCCCCCGTCCACCCCCGGACCACGACCATCGAGCGGGAGAGGGCAGCCTCCTCTCCCGCTTTCGTTTGCCCCTCGGCGCGGAAGGGACCGGCGGTGTGAGCCAACGCCCGGACCGGAGGCGGCTGGTCCTGCTGTTCTTCCTCGGCGTCCTGTTGTGGCAGGTCGTCTTCAATACTCTGTTGCTCCCCCAGCACCAGTTCCGCAAGTACCCCCTCAACACCCTCAAGTTCCTGGCCCATCCCGAGCCCGGAGAGCGGTGGCTCGACTTCTCGCCCCTCTATTTCCTGCTCCACCTGGGAATCAATGCGACGGGACTCCCCTCCTGGACCATCGTCCCCACGCTGCAGGTGCTCCTCTCCGCGCTGGCGCTGTGGCTCTTCTACCGGACGGCCCGGACCTTCGCATCGGAAGGGGCGGCGCTGGCCGCGGCGGCCCTGGCGGCCCTCTACCCCGCCTACAATTTCTATGTATTCTGCCAAGAGCCGGAGCTCCTCCTGTTCCTGCTGAACCTGACCGGGGTCTTCTTCACGGTGGCCCGCCCCCTCCCGTCCGCCGCGGGATGCGCCTTCGGCCTGGGGGTATTGGCCCGCCCATCGGTCCTCCCCCTGGCCCTCCTGGCGGGGCTCTTTCAGAAGCGGCGGCGATGGGTGTACTACCTCCCCCTGGCCGCCGCCCTCGGTCTCCTGCTGGCCTTCGCGCGGTGGGCGGTGGGGACCCCGACGCTGGCCTATATGAGCCCGGGGACCGTGTTCTACGAGGGGAACAACCCGGAGGCGGAGGGGATCGCCTCCATGTATCCCACCGTGATCAAGTTGTGGGAGGACTCCTTCTCCGGCCGGGAGGCGGACTTCGCCCACGCCCTTTACCGGCGCGCCTCCGCCGCCGAGGCCCGCCGCCCCCTGACCCTGGCGGAGCACCACCGGTTGTGGTCGCGGAAGGCGCTGGCCTTTCTTGCCGAACACCCCGCCACGGCCGCCCGCCTGGTCCTCCAGAAGGTCCGGCTGGCCTTCGGCAACGCCGAGGTGCACGACATCTTCTCCCTCGTCCTCGTCCAGGAGAAGGTGGGCCCCTTCGGCCTCTTCGGCTTCGGCCCCTTCGGGGCGCTGGCCCTGGTCGGGCTCGCCGTCGGCTGGCGCCGCGCCCCGCCCCTGGTGCTGTGGGGGGCCGCCTCGTCGCTGGCCACTTTGTGCGTCTTCTACTTCACCAGCCGCCAGCGGATGGGTTTCTTCGGCTTCGCCCTCTTCCTGGCCGCCCTCGGGCTGGAAGCGGTCCGTCGCCGGCCGTGGCTCCTTGCGCCCGCCGGCGCTCTCCTGGCCCTCTCCCTGGTCCCCCCCCCCGCCCTCACCGCCTACAACGGCAGCTTCCAGGAGATCCGGCGGGCGGGGGACTTCCGCAACGAGGCCACCCGACGGATGAAGGCCCGCGACATGGTCGGGGCCGCGGACGCGTTGACCCGCTGCATGCGCGAGGCCCCCTATCTGGCGGTCCTCCACTCCTCCCCCTTCCTCCCCTTCCCCACCGGCGATCCGTTCACGAGCGCCCTGCGGGACCTCCCGCCGCCGCCGGACCCCTACAACCGGGGGCTGCTCCGATTCAACGCCCTCGACTGGGCCGGGGCGCGGGAGGCCTTCGAGGCCGTTCGCGGACGCCCCGCCGGAAAACACTTCTATGCCGTCGAGCCCCCGCTCTACTACATCGCCCTCTGCGAGAAGCTGCTCGGCCAAGACGCCCGGGCCCGGGACGCCCTGGACGAGGCCTTGCGCCGCTTCCCCGGCAACGCCGCCGTGGAGGGGCTGGCGCGCGCCTTCGGCGCCCCGCTCCCGCCGGGCCGCTACCACGACCGGCTCACCGCCGACTATTTCGACGGCCGGGCCCTCTTCCTCCTCGAGCGCTACGGCGAAGCCCTGCCCCGATTCCAGCGGGCGATGGAGACGGCGCCGGAGATGCTCGTCCTGCACGAGCACGCCGCGCTGTGCCATGCCTATGCCGGGAATTTCCAGGCGATGGCCAACGAACTCAACACCATCGTCACCCAACGCAACGAGATCTCCATGCTCCCCCGCTGGCAGCGCATGACCCGTGAGCTGGAGGAGCGGTTCGGCGCCGACCCCCTCTACGAGGAGTTCCTCGCCCGGCTCAGGGTGCTCTTCCCGCCCCCCCGAGAAGAACGGAAGCCGGAAGCCGGCAGCCCGTAGCCGGGGAGGTCCTCCGACCCGGTTGCCGCCCGGCTGCCTTGCTGCCCGGCTGATTTGCTACAATACGCCCCTATGAACAAGAAGGACATGACCCTCGCCGAGCAGATGGCCTACCTCCGCAAGGGGGCCGAGCACCTCATCGAGCCCGCGGAGCTCGAAGCCAAGCTCAAGCGCGGCAAGCCCATCACCGTCAAGGTGGGGTTCGACCCCTCCGCCCCCGACATCCACCTGGGGCACACCGTGGTGATGCGCAAGATGCGCCACTTCCAGGAACTCGGCCACCGGGTCGTTTTCCTCATCGGCGACTTCACCGGCCTCATCGGCGACCCGACGGGGAAGAAGGCCACGCGCCCCCAGCTCACCCGCGAGGAGGTGCTCGCCAACGCCGAGACCTACAAGCGGCAGGCCTTCAAGATCCTCGACCCCGACGCCACCGTCATCGACTTCAACTCCCGCTGGCTGGGGGCCCTGGGGGCCGAGGGGTTCATCCGCCTGGCGGGGAAATACACCCTGGCCCGCATCATGGAGCGCGACGACTTCACCAAGCGGTGGAAGGCGGGCGAGCCGATCGCCATGCACGAGCTCCTCTACCCCCTGGCCCAGGGCTACGACAGCGTCGCCCTCCAGGCCGACATCGAGATGGGCGGCACCGACCAGCTCTTCAACCTCCTCGTCGGCCGCAATCTCATGCGCGAATACGGCCTCGAACCCCAGGTGGTCCTCACCCTCCCCCTGCTGGAGGGGCTCGACGGCGCGGAGAAGATGTCCAAGTCGCTCGGCAACTACGTCGCCGTGGAGGACCCGCCGGAGGAGATGTTCGGCAAGCTGATGTCGGTCTCCGACGCCCTCATGTGGAAGTATTACACCCTCCTCACCGACCTCACCCCGGCCGAAATCGACGGCCTCAAGGCGAAGGTCGCCGACGGCTCGCTCCACCCCAAGCAGGCCAAGGTGGACCTGGCCAAGACCATCACCGCGGGGTTCCACTCCCGCGAGGCCGCCCAGGCCGCCCACGAGCACTTCGAGAAGGTCTTCGCCCAGAAGCAGGTCCCCGACGACATCCCGGTCGCCCACCTGGCCCTGGGCGAGGAGCACCTCCTGGCGAAGGTCCTCAAGGACGCCGGGCTGGTTGCCTCCAACGGCGAGGCCCGCCGCCTCATCGCCCAGGGGGCCGTGGAGATGGACGGCGAGCGCGTCTCCGACCCCGAGTTCCGGCTTAAGGCGTCCGAGAAGGGGGACCGCGTTTTCAAGGTGGGGAAGCGGAAGTTCCTGCGGGTGGTCCTGTCGTAGGCCGTCCGATCAGAACCCCACCGACACCCCGCCCCACGCCTCGTAATCGGCGTCGTTGACCTCCTCCAGGAAAATGCGGGAGTATTTCGCAAACGGGGTGACCGTGAACCGGCCCGTCTTCACCGGCAGGGCGCCGGAGAGGGTGGCGTCGGAAAAGCCGCTTCCTGCGATGCGGAACCGGGCGTTGTAGCCCAGGGCGAGGTTCAGGACCAGCGCAGTCGCTTCGGACAGCTTGAACGCATGGCCGGCGTCCGCAGCGGCGTAGAGGCCGGTGTTCAGGTTGAAGTCGTAATAGACCGTCAACCCCGGGGCCAGCGGCGCGCCCGTCAGCCGCAGGGAGGCGAAGATTTCCTGCGTGGTGTTTTTCCCCCAGTCGAACGCGTCGGCCCACCACCAGCCGTAGTTCGTGAAGCCGGCGGAGGCGTCGAGGCCCTCGGCCGGCGTGAACGCATAGGTCAAAGTGAGGTCGAGCTCGTCCCACTCCCCCAGCTCCTCCCGGGCGTCCAGCGCCATGCTCCCCCACAGGTTGACGGAGAAGCCGCTCCTTCCGAAGGCGTAGGTGGCCGAGGGCTGGAAGGCGGCGTGGTTGTCGGCGCAGAGATCGAACCCCCGCCAGATGAAGCGCGAGGGGAGGTCGACCTGAACGCCCCACTGGGCGGAAAGGATCGCCGGCGAAAGCAGGATCGCGAGGAGGAGGGGCGCGGCGGTCTTCACGGGTTCTCCTTTCGGCGGGCGTGCGCCCGGGCGGCCAGGGTGAGGCGTTGGTCGTCGATCGCCACGAGGCGAGGGGCGGGTTCGTCCTCGTCGAACAGGACGAAGGCCGGATGCGGAGTGAGCCACGAGGAGGGGTTGAAGAAGCCCATCCCGTTTTCCTCGTCCTCTTCGCGGTGATGGGTGTGGCCGACCACCACCCACCGGGCTCCCCGCTTCATCCCGTCGGCCAGCGCCCGCCGTTTCACCCGCTCCGCGGCGCGGGCGAAGACCGACGAGGCGCGCTGGGCGAGCCGGATGGCCGTCTTGCGGGGGACGTCGAACCAGATGACCAGGCCGTGAAGGTGGCGCCGCAATTCCCGGAATTGTTGGGCGGAGCGCTGGATCTCGTCGTAGGCGTCGCCGTGGGTGACGAAAACGGCCTCTCCCCGGTATCGGAAGCCGAAGTCGTCGTGGACCCGTATCCCCAGGAGGGGCTCGAGCATCTGGGCCGGCCCGTCGTGGTTGCCCCGGATCCACACCACCTCGATCCGCTCGCTCAGGGCTCGAACCGTCTGGAGGACGCCCCAGTGGTCGGCGTTGAACCGGCGGAAGTTGACGTCGTCGAAGATGTCGCCGTTGAGGACGAGGCGGTCCATGGGAACCTCCTCCAGGACCCGGCGCAGGAGCCGCGCCCGGCACAGGGGGGAGCCCAGGTGGATGTCCCCCATGATCACGGTGCGCATCGGGTCCCTCCGTTCACGGCGCGAGGCGGCGCTGTTCCAGCAGCCACGGGTAGCCCTCCATGTATAGGGTGAGGAACGCCACGAGGTCGGGTCGGGCGCCCCCCCCCCGCACCCGGGTCTCCAGGCGCCGCGGCCGCCCCCCGTCCCTTGTGTATTTTGCCATGAGAAGGCCGCCGTCATCCACGGCCAGGGCCCAGCCGTCGTCGTTGAGGACGAGGGCGGGGCGGGGACGCTCCGTCCAGGCCCCCCCCGGGTCCAAGCCCACCCCCGGGTTGGGAACCTCGGCCCCGAGGAGACGGAGCAGGAGGGGGTAGAGGTCGAGGTGGGAAAGGACGCGCGGGTCCGTCCGTCCCGCCCCGATCCCCGGCCCCGCCACCACCAGCGGGACGGTGTGCCGCGTTTCCATATACTCGAAGGCGTCCGCCAGCGGCTCCTCGGGGGCCACCGGCAGGCCGTGGTCGCCGGTGACGACGACGAGGGTGTCGGCAAACCACGGCTCCTGTGCCGCCAACTCCAGGAAGAGCCCCAGCGCCTCGTCGGTGTAGTGGACGGTGTTGGTCATTTTCCGGGCGTAGTTCAAGCTGAGCAATCCCTCGCGAGCGGTCCGGAGGATCCCCCCTTCGCGGATGCCCCCGGGCTCGTAAAAGGCCGGGCCGGCGTCGGCGGGAAGGTCGAAGGCGTGGTGGTTGGAGAGGGTGAGGATGAAGGCGAAGAAGGGCGGGCGCGTCCTGCCGAGCACCTCGACCGCCCGCCGCGCCAAGGCCTTGTCAGAGAACCCCCACGGCGTGCGGCAGTCGCCGGCGGCGAAGGCGTCCTGGTCCACCATCGAGAACCCCAGGCGCTGAAAATACCGGTGGCGGTCGAGGAAGAACCGGCTTCCGCCGTGGACCCAGACGCCGGAAGTGCCGCGCTTGCGCAGGACCCCGGGGAGCGCGGCCAAGGGCAAGTCGGGCTGGAAACGGACGACGGGGCGGGCGGGGTGGTCCCAGACGCCGGCGGTCAGCGCCAACTCGGCCACCTCGGTAAAGCAGCCGTGGGCCCACGCGTTGGGGAACACGGTGCCCCGGGCGGCGAGGTCCCGGAGGTTCGGCGCCACCCCCTCCAACAGGGTCTCCCGCCGCCGCACCCCCTCCATCACGAAAAGGACGACGTTGCGCGGCCGCGGACCGGGGCCGGGGACGGGCCCGGCGTGCATCAGGGGATAGGCGGGGTCCGTGAACACGGTCCCCGGCGGGAGCAGCTCCCGGAGGCGCTCCGGGGAGAACCCGGGTTCCGGCCACGCTTCCGCCGTTCCGCCCCCCCGCGCCGGCGCCCCTGCCGCGACCCCTTCCTCGGCGGCGAGCACCGCCAGGAGGGCGTTGCGCTGGAGGCCGGCGAAATGGGGCGGGCCCACGAGGGAGGCCCCGGCGCCCGCCAGGAAGAGCAGGCCGGCCGCCCCGGCGGGGACCCGGGCGGGACGGCGGACGAACGCCCCGACCCAGAGCGCCGCCGCCCACGGCACGAGGACGGTCATCGCGAGCGGGAGGGGCCGCAGGGCCCCGGAGGAGCCGGCCACGAACTCCCGGTTCCACAGGAAGGCGAAATGGGCCTTTTGGATGGGATGGAGGAAATAGAGGGCGTAGAGCACCCAGACGAACTGGAAGAGCAGGCCCGCCCCGAGGAGGAGCGCCCGCGCCGTCCAGCGGGTCCACCGCCGGCCGGACAGGAGCCCCGCGGCGAGGGCGGCCGCGAGGACCACCGCCAGGTCTCCCCCCAGCCCGGAGAGCCAGAAGACGCCGGCCCCCGAAAGGCGGACCGGGAGCCCCTGGAGGATGAGGATGCGCGACAGGAGGAGCGATGCCGCCAGCCCCGCGGCGACCGGCAAGTCGAAGGGGAGGCGGGGGTGCGTTGGGAGGGGAGGGGCCCCGGGGGCCTCAGCGGCCACTTTTGCCGCGGTACATCGCCTCGTCGGCCCGTCGGATGAGGAGGTCCTTCTGCTGTTCCAGGGGGGCGGCGGGGTCGGTGTCCTCCGAGAGCATGGCGATCCCCACCGCGCACCCGATGGCCCCCTTGAGGTTGAGGAGGGGGACGTTAAACCCCATGGAGCGGGCGAGGAAGGTGTGTCCTTCGATGGTGCTCCGGATGCAGGCCGCGGCCTTTTCGGCCTCGGCGCGCGTCGCGCCGGGGAGGATGGCCACGAACTCGTCGCCGCCGTAGCGGGCCAGGAGGGCCCCCGGCCAGCAGGTGGCATCCCTCAGCAAAAGCCCCACCTCGCGCAGGCACTGCGAGCCGGCCAGGTGGCCGTGGCGGTCGTTGACCGCCTTGAACCGGTTGAGGTCCAGGAACAGGAGGGCCAGGTCGCGCCCCTCCCGGCGGGCCGCTTCCATCTGCTCGAGGAGCTTCATGTGGAAGTAGCGGTCGTTGTAGAGGGTGGAGAGCTCGTCGGTGATGGCGGCCCGGCTCGCGCGGCGGGCGTCGAGGAGCGACTGCACGGAGAGGGCGGTGTAGTCGGCGAAGAGGGACATGAGGCGGACGTCCGCCTGGGTGAACCCCCAGGTGCGGATGCAGTTGACGAGCTCGAGGGCGCCGATGACGGCGTCGTCGATGATGACGGGGAGGGCGAGGATGGAGCGGGTGTGGAAGTCGCTGATGCGGTCGAAGGAGGCGTCGAAGTGGGGGTCGTTGTCGGGGTCGTTGGTCAGATACGGGCGGCGCGTGATGTACACCAAACTGCCGATCCCCTTGTCGAGGCGCACCTGCTTGCCGACCAGCCCGGCGCTGCGGGTGCCGTAGGCGGCGACGAAGGTGAGGAGGTTCTGGTCGGGGTGGAGAACTTTGGTGCGGGGGTCGTCCAGCAGGATGGAGGCCGCCTCGCAGGGGACGAACTCCGCCACGAGGGAGAGGACGCGGCGGAGGTACTCGGCGAATTCTATGGTAGTATCGAAGGCGAGGGCGGCCTTCTTGCGGTCCAGGAACGGTTCGAGCTCGGCCTGAGGCAGCGTATGGATTTCCACGGCTCGCCTAAGATTTAACAGATCGGGGGACAAAAAGCAAGGGATGCCGAAAAAATCGCTGGGCCAGCATTTCCTGGCCTCGCCGCGGCACGCGGCTCTCCTGGTGGAGGCCCTGGGCGTCCGGGCGGGTTCGACGGTCCTGGAGATCGGGCCCGGCCGGGGGGCGCTCACCTTCCGCCTCCTGGAGCGGGGCGTCCGGGTGGTCGCGGTGGAAAAGGACCGGGACCTGGAGCCCTTGTTGCGCCGCCCGGGGCTGACCGTCCACTTCGCCGACGCCACCCGGTTCCCGGAGGACCTCCCGGCGTTCCTCGCGGAGCAGGGCGTGGAGGCGGTCCTGGGGAACCTGCCCTACAACGCGGGGACGCGCATTTTCTTGCGGTATCTGCCCCACCTTGATAAAATGGGCGGAATGGTCCTGACTTTCCAGAAGGAAGTGGCCGAGAAGGTGCATGCCGTCCCGGGCTCACCGGAGTACGGCGCCCTTTCGGTCCTCGCCCGGACCTGGGCCCGCGTCGAGTGGCTCGGGGTCATCCCGCCGGGGGCATTCGTCCCGCCCCCGCAGGTGGATTCCGCCGCCCTCCGTCTTTCGGCCCCGGCCGGAGCGGACCGGCCGGATTGGAATGCCTTCTCCCTCCTCCTGAACCGGGCCTTCGGCGCCCCCCGCAAGACGCTGTGGAACAACCTCAAGGGGCACTACCCGGCCGACCGCCTGCGGGAGGCCCTCGCCGCCGCCGGCCTGGAGGAGCGCACCCGACCCCACCAGGCCGACCCGGGGGCCTACCGGGCGCTCCTGGCCCGCTTGGGGGAGGCGTAGGTGCCGCTCCCGCTGGCCCTGGGGCTGGCCATCCTTCAGGGTCTGACCGAATTTCTGCCGGTCTCCTCGTCGGGGCACCTGGCCCTGGCGCAGTCCTTTTCGGGCGCCTTCGCCGAGCCGCCCCTCCTCTTCGATGTATGGCTCCACTTAGCCACCCTGGCCGCGGTGCTCGTCTATTACCGCCGCGAACTCCCTGCGTACTTCCGCCCCGAGCAGACGGGCCTGCTGATCGTGGCCACCGGGATCACGGGGGCGGTGGGGCTGGCGCTGAAGCCCCTGGCGGAGGCGGCCTTCGGGCATCCCGGAGCCGTGGCGCTCCTCCTGCTGGGGACCGCCGCCGTCCTGGCCCTGACGACGTGGCTCCCCGCCCCCCCGGAGCGCCCCCTGGGGTGGGGCCGGGCCGCCCTCGTCGGGCTGGCCCAGGGGATCGCGGTCTTCCCCGGCCTCTCCCGCTCCGGCCTGACCATCTGCGCCGGCGTTCGGCTGGGGGTGGATCCGGCGAAGGCGTGCGAGTTTTCCTTCATCCTCTCCATCCCCGCCATCCTCCTGGCAAACGCCCTGGAGCTGTGGCAGCACCGCGCCACCCTCGGGACCGTGGATTGGGGGGCCTTCGCGGCGGCCTTCATCGCGGCATTCGGCGTCGGCCTCCTCTCCATCCACTGGACCCGCGCCGTCTTCGCCCGCCGCCGGCTGTGGCCCTTCGCCCTCTACCTCGCCGTCCTCGCGGCCGCGGCCCTCTTTGTCCATGTCCGTTGACCTGTTCATCCGCAAGATCGTCGTCCTCGTCCTGGCGTTTCTGGCCCTGCTCTTCTTCCTGGCGCTGGCCTCCTACCACCCCGACGATGTCTCCATCCTGAACCAGCGCGCAGCGGGCGCCTACGAGGCGCCGCGCAACCTCGTCGGCACCGTGGGCGCCTCGGTGGCCGCGGTGTGCTTCCAGCTCGTGGGGACCGCCGCCTTCGTCCTTGTTGCCCTCTTCGGCGTGTTCATCTATTACCACGCCCGCCGCCTGGAGGCCCCCCTCGCCCGCGCCCAGGTGGTCCTCAAAGTCGCCGGCAGCGTCCTGTTCCTCCTCTTCTTCCCGGCCCTCCTCGGCCTCCTCGTCCCCGACATCCCCTGGCGGGGGTCCCGCCTCCTCACCGGCGGCCTCCTGGGGCAGGGGCTGGCGCGCGTCTTGTCGGAGAGCCTGGGGTTCTGGGGCTCCCGCCTCGCCTGCCTGTTCTTCGCCGCCCTTGGCGGGATGCTCTTCTTCGTCTGGATCCCCGGCCACGCCCCCGCGCCCGGCGGCGGCGCCTGGACCGCCTTCCGCGAGCGTTTGACGCTGTGGTTCTACCGGTGGCGCCACCGCAAGACCGAGCGCCGCATCGCCGACAAGATCCTCCGGGCCGAGAAGGAAGAGCCGCCGCCTCTTCCCCCCCCCGGGTCGCTCGAGGAGGAGCTGGGGCACCCGCTGGCCGCCGCTTCGAAGGCCGAGGCCGGGCCCAAGCGCCCGACCCGGGCGCCGCGTCCGAAGGCGCCGGCGGCGGAGCCGGCCCAGCAGCGGCTCCTTCCGGTCCCCAGCGAAGGGTACACGCTCCCCAATCCGGCCCTGCTCGACCCGCCGGAGCAGCTGCCGCGGGAGAACAACCGCATCCTGATGGACATGGGCAAGGCCATCGAGGCCAAGTTCGGCGAGTTCCAGGTGACGGGCAGCGTGGAGAGCATCCACCCGGGCCCGGTGGTCACGACCTTCGAGTTCAAGCCCAACGAGGGGATCAAGCTCACCCGCATGCTGGCCCTGCAGGACGACCTGGCCCTGGCGCTGAAGGCCGAGGCGGTGCGCATCGACCGCATCCCCGGCAAGGGGACGGTCGGCATCGAGGTCCCCAACCCCAACCGCGAGGTCATCGCCCTGCGGGAGATCATCGAGTCGCCCGCCTATAAGGACTCCAAATCCCCCCTGACGATCGCCCTGGGCAAGGACATCCACGGCGCCCCGGTGGTCGAAAGCCTGGCGAAGATGCCGCACCTCCTCATCGCCGGCTCCACGGGGCAGGGCAAGAGCGTGGCCATGAACGCGATCCTGATGAGCATCCTCTTCAAGGCCGCCCCCGACGCGGTGAAGTTCATCCTCATCGACCCCAAGAAGGTGGAGTTTTCCATCTACGAGGACATCCCCCACCTCTGCGCCCCCATCATCACCAGCCCCAAGCGCGCCGCCGCTTCCCTCCAGTGGGCGCTCGTCGAGCTGGAGACCCGCAGCCGCAAGCTCAAGGAGGTCCAGGCCCGCGACATCGAGGCCTACAACCACACGATCCGGACCCGCGGCGAAGGGGAGCCGCTCCCCTACATCGTCATCTTCATCGACGAGCTGGCCGACCTGATGCTGCAGCTCCGCAAGGAGATCGAGGACTCCATCGCCCGCCTGGCCCAGATGGCCCGCGCCGTCGGCATCCACCTGGTCATGGCCACCCAGCGCCCCTCCACCGACATCATCACCGGCATCATCAAGGCCAACTTCCCCACCCGCATCGCCTTCGCTGTGGTCTCCAAGGTGGACAGTCGCGTCATCCTCGACGACAACGGCGCCGAAAAGCTCCTGGGGCGCGGCGACATGCTCATGCTCACCTCCACCTCCTCCCGCCTCCGCCGAATCCACGGCTCGTTCGTCTCCTCCCCCGAGATCTCCCGCGTCGTGAAGTTCCTCAAGGCCCAGCAGCGGCCCGACTACATCGAGTCCGTGGTCGCCCTCCAGACCAAGGCGGAGGCCTCCCCCGACGGCGAAGCCGACGAGTCCGACCCCCTGTTCGGGGAGGCCGTGCGGACGGTGCTGACCACCAAGATCGCCTCGGCCACCTTCCTCCAGCGGAAACTGCGCGTGGGCTACGCCAAGGCCTCGCGCCTTCTCGACGTGATGGAGCAGAAGGGGTGGATCGGCCCCACGCAGGGGGCCAAGCCCCGGGAGATCCTCCTCTCCAAGGAGGAGACGGAACGCCTCCTGTCGCAATTGGAGAGCGGGGGGGGCAATGCCCCTCCGGACGAATAGCTCCCCGCCTCCGGCGGTTCGCCGGCGTCATGTGAAAGGAGAACGACCATGCGCACAATCATGATCGGGGTGTTGTCGCTTTTGGCGGCCCTGCCCGTCCTGGCCACCTACTCCATCGTCGCCTGGGACGGCGACGAGATGGGCATGGCGGTCCAGAGCCACTGGTTTTCCGTCGGCAACGGCGTGGTGTGGGCCGAGGCGGGGGTGGGGGCCGTGGCTACCCAGTCGTTCGTCGAGGTGTCGTACGGCCCCCTCGGCCTCGACCTGATGCGGGGCGGCAAGGGCGCGGCGGAAGCGCTCCGGGCCCTGTTGGCCGCGGACCCGCAGAGCGCCGTCCGGCAGGTGGGGATGGTGGACGCCGCCGGGGGCGTGGCCGTCTGGACGGGCGGGGAGTGCATCGCCCACGCCGGCCACATCGAGGGGGAGCACTTCGCCGTCCAGGCCAACATCATGCGGACCGACCAGGTCCCCGCGGCGATGGCCAAGGCCTTCCGGGAGACGACGGGCCCCCTCGCAGAAAGAATGCTGAAGGCGCTCGAAGCCGCTGAAGCCGCGGGGGGCGACCTGCGGGGGAAACAGTCGGCCGCGATCAAGGTGGTGAAGGTCAAGCCCGATGGACCCGCCTTCCGCAATGTCGTCGTGGACCTGCGGGTGGAGGACTCCCCCGCCCCCCTGCCCGAACTGCGGCGCCTCTGGACCGTCCACCGGGCCTACGCGGCGATGAACCGCGGCGACGTGGCCCTGGCCCTCAAGGACGTCGCGGGAGCGTTGAAGCACTATTCCGAGGCCGCCGCGCTCCTTCCGCGGATGGCCGAGATCCGGTTCTGGCAGGGGGTCACCCTCTGGACGGCGGGCCGGGAGGCCGAAGCGCTGACGGTGCTGGGGCCGGTGCTGAGGGAGGACCCCGACCTGCTGGAACTCCTCAAGCGCCTCCCCGACGCGCACCAACTCCCGGCGGCCGACCTGCCCCGCATCCTTCAGGCCGTGGAAGGGAGGGCCCGGTGAAGAGCTTCCGGAAGGAGCTGTGGTTCGAGATCCCCTCCCGCCGGGGCTTCGTCAACATCACCCCGCAGGTGGAGGCGTGCCTGCGGGAGAGCGGCATCCGAGAGGGGCTGTGCCTGGTCAACGCCATGCACATCACCGCCTCCGTCTTCGTCAATGACGACGAGAGCGGCCTCCACGCCGACTTCGATGCCTGGCTGGAGGAGCTCGCCCCCCACGCCCCGATCGACCGCTGGCGCCACAACCGCACCGGCGAGGACAACGGCGACGCCCATCTCAAGCGCACGATCATGGGGCGCGAGGTGGTGGTAGCCGTCACCGGCGGCAAGCTCGACTTCGGCCCCTGGGAGCGGATCTTATACGGGGAGTTCGACGGCCGGCGGCGGAAACGGGTGCTGGTCAAGATCGTCGGGGAGTAGCCGATAGAAGAAGTTCGGAGTTGAGAGTTCACCCTAATGTTGCATTAAATGACGAAAACTAATGTTCTCTATCAGGCGGCTTTT